>NZ_JBEFAK010000003.1:0-564768 GCF_040137845.1 Nonomuraea sp. B19D2 | reverse complement strand
CCCCACCACCACCGCCCCCACCGCCGCCTCCGCCGGTTTCCCCGTCACGATCGAGGCGGGCAACGGCAAGGTCACCCTCGCCAAGAAGCCCGAGCGGATCGTCTCCCTCTCGGCCACCCACACGGAGACGCTGTTCGCCATCGGCGCCGGCCCTCAGGTCGTCGCCGCCGACGACCAGTCGAACTACCCGCCCGAGGCGCCCAAGACCGACCTGTCCGGCTTCAAGCCGAACGTCGAGGCCATCGTCGCCAAGAAGCCCGACCTCGTCATCGTCTCCAACGACATCGACCAGATCGTCGCCGAGCTGGGCAAGCTGAACGTGCCCGTCCTCCTCGAGCCCGCCGCCGCCAAGCTCGACGAGGCGTACGAGGAGATCGCCGAGATCGGCGCGGCCACCGGCAACAAGGCCAAGGCGGACGAGGTCGTCTCCGGCATGAAGACGGCCATGGAGAAGCTGGCCGCCGAGGCGCCCAAGGACAAGAAGCTCACGTACTACCACGAGCTCGACCAGACGCCGTACGCGGCGACGTCCCAGACGTTCATCGGGCAGGTCTACGCCATGTTCGGCCTCACGAACATCGCCGACAAGGCCCCCGACCAGGCGGGCGGCTATCCCAAGCTGTCGGCCGAGTTCGTGGCGCAGGCCGACCCCGACCTGATCTTCCTGGGCGACGTCAAGTGCTGCGGGCAGAGCAAGGACACCCTGGCCAAGCGGCCGGGGTGGAAGGGCCTGTCCGCCATCAAGAACGACCAGGTGATCCAGCTCGACGACGACCTCGCCTCCCGCTGGGGGCCGCGCGTCGTCCAGCTCGCCGAGGCCGTCGGCGCAGCGGTGACCAAGGCCGGGGCCAAGAGCTGACCATGGCACGGCAGGCCGGCCCGTCCAGGGCCCGACCCCTCTGGGTGGCGTGCGCCCTGGGCGTGCTGGCCGTCTGCATGATCGCCGGCCTGATCGGCGGGGCCGCCGACATCTCGCCCTGGCAGGTGGTGCTCCAGGCGCTGGACTGGCTGCCGTTCGTGCGTCTGGACTCCGGGCTCGCGCCGGTCGAGCAGGGGCTGCTGTTCGAGCTGCGGCTGCCCCGGGTGCTGGTGGCCGCCGTGGTCGGGGGGCTGCTCGCCATGGCGGGGGCGGGGTACCAGGGCGTGTTCCGCAATCCGCTCGCGGACCCGTACCTGCTGGGCGCGGCGGCCGGAGCCGGGCTGGCGACGACCGTGGCCGTCGTGCTGCTGCCGGTGTCGGCCGGGAGCATCCCGGTCGCCGCCTTCGTCGGGGCGGTGGGCGGCGTGTTCCTGGCGTACACGCTCGGCAACACCGCCGGGCGCGCCGGCGGCACCGCGACGCTGGTGCTGGCGGGGGTGGCGGTCACGTCGTTCCTGACCGCGATCCAGACGTTCATCCAGCAGCTCGACGTCGAGGAGTTGCAGCGCATCTACGCGTGGATCCTCGGCGACGTCGGCGGCGGGTGGGACCAGTTCTGGCTGGTCCTGCCGTACGCCGCCGTCTCGGCCGTGCTGCTCCTGCTGCACGGGCGGATGCTGGACGTGCTGTCCGTGGGCGACGAGGAGGCCACGAGCCTCGGCGTGCGGGCGGCCAGGGTGCGACTCACCGTGCTGCTGGCCGCCTCCCTGGCCACCGCGGCGGCCGTGGCGGTGAGCGGGCTGATCGGGTTCGTGGGCATCGTCATCCCGCACATCGTGCGGCGGCTGGCGGGCGGCTCGTACCGGATCGTGCTGCCGCTCTCGCTGATCGTCGGCGGGGCGTTCCTGGTGCTGGCCGACCTCATCGCACGCACGGTGATCGCGCCCGCCGAGCTGCCGATCGGGGTGGTGACCATGTTCGTGGGTGCGCCGTTCTTCGTCGGCGTCCTGCGCATGACCAGGCGGGCGGCCACGTGATCAGGACCAAGGGACTGTCCGTACGGCTCGGCGATCGCGAGGTCGTCTCCGAGGTGGACCTCGAGGTGCGCGGCGGCGAGTGGCTGGCCGTCATCGGGCCCAACGGGGCCGGTAAGTCCACCCTGCTCAAGGCCGTCATGGGCCTGGTCGCGCACCGCGGCGAGGTCACCCTGGACGCCCGGCCGTCCGCCCGGCTCAAGCCCCGCGAACGGGCCCGCCTGCTCGCCTACGCCCCGCAGGCCCCCGCCCTGCCGCCCGACATGACGGTCTTCGACTACGCGCTGCTCGGGCGTACCCCGTACATCCCCTATCTGGGCCGGGAGAGCGCGCACGACCGGGAGGTGACGGCGTCGGTGCTCGACCGGCTCGACCTGACCGCGCTCGCCATGCGCCGCGTCGGGGAGCTGTCCGGCGGCGAGCGCCAGCGCGTGGTGCTGGCCAGGGCGCTCGCCCAGCAGGCGCCCGTGCTGCTGCTCGACGAGCCCACGACGGCGCTGGACCTCGGCCACCAGCAGCAGGTGCTGGAGCTGGTGGACCGGCTGCGCCGGGCCGACGGCCTGACCGTCGTCACCACCCTGCACGACCTGACCGTCGCAGGCCTCTACGCCGACGCCCTCCTCCTGCTGGCCGGCGGGCGCGCGGTGGCCTCGGGCAAACCCGCCCAGGTGCTCACGGAATCGTTGGTGGGACGGCACTTCGACGCCCATGTCAAGATCGAGCCAGGGCCGGACGGCCGGCCTGTCGTGCACCTGGTCAGGGGAGGGCCGTGAAGCTCACGTATCGGGTGGAGGACGGGGCGCGGCTGGGGGCGCTGCTGTGGGAGTTCGGACCGGGGTGGCGGATGATCTCCTCCGCGCTGCTCGGCGGCGGCATCGGGGTCCGTGCATGGGTGCTGAACGCGCAGGTGGTGGCGGGCTATTCGCGGATGGACCCGGTGGACCACCTGGTGTCGTTAGGCCCCGGCGGTGACGGCGTCGGCATGCTGACCGCCGCCTCCGTCGACCGGTACATCCAGGCTTCGGACGGCGGCGTGGAGGCGTACGCGACCGTCGGCCTCCGCGTCCCCACCTGGGCCGCCGCGCCCGAGGGCGCTCAGGACCCGGAGCTGGCGCCCATCCGGGCGGGCACCGTCAACATCGTGGCCGTGCTGCCGGTGGCCATGACGGACGCGGCCCTGGTCAACGCGGTGATGACCGTCACGGAGGCGAAGTCCCAGGCGCTGATCGAGGCCGGGTTCCCGTGCACAGGGACGGCGTCGGACGCGGTGTGCGTGGCGGTGCCCGTTGACGGGCCCGTGGAACTGTTCGGCGGGCCGCGGTCGGAGTGGGGGGCGCGGCTGGCCCGGGCCGTGCACACGGCCGTGCACAAAGGCGCCGGGGCGTGGCGGGCTCGTGACTTTAAGTGACGGAATTCGGGCAAGTAGCATGTGGGCGAGGGCGAGACTCCCGATACTGAGTGGGTGACCGCAATGGCGACGATCGAACCGACCGCGAGGCGCAAGCTTGTCCTTCCTGCGCCGCCATACACAGTCGACGACCTGCTCAAACTCCCGGACGACGGGAATCGTTACGAGCTCTTCAACGGGAGCCTAGTAGTGAGCCCTGCCCCCACCCCCCTGCACCAGCGTGCCATCTACCGGCTGGCGTATATCCTCACCGAAGCGGCGCCACCTGGGCTGGAGGCATTGCCCACTGTTAACGTCTGCCCGGGCGACAAGGATTTCTACATTCCCGACCTCGTCGTGGTGCCCGAGGCGGCGTCTGAGTCGGTAGGGCTCATGTTCGCGCCCAGCGATCTGCTGCTGGCTGTGGAGGTGGTCAGCCCGAGCACCAAGATGCATGACAGAGGGGCCAAAGCGGTGGCATACGCGGCAGCGGGCATTCCCCTCTACTGGCGCGTCGAACCCGAACCAGGACCGGCACTCTACGTTTACGAACTCGAGGGTGACTCCTACCGGGACCCCAGCGTCTACAAGGCAGGGACCACGATCACACTGTCGGCGCCTTACCGCGTCAGCTTTGATCCCGCAGACTTGCTCGGCCGCCGGAATCCGTAGTCCTCGGCCGCTCCCCGAGGCGTGACGCGCCCCGCCTCGAGGTCGGCCAGGACCGCCTCCCGGGACCGCTCGCCCGGCGGGCCGAGCCCCCCGCCGCCCGTCGTCTCCACGATGAACGCCTCCCCGGCCGCGAACCGCACATTGTTGACCTTGGACGCCAGGCGTTCCACCGTCCCGTCCAGGTGGCGCTTGAAGAAGCCCCCGAGGCGGCCCGGTGACCCGCCGTCGCGGCCAGGGGGTGCGAGGCGGAGGCGGTCGCCGCGGGTCGTGACGTGGCAGTCCGCCAGGAAGCGGTAGACCGTGCGCGAGCCCAGGCCGCCGCGGAAGCGGCCGGGGCCGCCCGAGTCCGGGATGGTCTCGATGGACTCGACGATCAGCGGGCAGCGGCTCTCCACCGGCTCCGCCTGCGGCACGGAGTTGCGGCCGATGCCGAAGTGCACGCCCGTCGCGTCCGGGCCGTCCAGGCCGGGGCGGGCGCCGACGCCGCCGAAGTCGTAGGAGAGGTGGATCCAGTACGGCGCCCCCACCGCGGCGATCGAGAACGGCTGCAGGATGCCGCTGGCGGCGATGGCCTGGTCGGGGACGGCGTCGGACATGGCCTGGAAGACGGCCTCCATGGCGGCGTAGATCGGGACGTACCGGCCGCCGCACGGGTAGGGGGAGCGGGCGTTGAGCAGGGAGCCCTCGGGCAGGCGCACCTCGATGGCCCGCAGGCAGCCGTCGTTCATGGGGATCGTGGGGTCCAGGAAGCAGCGGACGGCGAAGACGGCGGCGGCGAGGGACTGCGAGGCCGAGGCGTTGATCGCCGCCGGGACCTGCGGGTCCGTGCCGGCGAAGTCCAGCACGGCCTGGTCGCCGCCGAGGGTGACGGCGACGCGGATGTGGTGGGGTTGTTCCGGATTCATGCCGTCGTCGTCGATCGGGTACGCCGCCTCGAACCGGCCCTGCGGCAGTTCGGCCAGCGCCGCCCGGGTCCTGGCCTCCGTGTAGTCCAGGTAGTCGTCGATGCCCGCGCGCAGGCCATCCGCGCCGTACTCGCCGGCCAGGCTCTCCAGGCGGGCGGCGGCCACCGCCGTCCCGGCCACCAGCGCCCGTACGTCTCCCATGACCTTGTCGGGGGTGCGGCTGTTGGCCCTGAGCACGGCCTCGACGGCCGGGTCGAGTCCGTCCCTGGTGGCCAGGCGTACCGGGGGGAGCTGGAGGCCCTCCAGGAAGATGTCCGTGGCCAGCGGGGCCATGCCGCCGGCCGAGAGGCCGCCCAGGTCGGAGACGTGGATCATGGTGGCGGTGAAGTACGCCGGGGCGCCCCGGACGAAGACCGGGCGGTAGACGAGCAGGTCGTTGGTGTGCACGCCGCCCCGGTAGGCGTCGTTGAGCACGTACACGTCGCCGGGGCTCATCGTGTCCGGTGGGATGTCCTTGAGCAGTTCGGGGAGTGCCACCTTGAGCGCCATGCTGTTCATGAGCGTGGTGGCCATGGAGTGCGCGATCAGGCGGCCCCCGGCGTCGAGGACGGCGGCCGAGGCGTCGGAGCCCTCGACGATGAACGTCGAGTACGCGGAGCGCACCACTACGATGCTGGCCTCCTCGGCCGCCACGACCAGCGCGTTCCTGAGCACCTCGGCGGTCAGGGGGTCCGGCATGTCGTGCTCCCGGTGAGGTGTACGGCGCGGGTCTCGGCCAGGGCGGCGGCCCAGCCGGGCGGGACCACGATCGTGGACTCGGCGTCCTCGACGATCGCCGGGCCGTGGAGGGGTCCGGTGCCCATGGTGTCCCTGGTGTGCACGGGGACGTCGGTGTAGCCGCCCGCCTCCACGAAGTACGCCCGCCTGGTGCCCGGCCCGGCAGTGTCCGGCGGCGGTGGGGTGGAGGCGGCATCGAGGGCGGGGACGGCGTCAGAGGCGGCGGGGACGGTGACGCGGACGCGGTAGCTGACGAGCTCGATCTCGCCCCGTTGCGCGATGCCGTACACCGCCTCGTACCGTTCGAAGAAGCGGGAGGCCAGCACCTCGCGCTCGGGCGTCCACTCCACGGTCAGGTCGTGGGACTGGCCCGTGAAGCGGACGTCCACCGACCGCGACACCAGCACCCCGGGATCCGAAGGCGAGACGCCCAGGTCGGCGGCGGCGTCCGCGGCGAGGGACGCGAAGACGGCCGCGGGGTCGGGAGCGTCCAGGCGCGACAGGACGCGGTCCGTGGACAGGGCGCCCGACAGGAGACCCGCCGCTGAGGCCACGCCGCAGTACGCGGGCACCACCACCGTCCCGATCCCGAAGCGCTCCGCCACCCGCGCCGCATGCATGGGCCCCGCGCCGCCGAAGGCCACCAGGGCGAAGCCGCGCGGGTCGATCCCGCGCTGCACCGTCACCACGTGCACCGCCGACGCCATCGAGGCGCTCACGATCTCGTGCACGGCGTACGCGGCCTCCTCCCGGGACACGCCCAACGGCGACGCCAGCCGGTCAACGGCCTTGCCGGCCAGGGCAGGCGACAGGGGGAGCGAGGCCGAGGAGAGGTAGCCGAGGACGAGGTTCGCGTCCGTGACGGTCGGCTCAGAGCCGCCCAGGCCGTAACAGGCCGGCCCGGGTGACGAGCCCGCGGAGTGCGGGCCGACGCGCAGCGCGCCCGCCGGGTCGAGCCAGGCCACGCTGCCCCCGCCCGCCCCCACCTCCGCCAGGTCGATGGCCGGCGTCTTGATCGGCACGCCTGTGCCCGCGCGCCGCCCGCCGAAGCTGCCCTTGCCGCCCACGTGGAACTCGTGCGTGATCTCCGGACGCCCTCCGCGCACCACGCACGTCTTGGCGGTGGTGCCGCCCATGTCGAACGAGATCACGTTCGCGAACCCGGTGTCCGCCGCCGCCAGCACCCCCGCGGCCGGGCCCGACTCGATCGTGGCCACCGCCCGCCGGGCCGCCAGCTCGGCGGAGATCACGCCGCCGCTCGACTCCATGACGTGGATGGGCGCGCGGATCCCGATCTCGGCCAGCCGCTCCCGGAGCCGCGAAAGGTAAGACGCCATCAATGGGCCTATATATGCGGACATGATGGTGGTGGTGGCACGCTCGTACTCGCGGATCTCCGGCCAGATCTCCGACGAGGCCACCACGTCCGGGATCGATTCGCGGAGGATCGCGGCTACCTGCCGCTCATGGGACGGGTTGGCGTACGAGTGCAGCAGGCACACGGCCGCCGACGTGATCCCGCGCGCCGCGATCTCCGTGGCGACGCGACGTACCGACTCCGGATCAAGGGGCGTCAGTACGGCGCCGCGCGCCGAGACGCGCTCCACCACCTCGAAGCAGTCGCCCGCCGCCACCGGCGGGGGAGGGGGCGAGAACCGCAGGTCGTAGCGGTCCTCCTCGACCCGGGCGTAGCGGCCGAGCGGGATGTCGGCGCGAAAGCCCTGAGTCGTGACAAAGGCGACGCGGACCCCCTTGCGCTCGAGCACCGCGTTGGTGGCCAGCGTCGTGGCGTGCACCACCCGCGTGACCTGGGCGGGGTCGCGCTCAGCGAGCGCGCGCGTAACGCCGGTGACGATGCCCGCGATGGGGTCGTAGTGGGTGCTCAAACATTTGGCCACGGATACCGCGCCGTGCGTGCCGCGAAGGACCACATCGGTGAAGGTGCCACCGACATCGACGCCGATCGTGTAGCCCATCCAGGTACGTTATGACACCAAACAAGCGCTTGTCTATGTAGCGATCTATTGACTTACAGCACGTGATTGGGAACCTGGTTCTAGGGCCTGCGTTTGGAGCGGAGATGGCGCGCCTCACAGCTCTTGCCGGTGGTGTCGCGGCGGCACTGGTGCTGATCGCGATGCCGGTCGCGGCTCACGAGCACCCCAGCGGGATCACCGACCTGGTGACCCCCGCCGTGGTGCGGCTGGAAGCCGTGTCCCACGTGGAGATCACGCTGTTGGACCACATCGGCGAGCTCAAACATGTGGAGCGGTCCTACGACATCCCGTTCGGCGCGGGCACGGGGACCGTCGTCAACCCCGACGGCACGATCGTCGCGCTCAGGCGCCTGGCGGTGAACCCCGACGACGTCGCCGTCTACGCGGCGAACAAGATCTTCGCCGAGCACCACAAGGTGAAGATCCCGGCCGACTACAACAAGCACAAGCTCTCCGACGACCTGCTCGATCGCCACCTGCAGGAGTGCTACCCGCCGAAGTCCGACACGGCGACCTGCATCGTCAACGTGACCACCGAGATCACGGCCTACCCCAACGTCTCGCCGCCCAGCCAGGACGGCTTCAAGGTCAAGTGCATCAAGGCCGGCCCGACGCCCGACAGCCCCGCCGTGCTCGTGCCGGTGACCCCTGCGGCCGGAAGCGTCGGCATGCCCACCGCGCCGCTCGCCGACAAGGTGCCGGAGCAGGAGGGCTCGCCCACCAGCGTGGCGGGCTTCCTCGGCAGGCCGGGCCCGAAGGTGCAGGCCACGGTCGAGATCGCCCACCTGGCCAAGGGCGGCGCGGCGGGCGAGAACGGCAGGCCGTTCGCCGACCCGGAGAAGGACCCGAAGAAGAAGAAGACGGACGAGCCGGCCAAGCTCGGCGCGCTCGCCGACAAGGGGCTGATCGGCGCGCCGGTGATCGGCGACAAGGACGGCCACGTCATCGGCCTGCTGGTCGGCGGCGGCAAAGAAGGCAGGATGATCGGCGTCAGGGAGATCACCGGCATCCTCGCCGCGGCCAAGGTGGTGCCGCGCAGGGGCGCGATCGACACCGCGTTCGAGGCGGCGCTGACCCGCTACCACACCAAGTACTACACGGAGGCCGCGCCCGGCTTCCAGCGCGTCCTGGAGCTCTATCCGGGCAACGTGGTGGCCGCCCAGCTGCTCAAGACCTCGCTGGCCAAGCGGGGCGGGCCCGAGGACAGGGGCACGAAGCAGGCGGCGGCCACGCCCGCCAGGTCCGCGCCGCTGTGGCCGTTCATCCTGGCGGCCGGGATACTTTTCCTGGCCGCCGGGGGCGGAGCGTATCTGCTGTGGCGCCGCCGCGCTCCTGAAAGACCGGCAGGGCTGCCAGAGCCGCTGGCGGCCGGCCCGCCGCTCGACGACCGCGCCGACCAGACCGTCGTCGTACGGCGCTCGCAGTCGTTCCAAGTGGTCCCGCAGCAACAGCAGGTGATGACCGCGCCGGATCCGGCGATCCAGTACTGCACGTCGTGCGGTATGCGACTCGGGCCCGCGCACCGCTTCTGCGGCTACTGCGGCCACCCCATCGAGACGTGATGCCATTGAACGAAAGATCGCTCATCGGCCAGGAGGTGGCCGGGTACTACATCGAGGACATCGTCGGCAAAGGCGGCATGGCCGTCGTCTACCTCGCGCTCGACCCCAGGTTGAGCCGCCGGGTGGCGCTGAAGATCCTCAACCCGGTGCTCAGCGTCGACGACCGGTTCAGGCAGCGGTTCATCCTGGAGTCCAGAACGGTCGCCAGCATCGAGCACCCCAACATCATCCCCATCTACGAGGCCAACGCCGACGCCGACGGCGTGCTCTACATCGCCATGCGCTACGTCGACGGCCTCGACCTGCGCCGCCTCATCTACGACCGCGGCCCGCTGCCGATCGGCCAGGCGAACCAGATCTTCACCCAGGTCGCCGCCGCGCTCGACGCCGCGCACGCGCACGACCTGATCCACCGCGACGTCAAGCCGGCCAACATCCTGCTGGCCGGCGACCACGTCTACCTCACCGACTTCGGCATCACCAAGCACCGCTCGTCGATCTCCGGGCTGACCCAGACCGACCAGTTCATCGGCACGCCCCGCTACATGTCGCCCGAGCAGATCAACAAGGAGCACATCGACGGCCGCTGCGACCAGTACGCGCTGGCCTGCGTGATCTACGAGGGGCTGTCGGGGCGGCTGCCGTTCCAGCGCGAGAACGACATCGCGCTGCTCTGGGCCCACCTGGCCGAGCAGCCGACGCCGCTGTCGCACCTGCGGCCCGAGCTGCCGGCGCAGATCGACGCCGTGATGATGCGGGCGCTGGCCAAGTCGCCCGACCAGCGCTATGCGACCTGCGCGGAGTTCGTGTCCGCGCTGCGTGACGCGATCAGCGGGCTCCATCCCGACCCGCTCGGGGGCGCCCACTTCGTGCCGCGCCAGGGCCTGCCTTCTGGGCCCTATCCCATGCCGGGCTCCGGCCCGCCCTCAGGCCCGCACCCGGCCCCCTCGCCCGGCCCCCTTCCGGCGCCGACGTCCGGCCCCCACGTGTCGGCGACGTCCGGCCCGCACGCGGTGCCGACGTCCGGGCCCCATGTGGCGCCGACGTCGGGGCCGCACGTGGCGCCGGGGTTCGCCTCCCGGCTCGCGCCGCCCACGCAGCCGTCGGCGGCCAAGAGGCGCCCCGGCCGCGTCCCGATCGTGGCCGCCACGCTGGTCGCCGCCGTCGCGGCGCTCGCCCTGGTCATCATGATCATCATGAACCACCGCGGCGACACCTGGTCCCGCTACAAGACCAGCGCCGCCGCGCCGCTCACGTTCGAGTATCCGGGCGACTGGACCGTACGCACCCACCAGGACCTGTTCGCGGTGGCCTCGCCGCACGCGCAGGAGTTCGAGTCCCTGTTCGTGGCCGGCCCGGGCGCCGACTGGACGGCGGTCGCCCAGATCGTGGAGGACGACCCCGACAGCGCCTCGGGCGTGTACGTCCAGGTCTCCGACACCCTCGACGCCGGCGGCACATCCGACCAGATGAAGGCCAAGATGGAGGCCCTGCTGCCCGGCCAGGTCGACGTCGGCAAGCCCGTGCAGGACCAGGCGGGCACCAGCCCCGCCACCCGCTTCGAC
This sequence comes from Nonomuraea sp. B19D2, assembly GCF_040137845.1. Lineage (NCBI taxonomy): Bacteria > Bacillati > Actinomycetota > Actinomycetes > Streptosporangiales > Streptosporangiaceae > Nonomuraea > Nonomuraea sp. B19D2. The sequence continues at coordinate 554,010 of NZ_JBEFAK010000003.1, read as the reverse complement.
GGCGCCCTGCACGACCCCGGGAGCGGCACCAGGCTGGGCTTCGTGAGCTACGTGATCGACCGGCAGCCCAAGACCATGCTCGTGATGTACTTCTGCGCCAAGACCACCTGCGACGACGCCACCCAGGCCCGCATCAGGCAGAGTGTCAAGATTTCATGACTTGTGACTCACTTGTGTGCGGCTTGGTCCGGGTGTCCAAGGCGGGCACCCGGCGTCTACCGAGGTGCGGGTCAGTGCTCCCGCGCTTTGACGGGAGGTGAAGGACCGCGCGGGAAGGCCTCCAAGGGCCTGAGGGAGCTGTACGTGGGGGAGGCCACGGTCAAGACGCACGTGGCGCGGGTGCTGATGAAGCTCTCCCTGCGCGACCGGGCGCAGGCCGTGGTGTTCGCGTACGAGACCGGCGTCGTCCAGCCGGGAACCGCGAGGGATTGACGGGAGCGCCCATGGTTATGTGTATATTTTTCTGCATAAGGCGGTAGATACAGGAGATTTTCATGCAAGCGTTCCCTCGGGTGCTGTTCGACGAGGCTCACAGCGAGTCGTGGACCGTCCGCCGCGAGGTGGCGGAGGCCATCAACCCCGCTCACCCCGACGACAACAGTTACGCGCGCGCGGCCGGACTGCTGCGGCACCTGGGGCACACGGTCACCGCCCGCACGTCCGGCGCGCTCACGCCCGAGGTCCTGGCGGAGCAGGACGTCCTGGTGATCGCGCACCCGTCGGGAGAGCGCTGGGAACGCACCATCGGCCAGGGCAGCCCCGTCTTCACCGCCGCCGAGCTGGACGCGATCGAGTCCTTCGTCTCCGCGGGCGGCGGTCTGGTGGTGCTGGCCGAGGAGGAGCAGGACAAGTACGGCAACAACCTGCGCGAGCTGCTCGCCCGCTTCGGCGTGGGCGTGGAGCACGCGACCGTGCGCGACCCGAAGCACGCGCACCGGGACGTGGCCACCTGGGTGCTCGCCGAGCCCGCCACCAGCTCCGGCCTGCTCGCCGGCGTCCGCTCGGCCTGCTTCTACCGCACCGGCGTCCTCGCCGTCACGGGTGCGGCCGAGGTGCTGTTCGCCTCCTCGCCGACCGCGGACCCCGCGGGCGCGCCGCTGGCCGTCGCGGTCCGGCACGGGCGGGGCCGCGTGGTCGTGTTCGCCGACTCCGACCTCTTCGGTGACGACTCCATCGAGGACTACGACCACCGCCGCCTCTGGGGCAACGTGGTCACCTGGGCCGCCCGCGTCCCTGACGCCGGCGGCGCCGCCGGGGGCCGCGACGAGGCCAAGGCGGCCCTGTTCGCCCGGCTCAAGGCGGCCGTCGAGGAGCTCAGGCCGCTCCAGGTCAAGGACGGCTCCGTGCCGGAGGAGAAGGAGCGGGCCAAGGCACTGGTGGCCGAGATCGGGGCGCGGGTAGGCGAAATCTCGCCATATTTCCCGCATGACGCCGCGTACCTCCAGGCCGTTCAGGACGACCTGGCGCAGTGGGCCGCGCAGGACCTCGGCGTGCCCGACTTCCTCGGCTCGCTCGACCTCTTCCACCCCGACACCCAGCGCGAGGACGGCCTGGAGCACGTTGTGGTGTTCCCCATGTACACCCAGAACGGCAACCCCAACCGCAACCTCGAAGCCGTCTGGATCCGGACGATCTGGCCGGACTGGCTGGCCGAGCTCGAGGCGGGCGGCTACGACAACCCGATGTTCGTGCCGATCGCGTTCGAGGACTTCACCTCGGGCTACGACACCCACTCCGCCGTGCTGTTCCCCGAGACTGTCGCGGTGCGGCAGGCGCCGGCCCGCTTCACCTGGGGCGGGATCTTCGCCGACCGCGAGGCCGCCAGGTTCCGGCGGGTGTCGCAGGCGGCCGCCGACACGCTCAAGCTGGACCTGCCGCCGGACGCCGCCAGGCTGCTGGCCTCGCAACGGCTCGCGCAGGACACGTTCGTGCTGTGGGACCTGGTCCACGACCGCACCCACAGCCACGGCGACCTGCCGTTCGACCCGTTCATGATCAAGCAGCGGATGCCGTACTGGCTGTACTCGCTTGAGGAGCTGCGCTGCGACCTGACCGCGTTCGGGGAGGCGGTGCAGCTGGCGCAGCGCGGCGTGCCGCACGCGCGGTACGTGCAGGTGGCGATCCTGTTCGACCGGCTGTTCAGGTTCCCGATCACCGGGGAGCGGGTGCGGAACTACGACGGGCTCGGCGGGCAGCTGCTCTTCGCCTACCTGCACCGCAACGACATCGTGCGGTGGACGGACAACCGGCTCACGATCGACTGGGAGCGGGTCGCGGACGGCGTCGCCGATCTGCGCGGTGAGGTCGAGAAGCTCTATCGCGACAGCATCGACCGGTCCAAGGTGGCGCACTGGCTGGCGGCGTACGAGCTGGTGAGCGCGTACGTGGCGCCGCACCCCGGCTCGACCTGGGCCAAGGGGGTCGAGGCGCTGCCGGAGGAGCAGAAGGCCAAGGTGGACGCGGTGCTGCCGGACGAGTTCCCCCTCAGCATGTTCTACGAGGCGCTGCGCCGTAAGCTGACGGATGTGGTCGAATCGACTAAGGGACTGCGCGCATGATCATTCTGGTGACCGGAGCTGGTGGGCCGACAGGTGAGGCCGTTTGCGGATATTTCCGGAAAAACGGTGACACTGTGATCGGTGTCGACAAGGCGGACGTCGACCTGCTCGACCGCGCCGCCGTACAGGACCTGGCGGACCGGATCGGGCGCGAGCACGGCCGCGTGGACGGCGTGGTGCACCTGGTCGGCGGGTGGCGCGGGTCCGGCTCGTTCGCCGAGACCAGCCTCGACGACTGGGACCTCCTGCACGACCTGCTGATCCGCACGCTCCAGCACGTGTCGCTGGCCTTCGAGCCGCTGCTGCGGCGCAGCGACAACGGCCGCTTCGTGATCGTCTCGGCCAAGGCGGCCGAGCGGCCCTCCGCCGGCGGCGCCGTCTACGGTGCGGCCAAGGCGGCGGCGGAGGCATGGACGCTCTCGCTGGCCGACGCCCTGTCCGGCACCGGCGGCGCGGCGGTCGTCCTGGTCGTGAAGGCCCTGGTGAACGACGCCATGCGGGCCGCCAAGCCCGAGGCGAAGTTTTCCGGCTTCACCGACGTACACGACCTGGCGGCGGCCATCGGCGCCCTCTACGACCGACCCGCCACCGAGATCAACGGCACCAGATTGGACCTCACTACGTGACTCACCGGCACGACCCCCGGCTCAAGGCGTTCGCCAGCGACAACTACGCCGGGGTGCACCCCGAGATCCTCCAGGCCATAGCCGCCGCCAACGGCGGCCACCAGATCTCCTACGGCGAGGACGTCTACACCGAGGCGATGCGGGACGTCTTCAAGAAGCACTTCGGCGAGCAGGCGGAGGCCTGGCCGGTCTTCAACGGCACGGCCGCGAACGTGGTCTCGCTGCGTTCGATGACCGCCCACTGGGAGGCGGTCATCTGCGCCGAGAGCGCCCACATCAACACCGACGAGGGCGGGGCGCCCGAGGTGGCGGGCGGCATCAAGCTGCTCACCGTCCCCACGCCCGACGGCAAGCTCACCCCGGAGCTGATCGACCGGCAGGCGTGGGGGTTCGGCGACGTGCACCGGGCGCAGCCGCGCGTGGTGTCCGTCTCCAACACCACCGAGTGGGGCACCCTCTACACGGCCGACGAGCTCGCGGCGATCTGCTCCCACGCCCATGACCTGGGGCTCCTCGTCCACCTCGACGGCTCCCGCCTCACCAACGCCGCCGCCGCCCTGGACGTGCCGCTGCGTGCCCTCAGCACGGATGTGGGGGTGGACGTGCTCTCGTTCGGCGGCACCAAGATCGGGATGCTGTACGGCGAGGCGGTCGTCGTCCTCAACCCCGCCGCGGCCAGGGGCGTCGACTACATCCGCAAGACGTTCATGCAGCTGTCGTCGAAGATGCGGTTCGTGTCGGCGCAGTTCGAGGCGCTGCTGTCGGGTGATCTCTGGCTGCGCAACGCCCGCCAGGCCAACGCCATGGGGCGGCGGCTGGCCGAGGCGGTGAGCGCCGTCCCCGGAGTCTCGCTGTCGCGGCCGGCGGAGGCGAACGCCGTCTTCGCGGTGCTGCCCCGGGACGTGACCGAGCGGCTCGCGAAGCGGTTCCGCTTCTACACGTGGAACGAGGCCACGGGGGAGGTGCGGTGGATGTGCGCGTTCGACACGACGGAGGCGGACGTGGACGCGTTCGCCGCCGCCCTCGCCGAGGAAATGCGCGCCGCCCACGCCTGACCCCGGCCTGCCTTCCGCACGGTCACCGCTTCAAGGACGACGTGCGGAGGGCGAGGCGGGCCGCCTGCCAGCCACCCATCCCGTGCACGGAAGGGCCGGGGGGAGTGGAGGCCGAGCACAGGAACACCCCCGGCAGCGGGGTGCGCCAAGGGGCGGGTGACCAGACGGGGCGGCGCAGGAACTGGACCAGGCTCATGAGGCCCCCGGTGATGTCGCCGCCGACCAGGTTGGGGTTGGCGGCCTCCAGGTCTGCGGGGAACATCACGTGCCGGGCCAGGACCCGGTCGCGGAAGCCCGGCGCGTACCGCTCGATCTGGGTCTCGATGGCGTCCGTCATGTCCACGGTCGAGCCGCTGGGCACGTGGCAGTACGCCCACAGCGTGTGGCCGCCCCGCGTCGGATCCGCCGCGTACGGCTGGACCGCCAGCACGTACGGCCGGGGCGAGTGCCGGCCCGCGGCCATCTCCGCCTCGCTCAGCGCGATCTCCTCCAGCGTCCCGCCGAGGTGCACCGTGCCCGCGCCCGCCACCGCGGGGTCCCGCCACGGCACCGGCCCGTCCAGCGCCCAGTCCATCTTGAAGACGCCGGGACCGTACCGGAAGCGCGAGAGCCGCCTGCGGTAGCCCGCCGGAAGGTCCGCCATGGCGAGGAGGTGCCGGGGCGACACGTCCAGCACCACGATCGGCGCGGACAGCTCGGCCAGGTGGCGCACGCGGTGACCGGTGACCGCCTCCCCGCCCAGCGACCTGAGCTCGGCCACCAGCGCGTCGGCCAGCATCTGCGACCCGCCCCGCGCCAGCGGCCAGCCCACCAGATGGGCCAGGGACGCCAGCATCAGCCCGTACCCGGCGGTGATCGGCGCGCGCAGGTCGCGCACCGAATGCGCGGCCATGCCCGCGATCAGCGCCCGCGCCTCCACGGTCCTGAACGCCCGCCGGGCGAACGTCGTGGCGGACAACGCCGCCGCCAGCCCGAACCTGGCACCCTCCACGAACGTCCGCAGACCGGCCTCCCACGGGCCCAGCGGCTTGAGGAGCAGCTCCACCAGCGGGAACCCCGCCCGCGCCGCCGCCCCGGCGGTCGCCAGCCAGGCCCGCGCGTCCCGTCCGAGGCCCTCGGCCGTGCGCCGGGCGTCACGGTGCACGAGCACGGCGGGACGGTCGTCGAGCGGATGGGCCGCGGCCACCGGGGGATGAACGAACTCCACGCCCTTGAGCTCCAGCCCACGGATGGCCGGGGACGCCAGCGCCATCGCCATCACGGTCGCGCCCACGTCGTGCACCCGCCCGGGCAACGTCAGCTCACGGGACCGCAGCCCGCCGCCGAAGCCGTCGGCCGCCTCCAGCAGCAGCACCCTGCGCCCGGCGCGCGCGAGCGTGACGGCGGCGACGAGCCCGTTGGGCCCGGACCCCACCACGATCGCGTCGGCGTCCATCGTCCCTCATTGGGGTTTGAGTATCGACGGATACGGCTGCGCGCCGCGCTGCTTCAGCAACTCCGTCATGAGCTTGATCTCCCCGCTCTGCCCCTGGACGATCTTCTGCGCCATGCTGACCACCTCGGGACGGGTGGACAGCTTGAGCAGCCCCTCGGCCATCTGCACGCCGCCCTCGTGGTGGCGGATCATCAGCTGCAGGAACAGCACCTCGGCCTGCTTGCCCTGCGCCTCCTTCAGCTGGGTCAGCTGCTCGGGCGTGGCCATGCCGGGCATGACGCCGGGCGTCGCCGAGGCGGTGCCGCCGTGGCCGTGGCCGCTCATCCAGGCCATCGCCTTCTGGTCGGTGGCCTGGGTCAACCCCCACTGCTGCAACCAGCCCAGGAACATGCCGCGCTGGTTAGCCTGGGTGTAGATGATGTCGAAGGCCAGGTTTCTGATCTCCTTGGCCGGGCCCTTGTCCCTGATTGTGAAGGCCATGTCGACGGCCTGCGCGTGATGCGTGGCCATGTCGCGGGCGAAGCCGGCCTCGGGCGAGGTGTCGCCGGGCGTGCCGTCGCGGCCGAACAACAGGAACGCGGCCACGGCAAGCACGAGCACGCCGCAGACGATCAGGATGGGGTTACTTGCGGGCTTTTCCATGACCTGTCCAGCGTACCCACCGGCGGAAGGCGCTGTGATCAGACGCTTATAAGGCTCTTATTCTCGGCATACCCCGGAAGGCAATAGGGTGACCGGAGTTGGGACGCCGATGGAGGAACGATGACAAAGGAGAAGGCGCAGGCGAGGCGCGAGCATCTGGCCAAGATGCGGGCCGAGCAGAAGCGCAAACAACGCCGCGCCGCGCTGCTCATGTGGGGAGCCGGCGGCCTGATCATCGTGGTGCTCGTCGGCCTGGTGGGCTTCTACCTGATCAAGCAGGCCCGCGAGACCTCGCTGGACGCCGTGGCCAACTCCAAGTACGAGGGCGGGCAGCACGTGTGGAACGCGGTCAAGTACAAGGAGACGCCGCCGGTCGGTGGCGAGCACAACAACTACTGGCAGATGTGCTCGATCTACGACAAGCCCATCCACAGCGAGCACGCGGTGCACTCGCTCGAGCACGGCGCCGTCTGGATCACCTACCGGCCCGACCTGCCCAAGGCGCAGGTCGACAAGCTGAAGGAAGTGGCGACGTCCACGGGGCAGCAGGACTACATGCTGGTCAGCCCGTACCCCGGCCTGCCGTCGCCGGTGGTCGTGTCGTCGTGGGGGCACCAGCTCAAGCTGAACGATCCGGCCGACCCCAAGCTGTCCGCGTTCATCAAGAAGTTCCAGAACGGGCCTGACACGCCGGAGCTCGGCGCCACGTGCGGCGGCGACGACGCCATCACCACGACGGCCGACCAGGCGCCGCTGCCGCCGGAGCCCAAGGGCAACCAGCAGGCGCCGACGGAGACCATCTCGCCGTCGCCCACCCAGTCGCAGAAGTAGACTCTGCCCGTCTCACGCCCGTCCCCTCCGTACTTCGGCTGAGGTCCTTTGGGGGACGGGTAGTGGGCGGCTCAGGGGGAGAGGACGCGCTCCGGCGGCGTCCACTCCAGCCTGTGCGCCTCGGCCACCGGGCGGCTGGTCAGGCGGCCCTCGTTGGTGCTCAGGCCGAGCGCGAGCGCCCGGTCCTCGCGCAGGGCCCGCTGCCAGCCGAGGTCGGCGATGGCCAGCGCGTACGGGAGCGTCACGTTCGTCAGGGCGAACGTCGAGGTGTGCGGCACGGCGCCGGGCATGTTGGCCACGCAGTAGAAGATCGACTCGTGCACCTGGTACGTCGGCTCGGCGTGCGTGGTCGGGCGGGAGTCCTCGAAGCAGCCGCCCTGGTCGATCGAGATGTCCACCAGCACCGAGCCCGGCTTCATCCGGCTCACCAGTTCGTTGCTCACCAGCTCGGGCGCCTTGGCGCCGGGCACCAGGACCGCGCCGATGACCAGGTCGGCCTCCAGCACCGCGCGCTCGATCTCCAGCGTGTTGGAGGCGACGGTCTGGCAGTGGCCCTGGTAGATCATGTCGGCCTGGCGCAGCTTGTCGATGTTGTTGTCGAGCAGCAGCACCTCGGCCTGCATGCCGAGGGCGATGGCGGCGGCGTTCATGCCGGACACGCCGGCCCCGATGACCACGACGTTGGCCGCGCGCACGCCGGACACGCCGCCCATGAGCACGCCCCTGCCGCCCTGCGAGCGCATCAGGTGGTACGCGCCCACCTGCGGCGCCAGCCGCCCCGCCACCTCGGACATGGGCGCGAGCAGCGGCAGCGCGCGGTTCGGCGTCTGGACGGTCTCGTAGGCGATCGCGGTGCAGCCCGAGTCGAGCAGCGCCTGCGTGCACGTCCGGGAGGCGGCCAGATGCAGGTACGTGAACAGCACCTGCCCCTTGCGCAGCCGGTGGTACTCCTCCGGCACCGGCTCCTTCACCTTCATGACCAGGTCGCCGGCCCCCCAGACTTCGTCGGCGTCCGGGACCATGACGGCCCCCACCGCGGCGAAGTCGGCGTCGGGGATCGAGGAGCCGAGACCCGCGCCCTGCTCCACGAAAACCTGGTGGCCGTGGCGCACGAACTCGTGCGCTCCGGCCGGGGTGAGCGCCACCCGATATTCGTTGTTCTTGAGCTCTTGCGGAACACCGACCTTCATGAGCGAACTCTTCTCGGCGAGGTGTTTGTACACCTCCATTCTTCCTCCATCTCACGGATAGGTGAGGATTATTCGGCTGATTACCCCGGTGCCGCCGGTCCTCGATAGGCTCACCGGCAGTCCGAACGTCAGGATGGGATCGTCATCGATGGACAAGCCGGAAGAGCCGCCGACCGCGGAGCCGGGGGAGCCGAAGGCGAGCAGACTCACCACCATCGTGTTGATCGTCTCGCTCGTCCTCGTCGTGCTGGTCGCGGGCGTGCTCGGCACGATCGCCGTTCTGATGACCAGAAATCCCGACACGCCCCTCTTAGGCAACGCGCCGGCGCAGCAGCTGGCCGTGCCCATCCACTTCGCCCCCGTCCGGCAGGCCAAGGCCGCGCCGTGCCCCAATGAGAAGGCCGTGCTCGACGAGCAGCAGACCACCTGCTACCTCCTGGAGGACGGCGTCACGGTCGACCTCGTGCAGCGGGTCGAGCCGGTGCGCGAGAAGGACGGGCAATACTCCGTGCGCATCGCGGTCGCCCCGAAGTACAAGGAGCGCCTCGTGCAACTCATCGACGAGCTGGTGCCCGATCAGCGGCAGGTCGCCATCGTGCTGGCGCCCGCGCAGCCGGACGCGCCCAAGGTCGTGCTGGCCGCGCCCATCGTCACCCAGTACATGGACGGCGACAGCATGAGCATCGCGGGGTTCGAGAAAGAGGAGGCCGACGCCCTGGTGGCCCGCCTGCTGGGCACCCAGTCGAGCCAGGACACCGCCCCGACGAGCCCGGCGCCGACCGGCCCCGCCGCCACGGGAGCGCCCTCCCAGCCGTCCGGCACCACCCCGCCGCAGACCGGCAACCAGCAGAGCACCAACCCCGGCACCACCAACCCCGGCACCACGAACCCCGGCACCACGAACCCCGGCACTACCAACCCGGGCGCCACGAACCCCGTCGGCAGCAACCCCACCGCCACGAACCCGGCGTCGGGCACCAGGCGCACCCCGGACAAGCGGTACGCGAGCTGCAAGGAGGCCGTGGCCGCCGGAGACGGCCCCTACACCAAGGGCACGCACGAGGAGTACTCCTGGTACGCGGACGTCGACCGCAACGGCGTGGCCTGCAACAGCGGCGACCTCCGCTAACGGCCGCCGAACAGCTGCTCCAGCCAGTCGATCGCGAAGTAGGCCAGGAAGATCAGCGAGACGATCCAGAGCAGCCACGGAATCTCGGAGACGCGCCCCCTGGCCGCCTTGACGAGGGTGTAGGCGATCACGCCCGCGCCCACCCCGTTCGTGATCGAGTACGTGAACGGCATCAGCGCGATCGTCAGGAACGCCGGCACGGCCAGGTCCAGCTCGCCCCAGGGCACGTTCTTGCTCTGCATCATCATCAGCGCCCCGACCAGCACCAGCGCGGGCGCGGCAGCGGCGGCGGGCACCACCGCGGCCAGCGGCGTGAACAGCAGCGTCAGACCCAGCAGCGCCCCGGTCACCACGCTGGCCAGGCCGGTGCGCGCGCCCTCGCCGACGCCGGCGGCCGACTCGACGAAGACGGTGTTCGCCGAGGAGCTCACCGAGCCGCCCACCATGCCCGCCACGCCGTCCACGGTCAGGACCCGGCCCAGCCGGGGCACCTGCCCCCGTTCGTCCACGAGCCCGGCCTCGTCGCTCACGCCGATGATCGTGCCCATCGCGTCGAAGAACCCCGAAAGCACCAGCGTGAACAGCACCACGGTCGCCGTCAGCGCCCCCGCCCTGCCGAACCCGCCGAACAGGTCGAACGCGCCGACGAGCCCGAAGTCCGGCGCCGAGATCAGGCGCTCCGGCACGCGGGGCGTGACCACGCCCCACGACCCGCGCGGGACCCTGGCCAGCGAGTTGACCAGGATCGCCAGGGCGGCCGTCACGATGATGCTGATCAGGATGGCGGCCGGGGTCCTGCGCACGTACAGGACGATCATCAGGAGCAGGCCGAAGGAGAACACCACGACCGGCCAGCCCGTGAGGTGGCCCGTGGCGCCGAGTTGCACGGGCGTGCCCGTGCCCCGCGCCACGAACCCGGCGTCCACCAGGCCGATCAGCGCGATGAACAGCCCGATCCCCACGCTGATGGCGTGTTTGAGCGCCAGCGGGATCGCGTTCATGATGAGCGTGCGCAGCCCTGTCACGGCCAGCACGATGATGACAAAGCCCTCGAGCACCACCAGGCCCATGGCCTGGGCCCAGGTCATGTAGGGCGCGGCCTGGTAGGCGACGACCGCGTTGAGCCCGAGCCCGGCGGCCAGGCCGAACGGGGCGTTGCCGATGAAGGCCATCAGCAGGGTGGAGACGGCCGCGGCCAGCGCGGTGGAGGTGGTCAGCTGGGCGATGGAGAGCCGGGCGCCCGTGACGTCCCTCGCGCCGGCCAGGATGATCGGGTTGAGCAGGATGATGTAGGCCATCGCCACGAACGTGGTCAGCCCGCCACGCACCTCGCGGCCGACGGTGGTCCCCCGCCCGGTGAGCTCGAAGAATCGATCGAGCACCCGCCGTCCCCCTTCTGATGATCAGGGGGAACTCTGGCTAGTTACCCGGCGGGGGACGAGATCACGCCCTCTCGTGGCGCCCGTGGCCCACCAGGCCGACGAACTCCTCGAGCCCGACCGTCCCGTCGCCGTCGCTGTCGGCGGCCTTGATGAACGCCTCGATCTCGCTCTCGGAGGCGCCCAGCCCGCCCAGCGCCTCGTTCGCCTGGCGAATCTCGGCGGCGGTCAGCAGGCCGTCGCCGTCGGTGTCGAACCGCCTGAACTCGGCCTCGGCCGCTTCACGCGCGTCTGCCATCGGATACCCCCATTGTCGAACGTCCGTTGAACAACGCGATATCTTCCGGCCTAATCGGAACGCGAGTCAACCGCAGCCCGGTCGCCGCGCGTACCGCGGCAGCGATGGCGGGGGTGGAGGAGAGGGTCGGCGGCTCGCCCGCGCCGCGCAGTCCGTACGGCGCCGCCGGATCCGCGTTCTCCAGGATCTGCATCCGCATCGGCGGCATGTCGAGGATGGTGGGGATGAGGTAGTCGGTGAACGACGGGTTCAGCACCCGGCCGTCGCGGATCTGGATCTCCTCCATGAGCGCGAGGCCGAGCCCCTGCGCCGAGCCGCCCTGGATCTGGCCCTCCAGGGCCTGCGGGTTCAGGATCCGGCCCACGTCCTGGACGGCCGCCAGCTCGACCACCTTGACCAGGCCCAGCTCCACGTCCACGTCCACGACGGCCCGGTGCACGCACAGGGCGAGCTGCGTGTGCGAGTCGCCCTGGCCGGTGCGCGGGTCCAGCGGGTAGGTCGGGCGGTGCCGGTACTCGCGCGTCTCCTCGATCGGCCCGAACTTCTCGAGCGCCTCCTCCGGAGACAGGCCGTTGAAACGTTCCCGTACGGCCTCGCAGGCGGCCTTCACCGCGCCGCCGGTCACGTACGACTGGCGCGAGGCCGACGAGGAACCGGCCGAGCCGACCGAGGTGTCGGCCGTGGCCACGGTCACGTTCGCGATGCCCAGCTCGGTACGGGCGATCTGGGCCTGGACCGTCACCAGGCCCTGGCCGACCTCGGCGGCCGCCGTGTGCACGGTGACGTGCGGCTCGCCGCCGATCAGCTCGGCGCGCACCCTGGCCGTGGAGTAGTCGTCGAAGCCCTCGGAGAAGCAGATGTTCTTGATGCCGACGCCGTAGCCGACGCCGCGGCGCACGGACTCGCCGTGCGTGGTCTGCGAGACGCCGCCCGGCATGGACCGCAGGTCCTCCTCAGTCGCGGCGGGCAGCGGCATCGCCTCCAGCTCGCGCAGCATCTCCGCGAGCGGGGCGGGGGAGTCGATCACCTGGCCGGTGATGAGGTGGGAACCCTGGGAGACGGCGTTGCGCACCCGGATCTCGACCGGCGACAGGCCGCAGGCCTCGGCCAGCCTGTCCATCTGCGACTCGTACGCGAAGCACGCCTGCACCGCGCCGAAGCCCCGCATCGCGCCGCACGGCGGGTTGTTGGTGTAGACGCCGGTGGCGTCCACCCGCACGTTCTCCACCTCGTACGGGCCCACGCCGAGCGAGGCGGCGTTGCCGATCACGGCGAGGGAGGAGGAGCAGTACGCGCCGCCGTCCAGCAGGATGTCGGCCTTGACGTAGACCAGCTTGCCGTCGCGGGTCGCGCCGTGCTCGTAGCGCATCCAGGCGGGGTGGCGGTGCACGTGGCCGAAGAACGACTCCTCACGGCCGTACACGATCTTGACGGGCCGGTTCAGCCGCAGCGCCAGCATGCAGGCGTGCACCTGCATCGACAGATCCTCACGGGCGCCGAACGCGCCGCCGACGCCCGACAGCGTCAGCCGCACCTTGTCCGCGGGCAGCCCGAGGCAGGGGGCGAGCTGGTCGCGGTCCACATGCAGCCACTGGGTGGCGATGTAGAGGTCGACGCCGCCGTCCTCGGCCGGGACCGCCAGGCCCGACTCGGGGCCGAGGAAGGCCTGGTCCTGCATGCCGACCTCGTACTCGCCGGTGACGACGACCTCGGCCTCGAACGTGTCGCCCCGGCGCACCGGCTGGTGGCGGACGATCTCCTTGGACTCGCGGGGGTCGGTGACGGCCTGGCGGACCTCGTACTCGACCACGATCGCATCGGCCGCCCTGCGGGCCGTCTCCGGATGGTCCGCGGCCACCAGCGCCACCGGCTCGCCCTGATAGCGGACCTGGTCGATGGCCAGCACCGGCTGGTCCTTGTGCTCCAGCCCGTAGAACTTCGCGCCCGGCACGTCCTCGTGCGTCAGCACGGTCAGCACGCCCGGGATCTTCAGCGCGGGACCCACGTCGATCGAGCGGATCCACGCCGACGGATGCGGGCTGCGCAGCGTCGCGCCCCACACCATGCCGTCCAGCCACAGGTCGGAGGCGTAGGCGAATTCGCCGGTCACCTTCAGCGTCGCGTCGGGCCGCCGCGCGCTCGCGCCGACCCCCTCTTCGGCGCTGTGCAGGGTGGTGTACGCCGTCTCCGTCATCCTTCGAGTAGAGCACCGCGGCCTTGCCGCCGCCTATGCGCGCCGGGTGAAATCCCGGTCAGCGGTTCGCCCCACGGCCTTGTATATTCCTCCAAGTGCGTATCTCTGACCTGCTGGCCATCGAGGACCTGCGCCTGGTCCTGCTCGCCGGCGACCCCGCACGCGAGTTCCACACCGTGCACATCACGGACCTGCCGGAGCCCGGGCGCTACCTGGCCGGCGGCGAGCTGGTGCTGTCCGGCCTGATGTGGTGGCACGCGCCAGAGGACTCGGTCAGGTTCGTGTCGGCCCTGGTCGAGTCGGGGGTTGCCGCGCTCGGCGCCGGTCAGGCGTGGCTCGGCCACGTCCCGGCCGACCTGGTGGCCGCGTGCGAGGCCGCCGGACTGCCGCTGGTCGAGGTGCCGACGGAGGTGTCGTTCCGCACGCTGGCGGAGCTGGTCGTGCCGCGGCTGTCCGGCGACGTGCGCGACGCGCTCGGCCGCCACCGCAGGCTGGTCGCGGCCATCGCCGAGGGCGCCGACCTGCGCGAGCTGTTCCAGCTGACCGCCGCCGAACTGGGCGTCACCGGCGCCGTCCTGTCCGCCTCGGGCGAGGTGATCGTGGGCGCGGCCGAGGATCCGGTACGGCTGGCGAAGGCGTACCTCACGGCGCCGCGGCTGCCCGCGCACGTCGGCAACCACACGATCTTCGCGGTCGGGCGCGGCCACCGGGCCGCCGGCTGGGCCCTGGCCTGCGACGGCGACCTGATCGGCCAGGCCGACCTGGGCTACGAGCTGGCGGCCTGCGTGGGCCTCGAACGCAGCCGTATGGAGGAGGGCCGCAGGGTCGAGCGCCGCCTGACCGAGCAGCTCGTCGTGGCCGCGCTGGCCGAGTCGGACGTGGCCGAGCTCAACGCCAGGCTGCGGACGTGCGGGATCGGCGCGGCGGAGCCGTACACGATCGTGAACGCCACCGCGCCGAGGCCCGGCGCCACCCGCGGGCCCGACCCCGCCACGCTGGGCGGCCAGATCGTGGAGGAGCTGCTGGGCCGCGAGGTCGTCGCGGCGGCGGGCGCGGACGGCGCGGTCGCCGTGGTGCCGCTGCGCGAGCGCACCCCCGCCGAGCTGGCCGATCGGCTGCGCGCCGGCGCTGAGGTGCTGGCCGCCCTGCCCGACACCCGCCTCTGCGTGGGGCTGAGCGGCGCCCTGACCGGGGCCGCCGCGCTCAAGGGCGGCGTCGAGGAGGCCGGGCACGCCAGGCGCCTGGCCGAGGCCCGCGCCGGAGGAGTGGTGACCAGCGACGAGATCTACACGCACGCGCTGCTGCTGGCCACGGTGCCGGGGGACGTGCGCCGCTCCTTCGCGGCCCGGTTGTTGTCGCCGCTGCTGGACTACGACCGCAGGCACCAGTCGGAGCTGGTGCGGACGCTGGGGGTCTTCCTCGACTGCGCCGGCTCCTGGAACGCCTGCGCGGAGCAGTTGCACGTGCACGTGAACACGGTGCGCTACCGGATCCGCCGGATCGAGGAGCTGACCGGAAGAAACCTGTCCACCATGGCGGACCGCGTGGACTTCTTCCTGGCCCTGCGGGACACGGGCCTGCCTCGGTGATCGCACTACAGTTCGGCGAAAGACATCCGGATGCGTGATCGAGTGATAACGTTCCGTGTATGCCCTCCTCCCGGCACGACGCCCTCCTTCGACTTGTCCGCGACCATCTCGACCTGCCGATACGGCTGCTGTGGGAGGTCGGTGGGATTAAATTGCCGACCGACGGCCCGTTGTGGGTCGGGCCAGGAGACCTGCGGGTTTGCTGATGGCGACCTTGTGTGGGTAGTGCATGAGCAGGTGAACGTGGTCGTCGGCGCCGTTGAACTCGCGCAGTTCGGCCTCGAAACTGTCGCACACTTCGATCATGATGTCCTCACACCTGCGGAGCATCTCCTCGTCGAACACACCGCCGCCGGTACTTGGTCACGAAGACCAGATGACCATGCATCGCCGATACGACGTGGCGTCCGCGTCGGCATTCCGCTTCCCGGGCCATGGACCAACTGATAATGTGTTCGAGTTGCGGATTGTAGTGGATCAAGGGCGGAGGGTGGTCGAAGGTGAAGCTACGCTACAACTACCGGCTCTACCCCGACCCAGGCCAGCGCCAGATGCTGGCCAAAACGTTCGGCTGCGCCCGGGTGGTGTGGAACGACGCGCTCGCCGCCCGCAAAGTCGCCCGTAAGATGGGGCTGCCCTACATCGGCGACGCCGCCATCCAGCGCCTGGTGCTGACCCAGGCCAAGAAGACCCCGGAGCGGGCGTGGCTGGCCGAGGTGTCCTCGGTGGTGCTGCAGCAGTCGGTCCGCGACCTCAACACCGCCTACAAGAACTTCTTCGACTCGGTGGCGGGCAGGCGCAAGGGCCCGAAGATGGGGCTGCCGGTGTTGAAATCCCGGCACGATCACCGCCAGGCGGCACGGTTCAACGCCAACGCCTTCGCCCTGACCGGCGACGGGCGGCTGTATCTGGCGAAGATCGGGCAGGTGGAGGTGCGCTGGTCGCGCCAGCTGCCCGCGGCGCCGTCCAGCGTGACAGTGATCAAGGATGCGGCGGGCCGCTACTTCGCCTCGTTCGTCATCGACGTCCCCGACACCGTAAACCGCCTGCCCGAACTCGATACCGAGGTCGGGATCGATCTCGGGCTGACCCATTACGCGATCCTGTCCACCGGAGAGAAGATCGCCAACCCCAAGTGGCTGCGCCGGCGGGAGAAGAAACTCGCCCGCCTGCAGCGTGGATTGTCGCGCAAGCAGAAGGGATCGAAGAACCGGGAGCGGGCCCGGCTGAGGGTGGCCCGCCAGCACGCCAAGGTCGCCGACGCCCGCCGTGACTTCCTGCACCAGACCAGCACGTCGATCATCCGTGAGAACCAAACGGTATGCATCGAGACGCTGCAGGTGCAGGGGCTGGCGCGCAGCCGGCTGGCCAAGGCGGTGCACGAGGTGAGCTGGGGCGCCTTCACCCGGCTGCTGGAGGGCAAGGCCGCCCGCCACGGCCGGACCCTGGTGAAGATCGGACGGTTCTTCCCGTCGTCACAGCTGTGCCCGTGCTGCGGCCGGCAGAACGGCAAACTCCCGCTCGAGGTACGGGAGTGGGACTGTCCCTCCTGCGGAGAGCATCACGACCGTGACATCGCCGCAGCGATCAACATCCTGACCGAAGGCATGCGCATCATCGGTTCATCGGGTTCCACCGTGGCCGCCGGGCTGGCTGGACACGGCATAAACGACTGTGGAGGGCAGGTAAGACCAGGCGAGGCAACTCCGACCCTGGCACCACCCGCAACCTACAACGCGCAGGCGGCGTAGCAGAAGCAGTAAGAACCTCACGGCGACGTGGGGCAGTCCCCAGCGTTCACGCCGGGGAGGAAGTCAAACTATCGACATGGCCGCGCCGCAGGCCCGCCGGCTTCTGGAGGAGACCGTGACGACCTACGTTCCCGAGCACAGCCCCTGGGCCCAGAACCTGTACCGCAAGGGTGCGGTCGCAGGCCGAGAAGAAGGCCGAGAAGAAGGCCGAGCAGAAGGCTGGCAAGAAGGCTGGAGAATAGGCGATGCACAAGGCCGCGTCAGGGAAAAGGTGGCCTCTGTGTTCACCGTCCTGCGCTTCCGCGGCATCGATATTCCCCCCGACCGGCATATGCGGATCGTCACCTGCACCGACCTCGACCTCCTGGGGGTCTGGCTGCGGCGCGCTCTCGAAGCCACGCACATCGACGACCTTTTCGACGACGGTTCGGGGCCGGAACCCCGGTCCTAGGTAAGTGGGTCATCCCGGCTCGGTCCTTCCGAGGGTGACCCGCTGGGTGATCTCCTGGGTCGCGTCTCAATGGCGGCGTGGAGGTGGGGCACGCCAGGCGCCTGGCCGAGGCCCCTGCGGGGGAGTGGTGACCAGCGATGAGATCTACACCCACGCGCTGCTGCCGGCCACAGTGCCGGGGGATGTGCGCCGCTCCTTCGCGAGCCGGTTGCTGCCGCCGCTACTCGACTACGACCGAAGGCACCAGTCGGAGCTGGTTCGCACGCTCGGCGTCTTCCTCTACGGCGCCGGCTCGTGGAACGCTTGCGCCGAGCAGCTGCACGTGCACGGAATCAGCCCGCGGCCATCGCGGCAGGGCTGCGGCTGCCGCAGCTGGCTCACCTTGACATACTCCGCGTTCTCGCGGTCCGAATCGACCTGGAACGATATGGGAGCTCTTTGAATGGATACGCTCTTAAGAATAGCGGCCCTGCTCCTGTCGCTCGTGGTCCACGCGCTCACCCTCGCGTTCGTCGTCATAGGTTGCTGGATCATCTACGCGAACTCCAACTTCCTGGTCTTCTGGCTCGTGGGCTTGGTCGTGGCGGGTGTCGGCGTGCTGCTGTTGCCACGATCACGTCGCCTGCCCGCCGACGCCGAGTCGCTGGCCCGCACTTCGGCCTCTGAGCTGTACGGTGTCGCGGAACGGGTGGCACAGGCGGTGGGCGTGGAGCCGCCAGCGACTGTGGCGATCAGGGATCTCACCGTGGCGAGTGCGTACATGCGCGTGGGACGACGCCGTCGGGTGCTTGTGATCGGCCTTCCCCTGTGGCTTGTCCTGTCAGCCAGGCAACGTGTGGTGTTGCTGGCCGGAACCTACGCCGAGGCGCGCGACGACGGGTTGATCGTCGGCGGCGCGCTCTCCACTCTGGCCGTGTGGCGCGAGTCGCTGCTGCAGGGCGAGTCGGCGCCCCGGCGCGAGGAGGCGCACACGCGGATCGGTGCCACGTTGGGCTCGTTCGCCACTCCGGCCGGTACGTATGAGGGCATGGGGTCGATCGGCCGGGGCTTGGGCAAGGTCCTCGGCCTCCCGGTGCTGCTCCTGGAGTGGACGTTGATCAGGCTGGTACGCAGCGGCAGTAGTGGTGCGGCGCGGCAACGGCTCGCGCGGGCGCACGGCGTCGCCACGGAAGTGGAGTTGGCCGAACTGGCCGAGCTGGTGCGCGGTGGCCGCTTCCTGGCTCCGGTACAGGCGGCGGCACTGCGTGGGGCGAGCGTTCCGGAGATCCGCCAGTCCGCGTGCGCGCGCCTGGAGACCCTCGTCTCCTATGGGGGCGCCCACGGCACCGAGCCCGGCCTACTCACCGAGGACGCGTCGGATCGCATCGACAACGAGCTGAGTGGGCACTATGCGCGCGCGATCAAGGGGTTCGGACTGCTGGTGTGAAGCCGCTGATGTGACGGCGCCAGCGAACGCGCTGGAGTGAAGCCGCTGGTGTGGAGGCGTTCCCGCGATGACTGCGGGAACGCCTTCACCGCGTATGACAGCGTAATCGCGAGCCTCGTGCAGCGCAGCCCGTTCCTCCTCGAGTTGCCGCTCATCGAACTCGACCACCTCGCGCATCCCGTAGAGGGACGAAAGGTTCAGCGTTCGCGGCAGCTTTGTCGGCCGTCAGGTGCTCGGCGTTGCCTTTAGTCACCTTTAGCAGAGCCGTAATGTAGACCGAATCTAGAGGCGTCTGTTTATCCTTCCGCGTGGACATCACGAAGGGAGGACGGAATCAAAGCACCAGCTAAACAGAACACGTCGCACGACCCAACGCATCTATGCCTCGGACGGCAGAGCACACTGCACGCCCTGCACGCTCAGCACCCACGCGACCAGGGCACGCAGCGACGCGGAGCCTACACCTGGTATGTCAGGAGGACCACTGTCCTCATCGCTGACATGCACGCCGACCTGCAACGCTCTCGCCGTCGCCTATTCAATTCGGGGGATGTTCCATACGCCGAAGTCGAGTAAGTGTGGCCCGGTCGTGTCGCAGACGGGGTAGAGCGCTCACCGATTTCGAAAACGCTGATCAACAACTTTAGGTCTGTTTGAGCAGATACATCTGCTCTCCCAGACCAAGTTTTACGGTCAGCCGCGTGCGGCTACGGTGACTCTTCTTACCTTGTTCGGCGATTTCCGGTCAAGGTAATGGTCTTATCATTTCAACGTACAACAGATAGAGGGTGTTAGTGAACAAGTTAGTCAGCACGGCGGGACGGGACTGGCCGTCTCGCCGACACCTCGCTCTGGCGACGGCGCTTACGGTGGCAGCATCGCTGCTGGTAGCAGGTGTATCAGGCCCAGCACAGGCTGACCCGGCGCCAGCCACAACTCCGTCCGCTCCCACTGTGACCACCTTTCCCCGCCCCGAGGATCCCGATGCTTCCTTACGGGCCGCCATTGAGGAGGCCAAGAAGCAGAACAAAGCGGTAGCCGTCCAGGCGGCTTTCACCGAAACCTCTCGTACGTGGGCGTATCCGGACGGTCATTTATCCACCCAGTCATATAACGGTCCCGCCCAGTTACGGCAAGCCGACGGTTCATGGGCGTGGATCGACAGCACACTCGAGGAAAAGAACGGCGTACTGAAGCCACGCCTGGCCAAGGGCGGCCTGCAGGTGTCGGCAGGGGGCCCGGGCCCGTTCGCGAGTATGCGGCTGGGCCGCGAGGGCACCTTCGCCCTGTCCTGGCCGACCGCGTTGCCGAAGCCTCAGGTCAAGGGCAACGTCGCCACCTACGTCGGCGCGGCCGGACCGTCGGCGGACCTGGTGGTGACGGCGTTGCCGACCGGGTTCCGGCACGATGTCGTGCTGCGCGAACGGCCGACCGGGCCGGTGGAGTACCGCATTCCGGTGCAAGCACCGGGGCTCACGCTGCGTGAGACGAAGTCCGGCATGCTTACCCTGTCGGGCGCCAAGGGCAAGAAGGTGGCCACCGTGCCCGCTCCGCGCATGTGGGATGCGGCGGCGGCCAAGGCCGATGCCCAGCGGCCGGGCCGGGAGGCCAAGGTCGCCACGGAGGTGAAGAGGGAGGACGGCGGCACCGTGCTGGTGCTGAAGCCGGACCCGAAGTGGCTGGCTGATCCGGCGACGCAGTACCCGGTGACGGTGGACCCCACCACCACGCTGGGCGTGACGCAGGAGGTGTCGGTCAAATCCCCCGTGTACCAGAAGGGGCCAGGTCTGGTCTCCCGGTCCAACTACAAGAACTGCCCGACGACCGCGACCTGTACCTACCCCAACGAGCAGGCGACCCGAGCGCTGCTGGCCTTTGACACCGCTCCCATCACCGGGCGGCAAGTGGTCAAGGCCACCATGCAACTGTCTTTGAACGGCAACGCCACCACGTGTGGCACCCTGCAGGCGGTCAGCGCGTTCCGGATCACCGAGCCGTGGGTGGCCGACGACACGTTCTGGGGAAACCAGCCGGCTGCCACCGCTGAGGGACGTTCTTCACTGGACCCCTGCGCCCAGGTCAGGACGGACGGCGCCATCTGGAGCTGGGACCTCACCGCGATCACCAGCGCCTGGGCCTCCGGCACCGCCAACCACGGAGTGCAGCTTCGCCTGGGTGACGAGCTTCCGGTCCCCAAGGACTTCGGCGAGGACTATTCGTTCTGGGCCCAGCTGTGGGGCGGAGCCCGGGTTCCCAAGCTGAGCGTGGACTGGGTGCTGCCGCCGGAGATCCCCACGGTCACCGCCGAGTCCATCGACTCCATGACCGGTAACGACGCGATCGCGCGCAGCACCAACGTCAAGGTCACCTACAAGTCCAGCGTCCCGGAAACCGCCAACCTGGACTACACCGTCACAGTCAACGACTCCACCATGGCACCCCCGGCCGCCCAACTCCCCATGGGCGAAGCAGCCCTGTGGAAGCTGGATGAGACCTCTGGCACCAGCGCCGCCGACTCCTCAGGCAACGGCTTCAACTCCACACTCACCGGCACCTACAGCCGCGTCCCCGGGCAGCTCGGACAGGCCGTCAAGCTGTCCCCCGGCGGCCTGGCCAGCACGGGCAAGCCGGTTCTCAACACCGACCAGAGCTATACGGTCACGGCATGGGTGCGTCTTGACTCCACCAGCACCGATCAGGCCGTCTTGTCGCAGATGGGCACCAACACGCCCGCCTTCAGCCTGGGCTACCTCACCTCGGACGCGGCCGAACTGGATCAGCGCTGGACCCTCACCCTGATGGACGTCGACAGCGCCACCACCATCCGACCGGTCCCCATCCAACCCAAGACCCTGGCCAAACCCGGCCAATGGCAACATCTCGCGGCGCAATACGACGCAAGCGCCCACAAGATGCGCCTGTATGTGGACGGGGAACTGGCCGCCGAACGCGACCACACCGTCACCTGGAACGCCGGCGGAGCCTTCGAGATCGGCCGCGGCAAGATCTTCGCCGAGAACGCGACCTTCGACGGCGCCATCGACGACGTCCACGCCTACCAGCGCGTACTGACCGGCGATGAGATCCGCGCCATGGTCGGCGTGCCCGGCACCACCACCCACAACAACATCCCCTCTGGCCAGACACTGGACAAGGTATTCACCTTGGACAACCCGGCCAGCTTCAAGTTCGTGGTCAAAGCCTGCCGAACTGGAGTCACTCCGCCCTCCTGCAACGAGAGCCCGGCCTACCGCATCACCTCGGATGCGCCGATGCTCCCGACAGACACCGAAACCGGTATGGACGACCCCACCCAGCCGATCTTGTCAGGCATGGTCAACCGCCCCTCCGGCGGCCCAGTCACCGCTAAGTACTACCTCTACGACAACAACGGCACACCCATCGGCGCTGCACCACTCGGCACCCGAACCGTCAACGGCGGCGAACGCGCCTCCTTCCAAATCCCCACCAACACGGTCCAACCAGGCACCACCTACAAGTGGCAAATGGTCGCCTGCGCCAACGGCGAAACAGCAGGCGACGAGATCTGCACCTCCAAGACCGCCCCGATCTCCTTTACAACCCCCGGCACGCCACCACCGGATCCGGTGGAAAACGTCAAGACCCTGACACTGGGCAAGGACAGCTTCGTCATCAAGGCAGCTAAGACGGATCCCACCGCATGCAATGGCGCACCTTGCACTGTGGAGGACGCCACTGCCATGCGGGTCGGCGGCACCGGAGTCGACAAAACGGCAGCAGTGATCGGGTTTAAGCTCGATGAGTTGCCGGACGGGGCGGCCATCTCCGAAGGCATCCTCAAGCTCGGCTCCGCCACCTGCGCGGGAGCCCCCTGTCCAACGGATAATGTCATCACAGCGACGCCGTTGAAGACGCCAGTCAACAGCGAAAGCAAAGGGTCGGATCTGCCGAACGATGCCGACACCAGCGGCAACTTCTCGCTGCCGATCGGCGATCCTAAGGCGGACATTGGTGACGATGCTTTCCGGTGGCTGATGCTCACCTCCAATAAAGACGAGGTCATCACCTTCGGCGAGGCGGCAGCGGTTGAGCAGCCGTCGCTGGCGCTCACTTACCTGCCTGCGAAGCCGCCGAGCAAGGTGCTCAATCTCGCTGCGCAGGCAGGCGATGCCAGTGCGATCGCCAGTTGGGGCCTGCCCCTGGAAAATGGCAGCATGGCGATGCTGGACGGCTATGACGTCGAGGTGGCCAACAGTGCTGGCTCCGTGGTTAAGACCCTGGTGGTCAAGGACCCGTACGTGGCGATCACTGGGCTGACGAACGGCGAAGCCCACACAGTGAAGGTGCGCGCCAAGACCGCATTCGGGCAGAGCGACTGGGAGGCGACGACGGTCACCCCGAAGGCCGTGCCGCCACCGCCGGTCAAGGACGCGACCAACCCGTGTATCCCGTTCTTGGACGGGGAGCAGCCGCCGACTAGGGCTGCTGCCGAAGAACCTGGGGCGCAGGAGTATATCGACCGGGTCAAGGCCTACTACCAGGCGCAGGACGCTGTACTGGAGGGCCAGGCTGGGACGATATGGGAGGCGTCGGGTGTGACGCCCAGCGCGCCGAATACGGCGAAACTGTCTCTGCTCAACGCCGTACTGGTCGAGCAGCGCGAAGCGATGCAGCGAGCCGGGGAGTCACGGACCAACTCGACTGTCACTCTGATCAGCCCCGTTGTCCAGGCTGGTGCGAATGGAACCGCCCGCGTCTTTACGACGGTGAAGCGTGATTGGACGCTCACCACACCAGATGGGGCCAGTGCAGCCGTTGTGCGTCCATCTGGAACGGTGACGCCAAGCGATTCGACTATCTCCATCCATGTTTTCGACCGGTGTGGGAACATGGCCGAGATCCAGGTTCCTCTTCCGGCATTCTTGGATCCGACGGACAGCATCGACTCGTGTGCAGGTTTCGTCGACCCCGATGGCTCTGTGCAGCGTGTGTGTGGAGTCTCAGAAGAAGTGCCTGGCGGTGGAAACGGTGGAACGGGACCGCTTCCTCTTCCTTCGGCCGGAAAATCAAATAAGCGCTGTACGCTGACTACGCGGCAGAACTACTGCGAGATAATCCAAAGCCTCGGCCGGAAGAATTGGTACTTTCAATCATCCGTCGTATCCACGTGGAATCCTTGGGACGCTGACGCCGAAGAAGATCCGCTCAAGTCCTGGTCTGCCCAGCGCTTTGAGAATTGGCTCTACGTCTTCCCTGGAAACTCTGCGGACTGGAATCCGAAGAAGACGTTCACCAAGAATCTGCTCAAGGCGTTGAGGAAGGCGTACGAGATCGACGACAAGAAGACCAAGGCCATGGAGATGCGAGCAGGGGCGTGCTACGAGCATAACCTTGACACGACGGAAGTAAGTGCCGGTCTTACCGTCGGCGCCAGTGAGGCTGCCGCTGACGTGGGGCTCTCCCACGGTCAGACGCAAGGGGAAGAGTGCATCGATAGGGCGGAGAATAACTGGGCAGAGTCACAGCCCAGTATCGTCGCCGACAAGGCCAACAATGCCGCGATCTGGATTCGTTGCACGGCAAAACATCTGAATTCATGCAGTATCGATCGTTTCACGCACAGGATGGTCGGGCGTCTGAAAGTTGACTTCACGGTCAAGAGCGCGAAGTATCTGGTAGTCGCCGAGCATGCCTATCGCTGTGCGGTCGAGCGGATGCCCTACGGGACCAAGCTCAAACTCCGTCACGCAGGCTGTACTGTCCCCGATCCCACTATCATTGGTGGTCTCAACTAGCAAGTAGGCTAGGGTTGGGCGTTTCAGCTTCTGGGGCGCCCAACCCGGCGGCCGGCTTCGACCATGCCTGTATAGTGGGGGATTGTCATGCTGGGCAGCTTAAGGCTCAAGATCGTTACTGGCCTCGTCGCTCTCCTCGTTGCCATCGCGGGCGGCATCGCCGCCTTCCAGAGGTTCGGACCATGGGCCGAGTATGTCGACTCGGGACACGCACGACGAGTGCTAGTAAACGCGTTCAACGTAGTGAATCCTGGTTACACCATTGACTATTTCGGTATAGAAGATGGGAACTTTGACATCCATCCTCGCGGTGGCACGGTTACCATTCCCATTAGCGCGCGATCTTCCTATTTTAAAAGCCTGAATCACCAGTGGCATAGATTCTCGGTTAAGGTAGAGCTGTCCTCAGATATGGAGATAGAGGCGCCTTCTCTGGAGGCAACGACAACCGGCATAGCAATAGACGCTGTCAGTGGTGATGCGGAAGACATGGCTGCGCGCACATCTGAATATACGCGGAAAATGCTTGTGGATATGGATGAGCCGCTCGCGGTAACCGCGGTCGTGAAGTTAAATACCCCGCAGCCCGAGGAAAACCTTGCCCGTGCCTGGAGCATCTGGGACGGCAGAATTGGCGCAGTAATACTTACGCACGCGAACGGCCGTGCGAAGCCAATTACGTGGTCTGGCGGTGACTGCGGCGCAATGGGTTTTGACTGTGGTCCCGCAGGAGACCTGCGCGCGCATCAATTTCAGCGGTGGGTCGCTTCACTCAGGGAAGACGATGCTGATGCGCTCGCGGCCTTCGGCCTCAATCTACAAGAACTCCGAGACAGCTCGGTTAATCCTCTCATCGGTGGGTTCGTTGTAACGGCTTCACCGAAAGATATCCGAGACCTACAGGACGATCAGCGAGTGCAATGGATTCGCATGACAGACGTTGCATTGGATTATTCAAGCTGATGTTGATCGTGCCCATCGCCGTCGTGTCGCTCACCGACCGCACGACAGGCACGACTTCCGAACGAGGCCAACCATAAAACGGTCGTCTGGGTAAACCTCGATGGCTCACGCCTTGGGGATCTCTACACCTCGGAGCCCGGTTCCATACACAAGGATTGGGACGAGCCACCGTCCTCGGATAGACCGCTTGGCGGCGGCTCTGAGCGTGACCTTGGGAACAGCATCGCGAGGAGTCGGCGACATGAAGCTCCCCAAGGGCTATACCGACGAGCTGATCGCAACCGACGGCGGAGCCTTGAGTGGCAGCATCGTCGACAAGCTCCTGCGGTACGGCAGCTTCGACGATGCGTTCCTCCTCGGCATAGCCAACAAGGTCTTCAACGATGCCAAGAAACCACGCGTCGGACGGCAGGAGATCATCGGTTCGGCCCTGGACTCGCCGCCGCTCTGGCCAACAATGCCAGGGTTGCCCAGGACTTGGCATCCTCGGCTAACCGAACGCGGCCATTGAAGACCGGCTGTCCCTCCGCGATTGGCTTGCCCAACCACGTACAACCTGGCCTCAGCCCCAACACCTTCTCTTCAGGGCCACAGACGGACACGCAACATGACTCCGGTCAGGAACCGTGAGGCTACGTATGCGAGTTGTGCGTCCGGCACGCCGTCATTGCGCTTCGCCCAGGATTATCTGCGACCAGAGCGCTTCGGCGTCGCGAACTTTCACCCATGGGCTCTCGACCACGGACTCAGGCCAAACGGACCGGTCATACCGCCGCACGAAGCCCAGCCCGCTGGCTACGCACTGCTCGAAGACCACCGACAAGCACTCGCACGTGTAGGCACGGACGCGGACGCGATCCGTACGCCGCTGGACGGGGGACCACTTCACCGGCACCGCGTTCGGCCGGGGTGCAGCGGGGTGCATGCCATGAAAGTCGCCGACGTCGGCCACAGGTTCACCGTCCTCCGTGCTACGTAATGCCCATGCCTGACCAGTCATGCCGCCGAAGACCACGGGCGCCGGTGAGGCGCTGGCGAGCGAATGGCGAATATCGTCCGCACTGCGCGCTCCCACGGGCGGCCCGATGGGAGCGCACAGGGGAAGCCCACCCGGAGGGGCTCTCGACCTTCGTTCACCAGCGCCACGGGAAAACCTATATCGTCCTGTCCTAGCCTGTCTATAGCATTCCTAGGCATGCCTGTTCTATGCTGGTAGGTCCAGAGATACGTAAAGTCGTCCTGTGATTGAGTGGGACCCGAGGCTCTACAAGTGGGAGCAGATAGCGAATGTCGTCGCGGAGCGCATCGAGAGCGGCACCTACCCTCCTCTTGCCCTGATCTCGGAGGTGAAGCTTCAGGAAGAGTTTGATGTTGCGCGCGTCACCGTTCGGAAGGCGATGGGTGCCCTCAGGGACCGGGGACTGATCACCACCAAGCCAGGCAAGGGCTCCATAGTCGCGCCGCAGTAGCCGTGTCCGGCGTTTGAATCGCTCAGCTCCGCGCCCCCGGTTATGCGGCGGCCATGAGGCCGCGGCAGCGGCACCGACAAGCCCAAAGAGGAGGTGTCGGCGGAGTAGGCTTCTGTAGCTCAACACCGCCTCGCGAAGCGGTGTTGAGGGCGATTGATTTCGACAACCGGACTTGTGGCGTCTATGACGGTGGTGGATCAAAGGGTCGGCCCGGCTGATCGATCTCAATAGGACTCGCGCTGCGTCTTCCGCCAGTCGCTGCCCGTGCTGGTGATGCAGGACCACGGCCTTTGAGCGTGCCTGCATGCTGACGGCCCACCAGGCGCTGATCCGCGCCGCCACCGACGCCACGGCCAGTCGGCCGGGCCTGGACATGGAGCGGATCAGCTTCACTGTCCTGCTCCAGGCCGTCGCCACCACGATCACCATTGCGGCCGGGATCTTCCCTGCCGCCCCGATCGATCTCTGTCGGCGCCGTCGGCCGGGCCATCCTCGGCGCGCTTCTGCCCGGCCAGCGCAGACCTCGCCTCAAGGACTCTCCCGCAAGAACCCGACCAGCAAGTACGGCCCAAACGCTGGACAACACACCCAGGCTACGAATGCCGGGTATATGCGGCGCTCGTTCGCGGCCAGTTGCTTTCGCCGCTGCTCGACTACGACTGCCGGCACCAGTCCGAGCTGGTGCGCAGGCTCGGGATCTTCTCCGGCTGCGTCAGCTCGTGAAGCGCCTGCGCGGAGCGGCTGCCCGTGCACGTGAACACAGTCCTTTATCGGATCCGCAGGATCGAGGAGCTGACCGGAAGGAATTTGGCGACTATGGCCGACCGGGTCGATTTCTTCCTGGCGTTCAGGGACACGGGCCTGCTCAGGTAGCCGCTCTTGCCTCGGCCACGGCCGCCCACTCCTCCCTCAACCGGCGCTCCCAGCGGGCGTGGCCGAGCCCGCCACCGCAGGCCATGGCCTCGACGACGTAAGACAGGGCCCGGTCGGGGTCCTCCATCATCCGGTACGCGCGCGACAGCCCGATGAGGCAACGTACCTTCCCGATCCGGTAGCCACTCGCCGAGATCAGCTCACGAGCCCGGAGAAGGTGTTGCAAAGCCTGCTTCGGGTCGTCCAGGTCAAGGTGGGCCTCGCCGAGCACGAGCCGGATCTGCCCCTCGTGGCTGGAGTCTCCCGCCTCCTCGGCGCAAGGCAGGGCCTCATGCAGCGCCTCGCGCACCTTCTCTGGACGTCCCGCACCCAGGTGGGAGTACCCCATCATCAGCAGCGCGTACCTGACTCCCACGCTCGCGCCGATGCTCCTGGCCAGTGCGAGCTGGTCCTCCGCCCAGGGCAGCGCCTCCTCGTAGCGTTCACCCGAGACGTAGGTGTTGGCCAGGTTACCCAACGTACGCATCTGGGCGAAGGCGTCG
This sequence comes from Nonomuraea sp. B19D2, assembly GCF_040137845.1. Classification (NCBI taxonomy): domain Bacteria; kingdom Bacillati; phylum Actinomycetota; class Actinomycetes; order Streptosporangiales; family Streptosporangiaceae; genus Nonomuraea; species Nonomuraea sp. B19D2. The sequence continues at coordinate 525,832 of NZ_JBEFAK010000003.1, read as the reverse complement.
CCGAGCCGCCGGGCGAGCTCCAGCTCGGACCGTAGGTGCGCGAGGGCCTCGTCCGCGTGTCCCGTCATACGAAGGGCGTTGGCGATGTGGTCGTGTGCGAGCAGGGCGCTGGCCTCATCCCCGAGGCGCTCGCTCACTCTCAACGCCAGCGTGTTCAGCTCCTTCATCTCCGTCATGTGGTAGGCGAGATTCTGGTGCCAGAAGAGGCCGAACGTGAGGTTGACGCCTAGCCGGGCGATCGTGTCGTCGGGGGAGTTCAGCGCCTGTACGGCCGCAGCCGGCAGGACGGCCTCCTCATCGCGCAGCCAGGCCCGCGCCTCGTCCGGGGTGCGGATCTCGTGCGCGACCGCGTCGACCGGGGCCGCCAGTTGCGTGCGATGCGGGTCGTCGATCTGGCTGGCCAGGCGCGTGGAGGCAGCGTAGTACGACAGCGCGCGGATCAGTGGCTCACGCGAGTCGTCGGGCCGCAGGTCGCCGGCGAAGAGGCGGATGAGGTCGTGCAGCTGGTAGCCGCCAGGGCCGGCGCGATCGAGCAGATGGGCGTCCACCAGCCGCTCCAGGGCCGGTTCCGCCTCGCTGGATGCCACGCCGACCAGTGCGCCCGCTGCCTCAACAGTCACCTCGGGCACGTGCAGGAGGCCCAGCAGCGACAGCGTGCGCGCAGCCAGCCGATCCACGGGGCGCGAGCCGCGTTCGAGCGCGGTGTGGCTGGCGGCCAGGCTGGAGCGGACCGCCAGGTCGCCGACCGCCAGCTCGTTCAGCCGGGTCCGTTCGTCGCTCAGGCGGGACGCCAGCGCGGAGACGTTCCAGTCAGGGCGGCTGGCCAGGCGCGCCCCGGCGATGCGTATAGCCAGCGGGAGACCGTCACACAGGCGCACGAGCCTGGCCGTCTCGCTCGCGTCGGCCGAGATTCGGCCTGCACCCGCCAGCGTGGCGAGCATCGTGGCCGACTCCGCCTGGGACATCCTGGCGAGCTCCAGCTGGAAGGCGTCCTCGCCCCAGCTCATGGTCTCCCGGCTGGTCACAAGCAGTGTGTTGCCGAGCGAGGCCGCCAGCAGCAGCCGGATCTGCGCGAGGTCGGTGGCGTCGTCCAGCACGACCAGCACCCGCCGGTCGTGCAGGCGGCTGCGCCACGCGGCCGCCGCCTCGTCCAGGTCAGCGGGCACGGCGCTGGGCGGCATGCCGAGCGCGCGCAGGAACCGCCCGAGCACGTCGAGCGGGGTGAGCGCAGGTAACTCGGGTGTGGCGCCCCGGCAGTTGACGTAGAGCTGCCCGTCGGGGAAGTGGTCCTTGGCCAGGTGCGCGACGTAGGCGGCAAGCGCTGACTTGCCGACGCCCGGCGGCCCGGTGATGATCACCAATGGGGTGGGCGGGGTCTCCCCCCAGGGCGCGAGCTGCTCCTTCAGGCGCACGATCTCCGCCGACCGGCCCACGAACTCCGCCAGCGGGCGGGGCAATTGGTGTGGTGTCGGCGCACGCGGGGCGGGCGCCGCATCGGCCTGCAGCACCATCTCGTAGCACCGGCGCAACCCCTCGCCCGGCGACAGTCCGAGCTCCTCGGCAAGCAGGACCTTGCCTTCCTCATAGGCCCTCAGTGCCTCCGCCGGGCGGCCCGAGCGGAATAACGCCACCATGAGCAGCTCGCGGACCCGCTCCCGTAGGGGATTCCGGCGAGTGAGATACCGCAGCTCCTCGACGATGTCCCGGTGGCGGCCCAGGCGCAGCAGGCTCTCCGCGCGCAGTTCCAGAGCGGCAAGCCGGAGCTGCTCCAGGCGATCACGTTCCGCTTCCACGAAGGGGCCGGACAGCCCACTCAGCGCGGTGCCCCGCCACATCGCCAGGGCCTCGTCGAGGCGGCGTACGGCCTGACTGTCGTCGCCGGAGCGCTGGACCCGCTTGGCTTCTGCGGTCCACTCGGCGAACAGCTGCGCATCCACCTGGGCGGGCTCCAGCCGCAAGACGTAGCCGGCCGATGTTCCCGCCAGCACACGCGACGGCTCGCGCCGCCCGCGATCGGGCTCGAAAGCGCGGCGCAGTCCGGAGATGTAGGTGTAAACGCCCTGCTCAGCATTACGCGGGGCGTCCTCGCCCCAGACGCCGGCGACCAGCTCTCCCATCGGGAGGGGGCGGGGCGCTGCCGCGGCTAGCATGGACAGGGTGGCACGCTGTCTGGCTGGTCCGAGGCTGATGGGTTGTTCGGAGCCCCGGCAGCGAAACTCGGCGATCACCTCGCCGAGAAGGCGGACGAAGATTCCTTCGCTCATGCGGCCCCCTGGATTCGCCACTGATTCCCGTCAAGAAGGCGGCGTAGTAAGTATCGCCATGACGCAAAGAAAGATCGTCGCAATGATGCTGCTAAAGCCAAGATCAATAAGGTGCGGTGAGCACGCCTGTATCGGTAGAACAACCCAGCCCTGGGCCTTCGAATCTCGTGCGGAACAGCCGAGGGCCGCCGCCTCAGTGGGCAGATCATGCGCCTCTAGTCCCCGAGATGCTCAGCAGCAAGTAGGAACATCCGCCGCCATCTGGAGAGACGAATCCGCCCATGCAGCCGTAGCATTGCCTCCGACGGCCGCAAGGGCCACAATCACTGCAGCAAGTACGGACAGTGGAGTACGTGTGCGCATCAGGGGGATCTCCCTCGCCTATTCGTGTTGCTCGAACGCAATAATCTCAGGGAGCGGTAGCAGTGACCACATCTGACATGGTCGGACTTCGCATCAAGACAGTCAGGCGTCAGCGCGGCCTCTCTCAGGCGCAACTCGCCCATCCGGAGTTGTCGGACAGCTACGTCTCTCTCATCGAGAGTGGCAAACGCACCCCGACCCCCGCAGTGCTGGAGCTGCTCGCTCAGAAGCTCGACTGTTCCCTCTCCTATCTGGTCAACGGTGTCACGGCCGAGCAGATGGAAGACATCGAGCTGGCGCTGGGCTACGCGCGGCTGGCCCTGGAGAACGGTGAGGTCTCCGAGGCCCAGACCCGCTTCGCTGAGCTTTTGACGGACAACAACCTGACAGGTCTCACCAAGCTTCGTCAAGATACGGAATACGGCCTGGCCCTGGCGACGGAGGCAGCCGGCGATCTCGACGAGGCGATCTCCATCCTCACCCGGCTACGGGGTGAGGAGACCACAGAAGAGCGCGCCGTGGAGCTCGCCATCGCTCTCTGCCGGGTCTATCGCGACAGCGAGAGGCTCACAGAAGCGGTCGAGGTCGGTGAGCAAATTCTCGGCGGCGCCTCCCGCCCTACCTGGACGGACTCTCTCATCGAGCTGGGCGCCACGCTCCTTTCCGCCTACCTCTACCGTGGCGACATGCTCAGGGCCAAGCAGTTCGCCGCCGAGCTGCTCAACGCCGCAGACATGCTGGGCACGCCAAGGTCGATCGTCGCCGCCTGCTGGAACGCCGCGGTGGTAGCGCAGAGCGCTGGGCACGACGGAGAGGCACTCGCGTTCGCTGAGCGCGCGCTGGCGGTGCAGTCGGAGAACGGCCAGCCGCGTAACCTCGCGCGCATGCGCAACGCCTTGGGCGCGCTGCTCGTACGGGTGCGTCCCGACCAGGCACGGAACGCGCGTGACATGATGTTGCGGGCCGTAGAAGAGCTGGCGCAGACATCAGCGAGCACGGGTGACCTGGCCCGGTGCCGGGTCGAGCTAGCCCGAGCCGAGATCATCCTGGGCTCGCCCGCCGAGGCGCTGGATCACGTCCAAGCCGGACAGGAAATGCTGCCAAGCAACGTGCGCGCCCTCGGTGCGGAGGCCAACCTGCTGGTCAGCCGAGCCCACAGCGCCCTGGGACACCTCGACGAGGCCGTCACGCAGGCGCGTGCCGTACGCGACTGGCTCGCGCCGCTGCCCGACTCCCGGCGAGCGGCCGGCACCTGGTACGCCGCGGCCGAGACCATGGAGCAGCTTGGCGACTCCGACGGCGCGGTGGAGGCCTATCAGCGGGCGCTGGCCTGCGCGGGGCTGTAGGGAGGTCCGGACCGGGCGGTGGCGTCGGTAGCCTTGAGGATGTCATGAAGAGATCCCCGCTCGCGGCGCTCGCCGCCGTCGCCGCCGCCCTGTTCGTGCTCGTCACCGCCGCGCCCGCGCTCGCGCACGACGCGCTCAAGAGCAGCTCTCCGGCCAAGGGCGCCAAGGTCAAGGCCCTCGAGGAGGTGCGCCTCGAGTTCACCGCCGGCGTGCGCCTGCCGTACGTGATCGTGCGCGGGCCCGGCGACGCCGAGCATCAGCGCGGCAAGCCGCAGGTGGACGGCAAGGTGGTGACGCAGGCGGTCGAGGGGCCGCTGCCCGACGGGAAGTACACGATCGCCTACCGGGTCGTGTCGTCCGACGGGCATCCCATCGAGGGCGAGATCCCCTTCAGGGTGGAGGGGGCGGAGACGCCGTCTTCCAGCCCCTCCGCCTCCGAGAGCGCGGCGCCGGCGAGCTCCGCCCCGCCCACCCAGGCCCAGGCTCCGGCCGGTGAGGCCAGTGAGGCGGCGCCGGCCACCGACCAGGCGTCGAGTGGCCAACAAGCAACGTTCCCGGTCTGGCTGGTCATCGTGATCGGCGCGCTCGTCGGCATCGGTATCGGCTTCCTGCTCAGCGCGCGGAGAAAGAAGCCATGAGCAAGGCGGCGCGGCTCGCGCTCGCCGGGGCGGCCGCCGCGGTCGTCGCGCTGGTGCTCGGCATGATCGCCGGCGGCAGGGCGTTTCCGAGGATCATCCCGGGGCTGCCCGACTCCGGAGCCGTCGTCCGGTGGGGGCTGCCGCTGTCGAAGCTGGCCATGGACGTGTCGGGCGTGGCCACCGTCGGCCTGCTGCTGATGGCCGCCGTGCTGCTGCCCAACGACAAGGGCGTGCTCGGCAGGAGCGGCGTCGAATACGTCAAGGCCGCCTCGTGGGCGGCGCTGGCCTGGGCCGGGTCGGCCTTCGCCGCCATCCTGTTCGGCACCGCCGAGTCCATCGGCAGGACCGTGCCCGAGATCCTCAACGGCGCCTTCCTCACCAGCTACGCCACCCAGACCACGCAGGGCGTGGCGCTCACGCTCGTGGTGCTGTTCGGGGTGGCGATCGCGCTGTTCTCGCGCGGCGCCATCACCGCCGGGGCGGCGGCGGGGCTGCTGGTGTTCGCGCTGGTGACGCTGTTGCCCGCGCCGCTGACCGGGCACACCTCGTCCTCGCCCAACCACGACCTGGCCACGTCGGCGGTGTCGCTGCACCTGCTCGCGCTCGCGCTGTGGGTGGGCGGGCTCGCCGTGCTGGCCCTGCACGCGGTGCGCAAGCAGCCGCAGCTCGAGGTGGCCGCGGCCCGGTTCTCCGACATGGCCCTCTGGTGCTACGCCGGGGTCGGCATCTCCGGGGTGTTCAGCCTGGTCGCCCGGCTGGGTGCGGTGTCCGACCTGTGGACCACCCCGTACGGCGTGCTCGCCGTGGTCAAGATCGTGGCGTTCGTGCTGCTCGGCTACGTCGGCTACTGGCACAGGCAGCGCACGGTGGCCGACCTGCGCAAGGGCAGGCCCCGCGCGTTCACCCGGCTGGCCGCCGGCGAGCTGCTGCTCATGCTCGCCACCGTCGGCGTGGCCGTGGCGCTGTCGCGCACGCAGCCGCCCGAGTTCAGCGTGCCCGCCGACCGGGCGTACGAGCTGCTCGGCTTCCCCCTTCCCGCCGAGATGACGCTCGGCAACGTGTTCTCCCTGTGGTGGTTCGACCTGTTCTTCGCCGCGGTCGCCGCGGTGCTAGGCGGGCTCTACGGGCTCGGCGTGTTCAGGCTGCTGCGGCGTGGCGACAAGTGGCCGTGGGGCCGTACGGCCTCCTGGTGCATCGGGGTGGTGCTGCTCGTCTTCGCCACGCAGAGCGGCCTGGCCCGCTACGCCAAGGTCATGTTCGACATGCACATGATCGAGCACATGACGCTCTCCATGGTCGTGCCGATCTTCCTCGTCCTCGGCGGGCCTGTCACGCTGGCCCTGCGCGCGCTCAAGCCCGCCACCCGCAGGGGTGACCGGGGGCCGCGGGAGTGGATCACGACGATCCTGCACAGCCGGTTCACCAAGGTCATCACTCATCCCGGCGTCGCCACGTTCATCTTCGTGGCCTCGACGTACGCGCTGTACTTCACGCCGCTCTTCGAGTCGGCCATGCAGGAGCATCTCGGGCATATCTGGATGACCCTCCACTTCCTGCTCAGCGGGTGCCTGTTCTTCTGGGTCATCATCGGGGTCGATCCCGGGCCCAACCGCCTGCCGTACGTCGGGCGGCTGCTGATGCTCTTCGTCACCATGCCGTTCCACGCGTTCTTCGGGATCGCGTTGATGATGACCGGCACGGTGATCGCCTCCGACTGGTACGAGCAGCTCGGCCGCACGTGGGGCGAGACGCTGATCCAGACGCAGCGCGACGGCGGGGCCATCGCCTGGGGGTTCGGCGAGATCCCGACGCTGATCGTGCTGCTGGCCATCGCCATGCAGTGGTACAGGGACGACGAGAGGCAGGCGCGGCGCGCCGACAGGCGGGCCGACCGCTCGGGTGCGGGGGATCCCGACCTCGACTCCTACAACGCCTACCTCGCCCGTCTCAACCGCGCCGACAAGGGGGAGTAGCGGTTCTTCCGCGGCCTCAGGCTCGCGTAGCGGTTCGGCCATGGCCTTCTATCTTCCGACTACACGTCTCTGGACCGGCCGGTAGCCTGTCTCGCAGGGGAGACGGGCATAACCGCATCAGTCAGCGTGCGTAGGCCTTGAGGGGGGATGCGCACCGCCAGGTGGGAGCGCCGGAGTGGGGACCGGTGCGAGCCCGGCGTGCCGAGGAAGGCGAAACCATGTCGGAAGAGACACGGATGCGCGGGGGGCAGAGGCTGGGAGAGGCGCTCGAGAGCTACCTGGCCGAGTGGTCCGAGCGCACGGGGATCGCCGTGGAGACCTGGGCGTTACCCGCCACCGATGTGCCGTCGCAGGTCTCTCGCGGCGTCATGGCCGTGCTGGACGATGCCCTGTCCAACGTCGAGCTGCACAGCCGGGCCCGGATCGTGTCCATCGCCGTGACGGCCGGCAAGAGCGGGCTGCGCATGACGGTCAGCGACAACGGCCAGGGCTTTCCTCTCACGGGGGCAGGGAGCGGGATCGCGAGGATGCGGGCGGCGTTCGCGGACCTGGGCGGGAGCCTGTCGGTCAACAGCGTGCCGGGTGAGGGCACGACGGTGACCGGGGTGGTGCCCAAGCGCCGGTGACACGCCGCCGCGATCAGGCGAGCGTGAGGATCTCGCTGCCGGTCTCGGTCACCACGATCGTGTGCTCGAACTGGGCCGTGCGCTTGCGGTCCTTCGTCACCGCCGTCCACTTGTCGGGCCAGATGTCGTACTCGATCGTCCCCAGCGTGAGCATCGGCTCGATCGTGAACGTCATCCCCGGCACCAGCTCCACCCGCAGCGACGGGTCGTCGTAATGGGGCACCATCAGCCCGGAGTGGAAGCTGGTGCCGATCCCGTGACCGGTGAAGTCCCGCACGACGCCGTAGCCGAAGCGCTTGGCGTACGCCTCGATGACCCGCCCGACCACGTTGAGCTGCCGCCCCGGCGCGACCGCCTTGATGGCGCGCGTCATCGCCTCACGCGTGCGCTCCACCAGCAGCCGCGACTCCTCGTCCACCTCGCCCACGAGGTAGGTGGCGTCGGTGTCGCCGTGGACGCCGCCGATGTAGGCGGTGATGTCGACGTTGACGATGTCGCCGTCCCGGAGCACGGTGTCATCGGGGATGCCGTGGCAGATCACCTCGTTGATCGACGTGCACAGCGACTTCGGGTAGCCCTTGTAGCCGAGCGTGCTCGGGTAGGCGCCGTGGTCGATGAGGAACTCGTGGCCGATCCGGTCGAGCTCGTCGGTCGTCACGCCCGGCTGGATGCGCTTGGCGACCTCTTCGAGCGCCTGGGCGGCGATCCGGCCGGCCACCCGCATGCGCTCGATGATCTCGGGGCTCTTCACGTCGGACTCGCCGGTTCTGGGGCGCTTCTTACCGACGTACTCCGGCCGCTCGATGTGGGCGGGAACCTTTCGCATGGGCGAAACTCGCCCGGGCTGGAGCAGTGTCGTCATGAAACATGAGTCTACGGGGCAGAATTGACCTCGTGAGCGAAGGCCAGTGGTGGTTCTGTCTCAAGCACATGCGGGTCGAGCCCGAGCAGGGCTGCCCCAACAAGGACCGGATGGGTCCCTACGAGTCCGAGCAGGAGGCGGCCGGGGCGCTGCAGCGCGCCGCCGACCGCAACAAGGCCTGGGACGAGGCCGAGGAAGAAGACTAGGCGACGACCGCGTACGCCCTGACCGGAAACGTCCCCATGCCCGCGACCATCGGGGGCGCGGCATGGAAACGGAAGCCGTCCGAGGGCAGCTCGGCCAGGCCCGTCAGGTGCTCCACCAGCGGGATCCCCGCCTTCAGCAGGATCGAGTGGGCGGGGCGCTCGCCGTGCGGCGGGGTGTCGTCGATGTTCAGCGAGTCGATCCCCACCAGCGCCGCCCCCTGGTCGGCCAGCCACTGCGCCGACTCGGGCGCGAGGTAGGGGTGGCCGTGCAGGTACGCGTCGGTGCCGAAGTGGCGGTCCCAGCCGGTGTGGATCAGCACGGCCCGCCCGCGTACGTCCAGGCCCTTGTCGATCACCACCTCCCGGCCCTGGCCGCCGCGGACGAGCAGGCCGGGGAGGTCTGCCAGCTTGCTCAGCGGCACCTGCGACAGGTCGGGCCCGTCGGCATAGCGGTGGTACGGGGTGTCCACGTAGGTCCCGGTGTTGGCGGCCAGCGTGATCGTGCCGATGTGGAACTCCGTGCCCGGTGCGTACACCTCGCGCGAGTCCTCCCGGCTCAGGTGCACTCCCAGCTTCGGGCCGGGGATGCCGGGATAGGTGACCATCCCGTCGACGATGCGGTGGCTGAGTTCGACGATCATTTGGCGACTCCAAGTCGGGTGAGCTTGACGAGGGCCACGGCGCCGATGCCCGCCCAGATGAGGTTGAGCCCGGCCGACGGCCAGGCGGCGTTGTAAGCACTGTTGATCATCAGGCCGACCGAGCCGGCGAGGTTGACGATCTGGTACGTCACGCCGTCCCCCGCCAGCCGGGACGACGTGACCAGGGCGTACCCGGCCAGCAGCAGCGCGGCGCCGGCCCAGCCGACGGCGGCGAGGACGAACTCCATGGCGGCCATTGTCCGGATTAATCGTCCTGAAGCGCAAATAAAGAAACCTAAAGGTGCGCGTAAGCTGACCTGCATGGACATTGATCCACGGCGGCTGCGTATCCTCCACGAGGTCGCCCGTCGCGGCGGCGTGATGCGGGCCGCCGAGGCGCTCTACCTCACCCCCTCCGCCGTCTCCCAGCAGCTCGCGCAGCTCGAACGCGAGGTCGGGCTGGCCCTCATCGACCGCTCCCAGCGCAGCGTCTCGCTCACCCCGGCCGGGCGCGTGCTCGCCGGTTACGCCGAGCGCGTGGAGGAGGAGCTGCTGGAGGCCAAGCGGGAGCTCACCCGCTTCACCGAACGCCTGGCCGGGCCCGTGCGCATCGCCGCCTTCCCCACGGTCATCACGCACGTGCTGGTGCCGGCCATGCGTGACCTGGCCGCCCGCCACCCCAAGATCGCTCCGATCATCCACGAGATCTACGGCCAGCCCGCGCTGCAGGAGCTGCGGATGGGAGCCGTGGACGTGCTCATCACCGAGCAGGACATGAGCCTGCCGGCGCTGTCACAGCCGTCGCTGCGCACCCGGCTGCTCTACGTGGACGAGTACCGCATCGTGCTGCCGCCCGACTGGCCCGACCCGCCCACGGTCGCCGGTCTGATGGAGAAGCCGTGGGTGGCCAGCGAGCCGAACCAGGCGTGCGGTCAGGCGCTGGAACGGCTGGCGGGGCTGCACGGGCTGGAGCCGCGCAAGGTGCACGTGATCACGGAGTTCGGGCCCACGCTCGCGCTGGTGGCGGCCGGGCACGGGGTGGCGATCGTGCCCGCGCTGGCCTTGCTGGACGTGCCCGAGGGCGAGGTGCGGGTGAGCGAGATCCGCGACGTGGGGGCGCGCAGGCTGGACGCCGTCACGCGGGTGAGCCGTACCAGGTCGGGGGAGCCCGACCCCGTGCAGGCCGTGGTGATCGGTGCGATCGAGGACGCCACGGCGGCACTGGGCACGTCGCTGAGCGGACGCCTGGCTGCTCCACCGGCTGAGGACCGCCTGGCTGGTCCGCCGGTCGGGGGCCGGCCGGCTAGTCCGCCAGCTGAGGACCGCTGACCTTCTCCAGCAGGCGGGCCAGTCGCTCGCGCAGGCCGGGGCGGCGCTCCGGCTCTCCGGCCGCCGCGCTCACCAGGTGCTGCGCCCCGTCGAACGTCACCAGCCCGTCGCGCGGCACCTGGATGGCGTCGTGAGCCAGCCCGGCCAGCTCGCGGTCGCCGCCCTCGATGGCCAGGATGGTCGCCCCGGTGCGCCGCGCGTCGTTCACGCGCTCGAGCAGCGGGACCGGCGCCTGCTGCTCGGACAGCACGAACAGCGTCTCGCCGCGGGCCGCCCGCTCCAGGCGTTCGAGGCCGACACGCAGGTGGGCGGGCGCGTCGAGCGGCGGCGCCCAGCGCACCAGCGTGGGCGTGAGCTGCGACAACCCCGAGAACCTGGCCTCGTCGGCGAGGTGCGCGGTCAGGTGCCAGGGCTCCTCGTCGGGGGTGCCGACCAGGAGCAGGCCGCCGGGCGAGCGGGTGGCACGCAGGGCGACGCCCAGCTCGCGGGTGCGTTCGAGCCAGCCGGTCTCGGCCAGGAGCTCGCGGAGCAAGGCCACCGATCCTGAGTCCATGTCAACCATGGTGCACGACCCGGCACGCGCGGGGTGGCTGATTCGAGAGTGATGTGTTGACACGACGTCTGTTTCCGCGTCATTTCAGGCCTTGACACGGGGTTACTCCCGGGTAACGATCGGCTCGCGGCGCCGCCGTCCCAAGTATGTGGTCCTCACGGAGAGGGGCGGCACATGACCTTACGTGTCCGCGTCAGCATGTCCATGATCCTGTTATTGATCATGTCCCTCACCACGACCCCGGCCCGCGCCGCGGCTCCGGGAGACGTGGTCTCCGCCCAGCCCACCACCGTCTACCTCCTGCCGGGCAAGCTGCTGGAGGTCCCGGTCAACGCCTGGCACCTCCGCTACAACTCCACCTCCGCCACCGGCTCGCTCAACACCGTGTCGGGGACGCTGCTCGTGCCCAAGAGCAGCTATCCGCTCGGCGCGCGCCCCATCATCGGGTACGCCGTGGGCACCCACGGGCTCGGCGACCAGTGCGCCCCCTCGGCCAGCATGAGCCAGGGCAAGGAGGCCGAGCTCGCGCTGGTGAGCCTGTTCCTGCTCAAGGGGTTCGCGGTGGCCATGACCGACTACGAGGGGCTCGGCACGCCCGGGCCGCACACGTACATGGCCGGGATCTCGCAGGGGCACGCCGTGCTCGACTCGATCAGGGCCGCCACCCGCGTGTCCGGGGCCGGGCTGTCGAGCAAGGCGCCGGTCGCCGTCATGGGCTACTCCCAGGGCGGCTCGTCGGCCGGGTGGGCGGCGCAACTGCAGCCGTCGTACGCGCCCGAGCTGCGGCTCAAGGGTGTCGCGGCCGGTGGCGTGCCCGCTGACCTGCACGCGGTCGCGGACCACCTGGACGGCGGGCCGAACTTCGGGCTGGGGGCTGCGGCCGGGGTCGGGCTCGACGCGGCCTATCCCGAGCTGGACCTCGAAGCCGACCTCAACGACCGGGGCCGCGCCCTGCTCGCCGACGCCGCCGACGACTGCGTGGGCGACCTCGGCAAGCTGGCCGGGCTCCGCTTCTCCGACCTGAGCCCGGTCGACCTGCTCAACCAGCCGAAGTGGCTGGCCAGGCTCGGGCAGAACCGCCTGGGCGCCGCGGCTCCCCGGGTGCCCATGTTCCTGTATCACGCGCGGGGCGACGAGATCATCCCGCTCACCGTCGGGTCCACGCTGCGCTCCGAGTACTGCCGGGCCGGCGTGAACGTGCGGTGGGCCGCGCTGCCCGCGCCCGACCACGTCACGGGGGCCGTCGAAGGAGGGCCGCCGGCCATCGAATGGCTGGCCCTGCGGATCCTCGGGCTGCCTGCCATCGGCAACTGCTGACTGATTCCGCGGCCGGGCTCGACGATTCGAGCCCGGCTGAGCCGGGTCCGGCCCAAGCTGGCATGATCTGGCCTATGACAGACGCGAGCGGACTTTCCATCGGCATCCTTGGCGGCACCGGCGACCAGGGGAAGGGGCTGGCGCGGCGGTTCGCGCTGGCGGGGCATCAGGTGCTGATCGGGTCGCGCAGCGCGCAGCGCGCCCAGGACGCGGCCGGCGACATCGGGGCGGGCGCGAGCGGCGCCGAGAACGCCGCCGTCGCCGCCCAGGCCGACATCGTGATCGTGGCGGTGCCGTACGAGGGGCACAAGGCGCTGCTGGAGTCCCTGCGCGCCGAGCTGGCCGGGAAGATCGTGGTCGACTGCGTGAACCCGCTCGGGTTCGACAAGCAGGGCGCCTACGCGCTGCCGGTGGCGGAGGGGAGCGCGGCGCAGCAGGCGGCCGCGGTGCTGACCGAGAGCCGGGTGGTGGCGGCCTTCCACCACGTGTCGGCGGTCCTGCTGATGGATCCGGCGGTGGAGAAGGTGGACCTCGACGTCCTGGTGCTCGGCGACGACCGCGAGGCCACCGACACCGTGCAGGCGCTGGCCGAGGTCATCCCGGGGGTGCGCGGCGTCTACGGTGGGCGGTTGCGTAACTCTCACCAGATCGAGGCGCTCACCGCCAACATCATTTCCGTGAACCGCCGCTACAAGGCGCACGCCGGGCTGCGCATCACCGACATCTGACCGGAGGCGCCGGCCTGAACCCTCAAAGGGGTTGTCACAGCCAGCCCGCGTCCTCGGCGATGCGGATGGCGTCGATCTTGTTGCGGGCTCCCGTCTTCGTGATCGCCCCGGTCAGGTAGTTGCGTACGGTGCCGGGGGACAGGTGGAGGCGGGAGGCGATCTCCTCCGCCGAGGCGCCCCTGGCGGCCTCCTTGAGCACCGTGCACTCGCGCGGCGTCAGGGGGCTCTCGCCGTACTGCATGGCCGAGGACACCAGCTCGGCGTCCAGCACGCGCAGTCCGGACGCGGTGCGCCTGATCGCGTCCGCCAGGCGGTCGCCGGGGGCGTCCTTGACCAGGAACGCCTCGATGCCCGCGGCCAGCGCCCTGCGTACATGGCCCGGCTGGCCCATGGCCGTGAGCACCAGGACGCGGCACGACGGAAGGCGCTCCAGGAGCGTGGCGGCCGCGGTGATGCCGTCGAGCACCGGCAGGTCGATGTCCACGACGGCGACGTCGGGCCGGACCCGGAGTGCCTCGGGCACGATCTCGTCGCCCCTGGTCACCTCCGCGACCACGTCGATGTCCGGCTCCAGGCGGAGCAGGGCGGTGAGCGCGGCGCGGATCATGTGCATGTCCTCGGCCAGCAGCACCCTGATCATGCCGCGACCTCCATGGCCAGGAGGAAGCCGCCGGCGCCGGTCGGGGCGGCGGTGCAGGAGCCGCCTGCCTGGGCCGCCCGCTCATCCAGCCCCGTGAGGCCGCCTCCGGCGGGGCCCGGAGACTCGGGGACGCCGTCGTTGGCCACCTCGAGCCGGAGCCTGCCGCCGTTCACGGACGTGGTGATCGTGCAGGTCGTGGCCCTGCTGTGGCGAAGCACGTTGGTGACCGCCTCGCGTACGGCCCAGGCCAGCGCCTCCTCCGAGCGTCTCGGCACCGCCACGTCCGCCAGGTGCGCCTGGACCCCTATGCCCGACGACTCCAGCAGCGCCACCGCCCGGTCCACCTCGCCCGCCAGCGACATCGCCCGGTAGCCCCTGGCCACCTGGCGGACATCCTGGGCCGCCTCCCTGGCGACCTGCACCAGCTCGCCCACCTCCGTACGGGCGGCGGCGGGGTCGCGCTCCACGAGCCGGGAGGCCAGGTCGCCCTTGAGCGCGATCGCGGTGAGGCTGCGTCCGAGGCCGTCGTGCAGGTCGCGGGAGATGCGCAGGCGCTCCTTGAGCACCGCGGCGTCCGCCAGCTCGGCCCTGGCCTGCTCCAGGTCCGCCGTCACGCGCGCGAACCGGACGAGCGCGTAGATCATGGCGCCCGTGGTGGGCACGGTGACCACGTAGAAGAGGGTGACCACCAAGAGGTCGGCGTTCACCCACATCGCGGCGCCCTCGTACAGCATCATCAGCACCACCAGCGCGCCGCCCCAGCCCAGCGGCAGCAGCACCAGCAGCGTCCCGGCCAGCATGGGCGCGGCCACCGCCGACATGCCGCCGGGCAGCAGGAGGTCAGGCAGGTATGTGGCGACCGCCTGGAGCACGAGCGTGAGCGGGAAGGCAGGCGGGCGCTCGCCGCGCAGGCCGGCCCGCATGTTCAGGTAGTGCGTGGAGATCACGGCGGCTATCGCGAGGCCGGCCGTCGCGCCGAAGACCGGGCCCTGCAGGAAGTACAGCAGCGCGATCACTGTGTAGGCGACCGAGACGGCGGCGATGAGGCCGCTCGCGAGCCGCCTCGCCGATTGGGAGATCACGGCGACGATTATGACCGAGCCCTGTGGTGAGCCGCGTCCAGCGGGTTGTGCACCTACGACCGGCCCTAAGATCGGCGGGGTTCCCAGCGGAACCACAGCCGGATCGCGACGAGCCCGACGACCGTCCAGGCGGCCAGGACCAGGGCGGGCACGGCCGGCTCGCCGGTCTTGACGGCGTTCACGACGGCGGTGGTGGGCAGCAGGTCCAGGACGGGCCGCAGCCACGAGGGCAGCGGGATGGGGCCCATCGCGCCCGCCGAGACCCCGGCCAGCAGGAAGACGGGTGTGGTGAAGGCCGCGGCCAGCTCGGCGCGGGGGATCGCGGCCGTGTACGCGGCGCCGAGCAGGGACAGCACGGCCGACCCCGCGACCGTGATCGCGGCGAAGGCCAAGGGGTCGCCGGGCAGCGGGACATCGGCCACGAGCCACACGGCCACCGTGCACAGCACGATCATGGCCATGGTCTGGGTGGCCGTGCTGGCGATCTGGCCGAGCAGGATCTGCCCGTCCGTCAGCCGGCCGGACCGCAGCCGCTTGAGCACGAGCTGGTCGCGGCGGGTGGCCAGGGCGACGGCGATGTTCATGAACGCGGTGATCGCCAGCAGGATCGAGATCGTGCTCTGGAAGATCGAGGCGGCGGCCGGGGCGCCCAGCACCTGCTTCATGAGCAGCGGCATCCCGACGGCCAGCCCGACCGGGGTGAGCACCGAGGCGAACAGCATGGTCTTGTCCCGCCAGAACAGGCGCGTGCCGAGGCGGTAGGTCGCGGTCAGGCTCATCGGGCGCTCCTCGCGAGGTCCAGGAAGAGGTCTTCGAGGGTGGCCGTGCGGACCTCCAGGCCCGTCAGGCGCAGGCCGCGCCCGGCCGCCCAGGTCAGCAGCGTCTGCGCGGCCAGGTCGGGGTCCTCGGCGCGGCAGACGGCGCTGTCGCCCTCCACAGTGACCGGCAGCGGCAGGTCGGCCGGGTCCACGTGCGCGGGCAGCCGGAACGCCACCCGCCCCGACCTGGCGGCGAGGGTCTCCGCCATGTCGCCCGACGCGACCACCTCGCCCGCATCCATGATCGCCATGGCGGAGGCCAGGCGCTGCGCCTCCTCCAGGTAGTGCGTGGTGAGCAGGATCGTGGTGCCCTGCCTGGCCAGGTCGCGGACGACGTCCCAGGTGCTCCTGCGTGCCTCGGGGTCCATGCCGGTGGTCGGCTCGTCGAGGAACAGCACGTCGGGACGGCCCAGCAGGGCCAGTGCCAGGTCGAGCCGGCGCTTCTCGCCGCCCGAGAGCTGGCGGACCTTGGTGCCCTGCTTGCCCGTCAGCCCCGCCAGCTCCAGCGCCTCGTCGCCCGGGCGGGGCGCGGCGGTGAAGTCGCGCCAGGTGGCGACGGTCTGGGCCACCGTCAGGTCAGGGAAGAACCCGGCCTCCTGCAGCATGATCCCGGTGCGCTGCCTGACGGCCGCGCGGTCGGCGTACGGGTCGAGGCCGAGCACCCGCACGGTCCCGCCGTCGGCCCGCTGGAAGCCGGCGAGCACCTCGATCGTGGTGGTCTTGCCCGCGCCGTTCCTGCCCAGCAGGGCGAAGATCTGGCCTTCGGCCACCTCGAACGAGATGCCCTTCACCGCCTCGAACCCCTGGTGGCTCTTCCTGAGCCCGTTCACTTCGATCGCTGTCATGCGTACGAGTGTTTCTGGGCCGATCGCGGGGCGACAGTGAAGAATTCACGACTTCCGTGAGAGCTTGAGCAGCGCGTCCGTGACGCCCTCAGGGTCGACGAGCTGGTGTAGGTGCATGCCGGGCACACGGGTCACGGGCCAGCCCCGCCGGCCCGCCTCCTCGGCGACGTTCTCGTACGGCGGGCCGAACCACAGGCACGAGCACCTGACGTCGTCCCACCCGGCGGGCACGGGGACGAGCTGGGTGTAGTAGTCGAGCGGCAGCCGCGGCTGCTCGGCCGCCACCCGGATGCGCACGGCGGGATCGGGCAGCATGGCCACCACGTCCTCCTCGTCCCACCAGTCGGTCCAGCGCGGCAGCACGCCGTCGGGGCCCGCCAGGTCATGCAGGAACGGCAGGAAGCTCTCGTCCGCGATCTTGATCAGGCCCTCGCGCGGCGGGATGTGCGCGTCGGCGAACACGCACGCCACCACCCGCTCGCCCAGCCCCTCCTTGATCAGCGGCAGGAAGAAGCCCGCGTTGCTGTGCACGGCCAGCACGACGGGTGTGTCCGGGGTGGCCGCGCGCACCGCCTCCACCACCCGCGGCCAGTAGGGCGCGCCGCCCGCCGCCACGCCGGTCAGGTCGGGCACCACGGCCGCGTGCCCGCGGCGCTCCAGGGACTCGGCCACGGGCGCCCACGTCGAGGGCCCGACGGAGGGGCTGTGCACGAGTACGAACGTCGTCTCCATGGGGTCCACACTGTCAGACGACGAGGGGGTGGCGGGAGACCGATCGGCCCGCTCCGCCGTAGAACGCCCAGGCCGTGGCCAGGTTGTTCACTGCCCGCGAAAGCTCATCCTCCGGGAAGAGGAAGTGCAGGCGCATGCAGTCGGCGTGCCCGCCGAGCGGGTCGAACGATCTTCCCGGCGGTACCGCGACGCCGTGCCTGAGCGCGACCTGTGCGAACGAGTCGACATCGCCGCGCGGGATCCGCACCCAGATGGTCTGGCCACCCAGTGCCGGCTCGAAGGACCACGACGGCAGGTGTGCGCGCAGCTCGGCGCACAGGTGGTCGTGGCGCTCGCGCAACGTGCGCACGCGGGCCGCGCGTACCTCGTCCAGGCGGCGCAGCAGGGCGACGGCGGCGAGCTGGCTGAAGACCTCGCCGCCCAGGTCGTGCACGGCCCGCAGCCTGGCCAGCCGTGAGACCAGCGGCGCCGCCGCGCGGATCCACCCGACCCGCAGCCCGCCCCAGACGAGCTTGCTCAGCGAGCCGACGGAGATCTGGTGCTCTCCGTCCCTGAACGAGGCCAGCGGCGGCGGAGTCTCGCCGGTGAAGCAGAGCTCGGCGCAGACCTCGTCGTCGATCAGCGGCACGTCGTGCTCGGCGGCCAGCGCGGCCAGCCGCCTGCGGGCCGGGCGGTCCATGATCGAGCCGTCCGGGTTGCGGGCGGTGGGCACGAAGTAGGCCATGGCGGGGCGTTCGCGCAGGTCCTCCGCCGTTCCCGGCCGGATGACGGCGGCGGCGTGCCGGAACACCTCCAGCGCGCCCGGGTACGTCGGCGTCTCGGCCAGCACGGTGTCACCGGGCGCGACCAGCAGCCCGGTCAGCAGGGTGAGCGCCTGCTGCGCGCCCGTGGTCACCATGATCTGCTCGGCTGTCGTGGGCACGCCGCGGCCGGTGTAGTAGGCGGCCAGGGCAGCGCGCAGGGCCGGGTTGCCCGCCGGCTGGTAGCCCAGGTCGCGCGTCCCGGCCAGCCGCGCGCCCGCCTCCTCGTACGCCTCGAACATCGCGACCGGCATGTCGTGCGGCGCGGCGCAGGTCAGGAGCTGCACGCCGTCCGGCGGGTGCAGGATGTGCAGCAGCAGCGGGTTGGCCACCACGCCGTCGGCGGTCCTCGTCGAGGGCAGGTCGAGCGCGGCCACCCGGGTGCCGCTGCCCTGGCGGCGCACCACGCGGCCCTCCTGGTGCAGCAGGTCGTACGCGGCCACCACGGTGCCCCGGCCCACCGCCAGCCGCTTGGCGAGCACCCGGTCGGGCGGGAGCGGCTGGTCCGGCGGCAGCACGCCGTCGTCGATCAGGGCCCGCAACCTGGCCGCGAGCAGCAGGTACAGCGGGCCTCGGCCCGACGCCCAGCGGCCCAGCAGATCGACGAGATCATCAAGATTGGCCCCATTCATGGACCAATTCTGTCGTATTGGCTCTCACGTCGGGCCCTTCTTGCGGCGATCCTTGCTCTATGACCGAATCCCGTCCTGAGATGCTCCGTCCGGAAACCCGCGCCGTTCACGTGCCGCAACCTTCCGTCGAGGGCAGCCGCCCGATCACCATGCCGATCTACCAGACCTCCGGGTTCGCCTTCGACGACCCCGCCGTGATGGCGGACGCGATGGGGCGGGCCGACGGGCCGTTCGTGTACGGGCGCTACACCAACCCCACGGTGCGCGCGCTGGAGCTGGCCGTCGCCGACCTGGAGGGCGGGGCCGCGGCCATCGCCACCGGCTCGGGCATGGGCGCGATCAACACCGTCCTGCTCGGCCTGCTCAAGCCGGGCGACCACCTCATCGCCCAGAAGTCCCTGTACGGCGGGACCGCCGCCATGATCAACGACCTGGCCGGCAGGTTCGGGATCACGGTCACGTACGTGCCCGAGAACGACCCCGCCGCCCTGCGCGCCGCCGTCCGGCCGGAGACCAAGCTGGTCTACCTGGAGACGATCAGCAACCCGATGACGCTGGTCGCCGACCTGCCCGGGATGTTCGCGGCGGCCCGCGAGCTCGGGATCCTGTCCGTGGTGGACAACACCTTCGCCACGGCCCTGCTCTGCCGGCCCATCGAGCACGGGGCGGACATCGTCGTACACTCCACCACCAAATACCTGTCCGGGCACACCGACGTGGTGGGCGGGCTCGCCGTGTTCGCCTCCTCCTCGCTCTACGAGAAGGTGTGGCACTTCGCGATCGAGCTCGGGGCCTCGGCGGATCCGTTCGCGGCCTGGCTGTCGCTGCGGGGGCTGCAGACGCTGGGGTTGCGGATGGAGCGCCACTGCTCCAACGCGCGTTTCCTCGCCACCCGCCTCGCTGAGCACCCCGCCGTCACCGCCGTGCACTGGCCGGGGCTCGCCTCGCATCCCTCGTACGAACTGGCCGGGAAGCTGCTGTCCGACTTCGGCGGTGTCCTCTCGTTCGACCTCGCCGGCGGGCGGGGGGCCGGGGAGAAGTTCATGAGCTCCGTACGCCTGGCGCTGCTCGCTCCTTCGCTCGGGGGCGTGGAGACGCTCGTCCTGCACCCCGCCACGACGTCGCATCGTGCGCTGAGCGCCGAGGAGCTGGCCAGGAGCGGGATCGGCGAGGGCACCGTACGCATCGCGGTGGGCATCGAGCACCCCGAGGACCTGTGGGCCGACGTGTCCCAGGCCCTGGCATAGTGGCCATTGTGGATTATTCGGATGTGCTGACCGCGGCCCATCGCATCGACGGGCACGTGCTCCACACGCCGGTCCTCGAGGTCTCGCCCGGGGTCTTCTACAAGCTCGAGCTGCTGCAGCACTCGGGGTCGTTCAAGGTGCGGGGGGCGTTCAACCGCATGCTGTCGGCCGGGGAGCTGCCGCCCAGCGGGGTGATCGCCGCCAGCGGCGGCAACCACGGGCTGGCGGTGGCCTACGCGGCGCGGGCCCTGGGGGTGCGGGCGGAGATCTTCGTGCCCGAGGTGACCAGCCCGGTGAAGGTGGCGGGGCTCGCGGCGCTGGGGGCGGACATCACGCAGACCGGTGCCATCTACTCCGACGCCGCCGAGGCCGCCGCCAAGCGCGCCGCGGAGACGGGGGCGCTGGTGGTGCACGCGTACGACCAGGCCGAGGTGGTGGCGGGGCAGGGGACCACGGGGCTGGAGATCGTGGAGCAGACGGGTGGCGTCGACACGGTGGTGGTCGCCGTCGGCGGGGGCGGCCTCGCCGCGGGGATCACCCTGGGCACCTCCGGCGGCGCGTCGAGGCGTTCCCCCGGGGCCGCGTCCGGCGGCGGGCCGGGACGTTCGCCGGGAGTCGCCGCTGAACCCGGGGCGGTGGCCCGGCCGCGGATCGTCGCGGTGGAGCCCGAGCGGATCCCGACCCTGCACGAGGCGCTGCGGGCAGGGAAGCCGGTGCCGGTCGAGGTCGGCGGCGTGGCGGCCGACGCGTTGGGCGCCACCAAGCTCGGCGCCATCCCGTTCGGGATCCTTTCGTCGCCGCGGGTGCGGAGCGTGCTGGTGAGCGACGAGGCGATCCTGCAGGCCCGGCGTACGCTCTGGGCGCGGCACCGGGTGGCGGCCGAGCCCGCGGGCGCGACCGCGTACGCCGCCCTGCTGTCGGGCGCCTACACCCCGGCGCCGGGGGAGCGGGTGGCAGTGGTGCTGTGCGGCTCCAACACGGACCCCGCCACGCTCACCACCTGAGCCGCCCCTCGTTACGGAACGACGTCCCGCGTCAGCTGTACGTGTGCTCCGGAGCGGGGAAGGCGCCCGAGGCCACGTCGGTGGCGAAGGCGCGGACGGCGCGGTCCATCTCCTCGGCCAGGTCCGCATAGCGCTTGACGAAGCGGGCCGGCCGCGGCGTGAGCCCCATCATGTCCTGCCACACCAGGACCTGCGCGTCCGTCCCCGCGCCCGCCCCGATGCCGATGGTCGGGATCGCCAGCGACGCCGTCACCCGCTGCGCCAGGTCGGCCGGCACGCACTCCAGCACCACGGAGAACGCCCCCGCCCGTGCCAGGTCCTTCGCGTCCGCCATGAGCTCGTCCCCCGACTGCCCGCGGCCCTGGACGCGGTAGCCGCCCAGGACGTTCACCGACTGCGGGGTGAGCCCGAGGTGGGCCATGACCGGGACCCCGGCCGAGACCAGCGCCTCCACCTGGGGCAGGACGCGACGGCCGCCCTCCAGCTTGACCGCGTGGGCGCCCGCCTCCTTCATGAAGCGCGCCGCCGACTCCAGCGCCTGCTGCGGCGAGGACTGGTACGACCCGAACGGCAGGTCCGCGACCACGAGGGCACGTGACGAGCCGCGCACGACGGCCGCCGTGAGGGGCAGGAGGTCGTCGACCGTCACGGGGAGCGTGGAGTCGTACCCGTAGACGACCATGGCCGCCGAGTCGCCCACCAGCAGGACGGGGATGCCCGCGTCGTCGAACACCCTGGCCGTCATCGCGTCGTAGGCGGTGACCATGGGCCACCGCTCTCCGCGCTCCTTGGCGGCGGTGAGGTCGCGAACGGTGACCCGGCGCCCGGAGGCGCCCCCGTACAGCGTGGTTGAAGAGGACATGAGTGTTGAACCCTCCAGAAACGTCTCGAGGCGCCCCAGCGGCGTCCCCGGACTTCTTCCGATGATGTCACGCGCCGTCAGGCGGCCGAAAACCTGTGGCGAAACTGTCGGTGCCTGTTGCCAGAATCGGTGAGGAGGTTGACAACAACATGGCTCTCGACCCTTACCGACGACTGCTCAAGATTCCGGGTGTCCCCGCGTTACTGCTGGTGGGGCTGCTGGCGCGGATTCCGTCCACGGCGATGGGCATGACGCTGACCCTGCACGTCGCCGTGGCGCTCGACCTGGGATACGGCAAGGCCGGCCTGATCACCATGGCCAACACGATCGGCATGGCGATCGGGTCGCCGCTGTCGGGGAGGTTCGTCGACAAGCACGGCCTGCGTCCCGTGCTCATCGTCACGACCGTGGCGCAGGCGGCGTTCTGGGCGTGC
The DNA here is from genome assembly GCF_040137845.1 of Nonomuraea sp. B19D2. Classification (NCBI taxonomy): domain Bacteria; kingdom Bacillati; phylum Actinomycetota; class Actinomycetes; order Streptosporangiales; family Streptosporangiaceae; genus Nonomuraea; species Nonomuraea sp. B19D2. The sequence continues at coordinate 503,890 of NZ_JBEFAK010000003.1, read as the reverse complement.
GCGTGGGCGCTGCCCTACCCCGTCCTGATCGGGGCGGCGGCGCTGGCCGGGCTGCTGGCGCTGCCGGTCTTCAGCGTGACCAGGCAGTGCCTGGCCGCGCTGGTGCCGGTGCCCCAGCGCCGCAGCGCGTTCGCGCTCGACTCGATGCTGGTCGAGCTGTCGTACATGGCGGGTCCCGCCCTCGCGGTGGCAGGGCTGACGGCGTTCGGCAGCGGGGTCACGATGATCGTCATCGGGGTCGGCACGACGGCCGCCGGCCTGGGCCTCATCGTGCTCAACGCGCCCACCCGATCGGCCGACGAGCTGGCGGAGCAGGCGGTGAAGGTGCCCAGGCGGCAGTGGATCACGCCCGGGTTCGCGGCGCTGCTCGGCACTACCGCGGCGGCCACGTTCGTGCTCATGGCGACCGAGCTGTCGCTGGTCGCGACCATGAACCAGGCCGGCCAGACCGAGTGGGTGGGCCTCGCCGTGGCCGTCTGGTGTGTTTACTCCCTGATCGGCGGCTTCGTGTACGGCGGCCTGTCACGTGGCTTCTCGCCCCTGACGCTCATCGCCTCCATGGGCCTGCTCACCATCCCGGTGGGGCTGGTGAGCGGCGGCTGGCAGTGGCTGGTCCTGGCGCTCGTTCCGGCCGGGTTGCTCTGCGCGCCGTCGCTGTCGGCCACGGTCGACCTGCTCTCGCGGTGGGTGCCCACCGGGGCGCGCGGCGAGGCGATGGGCTTGCACGCCACGGCCCTGCTGATCGGCGGCGCGGCCGCGGCCCCCATCGTGGGTGCGGTGATCGACGGGAGCGGACCGGTGTGGGGGTTCGTGGTGGCGGGCGTGGTGGGCGTGGCCATGGTGCTCGCCGCCGCCCCGTTCTGGTCCCGGCGCCCTCCTGAGCAGCCCACGCCGCCGCTTGGGGAGGAAGGGGCGGCGACGGGCATGCCGGCGACGACTTCATCCTCCGGGGGGTGAGGCGGAGTTCACCCAGAGTTTACGAAACGGGACCGTTGCGTATCGGAATAGCTTGCGATACGGTGTCGTTGCGAAACTCAGGCGTATCGAAATTAAGGAATGCTGCCATGAACGACACAGTCGTGGACCCGAGGACGGGCCATCCACGCCGCTGGGGGATCCTCGGTGTGCTGGTGTTCAGCCTGCTGGCCGTCGTGCTGGACAACACCATCCTCAATGTGGCGATGAAGACCATCGCCGACAAGACGGTCGGTTTGGGGGCGACGCAGAGCGAGCTGGAGTGGGCGATCAACTCCTACACGCTCGTGTTCGCCGGTTTGCTGTTCACGTTCGGCGTGATCGGCGACCGAACAGGGCGAAAGCGGATGTTGTTCATCGGCATGGCGCTGTTCGGGCTGGCCTCACTTGCCAGCGCCTACTCCCAGGATCCGATGCAGCTGATCCTGGCGAGGGCGGCGATGGGCATCGGCGGCGCGGCGATCATGCCTGCGACGCTGGCGATCATCTCCAACATCTTCCCTCCCGGCGAGCGGGGCAAGGCGATCGGCATCTGGGCCGGTGGCGTGGGCCTCGCGGTGGCGATCGGACCGATCACGGGCGGCCTGCTGATCGAGCACTTCTGGTGGGGCTCGGTCTTCCTGATCAACGTGCCCATCGTGATCATCGCCATGATCCTCATCGCCACCTTCGTGCCCGAGTCGCGTGACCCGAAGCCGTCCAAGCTCGACCCGGTCGGCGTGGTGCTGTCCATCATCGGGCTGGTGGCCGTGGTCTACGGCATCATCCGCGGCGGCTACCTGGGCACCGTGGCGAGCGCCGAGGTGCTGGTGCCCACGCTGATCGGCCTGGTGGTGCTGGGCGTGTTCGTGTGGTGGGAACGGCGTATCGACCACCCCATCTTCGATGTGCGCAACTTCGGCAACGTCCGCTTCAGCTCGGCCATCGGCATGATGGGCATGGTCTTCTTCGCGATGATGGGCGGGATGTTCTTCCTGACCTTCTACCTGCAGATCGTGCTGGGCTTCTCGCCGGTGCAGGCGGGGGCGTTGATGATCCCGTTCGCCGCCGCACAGCTCATCTTCGCGCCGCTCAGCCAGCGCGTGAACGAGCGGTTCGGCGCCAAGCTGTCGGCCACCGTGAGCATGATCGTGGTGACGGCCGCCCTGGCCAGCTACGCGCTCATGGACCAGGACACGCCGATCGTGCTGATCGAGCTCGTCTTCTTCGTCCAAGGCGCCGCGATGGCCAACATCATGCCGCCCGCCACCACCGCCATCATGGAGTCGCTGCCCAGGGAGAAGGCCGGTGTCGGCTCGGCCATGAGCAACACCGTCCGCCAGGTGGCCGGTGCGCTCGGCGTGGCCGTGCTGGGCTCGGTCCTGTCGTCCAACTACCGCAGCGAGATCAGCCCCTCGCTGGCCGGGCTGCCCGCGAACGTCCAGCACACCGCGGGCGAGTCGCTCGTGCAGACGATGGGCGTCATCCAGGGGCTCGGTGACAAGGGGCAGGCGCTGATCAAGCCGGCGTACACCGCGTTCATCGACGGCATGCACGTCACGGCGCTGGTGTCGGCAATGATCGCGTTGGTCGGCGTCGCGGTCGTGGCGAAGTGGATGCCGGGCAAGGCACGCCCGGTGCAGCAGGCGGAACAGAAAGAGCCAGCGGTAGTGTGAGGCCCACGATGACGATCCAGGAATCGGGGACTGCCCGCCCGGCGGGGCGTCCACGTAGCGAGAAGGCCGAAAAGGCGATCATTGAGGCCACCCTCGATCTGATCGGCGAGGGCATGGGCATCTCCGAGCTGTCCATCGAGGCCATCGCGTCGAGGGCGGGCGTCGGCAAGACGACCATCTACCGGCGCTGGTCCAACAAGGAGGACCTGGTCGTCGACGCTCTCGCCACGCTCAAGGCGCCGCTGCCCCCGCTTGCCGGCACGTCGGTGCGCGACGACCTGATCTCCCTGCTCGACCTCATGCGCCGGGAGTCGGGCGACACCCGCAACCGCTGCGTGATGAACATCGCGATGAACGAGTCCGACCGCTACCCGCAGTTGAAGGCGCGCTTCATGAAGCGCGCCGTCGAGCCCCGCAGGGAGGCGATGCGCGCCGTGATCGAGCGCGGCATCGCCACCGGCGAGCTCCGCGCCGACCTGGACGTCTCCATGGGCATGGCCATGCTCACCGGCGCCATGATGTGGCACACCAAGTGGGCCCCGGCCGGAGACCTCGCCCCGGATCTCGCCGAACGTGTCGTGGATGCGGCCCTCGCTGGAATGGCGCCTTAACGGCTTCCACGGCCACCGAAGGCTTGCCGGACCCCGAGGCTGGGGAGGCCCATGTACGGCTTCCTCGCCTCGGGCCGCCCACGTGACCGCCGCTCCGGCTACCGGTGGTGGCGAGCTTGTGCTCCTTGACCCTCACTTGGAGTGCTCCCCACGGATGAATCCGAGGGATTCCGGCCGTCCCAACCGTGCGGCTATGCGCATGGTCGCGACGCTGTTGCTTGGCGGTTCACCTTCCGGCCCCGCATTCGCGGGTTTCCACGCCCCAACTCACGATCCCGTTCTGGGTGACGCGAGCTCCGCCCTCCCGGCGGTGAGTAGGTACTGCCTCGGCCTCACGCGTGGGCTTGGTTATCACTCACATGTTTCGACCGCGACCCACCATACCCGCACGGGGTGCGCCACCGCAGCCTGTTCCCGTCCAAGCACGCTTCCGTCCTGGCGGGCACTCCCGCGCCGGGCTTCCCCCCTGGCTGAAGCCAGGGGTCCGCGCCCGGCATCCTCGATTGACGTGATGTGATGCCTTAGCTTCTGATCACAACAACGGAAAGGAGCCGATGATGCCTGGAGCTGTGATCATCGGAGCGGGGCCGGGGATCGGCCGGTCCGTCGCCCGCCGGTTCGCGCGGGAGGGGCTGCCCGTCGCCCTCGTCTCGCGTACCGGGACGGCGCTCGATCTGGACGGGGTGCTCACGTACAAGGCCGACGTCGCCGACGAGGACCGGCTCCGCGAGGCCCTCGACGCGGCCTCCGCCGACCTGGGCACGCCGGACGTCGTGGTCTACAACGCCGCGATCATCCGGCCCGACCCGCCCGGCGAGGCGAGCGCGCGGTCCCAGCTGGAGGCCTGGGCGGTGAACGTGGTGGGCGCGCTGGTCGCGGCCGCGCACGTGGCGCCCGCGATGGCCCGGCGCGGCGGCGGGTCGTTCCTCGTCACCGGCGGGATGCCCGAGCCCAAGGCCGGGTACGTCAGCCTGTCGCTCGGCAAGGCGGGCGTGCGGACGCTGGTCGAGCTGCTCGACCAGGAGTACGGGCCGTCCGGCGTGCACGTGGCGAGCGTCACCGTGGCCGGGCCGGTCGCGCCGGGCACGGACTTCGACCCGGACGACATCGCCGAGCACTACTGGCGCCTGCACACCCAGCCCCGCGACGGATGGGAGCGGGAGGTCCTCCACGCCGGCGGTGGCGTCAGGATGTGAGCTTCCAGAGCCAGTCGACGACGGATAGGAACGGAGGCCCTGCACACCCGGTGGCGTCAGGGCGTGAGCTTCCAGAGCCAGCCGACGGCGGGGAGCCCGAGCCGCCCGGCCACCCGCTGGGAGGAGTGGTTGTCGGCGCCGGTGCTGTAGAAGAGGGGGATGTCCGGCAGGAGGCCGGCCCACATGGCGGTGGTGGCCGCCGCGTACCCGCGGCCGCGGAAGGCGGGCGACGTCCAGGTGCCCGCCTCGGCGCCCTCGGGGGTCAGGCGCGCGCTGTGGCAGACGGCGGCGACCTGCCCGTCCTCGACGATCATCGCCCACGGCGCCCCCTCGCGGCCGCCGAGGAGCGCGTCCCATTCGCCGGGTGTCCAGTTGGCGGGCCGCAGCGGGCGTACGCGCTCCGCGTGCGCCGGATCGTCCGACCCGAGGACCTCGGCAGGCACGTCGAAGCGGACCGGCGGGCGGATCAGGTAGCACGGCCCTCCGGACACCGCATGGCCGTCGCCCAGGAGCGCGCGGCACCGCGCCAGGACGTCCGGCGGGTGTCCGGGAGGCGACGGGACACCCCGGGAGACGAGGTCGAGGAGGCGCGCGGCGAGCGCATCGGGCACGCGCCCGGACACCGCCGCGGTCATGCCGTCGGCCGCCACCCCGATCACCACGTCCTCCGGCCCCGGCAGGCGGCCCCGCTCGTCGAGCCGCCAGATGACGCCCAACTCGACACGAAGCAGCTCCACGCTCATGGCGCCTCCAGTGTGAACGCCGCGACCCTGCGGAGCAGTTCCACGCTCATGGCGCCTCCGGTGCGAACGCCGCGACCCTGCGGAGCAGGCCCACGCTCACGGCGCCACCAGCGTGAACGCCGCGCTCGCCGCGACCCGGCCGTTGACGATCACTTCGAGCTCCCTCGCGCCCGGCGGCTCGTCGCGGGTGGTGACCGGGCGGAAGGAGTGGCTCTTGCGCGCGGTGAACGTCGCCCCCGCCTCCGCCGCCTCGCGCTGGGCCAGATGGAACACCCGCCGCGACCCCGGCCAGGGCCCGCTGGGTGAAGCGGGCCCGCGGGAACGGCGCCCACGCGGCGGCGAGCCCGTCTGCCAGCACGGCGACGGATCCGGCGTTGATCAGGTCTTTCAGCGGTTGAGCCACGGCGGCCACTGTGCCAGCCGCCACCGACAATTCCCTGTCACGCCTGGCCGGTGGTTTCCCGCCACCTGTTGGTGATGGGGAGGCGGCGGTCGCGGCCGAAGTTCTTCGGCGTGATCTTGGGGCCCGGCGGATACTGGCGCCGCTTGTACTCGGCCAGGTCCACCAGCCTGATGATCCTCGTGACCAGCGCCGGGTCGTGGCCCGCCGCGATGAGCTCCTGCGAGCCCATGTCCTTCTCCACGTAGTCGTCCAGCAGGCGGTCGAGGATCTCGTACGGCGGCAACGAGTCCGTGTCCCGCTGGTCGGGGCGGAGCTCGGCGCTGGGCTCCTTGGTGACGGAGTTCTCCGGGATGGGGGTCTTCGCCTCGAGCAGGAACTGGGGCAGCGAGTTGGCGTTGCGCCACCTCGCCAGCTCCCACACCATGGTCTTCGGCACGTCCTTGATGGGGGCGAAGCCGCCGGCCGAGTCGCCGTACAACGTCGAATAGCCGGTCGCGAGCTCGCTCTTGTTGCCCGTGGTCAGCACCAGGTGGCCGTGCTCGTTCGACAGGCCCATGAGGATCATGCCGCGCACCCTCGCCTGGAGGTTCTCCGCGGCCAGGCCCGACAGGTCGATCTCCTTCTCGAAGGCGCTGACGATGTCGGCGATCGGGACGATCTGCGAGGTCACGCCCTGCCTGCGGACCAGCTCTTCCGCGTCGGCCAGCGAGTGGTCCGAGGAGTAGCGGGACGGCATGAGCACCACGTTGACGCGCGACGGGCCGATGGCGTCGGAGGCGATGGTGGCCGTCAGCGCCGAGTCGATGCCGCCGGACAGGCCGAGGATGACCGACTCGAAGCCGTTCTTGGCCACATAGTCCCGCACGGCCAGGACCAGGGCCGAGTAGACCTCGGCGGGCAGGTCCAGGCGCTCCGAGATCGTCGACGGAGCCGGCTCATAGGGCTCCACGGGGGTGGCGGACAGCACCATGCGGTCCACCGTGATGGTCGTGCCGTCGCCCGCGTCGTACGGGACCGAACCTGTCTCCGCCTCCGAGACCGGCAGATCCAGGTCCACGACGAGCAGCTCCTCCGTGAACTGCCCCGCCCGCGCCACGAGCGAGCCCGAGGCGTCCACCACGATCGAGTCGCCGTCGAAGACCAGCTCGTCCTGCCCGCCGACCTGGTTCACGTAGACGAGCGCGCATCCCGCCTCACGCGCCCGCCGCGCGCACAGCTCCAGGCGTACGTCGTCCTTCTCCTTCTCGTACGGCGACGCGTTCGGCGCGATCAGCAGCCCGGCGCCCGCCTCGCCCACGACGGACACGGGACCGCCCTCCTGCCAGAGGTCCTCGCACACCGCGATCGCCACGTCCACCCCGTGCAGCCGGAAGATCGGCATCCGGTCGCCGCGCACGAAATAGCGGTATTCGTCGAACACCCCGTAGTTGGGCAGATGGTGCTTGGCCGTCCGGGTGACCACCTCGCCCTTGTGGAGCAGCGCCGCCGCGTCCAGCGGGGCGCCCTTCGGCTGGCCCGCCCGGGGCGCGAGCCCCGCGCGGTCGACGTAGCCGACGACCACGGGCAGGTCTCCCAGGCCCTCCTGCTCCAGCCTCCGCGCCACCTCCTCCAGTGCCCGGATGCTGGCGTCCACGAAGGACGTACGCAGTACGAGGTCCTCAACGGGATAGCCGGTGAGGAACATCTCGGTGAAGACCACGAGATGAGCCCCGCGCTCGGCGGCGTCACGGGTCCACGTGATCAGCCGGTCGGCGTTCGTGTCAAGGTCGCCGACGGTCGGATTCGTCTGTGCCAGGGCAATACGCAGTTGGGCCACGCCGCCAAGCCTAGTACGGTGGGATTTTTATCGTCAAAGCGACGAAAAGCAAGGTTTTTCCCCGGGTGTCACTAAACCTGACTCGTACGCGGCCATGACCAGCTGCGCCCGATCGAGCGGGCCTCCCTATGGGGTGCGCGATCGGGCTCGAGGCGCAGACGGGAGACACGTACCGTTCCTTGGCGCTGAGCAGGATTGAGTCCCGCGCAGTGGCGCGCCCCGAACGGTCTTGGGCGCACCGGTCCCCCACATACAGCCCTGGGCGGCGACGCACGTCCCGCGTGCGGTCCGATCCAGAGCGGCGGGATTCCGGACGACCTGGTTATGTCCGGCACGGCCACAGGCAAGCGGGGAGGCCCCGACCCATCGCTCCGGTGGAACGGAGGCCCCGAAAGCCGATGCCGTGCCAGCTGTCCCAGATCGCATACGGAGCGTACATATACCGTTCTGTCAACGGACCTGCCCACAACCGCTGATCGCGGTCAGCGGCGTCTGATGGCCGGCCCGAGCAGGAGCATGCCCGCCGCCGACACCATCCCCACCCCGCCGATCGTGAACCACAGCGCCCACGTCCCGATCTCCAGCAGCGGCCCGCCGATCAGCGGCGCCAGCACCGCCGCCAGCGACCAGGCGAACCCGAACAGGCCCGAATACCGCCCCCGCAGCTCGGCCGGGGCGAGCGCGGCCACGATCGTGCCGGCGATGCCCGCCTGGATGATCTCGCCCATCGTCCACACCGCGATCGTCACCGCCAGCCCGAAGGTGTCGTGGACGAACGTGGTCATGGCGAACCCGAGCGACATCACCGCGACCCCCAGCGCGAAGGTGCGGGAGGCGTCCCTGCGTCCCAGCCACCCCGACACCAGCGGCTGGACGACGACGATCAGCACCCCGTTCAGCGCCATGGCCAGCCCGTACTGGCCCGGCGACAGTCCCACGACCTCCGTCATCGCCACCGGCAGCATGGTCATCGTCTGCGAGTAGACCAGCGCCATGGCCATCGTCACCAGCGTGAAGCTCACCATCACCCGGTCCCGCAGCACCACGCCGAACCCGCCGGCGGACTTCTCGGCCGCCGGCCTGGTCTCCGGGACGGCCCGCCACACCAGCACGGCGAAGGCCACGCTCGACAGGGCGTCGATCCAGAACAGCCAGACGAACCCGAGCCCCGCGAGCCAGCCCCCGGCCGTCATGCCGACCGCGTAGCCGAGGTTGATCGCCCAGAACAGCAGCCCGTACGCCCGGGGCCGCTCCTCGGCCGAGACCAGGTCCGCGACCAGGGCGTTCGAGGCGGGCCGGTAGATGTCGATCACCAGCCCGAGCACGAACATCGAGGCCAGGATGGCGGGCAGCGAGGTGCTGTAACCGAGCGCCAGCATGGTCACGGCCGTGGCCAGCATGCCGCCTGACAACGTGGCCCGGCGCCCGATCCGGTCCGTGAGCACCCCCGCGAGTAACTGCGACAGCAGCGAGCCCGCGCCGAACAAACCCATCACCAGGCCGGCCGCCGTCACCGACAGGCCGCGGCTCTGCGTCAGGTAGACGCCGGTGAAGGGCATGACCATGGTGCCCAGTCGGTTCACCAGCGTGCCGCCCCACAGAGCCCAGAACGGGCGGGGCAGCCCGCCGAGCTTGGAACGGAGGAAGGATGCACGGTCAACAGTTGCGCTTGTCACGCGACAAAGCTTGATGTTCCGGGTTTGTCGGGTGCGAACGATTTAGTGCACGCTAAAAGCATGTCCGTCTCGTGGGTGATGAAGCCGGAGGACGTGGCCCGGATCCGGTTCGCGTTCTCGCCTATGTGGGAGCTGGTCGCCAGCCTGCGCACGCTGCAGAAGCCGGCCCGGCACTCGATCCACCTGCCCTGGCTCAAGGCCGTGCGCCCCCGCCTCGCGGGGCTCGACCTGGCCGAGCTGTTCGCGCTCGTGCCCCTGACCGGTTACATCGCCGACTTCATCACGCCGCCCCCCGACACGCCGATGCCGGAGTTCGCCGCCGAGCTCGACCGGGTCAGGCGCACGCCGCCTGAGCTGGCCCGCCAGGAGGCGGCGAAGATCGTGGGCACCGACCGGGCGCTGCTCGAGCGGTTCATGGCCGACCCGGAGGCGGGCGTGGCCAGGGTGGCCGGCACGCTGCAGGCGTACTGGGAGAGGGGCTTCGCGGAGTTCTGGCCGCGCGTCTACGGGGTGCTGGAGCGGGACGTGCTGCGCCGCTCGCGGCAGCTCGCCCAGGGCGGGGCGCACGAGCTGTTCGCCGCGCTCGATCCGGCCGTGGTGTGGACGGGGGAGCGGCTGATCATCGACCGGCCGTGGTGCGAGGCGGGCGGCCTGCACGGCGACGGGCTGGTGCTGGTGCCCAGCGCGTTCTGGGCGCCGGCCGTCGCGGTGATGACGGCGCCGTACCAGTCGATGCTGGTCTATCCCGTGCTCGGCGTGGGCACGCTGTGGGAGCAGGGGCCGCCGCCCGCGCCCGGCGCGCTCGCCGCGCTGATCGGCAAGAGCAGGGCGCAGATCCTGCTCGCGCTCGCCGAGCCCGCCACCACCTCCGCCCTGGCCGCGCGCATGGCGCTCACGCCCGGCGCGGTCAGCCAGCACCTCAGCGTGCTCAGCGGCGGCGGTCTCGCGGTGGGGATGCGGGTCGGCAAGCAGGTCGTCTACCGCCGCACCCCCACGGGCGACACCCTGGCGGGTCAGGCGTAGCGCTTGGACTCCAGGAGCCAGTCGAGGTGGGCGCGCGGCGCCGCCAGGTACGCGCACGCGACCTTGCTGACGTCCCGCGCCTGCTTCGGCTCCAGGTCCTCCAGCGGCAGCCGCCTGGCGGCCTTGTGCATGTCCTGACAGCGCGCGGTGATCCGGTCGAGCACCCAGGCCGTCGCCTCCCGCTCGCCCAGCCCGAGCTGGCGCATCGCGAGCACGACGAAGTTGTGCACGTCGCCGCGCTCCTTCGGCCGCGAGGCCACGTCGTTGCACCACGCCGTGACGTCGCTGCAGGCGCTCACGAGCTGCTGCCACGGCTCGCCCTCATGCACCCACGCCGGCACCTCCACCCGCAGGCACGGCTCGACCAGGTCATAGAGGTACGGCCCCACCGTGCCCCTGCGCAGCGCCGGGTACTCCTCCAGCGTCGGCATCCGGCCCGCCGCCCTGTTGTCGGCCTCGGTACGGCAGGCGTCGTGCTGGCGCTGCAGCCCGACCGCGAACCTGGCCCGCCACCGGTCGCTCATCCGCGCGCTCGTCACCCGCCACAGGTCCGCGAACGCCGCCTCGAGCGGATGCCGCGCCGCGCCCCTGAGCATGCCGTCGAAGATGTCCAGCGGGCACGACCCCTCGTCCAGCTCGTCGTCCAGGTGGAACAGCCACGTCAGCCACTGCGCGAACAGCGCCGCCGCGGCCGCGTCGAACTCGGCGAACGCCCGGCCCGCCATCCGGTGGTAGCCGACGCCGGGCGCGGCGCGCAGCCCGGTCCTCCTCGCCCAGTCGATGACCGCGGCCTCGATCGCGTACACGGCCGGGTGCATCCTGCACGGGGCCGCCATCGCGGGCACCCGCTCGGTGAGCGGCAGCAGCGCCAGCGCCGCCGAGCCGCCCCTGCGCGGCAGCGGCAGCATCGAGGTCAGGGCCGAACGCAGCGCGGTGCGCGCGCTGGCGAACATGGTGGCGAACACGGTGGTGCTCGTGGTGGTGTTCACGGAGGTCTTCACAGAGGTCTTCACGGAGGTTTTCTCGGACGTCTTCACAGCGATCTTCACGGCGCTCTTCACAGGGGGCCGAAAAGCCAGTTGCCCGCGGCGCTGGGGTCGTCGCTGAGGTAGTAGTCGGCGGCGGCCAGGACCAGCTCGTCCACGGTGAGCACGCCCCTGCCCGTCCGGTCGAGCCGGTCGAACGCCTCGTCCACGTCGTCGTAGGCGACGCCGAACGCGCTCAGCATCGTGCGGAACTCGCCGGGGCCGATCTCCCCGTCCCGGTCGGGGTCGCACAGCTCCGCCACCGCCACCGTGGCCGGCCGGAACACCGCGTCATACCGGTCGCCCGTGACGAACGCCGCGATCATCCCGGTACGGAAGTCCGGGCGCGCGATGGCGAAGTCGGGGTCGCGCTCGAGCGTCTGCGACAGCGTGGACCAGATCCCGTCGAAGCTGTCGACCAGGCTGGCCCCGGTGAGCGAGGTGGGGGACTCTCCGAAGCCCACCAGGATGCGGGCGCCCAGCCCCAGCAAGTCCTCACGCTCGACGACGCCGTTGCCGCCCGCGTCGATGTGGTCGAATGCCCGATCGAGCTTGTGATTGAGCAGGTCGATGGCCACCAATGCCTCCCCCGAGACTGACTGCGTGATCACATTAAGTCGGGGCGGGGGGCTTTGTCAGTGAGGCTCGCACCGGCACCCCCCGTAACGTGTGTGAAACACGGACACGGCATGCTGGTAGTTAGACCCGTACTGTCAGATAGAGGGGACGCCGTGGACCGCCAGCAGGAGTTCGTGCTCCGCACGCTCGAGGAACGCGACATCCGGTTCATCCGGCTGTGGTTCACTGACGTGCTCGGCTTCCTCAAGTCAGTCGCGATCGCCCCGGCCGAGCTGGAGGGCGCGTTCGCGGAGGGCATCGGGTTCGACGGCTCGGCCATCGAGGGCTTCGCCCGCGTCTACGAGTCGGACATGCTCGCCAAGCCCGACCCGGCGACGTTCCAGATCCTGCCCTGGCGCAGCGAGACGCCGGGCGCGGCGCGCATCTTCTGCGACATCCTCATGCCGGACGGCTCGCCGTCCCACGCCGACCCGCGCTGGGTGCTCAAGCGCACGCTCGCCAAGTGCGCCGACATGGGCTTCACGTTCTACACCCACCCGGAGATCGAGTTCTTCCTGCTGAAGAGCCGGCCCGAGCCCGGCCAGCGGCCCGAGCCGATCGACTCCGGCGGCTACTTCGACCACACGCCCCACAGCGCGGGCCACGACTTCCGCCGTCAGGCGATCATGATGCTGGAGTCGATGGGCATCTCCGTCGAGTTCAGCCACCACGAGGGCGCGCCCGGGCAGCAGGAGATCGACCTGCGTTACGCCGACGCGCTCACGACGGCCGACAACATCATGACCTTCCGCCTGGTCATGAAGGAGGTCGCGCTCGAGCAGGGCATCTGGGCCTCGTTCATGCCCAAGCCGTTCACCGAGCACCCGGGCTCCGGCATGCACACGCACATGTCGCTGTTCGAGGGCGACAGGAACGCCTTCTACGAGGCCGGGGCCGAATACCAGCTCTCCAAGATCGGCCGGTCGTTCATCGCCGGGCTGCTCAAGCACGCCGCCGAGATCACCGCCATCACCAACCAGTGGGTCAACTCCTACAAGCGGCTCTGGGGCGGCGCCGAGGCCATCGCGGGCCAGGGCGGCGAGGCGCCCTCCTACGTGTGCTGGGGCCACAACAACCGCTCCGCCCTGGTCAGGGTGCCGATGTACAAGCCGCACAAGGGCGGCTCGACTCGCATCGAGTTCAGGTCGCTCGACTCGGCGTGCAACCCGTACCTCGCCTTCGCGCTGATCCTGGCGGCCGGGCTGAAGGGCATCGAGGAGGGCTACGAGCTGCCCGCCGCGGCCGAGGACAACGTGTGGACGCTGACCAGCGCCGAGCGCCGGGCCCTCGGCATCCAGCCGCTGCCCGGCTCGCTCAACGACGCGATCGCGGTCATGGAGCAGAGCGAGCTGGTGGCCGAGACGCTGGGGGAGCACGTCTTCGACTTCTTCCTGCGCAACAAGCGGTCGGAGTGGCGCGAATACCGGCGCCACGTCACCGAGTTCGAGCTGGGGCGCTACCTGCCGGTGCTCTGAGCGTCCCGATGCTCGCTCGCGCGCGCCTCGTCGAACACGATCTCCTGGAGCAGGTCCGCCCCCGCCCGGTCCATGATGTGCGCGCCGATGGCGGGCGCGGGATCGCCGCTCTTCGCCCTGCTCACCAGGCTTTCCCAGCTGCGCTGATGGCGGGCGAACGTCTTCGGCGCCACCACCCGCCCCCTGGCCCGCTGTCCTGCCAGCGCCACCTCCGGCGGCGCGTCCAGCAGGAGCAGGTGGAAGCTCGCGCGGTGCCTGCGGGCCAGCCAGGCGAAACCCCGCAGCACGTACGGGCCGCAGCCCCGGTTGTGCGCGATGACCGAGTGGCCGCGGGTCAGGGCCTGGCGGATGCGGCTCAGATGGGTGACGAAGACGACGGCGCGGCGTACCGGCTGGGGGGCCCAGCCGAGCCGCCCGTACCAGTGCCGTTTGGCCTGGAACGAGTCGATCACCGCGACCGTGCCCATGGTGACGGGCAGGCTCTCGGCGCCGTGCAACCCGTACAGGCGTCGCAACAGGGTGGTCTTGCCCGCACCCGGAAGCCCCGTCAAGATGACCAGGGATCCTGACGGATACCGCAACCGTGCCCCCTGCACAGGCCCACCCCCCGCTTTCTCTCGCATCGCCGTGCCCCTACAGCCTCCCCGAGGCCCGCCGAAGATGCGCACCCCATCGGGCACCGGCCCGTATCGGCGGATTGGTCGCGGGGCGGGGGGAAGCCGGGATAAGGTACTCCCAACGCCTTGATCGGCCTCACTCTAGGTGCAAGTCCGGAGTGAGGCCGATTTTCGTTGCTTCTGACCCCCGAGTCACATCCCGGCGATGTGCGGCACATAGCGTCTCGATACACCTGGTGGCAGGCCGGTCGGGATGGGTCGGGAAGTTTCGGGCCCCGTCGAGGCGTTATGTGGTGGTGCCGATCAGCCTCAGGACCCCCGAGATCTGGCGAAACCGGGAGTCCAGTAAAATCGGCCTACTCCTTTTGGCATTTCCGGACTTCTCGCCATATATGGCGATATTGGAGGATGTGGCATGACGACGGCTGCCCTGCAGACCGTGTTGACCGTTCCGGAGCGTTTCCGGGGCCCCGCGGGAGTCGCCAACGGCGGCTGGATAGCGGGCACCATGGCGGAGGCGCTGAACGGTGGTCGATCAGCCGTCGAGGTCACCCTGCACGCGCCCACGCCCCTGGAGACCGAGCTGCGCCTGGAGCACGTCGCCAACTCCGTGTCCCTCTCGGACGGCGACAAGCTGCTGGTCGAGGCCATCCCCGTGGCGGAGGACCTGGAGGGCCCGGGGTTCGTGCCGTTCAACGACGCCGCCCGCGCCGAGGCGGGGTTCGTGGGCCTGAAGGCGCACCCGTTCGCCGAGTGCTTCGCCTGCGGCCTGCGCGAGCCGGGCGACGGCCTGCGCATCTTCCCCGGCCCGGTGGAGGGCACGGACCTGGTGGCGGCCGGCTGGCGGGTGCCGTTCACGGTGACGGGCGAGGACGGGGTGCCCGTGTCGATCGTGGGCGCGGTGCTCGACTGCATCACCGGCTGGGCCCACTTCGGCCCCGGCGAGTCCGCGCTGCTCGGGCGGCTCGCGGTGCAGATCCACCGCCCGGTCAACCCCGGCGGCCGCTACTCCGTGGTGGCCCGCCCGACCGGCCGCGACGGGCGCAAGATGTACGGCCAGAGCGCCATCTACGAAATGGACGGCACGCTCGTCGCCGCCGCCCGCGCGACCTGGATCACGCCACGCTGACCTGCGCCACCGAACGGCCCCTGAGCAGCTGGCAAGCAGCTCAGGGGCCGTTTCGCGCTCAGGTCACGGCACCGTGCGCCCGCACCCACGCGCCCCCGCTCGGAGGTGGCGAGGTCCGGCGTTCGGGTAGCGGGAATCAGGCCGGTGAGGTGAGGTGGGTGACGACGGCCGACGCGCAGCGGTCGTCGAACAGGATCGTGTAGTGGTTGCAGTCCGGGATCACCTCGTCCCGCAGCCCCGGGAGACGGGCGGACCAGGGGCGGGCCAGATCGTCGGGAAGGAAGCCGGCGTCCTGGTTGAGCAGTCCGCGGGGCGCTCTGAGCAGGGAGAGCGGTGACCGGACGGATTCGAGGGCGGCCGCGATGGCCTCCGGCTCCAGCCGCAACCAGCGCCCGTCCTGCAGCACCGCCTCCTCGACCGCCCGCGACCGCAGCGCCCCGTCGGGGCCCGTCAGGTCGTAGCGGACGTACGCCTCCACGTCGGCGTTCCAGTGGCCGGCGAAGGCCGGATGCGCCTTGAAGAAGTCGGCGTACGCGTCGGCGGTGGGGAACGTCTGGCGCAGCCGGGCGATCGCGGGTCCGAGCGTGGCTTCCATGACCTCGTCGACGTCCGCGTCCTGCGGCAGCGGCGGCAGCGGGAGGCCGCCGTCAACCAGCACCACCCGTGCGAAGTCGCGCTCCGCGGCGGCCAGGGCGGCGACGTACGCGCCCATCGAGTGCCCGGCCAGCACCGCGTCCGGACCCGCCCCGATGTGGTCGGCGACGCGCAGGACGTCCTCGGCGTGCCTCGGCAGCCCGTACGGACCGGGCAGTGCGGCGCTGTGCCCGCGACCGCGCAGGTCCATCGCGACCAGGCGCCATCCCTCGGGCAGCCGCCGCCCCACCGCGCCCCACGCCATCAGCGAGGCCGTGATCCCGTGCACCGCGATGATCGTGCGCGGCCCCGTTCCGAAGGTTGCGATGCGCTGACCGGCGACTTCGTCGAACTCGAATCCCATAACCGGAGCTTAGGGACAAATATCACACCACGGTATGCACGGGCCTAGATCGGCAGCCTGCCCACGTGGCGGATAAATTGCCTGATATGCGTATCACCGTGATCGAGCACGAGGCCGAGGCCGGCCTCGGGTACCTCGGCGAATGGCTGGGGCTGGCCTGCGACGTCGTACGGCCGTACCTCGGCGAGGAGATTCCCGCGCGCCCGGCGGACGGGCTGATCGTGCTCGGCGGTGCGTCGGCGGCCTGGGAGGACGAGCGGAGCCCCTGGCTGCCCGCCACCCGCGACCTGCTGCGCCTGGCCGTCGAAGAGAGCACGCCCATCCTCGCCATCTGCCTGGGGGCGCAGCTGCTCACCCTGGCCTGCGGCGGCACGGTCGAGCGGGGCGCGAACGGGCTCGAGGTGGGTGCTCGCGAGGTGGTCGCCCTGCCCGCGGCCGGCGATGACCGGCTGTTCGCGGGGGTCGGCACGGCCGTGGCGGTCCAGTATCACCAGGACGCCATCACGCGGCTGCCCGACGGCGCGGTGCCGCTGATGACCGGCGCCCAGTATCCGAACCAGGGCTACCGGCTCGGTGCGGCCGCGTGGGCGGTGCAGTTCCACCCCGAGGCCACGCCGGAGATCTTCGCCTCCTGGACCGCCGAGCCCCGCCTGGACGCGGCCGAGGAGCTCAACGCCGAGGTCAAGGCCGCCGAGGGCGCGCTCGTCGCCACCTGGCGGCCGGTGGCGGAGGCGTTCGCCGAGGTGATCAGAGCCGGCGGTCGCGCCTGAACCTCGACCTCCGGCGCCGCCCCCACCGGCCCTTCCCGGCCGCCATGATCGGCGCGGCGCCGATTCCGGGGGTGCGCGATCGGACGAGGGCCGTGCCGGCGCGGGGCACGGGGGTCCGTGCCGGGGCGGGAGCCGTGGCGGTGCCCGTCCCGTGCGCACGGGGCCGGGTGAGCGCGTGGGCCAGGGCGTGGACGCCGCCCACGACCAGCGGGAACGCCGCCGGTCCCGCCCAGCCGGAGGCCCCCGCCCGCACCGGCACCCCGGCGGCCCGCAGGCGCCGCCAAGCCCACACCGAGAACGGGATGACCACCAGGGGCGCGGTCACGATCCCCGGCGTGTAGCCCCGCGCCACCGCGGCCTGCCCCAGGTGCGCCACCCCATGGGCGCCGAACCCCAGCAGCGCGGCCTGGAAGACCGGGCTCCGCCCGCCCGTACGCGCCCCCAGCGCCGAGGCCCCCGCCACCACCCCGCCCATGAGCCCGATGGCTACGTTCACGTGCCGCTGCGACACCTCGGGGACCCACGGCCACCGCTCCCGGGCCTTTCGCGCCCAGCCCGCCATGGTCGCCAGCTCCTCCGCGTCGTGCACCGCCCAGGCCACCAGCAGCCCCCACGTGACGGTCGAGGGAACCATCGAAGCCACCTCCATAGAAACGCAACGCAACGTTGCGTTTCTATGGTACGCCGGAAGTGGCTGTCAAGATGGAGGGGTGCCCAGGATCGAATCCACCGCCGCGAGGCTCGCCAAGCTCGGCTTCGCCGATGGCGCCCGGGCCGCCCAGCTCGTCCGGCAGGCAGGACCCGACGTGGAGGACCTCCTGGAGTTCCTGGTAGACGTGGCCGACCCGGACCAGGCGCTGGTCTCGCTGACCCGCCTGGCCGAGCGCGAGCCCGCCGTGCTCGACACCGTCCGCGGAGACGGAGACCTCCGCGCCCGGCTGCTGGCCGTGCTCGGCGTCAGCGCCGCACTCGGCGAGCACCTGGTGCGCCACCCCGGCCAGGTCGCGCTCCTCGCCGAGCCGCAGCTGGGCGACGCCCGGGCGGAGCTGCTGCGGGCGGTCGGCGCCGAGCCGGGGGAGGCCGCCACCGGCGACGACCCGCTGAAGGCGCTGCGCGTGGCCTACCGGGGCAGGCTGATGCATCTCGCCGCGCGCGACCTCATGGGAGAGGCCACGCTGACCGAGGTCATGGCGGAGCTGTCCGACCTCGCGGGCGCCGCGCTGGAGGCCGCGCTCGCCATCGCGCGGGCCGAGGTCGACGACAGCCAGGTCCGCCTGGCCGTCATCGGCATGGGCAAATGCGGCGCCAGGGAGCTCAACTACATCAGCGACGTAGACGTGATCTTCGTGGCCGAGCCGCGGGAGGGTGCCGACGAGACCAAGGCGCTGCGCACGGCGACCCGGCTGGCCCAGGCCATGATGCGGGCCTGCGCCGACACCACGTCCGAGGGCTCGCTGTGGGAGGTGGACGCGGGCCTGCGGCCCGAGGGCAGGTCGGGCCCGCTGGTGCGCACGCTCGGCAGCCACCTGGCCTACTACCGGCGCTGGGCGAAGACCTGGGAGTTCCAGGCGCTGCTCAAGGCCCGGCCGGTCGCGGGCGACATGGAGCTGGGCGCCGCCTATGTCGAGGCGGTCAACGAGCTGGTGTGGTCGGCCGCCACCCGCGAGCACTTCGTCGAGGACGTGCAGGCCATGCGCCGGCGGGTCGAGGCGCACGTGCGCGCGGAAGGGGACCGCCAGCTCAAGCTGGGGCCGGGCGGGCTGCGTGACATCGAGTTCGCGGTGCAGTTGCTCCAGCTCGTCCACGGCAGGCTCGATCCCCTGCTGCGCCGAAGGGCCACCCTGCCAGCGCTGGCCGCGCTCTCCAGGGGTGGGTACGTCGGCCGCGAGGACTCGCGCGGGCTGGCGGAGGCATACTCGTTCCTGCGCCAGGTGGAGCACCTTCTGCAGCTGCACCGGCTGCGGCGCACCCACATCGTGCCCTCCGGCGAGTCCGATCTGCGCAGGCTGGGCCGGGCGCTCGGCATGCTGCCCGACCCGGTGGGGGAGTTCACGGCGAGGTGGCGGCGGCACGCCAGGGAGGCGCGGCGGCTGCACGAGAAGCTGTTCTACCGGCCGCTGCTGCAGGCCGTGTCGAGGCTGCAGGAGTCGGAGGCGCGGCTGTCGGCCACGGCGGCGAAGGCCAGGCTGGAGGCGCTCGGCTACGTCGATCCCGCCGGTGCGCTGCACCACATCGCCGCCCTCGCCTCCGGCGTGTCCAGGCGGGCCGCGATCCAGCGCACGCTGCTGCCCGTCATGCTCGGCTGGTTCGCCGACACGCCCGACCCCGACGGGGCGCTGCTCGGGTTCAGGCAGGTGAGCGACAAGCTGGGCAGCACGCCGTGGTATCTGCGACTGCTGCGCGACGAGACGGCGGTGGCGGCCAGGATGGCGCGCGTGCTGGGCACCAGCCGCTACGCGACCGGCCTGATCCTGCATGCGCCCGACGCGGTCGCGATGCTCGGCTCGGACGAGGAGCTCGCCGTGCGCTCCCGGGAGTCGCTGCTGAACGAGGCCTCGGCGGCGGTCTCCAGGCACGCGGGCGATCCCGAGAGCGCCGTGGCGGCCGTGCGGGCGCTGCGCAGGAAAGAGCTGTTCCGTACGGCCGTGGCCGACATCTTCGGGCTCATCGACATCGAGCGGGTCGGGAGCGCCTTGTCGGCCTTGACGGATGTGACCCTCCAGGCCGCGCTCGACGCCGCCCTCGCCAAGGTCCCGGACGTCACGAGGTTCGCCATCATCGCCATGGGCCGGCTCGGCGGCATGGAGTGCTCCTACGCCAGCGACGCCGACATCATGTTCGTGCACTCGCCGCTGCCCGGGGTCGAGGAGCGCGAGGCCACGGACGCCGCGTTCGCCGTGGCCAACGAGGTGCGCCGGCTGCTCTCGCTGCCCGCCCCCGACCCGCCGCTGATCATCGACCCCGACCTGCGTCCCGAGGGGCGGCAGGGGCCGCTGGTGCGGACGCTGGCCTCCTACCGCGCCTACTACTCGCGCTGGTCGTCGCCGTGGGAGTCGCAGGCGCTGCTGCGGGCCAGGTTCTCGGCGGGCGACCGCGAGCTGGGCGAGCAGTTCACGTCGATGACCGACGAGCTGCGCTACCCGCAGGGCGGGCTGCACGACGACGCGGTCAGGGAGATCAGGCGGCTCAAGGCCCGCATGGAGGCCGAGCGCCTGCCGCGCGGCGCCGAACCGGCCCTGCATACCAAGCTCGGGCCGGGCGGGCTGTCCGACGTGGAGTGGGTGGCCCAGCTGCTGCAGCTCCGCTACGCGGGCACGCTGCCGTCGCTGCGCACCACCCGTACGCTCGAGGCCCTGCGCGCGGCCGCGGGGGAGGGCCTGCTCGCGCCGGCCGACGAGGCCGTGCTGGCCGAGGCGTGGCGCTTCGCCTCCCGCATCCGCGACGCGATCATGCTGGTGAAGAGCCGCGCCGGCGACAGCGTCCCGCGCGACTCGGGGGAGCGCAAACTGATCGCCCAGACGCTCGGCTACCCGCCGGACGGCTCGGAGGACTTCCTGGACGACTACCGGCGCGTGACGCGCCGCGCACGACAAGTAGTGGATAGAGTTTTCTACGGGGCTTGATCAAGCCTTCCAACGGGTGTATCAAGGCGCGGTGTTATCCGTTTACGTGGATCTGGCCCTCGGCCTGGTGGTGTCGTTCCTGCTGCTGTCGCTGCTGGTGAGCGGCCTGAACGAGGCATTCGTGCGGCTGCTCGCCATCCGCAGCAAGTTCCTGTGGGCCTACCTCAGGGACACCATGGACGGCTCCGACAAACAAGGCAGGTCATGGCTGCCGGCCAAAGTGCGTGACGTCTTCGCGGCGTTGCCCTTCGTCCGCGACCCGCGCCCCAAGCACAGCGACCAGCCCGCGCCGGCCGAGCCCGGGGTGGTCCCGGCGCAGGAGAGCAAGGCCGAGGACGCCATGGTCAACCTGCTCTACCAGCGCGTCCAGGAGATCGACCACCCGAAGCGGGGCCGCACCAGCATCGCGAACATCCCGCCAGGACGCTTCGCGGTGGCGCTGATGGAGCTGGCGGCGGGCGAGCCGGACGGCGTCGAGGGGTTCCTGGCGAAGCTCAAGGAGATGCGCAGCCCTCTCTACGGCCACCTCAAGGGCGTGTGGGAGACGGCGCAGCGCGACCTCGACCGGTTCAGGCAGGGGGTGGAGACCTGGTTCGACGGGGAGATGCAGCGGCTGTCCATGCTCTACAAGCGCTACGTCAAGTGGGTCGTCGCCGTGCTCGGCCTGCTCGTGACGCTGGTGTTCACCATGGACGGGCTGGAGTACGCCAAGACGCTGCTGCGCGACAACGCCTTCCGCGCCTCCGTGACGGCCGTCGCGGAGTCGGGGCCCGACGCGTACAACGAGCTCAAGGCGCGCTGCACGGGTGGTGACCCGGTGCCGTGCGTCACCGAGACGCTCAGCGAGCCCGCGCTGGTCAGAATGCTCGGCCAGGCGCTGGTCAGCGTGTCGATCCCGGAGCAGGGCGACCCGTCCATCCAGTGGAACGGCGCCCTGTGGTGGGACCGGATCACCACGCCGAGCCACTGGCCCGGCTTTCTCCTGACGTACGTGGCGCTGCTGTTCGGGGCGCCGTTCTGGTGGGACGTGCTCCGGCGCATCACCGGCATCAGGTCCCGGCGGTGAGCCCCCTCCGGCCGCCACGGAGATCCCGTGCGCGGCCGGCGTGACCAGGGCGCTTTGCGGGACATTGGCCGATCAACCGTGCGGTCCTATCGTGGATCGGATGGAGACGCAGCGTTTGATCATGCGCAGATGGCGCGATGAGGACCGGGAGCCCTTCGCCGCCATGAACGCCGACCCCGAGGTGATGGAGCACTTCCCGGCCCCACTCACCCGCGCGGAGAGCGACCACTTCGTCGACAGGATCGAGGAGGAGTTCGACAAGGCCGGCTACGGGCTGTGGGCGCTGGAGGTGCGCGAGAGCGGGGAGTTCATCGGCTTCACCGGCCTGATCTGGCAGACGTTCGACGCGCCGTTCCTGCCCGCGTGGGAGGTGGGGTGGCGGCTGGCGCGCCCTGCCTGGGGCCACGGGTACGCCATCGAGGCGGCCAGGGAGGCCGTCAGGTACGCCTTCGGCGAGGCGGGGCTGGACGAGATCATCTCCATGACGGCCAAGCGGAACACCCGGTCCCAGGCCGTGATGAAGCGCCTGGGAATGAGCCATCTGGCCGATTTCCACCATACGCGGCTCGACCCGGACAGCCCTCTCTACCCCCACGTGGTTTACCACCTCAAGCGTCCCTAGGCACGTCAGGCGCTCATGGCGTAGAGGACGTCGCGCAGGGCAGGCTCGCGGCCGCGTAGCCAGACCAGCCGCAACGCCAGCGCCGGCGCGTCGAAGTCGAGCGCCACCAGCGCGCCGGAGGCCAGGTCGGGCTCCAGCGTGAAGTCCGGTAGGAGCGCGCTGCCGAGCCCCTGCCTGGCCCATTCGCGGGCGGTGGCGATGCTGGTCAGCTCCCTGCGCGGCACCTCCACGCCGAACACCCGGTCGGCCGCCAGCCGGATCGAGCAGCCGTCGGCGCTGACCAGCAGCGGCTCCCGGTCGCCGTCCGGCGCCGCGACCAGCAACAGCCTGACCTCGCCCACGTCCAGGAAGTCCAGGTCGGGTGCCGGGCTGGGCCTGAACCGGTATCCGGCGGCGGACCTCGGTCCGGCGGTGGTGGTCTTCGGCCCGGCGGCGGACCTCGGTCCGGCGGTGGCGCCCGAGCCCGTACTCTCGGGCACGGTGAAGCCGAGCCCGCCGATCCGCAGGCCCGTGTCCAGCAGCAGCGCCGCGTCCACCTCGCCGCTCGCCACCGCGGCCAGCAGCGGCTGGCGGGTGAGCGAGTACACGTCCACGTCCAGGTCGGGGCGGCGTTCCGACAGGCGGCGGATCACGGCGGGCAGCCGGGCCGCGGCCAGCATCTCCAGCGCGCCGATCCGCACCCGGCGGCGCTGCCCGGTGACGGCGCGGCGCACCTCGTCGGCGTGGTCGAGCAGCCCCTGCGCCCGCGCCAGCAGCGTGGCGCCCTGCTCGGTCAGGCGCATGCCCTGGGGCGTGCGCTCGAACAGGGAGACCCCGAGGCTCTGCTCCAGCCTGCGCACCTGCTCCGACACGGTCGCGGGGGCGAGGCCGAGGCTGTTCGCCGCCCCGGTGACAGTGCCCGCCCCGGCCACAGCGACAAAACCCCGTACCTGGCGCAGATCCATAGATGTCAGCATACGGTTTTCCCGAACGCCCCCTCAGATCATGCCTGTTGAGGGCGGATGCGGCGGTTCAGCAGGCTGAGGCGCATGATGTTCGGATTCTCCCTCGCCTACTTCCTCGTGATCCTCGACACGACCGTGCTGACGATCGCGCTGCCCGACCTGCGGGCCTCGCTGGGCGGCTCGCTGGCCGGGCAGCAGTGGGCGGTGAACGCGTACACGGTCGCCTTCGCCGCCTCGCTGCTCACCGGGGGAGCGGTGGCCGACCGGTACGGCGCGGCCCGGATCTTCAAGGCGGGGGTGGCGGCGTTCGGCGTGATCTCGCTGCTGAGTGCCGCGGCGCCGCACCTCGGCGTGCTGATCGGGCTGCGCGCCCTGCTCGGCGTGGCGGGCGCGCTCTGCACGGGCGGCTCGCTCGGCCTGCTCGCCCAGCTCTTCCCCGACCCGGCCGCCCGCGCCCGCGCCACCGGCCTGTGGGCCGCCATCACCGGCAGCGCGCTCGCCGCCGGCCCGCTGCTCGGCGGCCTCCTCGTGGACCTGTACGGCTGGCACGCCGTCTTCCTGCTCAACCCGCCCATCGCCCTGATCAGCCTGCTGAGCATGCGCCGGGTCCGCTCGCCGCGCGGCCACCGCCTGATCGACTGGCAGGTGCAGGCGCTGGCCTGCGTGTTCCTGGGCCTGGTGGCGGCGGCCCTGATCGACGCCTCGCTGGTGGCGGGCGCTCTGGCGCTGGCCGCTCTGGCGGCGCTGGTGCTGGCGGAGCGCCGCAGCCACGCACCGGCGCTGCCCGGCGGCCTGCTCGCCGCCACCTGGCCGGAGCTGCTGGCGGGCACGGTGGCCAACTTCGCCTTCGCCGGCGCCCTGTTCGTCCTCACCCTCCTCCTGCAGGACACCCGTCACCTGACCCCGCTGGCCGCCGGGCTGGCCTTCCTCCCGCTGACCCTCCCCATGACCGTGAACCCGCTGCTCACCGGCCGGCTGGTGGCCCGCTTCGGCCCCCGCCCGCCGATCCTGGCCGGCCTCGCCCTGCTCGCGACCGGCCTGACGGGCGTCGCCTGCACGGACGCTCTGGCGCCGTGGCTGGTGGTGACGGGGTTCGGGCTGTCGTTCGTGCTGCCCGCGCTGATGGCGGGCATGGTCAACAGCGCGCCTGCGGGCACGGCCGGCACGGCGGGCGGCGTCCTGAACGCCTTCCGCCAGGTCGGCGCCACGCTCGGCGTGGCGGTCATGGGCGTCATCGGCCACCCTCTGCCGGCGGCGGCCGTCCTGACCGCACTGACCTGCGCCTGCTACGCGGTGGGCGCCCGGCGTGCCCGCCCGGCCGTCCTGACCTGACGCACCTGCGCGGGGTATCGTGATCGGCGCGGCGAAGGGCCGAACGGCCGAGTTCCACGACGGGGATGACGAGGTGACCGTGCGTTTCCAGCATTCGAGCGACATCTGGCGTGACTTCCCGGAGCTCGTCCCCGGAGTGCTGTTCGCGCAGGGCATCACGGCGGACGTCTCCGTCGATGACCAGGTCGCCCGGTTCGGGGAGCTGGCCGCGAAGCGGCTCGCGAGCTCCTCGGAGGGGGAGTTGCCGGAGATCCAGGCGTGGCGGCGGGCGTTCTCGAAGATGGGCCTCAAGCCGACCCAGTACCGCTGCGCCTCGGAGTCGCTGCTGCGGCGCTTCAGGAAGGAAGGCGCGCTGCCGCGCCTGCACCCGCTGATCGACCTCTGCAACGCGGTCTCCATCGCGTACGCCATCCCGGTGGCGGTGTTCGACGTCACGAAGATCTCGCAGTACGTGGAGGTCAGGTATGCGGCGGGCGACGAGACGTACCTGACCTTCTCCGGTGAGACGGAGCACCCGCCGCCCGGCGAGGTGATCTTCGCCGACGCGGAGGGAAGGGCGCACGCCCGCCGCTGGACCAACCGCCAGAGCGGCCACTCGGCCGTCCGCGACACGACCTCAGAGGTCCTGATCGTCGCGGAGGCGCTGCACGACACGGCCGGTACGGACATCGAACGCCTGACGGCCACCATCGCCGACGAGCTGGCCGCCCTCTGGCCCGGCGCCTCGAAGGCGGCGACCCTGACCCCGTCCTCTCCCCGTTTCGAGTTCTAGCTGTTCATATGGCTTCCTCTTCGCTCACCGGCGTGAGGCCGGCGGCGCGGAGCCGGCGGGCCTCCCCGCGGGCGATCTGCCTGTGCAGCACGGCCAGCTCGCGCGCCTGCCGCTCCAGCTCGCTCTCCATGCGAGCCATTGCGCCCTCGTAGGTCTCCCTGGCCCTCTTGTAGGCGTCGGCCTCGACCTGGTGCAGAGCGGCGCGCTCGGCGGCCTCGGCGTTCTTCCCGGCGCTCTTGGCGGTGGCGATGGCTGCGGCGACGGCCGCGATGATGCTGGCCACCGCGCCGATGACGGCCACCGTCACCGCAGTGAGGTCCATCGGGGCCTCCGGCATCGAAGGGGGTTCAGGCCCGGCGGCGGGGCTTTATCGGTCATGGGGGTCATCCCACCTCCCCGGTGTAGCGAGATGTTGCGTCCCTGTTTCGGACGCTACAACATGCAACATCACTACATCAATGCGCAGCACCGGTCGGCTCATAATGCGCTGATGTTGGAGCCGAAAGCGTCGGGGCGCAACATCTGTGCTACAACTTGCAACATGGGCGATGACGGCAGGCGGGCGGGTCCCGCGCGGCCCTTCCATGAGCGCGTCAATCAGGAGCGGATCAAACGCGGCTGGACCCAGCTGAAGCTGGCGGAGCAGTCGGGTGTCGACCGTGCCACCATTCACCGGATGCGGGCGGCGAAACCGCAGCCGGACACGGTGTTCGCGCTGGCGGCGACGCTCGGCATCGACCGGGATGAGGCGCTGCGGCTGGCCGGTCTGGTGCCGGGTCGCGTGGGCGGCCAGGGCGAGTCGGTGCCCGCGCTGGCTGAGGACCCCGAGATCGAGGAGTTGCTCGCGAAGCTGCCGGCGCGGCGGCGCGCGATTCTGGAGCAGTTCAGGGATTCGGAGCGTGACCGCGTTCGGCGGCTGCAGGAGCAGGCCGAGGCCGAGGCGGCCGAAGCCGGCAGGCGTTTCAAAGAGCTTGTCCGCGTTGAAGTAGAGGAATCTGAATAGTCCTGAAAGCGGGAATCGCTGCGTTCTGCGGCAATTCTCTCGACTACTCTTAGTGGCCACCTGGCTGCACCGAGTTCTTTTACTCGACGCGATCTTCGACGCAATGTATTTCGGAGATTATTTAAGCGATGCTACGAGCAGCGGAAACTGCTCCGCACCGTACAAAAGGGGGGCCCAATGCGTCACATCCTCCCCATCGCCGCAGCGCTCCTGTGGCTCGCCAACATCGTCTACGTGGCGGCGATCCCCTGGATGCCTCTGGCGTGGCACGAGAGCAGCCACCTGGAATCGGTCCAGTTGCTCACCGTGGGGGCCGCCGTCGCGGCCACCATCGCATGGCAACTGCACCGGCAGGGGATCGAATATCGGATCGGATACCGGCACGGCCGCGCCGATCGATGAACGTACGGGGCACGGTGGACAGAGCGCGACAGCACGGGAACCGGCCCAGGTACTCCTCCACGGCCTCGGCCACCGGCTCAGAGAAGGGAATCGTCCGCTCGCGATCATGCTTGGCAGACCGAACAACAGCTTCGACCCGAGCATCTTCACCTGCTTGGCCACCTCGCCGTCTTGAACATCTCTGACCACTTGATCGGAATTTTGCAAGGGGGTCCGCGCTTCGGTAAAACCGGCCAGCAAACGGGGGACGCGCGGATCGGCGTCAAGCCACCCGGTCGATCTTCCACTTCTGGGTCGGGGTACGAATAGACCCACAGGCCAGCCCTTGTCCTAGAACCACCTTCTCTGACTTCTTCTCCGACGAGTTGTGGATTCCCACACATCCACCCTTTCCGAAGTTTGATACCTCGAAGTGGTCGCCTTTATTCTCCCAGTGCCAGAACTGGGTGGCATCACGCGGGGGACCAGGGGGTGAGCACTTGCCTGTCACCAGTGCCTGCGGGAGTCCCTTTAACGGTCATGCCCAGGCAGAGACCATTATGTTTGTTGCTCAGCTGTGCAAAGGCATCGCCGGAGGCGCTCTTGAAGGGAGCTCGCAGGATCCAGATCTGTGACGGGTCGGCGGCGGCGGTGGCGTTGCATGGCAGCTGCTCGACATCTGACGGCGTACGGCTCGGGTTGCCCGCGGCCGTGATGCTAACTCCCATGCACATGTTGGTCCCCTTGTTCCTGAATCTGCGGGCGGCTTGGGCGGCGTTTTCGGTTCCTGTGTGGCGCTCGGTTAGTTGATTCTGGGTCGAAGGAGGCGCGTAATATCCGCTCCCTGGCGTGGAGGCTGAAACGACAGGCGTGCTCGCGACCAGGAGTGCAGCGGTCGTGCCGGACAACGTCGCAGTCCGATGAGCGATTCGCATGATTCCTCTCCAATGTCTGGATATATGACCTTTCTACCCGAGATGCCCGATATATACCTCGTCGTGCATCGTGTCCTGCACATGTGATGTCAGCCTCTTGGCCATAACCTTCCGATTTGCGGGGGCGCATCCAGAGAATTTGGCGTGCTGTTGGAGAAGCGCGCCATCCTCGCCGAATCCAGATGGCGGATGAGGAGGCGGATCGGCGACGGGCTGGGACATGGTGGGATTCGGGCTGTGGTGGCGGTGGCTGGGGCATCCGAGTCCACGGTGCGCGCCGGGGTGCGCAGATCTGCTGCTCAACCCCTTGTCCGTGGCTCTGGCTAGTCAGCGGCAGAGCAGGTCGTTCATGACTGCGGGGAGAGCGTCGGGGGTGGTGGCGTTCCACGACGATGCCGTCGGGCCGGACCAGGAGCGGGCCGTAGGGCCAGCCGTCGATCAGTTGGGCACCGGCCGTCGCCCACACCGAGTCTCCCGCGTCCGTGAGCACCGTGAAGCATGAGCCCGCCAGGTCGAGCGAGGAGACGCCGTCTGCGACCCACAGGTGTGGGACGCGAGAGCCGACCGAGCCGTCCAGGTCCAGCGCCAGGTCCTCCGTCGAGGGCCTTGAGGCGTTGTCGATGCGCAGGGTGGCTGCCGAGCTCGGCTCGGGCACCACCTCGGTCTACCGGTATGTGACCAACCGCGATGAGCTGCTCGACCTGATGGTCGACGCGGTCAGGGGCGAGGACCTGCCGCATCTGCCCTCGGGCGACTGGCGAGCTGATCTGGCGCAGATCGCGTATGGCCAGCGCGAGTTGATGTTGCGCCATCCGTGGCTCGCTACCCTGCTCGGTTCCCGCCCGGCGCTCGGCCCGCACTCGCTGCGCCAGGTGGACTACGCGCTGGCGGCGGCCGAGTCCGCTGGCTGCGGATCCGACACGGGCGGCCAACGTCGTCGCTGTCATCGGTGACTACGTGCTCGGTGCCGTGTCACGCGAGCTCGCCGAGCTCGAGGCCCAGCGCCGTACAGGACAGAGTGAGGACGAGTGGCGCGCGAGCGTCGCGCCGTACATCCGCAAGGTTGTCGAGAGCGGTGCCTACCCCCACTTCGCCAGACGGGTCGTCGAGGCGCGCGACCCAAGTTTCACTGAGCAGTTCACCTTCGGGCTCGAGCGCATCCTCGACGGCATCAGCGCAGGCTGAACCCCGACCAGCAGGCCTCCGGGGCCTCCAGGGCGACCTGACTTTGCGTCTGTGACACGGACTACCTGGGGCCTCGAACCGGCATTCGGCCGCTGGTTGAGCTCAGCCGGATGTAGGCCACCAGGTGGTGGAGCCACTTTCCGACACGCTGGACATCGCCGGCGTGTGGCTGGCCGGCCGCTGCCTGGCGATGAGGTGACATGCCGCCCGTTGTCCACGGCGGCCGCCATCCGTGGACACTGGCGTTGCTCGGAGGAAGCAGCGGAACGCTCTGGTCGCACGTGCCCGACCTCAACGCCCTAGTGCAGGCAGCGATCGAACGTCGTGCCATCGAGCACGCCAAGCGCGAAGCCGAGGGAACGGCACATTTTCCGCGGGGTCCCTGGGCCCTTCCCTCGGTTATACGGCGTCGTACAAGGGGATGATCTCGCCGCTGTCCTTAGCCAGCACTGTCCGGACATGCCAGCCGATGGCCGCCGCGTAGCGGCCGACCAGTTCCATGGTGGCCACGTCGCCGCGCTCGATCTGTGAGACTCGGCCCTTGGTGACGCCCATGCGTTCGGCCACCTGCGCCTGCGTAAGCCCTTCCTGCTTGCGTTGTTCGGCGAGCCGTTGGCCGACCACGTAGGCGTCGATCTCACGCCGCGCCTGCGCCCGCTCCTCCGGCGTGAACTGGGCCGCGACCGCTTCCCGATCCCACTTGCTGTGTCCGCTCACCGCTGCCCCTCTTCCGCTTCCCGTTCCTTTAAATACTGCTCGTAGCGCGCTTCCGCCCAGGGGATCCACTTGCGGTACCAGCCCAACCAGTTACCGGACTTGTCGCCGCCGATCAGCAAGTTCGCCTCACGCCACGGGTCGAACGCGAACAGAATACGGATCTCGCTGCCCCCGACGATCCTGGCCGCAACTCCTTAAGGTTGGCTATCTGAGTTCATTTCAGGGTATCTATCAGGGGTCGCCCCAGAGCTGGGCCGGTCTCGGCGATTAGGTCGACGGCCTCGATGATCCGGAGCTGACTAGCACGGTCGAGACCCTGGAACCAGTCCCAGAGCTCGTCGGTCTTGTTGATTTCCCATGCCACTCTTGAAGTATAGGTTTTTCTATACGTATAACGGTAGCCGGAGCCGCGACAACATGCCAGATCCGACCGCCGGAATTGCGAAAGGCCTGGAGCCCTCATCGGGCCCGGGCCTTTCGATCAGATCGGATCAGACGTCGTAGTAGAGCTCGAACTCGTGCGGGTGCGGGCGCAGCCGGATCGGGTCGACCTCGTTCTCGCGCTTGTCGGCCACCCACGTCTCGATCAGGTCGGGCGTGAAGACGCCGCCTTCGAGCAGGTAGTCGTGGTCGGCCTCCAGGGCGCTGAGGACCTCGGGGAGCGAGTCGGGCACCTGCGGCACCTTTTGGGCTTCCGCCCGACCGGATACAGTAGAACTGTTGGAAAATCCGACAGTTAGAGGAGCCATCGTGTCTGTTATGTCAGTGGCTCGCGCCAAAGTACGTACCAAGGCGCAGCTCACCCTCCCCGATGAGATCCGTCGAGCCCTGCATATCGGCGAAGGGGACGAGGTCGAGTTCGCCGTGCACGACGACGGCACCGTGACTGTTCGTGGCTTCGTGTCGATTCCCGCCGATCAGGCGTGGTTCTGGACGCCTGAATGGCAGGCTGGCGAGGGGCAGGCGACGGCCGACATAGCTGCCGGCCGTACCACCTTCCATCGCTCTGCCGAGGACATGTTCGCTCACCTTGACTCAAGCGACGACGACTCGAGCGACGACGCCTGATGCCCACCTTTGAAACGGCCGGCCGCTTCGAGCGCGACTGGCGAAAGCTGACTGCCGAGCAACAAACGAGATTCCGAAAGGTGATCACCGAGGCGTTCATACCCGACATCGTTGCTGACGGGCCGTTCCGCGGGGGGCTTCGCGTGAAGGGCGTGACCGCCTACCCGGGCGTGTTCGAGATGACCTGGGCTCCGGACGGTCGAGCCACCTTCGCTTATGGTGACGAGCGAATCCCCGGTGAAGTGCACATCGTCTGGCGCAGGATAGGCACTCACGACATCTTCACTCCGCCGCCCGGTCCGTAGGACACATCCGGTCATGCGAAACGGCCCAGAACCGCAGCCGGTTCTGGGCCGTTTCGCGTGGGGCCAGACTAGATGTCGTAGTACATCTCGAACTCGTGCGGGTGCGGACGCAGCCGGATCGGGTCGACCTCGTTCTCCCGCTTGTACGAGATCCACGTCTCGATCAGGTCAGGCGTGAAGACGCCGCCCTCGAGCAGGTAGTCGTGGTCGGCCTCCAGCGCGCTGAGCACCTCGGGCAGCGAGCCGGGCACCTGCGGGATGTTGCGGGCCTCCTCCGGCGGCAGCTCGTAGAGGTCCTTGTCGACCGGCTCCGGCGGCTCGATCTTGTTGCGGATGCCGTCGATGCCCGCCATCAGCATGGCCGAGAACGCGAAGTACGGGTTGCACGACGGGTCGGGCACCCGGAACTCGATGCGCTTGGCCTTCGGGTTGGAGCCCGTGATCGGGATGCGGACGCAGGCCGAGCGGTTGCGCTGGGAGTAGACCAGGTTGACCGGGGCCTCGTAGCCGGGGACCAGGCGGTGGTAGGAGTTGACCGTCGGGTTGGTGAAGGCCAGCAGCGACGGGGCGTGCTTGAGCAGGCCGCCGATGTAGTGGCGGGCCGTGTCGGACAGGCCCGCGTAGCCGACCTCGTCGTAGAAGAGCGGCGAGCCGTCCTTCCACAGCGACTGGTGGCAGTGCATGCCCGAGCCGTTGTCGCCGAAGATCGGCTTCGGCATGAACGTGACCGTGTGGCCGTACTCGAGGGCCGTGCTCTTGATCACATACTTGTAGAGCATCAGGTTGTCGGCGGTCTTGAGCAGCGTGCCGAACTTGAAGTCGATCTCCGCCTGGCCCGCCGTGCCGACCTCGTGGTGCTGCATCTCGACGTCGATGCCGCACTCGATGAGGTTGCGCACCATCTCGGAGCGCAGGTCGGTGAAGTGGTCCATCGGCGGCACCGGGAAGTAGCCGCCCTTGTAGCGCGGCTTGTAGCCGAGGTTGCCGCCCTCGGTCGCCTTGCCGGTGTTCCAGGCGCCCTCGATGGAGTCGATGTAGTAGTAGCCGGCGTTCTGCTTCGTCTCGAAGCGCACGTCGTCGAAGATGTAGAACTCGGCCTCGGGGCCGAAGTAGACCGTGTCGGCGATGCCGGTGCCCTTGAGGTATTCCTCTGCCTTGCGCGCCACGTTACGCGGGTCTCGGCTGTAAGCCTCGCCGGTCAGCGGGTCGTGCACGAAGAAGTTGATGTTGAGCGTCTTGTGCTGGCGGAACGGGTCCACCACGGCGCTGGACGGGTCGGGCAGCAGAAGCATGTCGGACTCGTGGATCGCCTGGAAACCGCGGATCGACGAGCCGTCGAACATGAGTCCGTCGGTGAAGACGCTCGCGCTGAAGTTTTCTACCGGGAAGGTGAAGTGGTGAGTCGTCCCCGGCAGGTCGGTGAACCTGACATCGACGAACTGCACCCCTTCGTCACTGATGAACTTCAGGACGTCGTCGGCGGAGTTGAACACTCTCGAACCTCCCTGGGGACTGGCCATCATGCCGACGCTAGGACGTGGCCGTTTCCGTATGGTGTCTCGTTTGTTTCGCACATGTTACGCAGGTCAGGTGGCCTGTGACGCGGTGCAACCCGTGCCTTCATCCTCTTCCTGCTCATACGGATCCTTCGGCAACCCCGTGGGCGTGACGCTTTCGGGAGGCGAGTCCTTGTAAACGGGATGCACGAACGCGTCGTGCGTGTCGCAGCTGGCCGGGGTGGTGCTCGGGCTCCAGGGGTCCGGCCAGACGACCATGCGCCCGGATTCGCGATAGAGCAGCACACTGCCGATGGGCTGGGCGACGAGCCTGATGGTGGTCTCGGGCCGGCCCGGGCGATGCACGGCATAAACGACCAGATGGTTCAGCCTCACCTTGACGCCGTGCCTGCCGTCCTCCTTGAAGGTGTCCAGCGTCGCTCGTCCGTGCACCTTGATCACATCGGTGGCGAGCTCGGCCGTGCCCGGCGCGAAGCGGATGACGTATCCCAGAGCGCCCTCGTCGTTGTGCCGGAGGTTGTCGAGAAAGTCCGCGCGCAGCTCGGCGGGCAGGAGTTCGGCGAACGCCGCCGCCTTGCCGCCCATGAGCGTCTTCTTGTCCAGGAAGGCCGCCGCGAGCAGTTCCCGCGTGCGCTCCAGGCCCTTGGCCACGTCCTTCTCCGACAGCCCGCCCAGCGCCTTCGCCTCCGGCATCACGAAGCCGGCGACCCCCTCGGCGTACTTCTCGGCAGGGGATCCGGCGAACGGGCTCGGCGGCTCCTCCTTGCCGCCGTCGGCCCGATCGTCGCCCGAGCCCTCCGCCGGACCCACCGTGAGCTCGAGCGACGGCGCCGTGCCCACCGGCTCCTCGGGCACCGCGCCCGAGGGGGCGAGCAGGTCGGGGCGGAAGGTCACGACCACGCCCGCGGACGCGATCAGCCCCGTGATCACGGCCATCGCGATCCAGGCCCGGCCGATCCGCCGCCGGGGGGCCGCCTCCCTCTCGGGTAAGCCCGAGCGGCTCTCCCGGGCTGAGCGCCTTTCTAAGCGGTCTGCACGCCGCTGCTCTTTCGCGCCTTTGACGGCCGCGGCCCGCATCCTGCGCTGTTGCTCTTCGTCGATCTGCGCGACCAACTCGTTGAAGCGCGCATCAAGGTCATCCCCGTGTGGCATGGCGTACATGATGACCGCTGCGCGACGCGGTTGGGTCACAACGCGGACCGGCCCACCGGGCGGCTACCGTTGAAGGCATGAGCAGCAAGGAGCCTCGCTGGACGCAGACCTGGCTGGGCGGGGTCAGGTCCGCAGGGGTCGATCTCGGATACCCGGGGCAGCGTCTGGGCCTGCCCGAGGAGGGCAGCGGGTCGATCGCCGGCTGGGGCCGCAGGATCGCCGCGCTGGTCATCGACTGGATGATCTGCACGTGGGTCGTCGTGCAGCTGCTGCTCAGGATCGACCCGGCCGAGCAGCCGTGGGCGCCCGCGACTGTCTTCGCCCTGCAGTACCTGATCCTGGTCGGGTTCATGGGGCAGACCTTCGGGCACCGGCTGGCCGGCATCAGGGTGGCCGCGATGGACGGCGGCGACCCCCGCTGGCTGCCCGTGCTGGTGCGCACCGTGCTGCTGTGCCTGGCCGTGCCCGCCCTGATCTGGGACCGCGACCACCGCGGGGTGCACGACCGCGTGTCCAACACCATGGTCGTCCGCATGTAGTCCGCCGGCCTGCGCTGCCCTCATGGGGCCCGGCGGCCGGGCGCGCGATGGGTAGCATTGCAGGGCAGCCGACGGAGGAGCGACGGGATGGCCGTTCTGATCCGCACGAGTGACCTGCCCGCCAAGCAGCGCCACGACGCCTGGCGGACCATCGTGTGCGACACGCTCGGCCCACTCGACCTCCGGATCGACCCCGACGCCCCGCTGCGGGGCGAGATCGAGGCCGGGCAGCTCGGCCCCGTGAGCGTCGGCAGGGTCAGCACCTCCACGCCCCACAGCGTGCACAGGACCCCGGGCCTGATCCGCCGTGACAGCCCGGAGCTCTACCGCGTCGTCCTGGCCATGGCGGGCAGCCCGCGGGTGGCCCAGGACGGGCGGTACACGCAGCTCAGCAGGGGCGAGTTCGCGATCTACGACTTCACCAGGCCCTACGAGCTGGCCTACGACTCGGCGGTGCAGCTCGCGGTGTTCAGCCTTCCCCACGACCTGCTGTCCCTGCCGAACGGCGCCTTGGACGCGCTCACCGCAGTCCCCGTCACGGCCGAGTCGGGCACCGCCGCGCTGGCCGTGCCCCTGCTGCGCCGGGTGGCGGCGGACATCGAGACGTACCGACCGGAGAGCGCGGCCCGGCTGTCCACGGTGGTGACCGATCTGATCAGCACCGCCGTCGCCGAACGCGTCGAGCAGACGCGGTCGTTACCGCAGGACTCCCGGCAGCGCATGCTGCTGCTGAAGATCCATGCCTTCATCGAGCAGCGGCTGGGCCAGGCCGACCTCGACCCGGCCACCGTCGCGGCCGCGCACCACGTCTCGGTGCGCTACCTGCACCGGCTCTTCGAGTCCGAGCACACCACGGTGGCCGCCTGGATCAGGCAGCGGCGGCTGGAGCGGTGCCGCGCGGAGCTGGCCGAGGGCGGCACCCGGTCCGCGAGCGAGATCGGAGCACGGTGGGGGCTACCGGACTCGGCCCACTTCAGCAGGCTGTTCAAGCGCGCGTACGGGATGCCGCCCGCCGAGTACCGCCGCGCGAACATGGTGCACTGAACGTCAATCCGCCTGGCACCCAGATCCAAGACCGGCGACCCCTTCCATCGGCAGACTGAAGGCACATCGAAGGAAGGGATGAGGAAATGCAGCTGTTCGTCAACCTGCCGGTCAAGGATCTCGAGCGGTCGAAGAAGTTCTTCACCGAACTCGGCTTCAACCTGTTCGGCATGGGCGAGGAGATGGCGTCGGTGGTCATCAGCGAGGAGACGCAGGTCATGCTGCTGACCGAGCCGACGTTCAGCTCGTACATCACCAAGGAGATCCCCGACGCGGGCAAGAGCACGGAGGCGATCCTGGTGCTGGGCATGGAGAACCCCGCCCAGGTGGACGAGCTGGTGGACAAGGCGATGGCGGCCGGGGCCACCCCTGCCGGGGTCAAGCAGGAGGACGGCATCAGGTACCAGCGCGGTTTCGCCGACCTCGACGGGCACCACTGGGAGGCGCTGTGCCTGGTGCAGCCGGCCGGATGAGCGGCAAGGCGACCTCCGCGGACGGCACCGTCATCGCCTTCGACCGCTACGGCGCGGGACCGGCGGTCGTCCTGGTCCACGGCGCGTTCACGGCCAGGGGGCATGCCACGCTGGCCGGTGTGGCGGCCGGCCTGGCGCCGTGGTTCACGGTGTACGACTACGACCGCAGGGGGCGAGGCGACAGCGGGAACACCCCGCCGTACGCCGTCGAGCGGGAGATCGAGGACCTGGCCGCCGTCATCGGGGCGGCGGGCGGGTCGGCCATGGTGTTCGGCGGCTCGTCGGGAGCCGCGCTGGCGCTGGAGGCCGCGGTACGCAACCCGGCGATCTCCAAGCTCGCCCTGTGGGAGCCCCCGTACCACGTGGACGACAGCGCGCCCCCGCTGCCGGACGACTTCGCGGCGCAGCTCGACGCGCTGGTGAGGGCGGGCAGGCGGGGGGAGGCGGTGGAGCGGTTCCTGGTGGAGGCGGCCGAGGCGCCCCCGGAGGCGGTGGCCGCGATGCGCGCGCAGCCGTCCTGGCCGGAGCTCGAGGCGCTGGCCCACACCCTCGCCTACGAGGCCGCCGTGCTGGGGCCGGGCAACGCGCTGCCCGCCGAGCGGCTGGCCGCGGTCAGGCAGCCGACGCTCGTGCTCAACGGCGAGGACAGCCCCGGCTGGATGTCCGACGCGGGGCTGGCGGTCGCGGAGGCGGTGCCCGGCGCGGTGCGGCGGGTGCTGGAGGACCAGGCCCACAACGTGGCCCCCGAGGCGCTGGTCCCCGAGCTCCTGGAGTTCTTCGTCGCCGCCTGAGTCGCGCCGCCAACGACGTACGGTCCGGTCTTCCGGACGTCCGGCGACCTGGTGAAGACTGCGGTGGTGGACTTCGACGAACTCATCGCCAGGCTTGACCTCAGCACCAAGATCCGCCTGCTCACCGGGGCCGACATGTGGTCGCTCCCGCCGCTGCCCGAGATCGGCCTCGACCGGCTCGTCATGAGTGACGGCCCGATCGGCGTACGCGGGGAGCAGTGGAGCTCGGCCGACCCGTCGATCGCGCTGCCGAGCCCGACCGCGCTGGCCGCCACGTGGGATGTGGACCTGGTGCGGCGGGCCGGCGCGCTGCTGGCGCAGGAGGCCAGGCGCAAGGGCGTGCACGTGCTCCTCGCGCCCACGATCAACCTGCACCGCTCGCCGCTCGGAGGCCGCCATTTCGAGTGCTTCTCCGAGGATCCGTACCTGACGGGGGAGATCGGCGCGGCCTACGTCGAGGGCGTCCAGGAGGGCGGCGTCGCCACCACGCCCAAGCACTTCGTGGCCAACGACTTCGAGACCGACCGCTTCACCGCGGACGTCCAGGTGAGCGAGAAGGCCCTGCGGGAGGCGTACCTGCGGCCGTTCGAGCGGGTGGTGCGGGCGGGAGCGTGGGGCCTCATGACGGCCTACAACTCCGTGAACGGCACCACCATGACCGAGCACGCCGAGCTGGTGAACGGGGTGCTGAAGGACGAATGGGGGTTCGACGGGTTCGTGGTGTCGGACTGGACGGCGCTGCGTACGACCGAGGCCGCCGCCATGGGCGGCACCGACGTGGCGATGCCCGGCCCGTCCGGCCCATGGGGCGAGAAGCTGGCGGCGGCCGTGCGGGAGGGCCGCGTGCCGGAGTCGGTCGTGGACGATCGGGTGCGCCGCATCCTGCGCCTGGCCCAGCGCGTCGGCGCCCTGCGCGGCCCAGAACCGCACTCTGCGCCGCCTCCCGCCGGGGAGCGCGTCGACGGGGTGGCGCTGGCCCGCGAAGTGGCCACGCGCGGCTTCACCCTGCTGACCAACGACGGCATCCTGCCGTTCCGGCAGGTCCGGACGGTCGCCGTGATCGGGGCGGCCGCCGCGGAGGCCCGCATCATGGGCGGCGGGAGCGCGCAGGTCTTCCCCGACAGGATCGTCTCGCCGCTGCAGGGCCTGGCCGAGCGGGCCGAGGTCCGGTACGCGCTCGGCACCGACCCCCGGATCCGCCTGTCGCCGCTCCCCGGCCCGGTCACGGCCACGTTCCTCGACGCGGAGGGCACGGCGCTGGCCGAGCAGCCGCTGGCCGCCGCCGAGGCGCGGTGGATCGGCCAGCTGCCGCCCGGCGTGGACGGCGACCGGCTGAAGGCGGTCCGGCTGCGCACCACGTACACGCCGGACATTTCGGGTGAGCATCAGCTGTCCGTCGCCGGGGTGGGGGCCTTCACCGTCGTCGTGAACGGCGAGACCGTCTTCGACGAGGCCCTCGAGGCGGACGGTGACGACCCGGCCGCGGCGTTCCTGTCACCGCCCGAGCGGCGGGTGAGCCTGCCCATGACCGCCGGGGAGCCGTACGAGGTGGTCGTGACGCACCCGGCGGGGGCGTTCGGCGGCATGGCGTTCGTGTCGTTCACGGTCGGCCACGCGGATCCGAGCCCGGGCGAGGAGGCGCTGCTGGCCGAGGCCGTGCGGGTGGCGGCGGAGTGCGACGTGGCGGTGGTCGTGGCCGCGACCACGCCGGAGGTGGAGAGCGAGGGCTTCGACCGCAGGGACCTCAGGCTGCCCGGACGGCAGGACGAGCTGATCCGCGCGGTCGCCGCGGCCAACCCGCGCACCGTCGTGGTCGTCAACGCGGGCTCGCCGGTCGAGATGCGGTGGACCGAGGAGGTGGCGGCCGTGCTGCTCACCTGGTTCCCCGGGCAGGAGGCGGGGGCGGCGCTCGCGGACGTGCTGTTCGGGGACGCCGAGCCGGGCGGGCGGCTGCCCACGACGTGGCCGCGGCGGCTGCAGGACGCTCCCGTGGTGAACGTGACGCCGGTGGACGGTGTGGTGGCGTACGAGGAGGGGGTGTCGATCGGGTACCGGGCTTGGGAGCGGTCGGGGCGCGCGCCCGCGTTCTGGTTCGGGCACGGCCTGGGCTACACGACCTGGTCGTACGACTCGATCGCGGCCGAGGGGACGAGCGGGGCGGCTGCCGTCACTGTGGCCGTCACCAACACCGGCGATCGTGCGGGCCGCGAGGTCGTGCAGGTGTACGTCTCCGGGGTGCTGGCCGGGTTCGACGTGGTCGAGGCCGCGCCGGGGGAGACCGTGCTCACCACGATCTTCCTGCCGGAGCGGGCCTTCCAGGTCTGGGACGGCGGCTGGCGGACGGTCGAGGGCGAGTACGCGGTCGAGGCGGGCCCCAGCGTGGGCGATCCTCGTCTGTCGGCTACCGTAAAGGTGTAAGCCGCGCGAGAAATGGCCGGGTCGCGTTTTCCGTACCGCACCAGTTGGTTTGTATCCTTCAGAGCATGGCAAAGTCCGAGGAACCAGAGAAGCCGGGGCGCATCAAGCAGCTCCGCATGATCGCGCAGATCATCAAGCAGGCCAACCCCAAGGGGATGCCCCTCGTCTTCCTCTCTGCGGTGGGCACGCTGGCGGTGGTCGTCGTGATCGGCCTGGTCACGGACTACTTGTGGTATTCGCTGTTCATCGGCGTGCTGGCCGCGCTCACGGTCGGGTTGGTGGTGTTCGGGCAGCTCGCCCAGAAGGCCCAATACTCGATCCTGCACGGCCAGACCGGCGCCGCGGCGGCGGTGCTGCAGGGCATGCGCGGCAACTGGCAGGTCACCCCGGCCATCGCGGTCAACCGCGACCAGGACCTCGTCCACCTCGTGGTCGGCTATCCCGGCGTCGTGCTGGTGTCGGAGGGGCCCGGCAACCGGGTGGCGAAGATGCTGGCGGCCGAGAAGAAGCGGGTCGCGCGCGTGGTGCTGGGCATCGA
This sequence comes from Nonomuraea sp. B19D2, assembly GCF_040137845.1. Taxonomy (NCBI): domain Bacteria; kingdom Bacillati; phylum Actinomycetota; class Actinomycetes; order Streptosporangiales; family Streptosporangiaceae; genus Nonomuraea; species Nonomuraea sp. B19D2. The sequence goes on along the minus strand of NZ_JBEFAK010000003.1, from coordinate 464,736 downwards.
GATCTACGACATCCAGTGCGGTGACGGCGAGGGGCAGGTGCCGCTCGGCAAGCTGCAGCGCCACCTGATGAAGCTGCCGCGCAACCTGAAGAAGCCCGCGGTCAACGAGGTGAAGGACCGCCTGCGCTCGCTGCCGAAGAACATGCCGATGCCCAAGGGCCCGATGCCCAAGGGCGCCCGCATGCCGCGCGGCCCCAAGATGCGCTAGTGCTGTCGAGTTCGTCGCGGGCCAACCGCTGGTGGTGGGACGGCAACGCCGACGACTACCAGGTCGAACACGGCGAGTTCCTGCGTGACACGGGGTTCGTCTGGTGCCCCGAGGGCGTGGACGAGGCCGACGCGCGCCTCCTCGGCGAGGTGCGCGGCCGGCGCGTGCTGGAGATCGGCTGCGGCGCGGCGCAGTGCGCGCGGTGGCTGGTGACTCAAGGGGCGCGGGTGGCCGCGTTCGACATCTCTCACCGGCAGCTGCGCCACGCCCAGCGCATCGACCTCGACACCGGGCTGCACGTGCCCGTGGTGCAGGCCGACGCCGAGTCGCTGCCGTTCGCCGACGACGCCTTCGACGTGGCCTGCTCGGCGTTCGGCGCGCTGCCGTTCGTGGCCGACCCGCTCGCGGTGTTCCGCGAGGTGCGCAGGGTGCTCAGGCCGGGCGGCCGGTTCGTGTTCTCGGTGAGCCACCCGATCCGGTGGGCGTTCCCCGACGACCCGGGGCCGCGCGGGCTGACCTCCGACCGGTCCTACTTCGACCGCTCCCCCTACGCGGAACGGGACGAGAACGGCACGGTCACCTACGTCGAGCACCACCGCACCATGGCCGACTGGGTGAACCTGCTGGTGACCTCCGGGCTGACCGTCACGGGGCTGCTGGAGCCCGAGTGGCCGGAGGGGCACGAACGGGTGTGGGGCGGCTGGAGCCCGCTGCGTGGCCGCCACATCCCCGGCACGGCCATCTTCAGCACTGTCGCCTAGCCGGGCGAGGCCCCGCATGAAGCAGCCCCAGGACCGCGTGTGGCGGGTCCCGGGGCTGGCGGGTGGTGGTCAGGCCGTCTGGCGGGCCTGGATGGCCTGCTGGTAGAGGCGGCCGGCGCGGTACGACGAGCGCACGAGCGGCCCGGAGAGCACACCGGCGAACCCGATGGCCTCCGCCTCCGCCTGCAGCTCCACGAACTCCTCCGGCTTCACCCACCGGTCCACCGGGTGGTGGCGCGGCGTGGGCCGCAGGTATTGGGTGATGGTCAGCAGGTCGGTGCCCGCGGCGTGCAGGTCGCGCATGGCCGAGACGACCTCCTCACGCGTCTCGCCCATGCCCAGGATCAGGTTGGACTTGGTGACCAGCCCGGCCTCGCGGGCCATCGTGATCACCGCGAGCGACCGCTCGTACCGGAACGCGGGACGGATCCGCTTGAAGATCCGCGGCACCGTCTCGACGTTGTGGGCGAACACCTCGGGCTTGCTGGAGAAGACCTCCTCCAGCTGGTCGCGGTTGCCGTTGAAGTCGGGCACCAGCAGCTCGACGCCGCAGCCGGGCAGCAGCCCGTGGATCTGGCGCGCCGTCTCGGCGTAGAGCCAGGCCCCGCCGTCGGGCAGGTCGTCGCGGGCGACGCCGGTCACGGTCGCGTACTTCAAGCCCATCTGCTGGACGGACTCGGCCACTCTGCGCGGCTCGTCGCGGTCGTACTCCTTCGGCTTGCCCGTGTCGATCTGGCAGAAGTCGCAGCGGCGCGTGCACTGGTCGCCGCCGATGAGGAAGGTCGCCTCGCGGTCTTCCCAGCACTCGTAGATATTGGGACAGCCCGCCTCTTCACAGACCGTGTGCAGGCCCTCCCGGCGCACGAGCGATTTCAGCTCGGTGTATTCGGGGCCCGTCTTCAGCTTGGTCTTGATCCACGGGGGCTTGCGCTCGATAGGGGTTTCGGCGTTACGCACCTCCAGGCGGAGGAGCTTTCGGCCTTCAGGAGCAACGGTCACCCACTCAGCTTACGTCTCCCCGGAAACCGGCCTGTTCCTGGGTCAGGAGATGAGGCCGAATCCGCGGATGGCCCGCGTGTAGTGGCCGAGCAGTTCCTCGTCGACGCGTTCCGACTCGCACGTGCCGAGCCGGTCATCTGCGGAGAAGGTCCTCTTCGTGGAGTTCGTACGACTCCATGCCCAGCGCCTCGGCCAGCCGCTTCTCCGCGATCGGCATGACCTCCTCGACCACGATGCGACGGCCCGTCTCCGCCGACAGCGAGGAGACGCCCACGTCGGGGAGGCCGCACGGCGCGATGCGGTTGAACCAGCGGGGGTCGTTGGCGCAGTTGAGCGCGAAGCCGTGCATGGTGACGCCGCGCGCGACGCGCAGGCCGACCGCGCCGAGCTGACGGTCGGGCAGCCCCAGGGTGGCGTCGCCGACCGCCCAGACGCCGCCGCGCCCCCGCACGCGTCTCGCCGTGACGCCGAAGTCGGCGCAGATCTGGATCATGGCCTCTTCGAGGCGGCAGGCGTAGGTGACCACGTCGGTGACGGCGACGATCGGATAGGCCACGAGCTGCCCGGGACCGTGCCAGGTGAGGCGGCCACCCCGGTCGACGTCGATGACCGGGGTGCCGTCGGCGGGGCGCTCATGCGGGGCGGTGCGCTTGCCCGCGGTGTAGACGGGGGCGTGCTCGAGGATCAGAACGGTGTCGGTCAGCTCTCCGGCGACCCGCTTGCCGTGCACCCAGCGCTGCAACGACCAGGCCTGCTCGTAGGGGACGTCGACACCGAGGCGGACGATGGCGAGTGCGTGGGGATCGTCCCCGTGGATGGGGCGCATGAGCCTATTGTGCCGTTCCCTCACCCGCGAAGGGTAATCAGGGGGTCAAGAGTCGTGGCTCGATCCTGAACTCCTTGACGCCGCCTGCCCCGTCGCTCTCCACCCGGTAGGCGTAGCCGCCCGGCTCGACGGTCACCGCCTGGATGAACTCCGTGCCCACGTAGTGGAGCCCCACGCCCTCGTCGGCGGCGTACCCGCTGGGCAGCTCGCCGCTCGCCACCGACTCCTGCAGCAGCCGGCGGCGCTGCGGGTCGGAGTCGTAGTGGACGCCGCACGAGTAGGGCAGGAAGCCGAGGCCCTCGGCCCACACGCGCAGGTCGGGACCGAAGGAGTCGGTGTTGCCGCCCACGTGCCAGCACAGCGCGCCCGCGCTCTGCCCGGACAGCACCACCCCGGACCGCCACGCCTCCTCGAAGGCCTCGTCGTAGCCGTGCAGCCGCCACAACGCCATCAGGTTGGCCACGCTGCCGCCGCTGACGTAGATCATGTCCTGCTCGAGGATCCAGGCCTGCGGATCTTCGACATTGGGCATGGGGAACACCGTCAGGTGGCTCAGCTCGACGTCCCACCCCGCGAAGGCGCCGTACATCTTGAGCAGCCACTCGTCGGAGTCGCCTGTCGCGGTGGCGAGCAGCCCGAGCTTCGGCCGGTCCTGTCCCGTGAGGTCGAGGCCGTAGCGCAGCAGCGGGCTGGCCTCGATGAAGCTGTAGCGCCTGCTCGGGCGGAACGATCCGCCCCCGATGGCGAGGATGTGTGACTGTCCTGACCGGCTCATGTCAAGATTCTCCCACCTGTTGAAGGACGCACGGCTCCCTAGAGTACGGCGCTCAGCGCCTCGTCGAGGCGGGTATGGGCGAACCCGTAGCCGGTGTCGAGCAGCTTCTTCGGCTGGAGGCGGTGACTGGGCAGCAGTGCCTCCCGCGCGAACTCGCCGAGCCCCGCGGACAGCGCGAAGGCCGGCACCGGGATCGGCATCGTGCCCTTACGCAGGGCTTTTCCGAGTGCGCGGGTGAACTCGGCGTTGGTGACGGGCGATGGGGAGGTGAAATTGACTGGCCCGGTAATGTCACGATTTTTCAGCACATGCACCGCCGCCCCGACCCAGTCGTCCACGCTGATCCACGACCAGTACTGCTTCCCCGACCCGAGCGGCGCTCCCAGCCCGATCCTGAAGATCGGCACCACCCGCTCGAGCATCCCGCCCTCCCTGCTCAGCACCAGCCCGGAGCGCATCAGCACCGTCCTGACGCCGGCCTCACCCGCCCGCCTGGCCTCGCCCTCCCATTGTTCGCACATGTCCGACAGGAAGCCGGTGCCCTTTCCCTGGCTCTCGTCGATCACCCGGTCGCCGGTGTCGCCGTAGAAGTCGACCCCTGACGCCGACATGAGCACCTCCGGCTTGCCGGACAGCCCGGCGATCGCGTCGACGAGGACCTTGGTGCTCTGGACCCGGCTGGCCAGGAGCTCCCGCTTGTACGCCTCGCTCCACCGCCTGCCCCCGATCGACGCCCCGGCCAGGTGCACCACGGCCTGCGCGCCGTCGAGCGCGGCCTGGTCGATCTCCTGGCTGCTCGGCTGCCAGTACGCCTCGTCGGCCGCGCGCGGCTCTCGCCGTACCAGCCTGACGACCTCGCGCCCCTCGTCCCGCAACGCCCGCACCAGCGCCGACCCGAGCAACCCCGACGAGCCCGTCACGATGATCGCCATAACGCCACACTACGCCGCCCCGCCGCCCGCCCGCCGATGCGCCGTCGATGCGCCCGCCCGTGTCGCGCGGCACGATGGCGCGCATCGCACGACCACCGCCACCGAACGGGGCGCGTCGCACGGCATCGCGCCACAGCGCGCGACCACCGTGGGCGCGTGTCGCCGGCCCCGGCCTCGACGTCCCAGGAAAGCGAAAGGCCGGGCGGCCCCGGAAAAGGGAGCCGCCCGGCCGGGCGAGCCAGTGGCTACGCGAGACCGAGCTGGGCCTCGAAGCGTCCCTCCTCCAGACGGCGCTTGACCGTCGTCAGGAAGCGGGCCGCGTCCGCACCGTCCACCAGGCGGTGGTCGTACGTCAGCGCCAGGTACACCATCGACCGCACCGCGATGACCTCGCCCTCAGGCGTGTCGATCACCACGGGCCGCTTCACGACGGAACCGGTCCCCAGCATGCCGACCTGCGGCTGGTTGAGGATCGGGGTGTCGAACAGGGCCCCGCGGCTGCCGGTGTTGGTCAGCGTGAAGGTGCCGCCCGTGATCTCGTCCGGCGTCACCTTGTTGGCGCGCGTGCGCTCCGCCAGGTCGGCCGTCTTGCGGGCCAGCCCGGCGAGGTTGAGGTCGCCGGCGTTCTTGATGACCGCCGCGATCAGCCCGCGCTCGGTGTCGACCGCGATGCCCAGGTGCTCGACGTCGAAGTACGTGACCTCCATGGTCTCGTTGTTGATCGTCGCGTTGAGCTTCGGGTGCTGCTTGAGCGCCTCGACGGCGGCCATCTCGAAGAACGGCATGAACGACAGCTTGACGCCCTCGCGGCGCAGGAAGTCGGCCTTGGCCTGCTCACGCAGCCGCGCGATCTTGGTGACGTCGACCTCGACCACCGTGGTGAGCTGGGCCGCCGTCTGCAGCGACTCGACCAGCCGCTTGGACATCGTCTGGCGCAGCCGCGTCATCTTCTCCGTACGGCCACGCAGCGTCGTGTCGACCTCCACGGGCTCGGGCGCCGCGGCGACCGGAGCCTGCGCGGCCGGAGCGGCGGCGGGAGCGGGCTGAGCGGCGGGCGCCGGAGCCGGCACCGGAGCGGCCTGGGCCGCGGCGGCCTTCTCGCGCTGCGCCTTGGCGGCCTCCAGCACGTCCTGCTTGCGGATGCGGCCGCCGACGCCGGTGCCGGTGATCGAGTCGAGGTCGACACCGTGCTCGTTGGCCAGCTTGCGCACCAGCGGCGTCACGTACGGGCTCTCACCCGACGGCAGCGGCGAGGGCTCCGCGACCGGGGGAGCGGCCTGCGCGGCGGGAGCCGGGGCAGGCGCGGGAGCGGGCGCCGGCGCGGGGGCCGGAGCCGGAGCGGGCTGCGGGATCGAGGAGACCGGGGGAGCCGGCGCGGGCTCGGGCTCGGGCTCCGGCTGCGCAACCGGCGCGGGGGCGGCCTCGGGGGCCGGGGCGGCGGCGCCCGCCTCGGCCTTCTCGTCGATGACGGCGAGCTCGGCTCCGACCTCCACCGTCTCGTCCTCGGCCACGACGATCTTGGTGAGGACACCCGCGGAGGGCGACGGGATCTCGGTGTCCACCTTGTCGGTCGACACTTCGAGGAGCGGCTCGTCGGCTTCGACGCGCTCGCCCTCCTTCTTCAGCCAACGGGTTACGGTGCCCTCGGTCACGCTCTCGCCGAGCTGGGGCATCTGTACGGAGACCGGCATCGTTATCTTCTCTCGCGTTCTGATCTCGAGGGCTTGGACTAGTTGTGTACGTGCAGCGGCTTGCCGGCCAGGGCCAGCATCGCCTCACCCATGGCCTCGGACTGGGTCGGGTGTGCGTGGATGAGCTGGGCGACCTCTGCGGGCAGCGCCTCCCAGTTGTAGATCAGCTGCCCTTCCGTGACGAGCTCGCCGATGCGCCGGCCCACCATGTGGACACCGACGACCGGGCCGTCCTTCTGGGCGATGACCTTCACGGCGCCCGAAGTGCCGAGAATCTGGCTCTTCGGGTTTCCCGCGAGGTCGTAGACCTGTTCGACGATCTCGATGCCGCGCTCGGCCGCCTGCGCCGAGGTGATCCCGACGGAGGCCACCTCGGGGTCGGAGTAGGTGATGCGCGGCACGCCCGCGTAGTCGATGGGCGGCGGGTTGAGGCCGGCGATGTGCTCGGCCACCATGATCCCCTCCGCGAACCCCGCGTGCGCGAGCTGCAGGGTCGGGATCAGGTCACCGATGGCGTAGACGCCGGGCACGGAGGTCTGGCAGTGCTCGTCGACCACCACCGCGCCGCGCTCGATGGCGACGCCCTGCTCCTCGAAGCCCATGCCCGCCGACACCGCGCCCCGCCCGACCGCGACGAGCAGCAGCTCGGCGTCGAGGGTCTTGCCGTTGGCCAGCGTGACGACCACGCCCGTCTCGGTGGTCTTGGCGCCGTCGAAGAAGACGCCCAGCTCGTACTTGATGCCGCGGCGGCGGAAGGCCCGCTCCAGCAGCTTGGAGCTGGACTCCTCCTCGGTCGGCAGCAGATGCGGCAGCGCCTCGACGATCGTGACCTCGGCCCCGAACGAGCGGTAGACGCTGGCCAGCTCGACGCCGATCACGCCGCCGCCCAGCACGATGACGGAGGTGGGCACGCGGTCCATCTTGAGCGTGTGCTCGCTGGTGATGACGCGCTCGCCGTCGATCTCCAGGCCCGGCAGCGTCTTGGGCGCCGAGCCGGTGGCGAGGACGAGGTTGCGGCCCTCGTAGACCTCCGAGCCGACCTGGACGCGGTTGGGGCCGACCATGCGGCCCTCGCCCTCGACGATCGTCACGCCCGCGCCCTTGAGCAGGCCCTGCACGCCCTTCCAGGCCCGCGTCACGATCTTGTCCTTGAACGCGTGCACGCCCTGCACGTCGATGCCGTCGAAGCGCGCCTTGACGCCGAACGACTCGCTCTCGCGGGTCTCGTCGGCGACCTCGGCGGAGTGGAGCAGGGCCTTCGTGGGGATGCATCCCCTGTGGAGGCAGGTGCCGCCGATCTTGTCCTTTTCGATCAGCGCGACCGACTTGCCCAGCTCAGCCGCCCGAAGCGCGCAGGCGTAACCGCCGCTGCCGCCACCTAGGACGACGATGTCATAGGCCACAGGAAGGCTCCTTGTCGGGGTGTTCGTGATGCCGTCATCTTTTCATTTGTTTCAGATGCTCGCGTGCCGCTCTGCGAGTCCGATGAGAGTGCGGGTGATGGCGCCCGTGCCGCCCTTCGGGGTGTAACCGTACGGCTCGCCCTTGTTGAAGGCGGGGCCGGCCATGTCGATGTGGGCCCAGCGCACGCCCTCGGGCACGAACTCCTTCAGGAAGATGCCCGCCGCCAGCATGCTGCCCCAACGCTCGGGCTGGAGGTTGGCGATGTCGGCGACCGGTGAGTCGAGGCCCTTGCGCAGCTCCTCGGGCAGGGGCATGCCCCACGCCCCCTCGCCTGCGGCGCCGGCGGCCTCGACGACCAGCTGCCTGATGTCGTCGTCGTTGGACATGACTCCGGCCGTGCGCCAGCCGAGCGCGACGATCTGCGCGCCCGTGAGGGTCGCCACGTCGACGATCAGGTCGGGCTGGTCCTCGGCGGCCCTGGCGATGCCGTCCATGAGCACCAGGCGGCCCTCGGCGTCGGTGTCGAGCACCTCGACCGTCTTGCCGCTGTAGCTGTGGATGACGTCGGAGGGGCGCTGCGCGGTGCCGCTCGGCAGGTTTTCCGCCAGGCAGAGGTAGCCGACGGCGTTCACCGGCAGGCCGAGCCTGGCGATGCCGATCATGGCGCCGAGCACCGCGCCCGCGCCGCCCATGTCGGACTTCATCCAGTCCATCGAGGCCGACGGCTTGAGCGACAGGCCGCCGGAGTCGAACGTGATGCCCTTGCCCACGAACGCCAGCCGCTTGCCGGCCTCCGGGTGGGTGTAGGCGAGGCGGACCAGGCGCGGCGGGTTGGCCGAGCCCTGGCCGACGCCGATGAGGCCGCCGTAGCCGCCGTCCTTGAGCTGCTTGTCGTCGAGCACCTCGACGGTCAGCCCGACCTTGTTGCCCTCCTGCTCGGCGATCTCGGCGAACTTGGCCGGCCACAGGTGGGAGGGAGGCGTGTTGACCAGGTCGCGCACCAGGGCGACCGAGTCGGCCAGGACGCCGGCGCGCCCGGCGACGGCGCCGGCCTGGCCTGAGACCACGGTGAGCTCGGCGACCGGCGCCTTCTGCTCGCCGTTCGTGCGGTAGCGGGAGAAGGCGTACGCGCCGAGCAGCGCGCCGAGCGCCACGGCCTCGGCCTCCTCCGGGGTGTCGGCGGGCAGGGCGAGCGCGGCCCTGGCGGTGCCGGCGAGGGACCGTACGGCGGCGCCGGCGGCGCGGCGCAGCCCCTCGGTGTCGGGGGAGTCGCCCAGACCGACCGCGACCAGCAGCGGGGCGGCGATGGCGCCGAACGTGGGCAGTTTGGCGAGCTCGCCTGCCTTGCCGGAGAAGGCGACGGCCTTGAGGGAGTCGGCGAGCTTGCCGCCGAAGGCGGCGTCGAGGGACTCGGCGCCCGCGGCGGCCCGTGGGCCTTCCTGGCCTGACCTGAAGCCGACGATCAACGCGTCGGTGTCAAAGGAGACTGGATCTGCTGAGTTCAGCCGCACAGTGGTCACGTAAACCGATGCTATCCAGGTCTTCTACGTACTCACAAACAGGGGTTCATCCTACCAATAGACAGCATGTGCGATGGTGCTAGTGTCATTAGCACCATGTTGCTGACGCTGGACCTGAACGACGCGCGGCCCCTGCACGAGCAGGTGGCCGGCGCCATCCGCCGCGCCATCGGGGAGGGGTCGTACCGCCCCGGCGACCGCCTGCCCCCGGCCCGCGATCTGGCCCAGGATCTCGGCATCAACTCCAACACCGTGCTGCGCGCGCTGCGCGACCTCCGGGACGAGGGGCTGCTGGAGTTCAGGCGGGGCCGGGGGGTCAGCGTGGCGGGGCGGGCGGACGGCCGCGCCCTGCTCGCGCAGCGGGCGCGCGAGCTGCTGGAGGAGGCCAGGAAGTACGGCTACGGCCGCGAGGACCTCATCACCATCCTGGAGGAGCTGCCATGAATCCCCGCCGGCTCGAGATCGGCGTCGACGACGCCGAACGCGGCGCATCCCTCATCAACGCCCTCATCGCGGAGCGAGTGGACCAATGAAACGACCTCTCCTCATCTTCATCGTCCTGGCCTTCGGGCTGTCGTGGGCGGTGGCCCTGCCCCTCTGGCTCGGCGACGGACTGGCCTCGCCGCAGCTGGCCTGGGTGGCCACGCTCATGATGTTCACGCCCACGGCCGGCGTGCTCGGAGTGTGGGCCGTCTCACGCACGCCGTTCCGCGAGTGGGCCAGGCAGACCGGGCTCACCTTCGGCGACCGCAAGAAGCGCACGGCCGTGCTGCTGGTCGTCACCTGGCTCGGGGTGCCGCTGCTGGCGTTCCTCGCGATGGGGCTCAGCGCCGCCGCCGGGCTGGTCTCGCTGGACCTCGACCAGCTCAGCTTGCTCAGATCCGCACTGCGGGCGCAGGGCGTGCAGGCGCCCGCCGACCTCGGCACGGTGGCCGTGCTCCAGATCGTGGTGGCGGTCGTCGCCGGGCCCGTGCTGAACGCGATCCCGGCACTGGGGGAGGAGTGGGGCTGGCGCGGCTGGCTGCTGCCCCGGCTCGTCTCCTCGAACGGCATGCTCGCCGGGCTGGTCTTCACCGGCGCCATCTGGGGCGTCTGGCACGCCCCCCTCACCCTGCTGGGCTACAACTACCCGCGCCTCGGCTCCTGGTCGGCGCTGTTCTTCATCGGCTTCTGCGTGCTGTTCGGGGTGCTGATCGGGTGGCTGCGGCTGCGTACGGGCAGCGTGTGGCCGTCCGTCGTGGCCCACGGCTCACTGAACGCGGTCGCCCCGCCCGCGCTGCTGCTCGGTGACGCCGCCGCGCCGCCGAACGAGGTGCTGGTCGGCGTGACCGGCCTCGTCGGCTGGGGCCTGCTGGCACTGGCCGGCGCGGCCCTGCTCCGCTTCTCTCCGGTACGCCGGGCGCAACCGGCCGCCTGATCGGGCACGCGCTCAGCCGGCTGTCGCGTACACCACCAGCGCCGCGGCCGTGGCGGTCTCCACGAGCGCGCCCAGCACGTCACCCGTGATCCCGCCGAGGCGCCGCCGCGCGTGCCGGAGCAGCAGCAGGGCGGCGCCCAGCCCGGCGAGCAGGCCGAGCGGCAGCAGGATCACGCCCCACGCCACCGGCTCGCTGTTCGAGAAGACGACGCCCAGGGCGAGCGCGGCGACGCCGAGCAGGGTGACCAGGGTGACGAGCCAGACGGCGGGGCGGCGTACCGTACCCGCGACCATCGCTCCGAGCCCGTCGGGGCGTGCGGCGGGGACGCCCGCCCGGCAGGCCCACGTCAGCGCCAGCCGCCCGGCCACGCAGGCCGTCACGAACGGCGCGAACCCGACATCGGCCACCGCGGCGACCTGGATGGCCAGCGTCAACACCAGGGTCATCACCCCGAACGGCCCGATGTCCGACTTCTTCATGATGTCGAGCGCGTCAGCGGCGGGCTTGCCGCTGCCCAGCCCGTCGGCCAGGTCGGCGAGCCCGTCCAGATGCAGCCCGCGGGTCAGCACGGCCAGCAGCCCGACCGCCAGCGCCGCCAGCAGCAGCGGCGGACCGGGCAGGAGCAGCGGCAGCCCGGCGACGAGGCCGAGCGCGAGCCCGACTGCCGGAGCCAGTGCCATCGCGTGCCCCGCGACCTCCCGATCCACCCGCACGACCCGTGCCGGGAAGATGCTGAGCGTGCCGATCGCGAGCCACAGCCCGTGCCCAAGGCGCATGGCCGACGATCCTAGGCCCACTAGTGTGGCGGGATGCACGTGGTTGAACTCGAAGGCGTAGGTGTCCGAGTTGTCGGAAAGTCGCTGCTGGACGGCGTCGATTGGCAGGTGGACTACGGCGACCACTGGGTGATCCTCGGCCCCAACGGCGCGGGCAAGACGACGCTGCTCTCGCTCGCGGGCGCCGTACGGCATCCCAGCGAGGGCACGGTCAAGGTGCTCGGCCACAGGCTCGGCCGGGTGGACATGCGGGGGCTGCGCCGCCACATCGGCCTCGTCGCGGCCAGCCAGCGGCTGATCGACGAGGAGCTGATGGAGCAGGAGGGGGCGACCGCGCACACCGTGGTGCTCACCGGGCACACGGGGACGAGCGTTCCGCTCTGGGACAAGTACGGCGACGCCGAGCGGGACAGGGCCAACCGGCTGCTGGCCGACCTGGGGTGCAAGGACCTCGCGGACCGGCCGTTCCGGGTCTGCTCGCAGGGCGAGCGGGCCAGGATCAGGGTGGCCAGGTCGCTGATGGCGGACCCGGCGGTGCTGCTGCTCGACGAGCCGTTCGCGGGGCTGGACCTGCCGGCCAGGGAAGACCTGATCAGCGCCGTCGAAGACCTGGCCACGACCCGGCCCGTCCTCACCACCGTGACGGTCACCCACCACCTGGAGGAGGTGCCCGCGACGACCACGCACGCCATGCTCATGCGGGACGCCAGGGTGCTGGCCGCAGGCCCGGTGGACGACGTGCTCACCCCCGCCCACCTCTCCGACTGCTTCGGCCGCCCCCTGCACGTGGACCGCCTCGACGGCCGCTGGTACGCCAGAGCCGTCCGCCCCTGACCGCTCCCGGCTCGCCCCAGCCCGGGCGAGCGTCCCGCGCCCCCTGGCCGCTCACAGCTCGAGAAGGCGTCCGGCGACCACCAGCGCCACGTATTCGGATTCCGCGGCGAGGCGTTCGTTGAGGCGTCCGAGCGCGTCCCTGAACGCCCGCCCGCTGGCCGTGGCGGGCACCACGCCCATCCCGACCTCGTCGGACACCGCCACGATCCGCACCGGCGCCTGCCGCCACGCCGCCACGAGCGCGTCGCAGCGCTCACCGACCGGGGCGCGGTCCCCCTCCCAGGCCCCGTGCTCGTCGAACACCGCCGCCAGCCATGTCCCGAGCCCGTCGACCAGCAGCGGTGTGGAGGCGTTCCGGATGGCCGCGGCGAGGTCGGTGGTCTCGACGGTGGCCCAGTGCGCGGGCCGCCGCTCCCGATGCGCCCGCACCCGCGCCGCCCACTCGTCGTCGCCCGCGCCGCCCGGTCCTGTGGCGACATAAGTGACGTACGGCTCGGCCGCCAGCCGCAGCTCCGCCTCGGCCGACTTCCCCGACCGCGAGCCGCCCAGCAACAGCGCCCGCCACGGCGCCCCACCCTCCGGGAGGGCGGGTGCTGGCCGGCCGGGCCCGACCTCCAACTCCGTCCCGTCGGGAACGGCGAGCGCGCCCCACAACCGCAGCCGCCTGGCCAGTTCCTCCGCCGAGCGGACCCGGTGATCCAGCCCGACGGCCACCACCAGGGTCCGGTCGTCCACCAGCCCGGCCCGCCGCAGCTCCCCGAGCCGTTCCGGCCGGTCGAGCAGGTCGATCAGCACGATGTCGTATCGGGGAGGGCCGTCCGCGGGGACCGCGTGGCCGGGCGGGAGGCAGAGCAGCCGGGAACCGCCGGGGCAGACCAGCCCCAGCCCGCCGGCGCAGGACCGGTACCCGGCCGGCAGGTCGCCGTACGGGAACCGGACCACGCCATCCACGATCAGCTCGAGCGGGCGCCGATTGCCGGACGGGAGCCCGGCGCACGAGGCGCACCGGCACCCGGGCTCCGGCCACCCCGTACCGCCTGCCGTGCCGGAGAGAAGGATTTTCACCGCGCCGAGCGTACAAACCGCCGCACGTTCCGCCCACGGCCGGGTTCCGGTCCGGCCGTCGCCGCTGGAACGTTCCAGGTCAGCGGCAGGGGCGCGCGCACATGGAGCGTGTGGCAGACGGATCAGCAGGGGCGGAGTGGGGGAAAGGAAGTAATGCGGCCCCGAGGGCGGCTCCGGCCGCAACACGATACGCGCGCAGCATCGATTGACCTCCGAACTCGGGAGTAGGGTTCCAGTGCCTGCGGAGGGTGCACAGGCGGACCCGCGGAAAAGGAGCGTATGGCATGACATGGCGGTGGCGTTATGAAAATGCAAATGGTGGTGAGGTGACGGATCGCCCTTTGCCGCGAGAAGTTTTCCCGAGCCAGGCGGATGCGGAGTCCTGGCTCGGTGAGAACTGGCGTGACCTGCTCGAATCCGGAGTCGAGCAGGTGGCGTTGCTCGATGAGGACCGCGTGGAGTACACGGGATTGTCATTGCGCCCCGAGTGAGTCCGGGTAATTGAAAAACCCCTTGAGCGCCATTGTGGCTCAAGGGGTTTTTGTCTGGATACGGGTTACGGGCGGGTACGCGGGCTCTGCGTCTTGGCCGGGTCGCGCTCCACGACCGGGCCGAGCACGTCGTCGATCCGCTTGAGCACGTCGGCGTCCAGCTTGACGCCCGACGCCTTCACGTTGTCGCGCACCTGCTCGGGCCGGCTGGCGCCGACGATGGCGCTGGAGACGTTCGGGTTCTGCAGCACCCAGGCGATGGCCAGCTGCGCCATGCTCAGGCCGAGGTCGGCGGCGATCGGCTTGAGCTCCTGGACGCGGGTCAGGACGTCGTCGTTCATGAACCGGGCGATCATGGCGCTGCCGCTCTTGTCGGTCGCCCGCGAGCCCTCGGGCGGCTGCTGCCCGGGCAGGTACTTGCCCGTGAGCACGCCCTGGCCGATCGGCGACCAGACGATCTGGCCCACGCCCTCCTTCTCGCTCAGTGGCACGATCTCGCCCTCGATGATCCGCCACAGCATCGAGTACTGGGGCTGGTTCGAGACGATCCGGTCGAAGCCCATCTCGTCGGCGATCTTCAGGGCCTGGGCGATCTGGTCGGCGTTCCACTCGCTGACGCCGATGTAGAGGACCTTGCCCTGGCGTACGAGGTCGTCGAACGTCTTGAGCGTCTCCTCGAGCGGCGTCTCGTAGTCGAAGCGGTGCGCCTGGTACAGGTCGACGTAGTCGGTCTGGAGGCGGCGCAGCGAGCCGTTGATGGACTCGGTGATGTGCTTGCGTGACAGGCCGCGGTCGTTCTGGCCGGGGCCGGTCGGCCAGTAGACCTTGGTGAAGATCTCCAGCGACTCCCTGCGCACGCCCTTCAGCGCGCGGCCGAGCACCTCCTCGGCCTTCGTCGCCGCGTAGACGTCCGCGGTGTCGAACGTGGTGATGCCCTCGTCGAGCGCCGCCTGCACGCACAGCTTGGCGGCATCCTCCTCGACCTGGGAGCCGTGGGTCAGCCAGTTTCCGTAACTGATCTCGCTTACTTTGAGACCGCTGCGACCGAGGTGTCGGAATTCCATGGGTCTGACTTTAATGCCGACCCATGTGGTGATCGGTTTCGGGATAGGGTGCGCGACGTGCTGAAGCTCGTACGGCTGGCGCTGACGGCGGCCATCCTGACCGCGATAGCGGTTCGGCTGCGCCGGCGCGCCCAGATGCCCGACAAGCAGCCTTCACCGCCCCCGGCGCCGCGACTGGCAGGGAGCAGGCGGATGGGCCTGGTGTGGGCCGCCATTGCCGGGATCGTGGCGCTGACGCTGGGGGCCGCCCTGATCCCTACGGAGTCGCAGGAGGCGGCCGCGTCGGAGTGGCGCGCCTACCAGGCCGGGCAGGCGGCGCTCCCGGCTGGGACAGAGCGCTCGCCCACTCCCGCCACCGGACCGCCCGCCACGAGCACCCCGCCGCCGGTCGCCACCGCCGTCCCCAGCCGGCCGCCGGCCGAGATCCCCGACCCCAACTGCTCGCCCGTCCGGCGCCCGGTCACCGTGCGGCCGATCGACCCTGAGGTCAAGCGGGCCGTGGACCGGCAGTGGCGGCGGATCGAGCGGTGGCTGAGGGCGAACGCGCCCAGGACGTACCGGACTCTCGCCGGACCTGGCAGGGCGCGCACGATCGCGATCGCCGAGTCGCAGATGGGCGTGGACTTCCCCGACGACCTGAGAGCCTCACTCCTGCGCCACAACGGCTCGCGGGGACGGTCGGTCTTCGGCTTCTGGTACGACGGCGCCGACGCTCTCGGCGTCCGCCAGATCAGGGACACCTGGCGCCGGCTCTGCTCCTGGGAGCGCACCGACCTCGGGAGCGATCCCGCCGTCGAATACTGGAACGGCCGGATGATCCCGTTCCTCCATTTCGCCGAGCGTGACTCGGAGAACATGGAGTACGCCGTGGTCGACTCCACCGGGGGTGCCGTCGGGTGGGACGACACGATCTCCGGCATGGGGCCTCGCCTGCAGTCCACGTACGCGCTGCTGCGGGCCGTCGCCGACGCCCTGGAGCACGGCAGGGCGGTCGACGGCTGGCGGCCCGCCGTCCAGCGAGGGGTGCTGCGCTGGGACGACGTCGGGGACGGCAGCCCGTGAAGGCCGGTGCGGCTATTTCCCGGTGCGGCTATTTCTTCGGCGGCACCGGCTTGCCGCCCGGCAGCACCGTGGGCGGCGGGAAGCGGAGCTTGCGGATCTGCAGGGCCCGCATCGCCGCGTAGAAGCCCACGCCCCTGAGGCTCTCGTCGGGCAGCTTCGCCGCCACCTCCCGCTTCACCTTCCAGGCCACGTAGACCGAGGTGAACAGCACGCCGATCATCATGATCGGCCACCCGATGGTGACCACGTAGCCCAGCACCTGGGCGCGGATCGTCATCGGCCACGGAATCCACGTCGCCAGCAGGATCAGCAGCGAGAAAGGCAGGAAATACTGGCTCGGCAGCCGCCGCGAGTCGACCCAGTTACGCGCGAACTTGCGCGCCGGGCCCTTGTCGCGAACGGGAAGATACTTCTCCTCGCCTGCCAGCATGCCCTTGCGGGCCCTGTCGCGCTCGGCGGCCTGCTTGGTCCGCATTTGGCGATAGGCCTCTTTGCGGTCTTTGGGCGCATGGACCGGCTGGCGCCGCCTGCTTTCCTGCTCACGGCGCTTGGGTGTGGGACGACCTTTACCTTGGGGCTTAGGATCGTCATCGGGGACGGGGGTGTCGTCCACGGAGGTTTGGGAACGGCGTCGCAACACGACGTCAACCCTACCTGGACTGCAACTTAGTGACGCCCTCGTGCGTTATGCGTAGGGTAATCCCAAGGCGGCTGCGCTGCATTGGGTGAACACCAGCACGACCTAGAAGGGGACGGCCGACGCGCATGAGCGTGATGAAGAGACTTTCGATGATCTTCAAGTCCAAGGCCAACAAGGCCCTGGACAAGATGGAGGATCCACGCGAGACCCTTGACTACTCCTATCAGCGGCAGCTCGAGCTGCTGCAGAAGGTGCGCAGGGGCGTTGCCGACGTCGCCACGTCGCGCAAGAGGGTGGAGCTCCAGATGACCGGCCTCGAGAAGCAGGCCCAGCGCTACGAGGAGCAGGGCCGCAAGGCGCTGTCCGTGGGGCGCGAGGACCTGGCCCGCGAGGCGCTGCAGCGGCGCGCCAATCTGCAGACGCAGATGGCCGACCTCAAGCTGCAGCACGACAATCTGCAGGCCGAGGAGGAGAAGCTGACCACGGCTTCCCAGCGGCTGCAGGCCAAGGTCGACGCCTTCCGTACGAAGAAGGAGACGATCAAGGCCACCTACACCGCCGCCGAGGCGCAGACCCGCATCAACGAGGCGTTCTCCGGCATCTCCGAGGAGATGGGCGACGTCGGCCTGGCGATCCAGCGTGCCGAGGACAAGACGGCGCAGATGCAGGCCCGTGCGGGCGCGATCGACGAGCTGCTGGCCAGCGGCGCGCTCGACGACTTCACCGGCACCCGCGGCGACGACATCCAGGCCGAGCTCGACCGCATGGGCGGCGGCATGGACGTCGAGCTGGAGCTGGCCAGGATGAAGGCCGAGCTGGGCCAGGGCCCCGCGCCGCAGAGCGCCATCGAGCAGGGCCAGCCGCAGCAGCAGGCCCAGCCCCAGGCGCAGCCGCAGCAGCACGGTCAGAGCCACACCCAGCAGCTTCGCCAGCCCGGGGAGCCGGCATGATTGTCAGGATCATGGGCGAGGGCCAGGTGGAGATCTCCGCCGACGACATCGCGGTGCTCAACGAGCTCGACACCGAGCTCGAGGCGGCCATCGAGGTCGGCGACGAGCCGGTCTTCCGCGCCAAGCTGCACGCGCTGCTCGACAAGGTGCGCCAGGTGGGCAAGGCGCTTCCCGACGACAGCCTTGAGCCGTCAGAGCTGATCCTTCCCCCCGCGGACGCCTCGATCGAGGAGGTCCGGGAGATGCTGGGCGACCAGGGCCTCATCCCGGGCTGATCCCCATGGGCACGCGGTTCGCGTCCGACCGCGGGTTGACCACTCGCATGGCCGTGACGATGTTCCTGCTCGGGTTGCTCTATGTCGTGTTCGTCGGCGTCCTGATCGCACTCGGCGTGCGGGCGCTGACCGTGCTGGTGATAGCTGGGGGTCTGCTGTTCGTGCAGTACTTCCTGTCCGACCGCATCGCGCTGTTCGCGATGCACGGGCGGGAGGTCTCGCCGCAGGAGGCCCCCGAGTTGCACGGCCTGATCGACCGGCTGTGCGCGCTCGCCGACATGCCCAAGCCGCGGGTGGCGATCGCGGAATCCGACGTCCCCAATGCGTTCGCCACCGGCCGCAACCAGAAGAACGCCGTCGTCTGCGTGACGACCGGCATCCTGCGCCGCCTGGAGCCTCAGGAGCTCGAAGGCGTGCTCGCACACGAGTTGTCGCACGTCGCGCACCGCGACGTCGCCGTCATGACCGTCGCCTCGTTCCTGGGCATCGTGGCGGGACTCATGACCAGGTTCGCCCTCTACACGGGCCTCGGGGGCCGCCGCAACGGCAACCAGGGCGGCGTGCCCGTCGGCCTGATCATCCTGCTCGTCTCCGTCGCCGTGTACGCCATCAGCTTCCTGCTCACCCGTGCCCTGTCGCGCTACCGGGAGCTGTCGGCCGACCGCGCGGGCGCGCTGCTCACGCAACGCCCGTCCGCCCTGGCCAGCGCGCTGGTGAGGATCAGCGGCGACATGGCCAGGATCCCGACCCAGGACCTGCGCGAGGCGGCGCCGTTCAACGCCTTCTACTTCGCCCCGGCGGCCCGCCCGGGCGAGTCGCTGGCGAACCTGTTCTCCACCCACCCGTCGCTCGACCGGCGGCTGGAGCAGCTGGCGAACATCTCCAAGCAGCTCGGAAGGGGCTGAACCCCGATGAGCTGGCTCGACGCGCTGCTGGGCCGGTCGAAACCGGCCAAACCCAACCTCGACGCGCTGTTCGCGCTGCCGTCCGCCGCCGTGACGCTGCAGGCCGCGACCGGGCTCGTGCCCACCGGCCGCGGCTCGGTGGCGTTCAGGGCCGCGGAGGGCGGCGCGTTCGCCACGCTCGAACGCGACGTCAAGGCGCTGCTCGGCGAGCGCGTCGAGGAGTCGCACGACTCCTACGGTTACACCTGGCTCCTGGTGCGCCGCTCGCCCGACCAGCTCGGCGACCTGGTCACCGAGCTGCACGCGGTCAACTCGTCGCTGGAGTCGGCCGGGTTCGGACCCTCCCTGCTCTGCTCGCTGGTGTCCTTCGCCGGTCAGGACGACGACAGGCGGCTGGCGATCGTGTACCTCTACAAGCGCGGGACGTTCTACCCGTTCGCCCCGCTTTCCGGGCAGCGGCGGGACAACGCGCTCGAACTCCAGGTCAGAGGCGTCCTCGAGGGCGAGCTGCCGCTGGAGAAGGACCTCAGCCGCTGGTTCCCGGTCTGGGGCGCGCCCGGTCTCTGACTGAGCCGACCACTACTTCGAGTGATCTAATGATCACGTGGAGCGAAGGTTGTACGTGCTCGCGGCCTGCGCGCTCATCGTGGCGGCGGTGCTGGGCAGCGCGTGGATCACCGGCCAGTTCACCTCGCCGGAGGTCGACAGGACCGACGGGTACGTCAGCGAGCTGGCCGCCCGCGACCAGCCGTGGACGCGCCTGTTCCGGGTCAGCGACGCGCTGTCGGGGCTGGCGTGCGCGTTGGGGGTGGCGCTGGTGCCGAGGGCGGCGCGCGAGGGGCGGGGCTGGCTGGCGCTGGCCGCCTTCGGGCTGCTCACCCTCGCGGCCGGGCTGTTCCCGCTGGACTGCGCCACGCTGAGCGACCCGTCCTGCGGGCGGCGGTCCATGTCGCCCGCGCACTACGCGCACCTGGTGGCGGGCATGCTGGCCACGGCCGCCGTGCTGGCCGCGATGGTGCTGCTCAGCGCGCGATGGCGCTCGTGGGTGTCGTGGCTGTTCACGTGGCTGGGGCTGGCGGCCACGCTGCTCGTGCTGTCGGCGCACGCCGACCGGCACGGGGTGGGGATCGCGCACCGGGCGCAGCTGACATTGTTCGCGATCTGGCTGGTGTACGCGGCGCTCCACCTGCTCGTCTCGGACGACGTGACCGCCCGCACGACGGCGCCGCCCGGGGGCGTGCGGCCGCATGTGGTCGAGCAGGGAGCCGGGCCCGCCGTGCTCATCACCGCGGGGCTCGGGGGCGCCTGGTTCCACTGGGACGCCGTGGCCGCCCGGCTGGCCGCGAGTCATCGCGTCATCCGCTTCGACCGCCCGGGTCTCGGCCTCAGCCCGTGCTCGCCCGACCCGCCCACCCTGTACGGCGAGGCCGCCCGCCTGGCCGCGCTGGCCCCCGCGCACCCGGATCGAGTGATCGTCGTCGCCCAGGGTGTGGCCTGCTGGCACGCGGAGGCGTTCGCCAGGCTGCACCCGCTCCGCGCGGCCAAGCTCGTCCTGGTCGACCCGGCTGGCACCGGTGACCGCAGGCTGTTCGCGCCGGCCGGGAGCGCCGGCCGGTGGCTGCCCGCGCTGGGCGGCACGTGGGGCGCGGCCGCCCTGGCCCGCCTCGCGGGGCCCGTGGCGCACCGGCTGCTCACCGGCGGGCGCGACCCGTACGGCGTCTACCGCGTGGGCAAGGTGCTCGCCGCGGTGGCGGGGGAGTGGCTGGCCCGCCGTGACATGGCCGAGGACCTGCGCCGGATGAGGGCGGACAGGCCGATCCCCGACGTACCGGTCACGGTGATCAGCACGGGCGCGCGCAACACGGTCCGGGAGGCCGGCCTGCTGTCCGCCCGGCTCGTGCGCCTGCCGGAGTCCAGGCGCCGGGTACAGCTGCGGAATCCGCAGGCGATCGCCGACGCCGTCCGCATATGAGCCGTGCGTCCTAGGATCGATGCGGAACCCGATCTGAGGGGGTAGGCGTGGACATCACCGTCGTCGGCGAAGGCGCCGTGCTGGCCGCACCCGACATCCTGCGGCTGCACGCGGGCGTCGAGGTCCGCAGGGCCTCCGCCGCGGAGTCCTTCAGCGCCGCCAGATCCGCCGCCGCCCGGCTGGCCGAGGCGCTGGCCCGGGCGGGCGTCGCCGCGGAGGACGTGCGCACGGTGGAGCTGTCGCTGGGGCCGGAGTACGAGGCATACCCCAAGGTGGCCGCGTACCGGGCCGTCCAGGGCGTGGAGGTGGTCGTCCGCGACCTGACGCGGGCCGATCATGTCATCGACACGGTGGCCGGAGTCGGGGAGGAGGCCAGGTTGAACGGTGTGGCGTTCGAGGTGTCCGACTCGTCCGGCTTCTTGAAGGAGGCCAGGGCGAGGGCGTTCCGGGACGCCGCCGCCAAGGCCGCCCACTACGCCGAGCTGGCCGGGCGCCCCCTGGGCAGGGTGGTCTCGGTGAGTGAGGAGCTCAAGGGCGGCGGCCCGCAGCCCCTGCGCCACATGGCCTTGGCGGCGGCCGAGAGCGATGCGTCCATCAGCCCCGGTCGCCAGACGCTGACGGTGACCGTCCGGCTCGGCTACGACTTCGCCTAGACCTGTCTCTCCGCACGTCACCGCGACCGCCTCGCGCCCCTCGCCGTACGTCGGCGGGCGGAGAACGGGCCTAGACGGCTTCGGCGGAGAGTGAGTCGAGCCAGTCGAGCAGGCGCGCGCCCTGGCGGTTCATGATGTCGGGCTCGCGCAGGGCGTTGGCCAGCAGGGACATGCCCTGGTAGGCGCCCACCAGCGTCAGGGCGAGCCCCTCGGGGTCGGGCAGCCCGAGCTCCCCGAACTGGCGTCCGACCCAGTCGATCAGCAGCCGGATGACCCTGCCCGCCGCCGCATCCAGGCCGCCCTCGTCGCGCTTGTCGAGCTCGGCGGCGAGCGTTCCGGTCGGGCAGCCGTAGCGGGCGGCGAGGTCACGCTGGCTGACCCAGGTCTCCACCAGGCTCCTGAGCCGTTCCCTCGGGTCGTCGAGGCGGTCCAGGCGGTCGGTGAGTATCTCCAGCTGCCGGGCGTGCTCGGCGAGCGCGGCCGCGACCAGGTCGTCCTTGGTCTTGAAGTAGTAGTACACGTTGCCCACCGGGACGTCGGCGGCGCGCGCGATGTCGGCGATGGTGGTGCGCTCGACACCCTGCCGGTGCACGACCTGGGCGGCGGCGGCCATCAGCCGCTGCCGCTTGGCGGAGGCGGCCTGCACCCTGGACCGCGTTGAGTCAGTCACCTGACTAACTATAGGTGCCGGAGTCGTGCTATGGTCCTTCACAAGTGAGTCAGCCGACTAACTAACTTTGAGGAGAATCATCATGATCGTCGTCACGGGAGCCACCGGAAACGTCGGCAGGACCCTGGTCCGGCTGCTGGCCGAGGCGGGCGAAGAGGTCACCGCGGTGTCGCGCCGCATCACCGGCGCGGACGTGCCCGAGGGTGTGCGCGCGGTCGCCGCCGACCTGGCCGACGCCGGGAGCATGCGCCCGGCCCTGGCGGGTGCCGACGCAGTGTTCCTGCTCACGAGTGGCGATCTGTTCGCCGCGGAGCCCAAGGAGATCGTCGCCGCGGTGAGCGGCCCGGGCAGGGTGGTCCTGCTCTCGTCGCAGGGTGTGGTGACCCGTCCGGAGAGCGCGTCCCACGGCCGCTTCGGGGCGGAGGTCGAACGCGCGGTCATGAACTCGGGCGCGCGATGGACGATCCTGCGGCCGGGCGGATTCGCCTCCAACAGGTTCGCGTGGGCCGCGCCGGTCCGTGCGAGCCGCACGGTCGCCGCGCCGTTCGGCGACGTCGGGCTGCCGGTCATCGACCCCGACGACATCGCCGAGGTCGCGGCCACGGTGCTGCGCGAGCCCGGCCATGACGGCCGGATCTACGAGCTCACCGGGCCGGAGCCGGTGACCCCGCGCCAGAGCGCCGCCGCCATCGGGGAGGCGCTCGGCGAGGTGGTCACGTTCGTGGAGCAGAGCCGCGAGGAGGCTCGGGCTCAGATGCTCGCGTTCATGCCGGAGCCGGTCGCGGACACCACCCTGGCCATCCTCGGCGAGCCGACCCCGGCCGAACAGCGGATCAGCCCGGACGTCGAGCGCGTGCTCGGCCGGGCTCCCCGCCCGTTCGCCGCCTGGGCCCGGCGCAACGCCGCGGCCTTCCGCTGAACGCACCGCGGAGGGACGCAACGGCGCCGGGCACCATCGGACCGCTGCCCGGCGCCATGCTCCTCCCCGCGCCCGCTTCGGGGGCTACGGGAGGGCCAGCATGCGGTCCAGGGCGACCTTGGCCCAGTGGGCGGTGTCCTCGTCCACCGTGATCTGGTTGACGACCTCGCCCAGCACCAGCGACTCCAGGGCCCACACCAGGTGCGGCAGGTCGATCCGGTTCATGGTCGAGCAGTAGCACACCGTCCTGTCCAGGAACGAGATGCTCTTGTCGGGGAACGTCTGGGCCAGGCGCTTGACCAGGTTGAGCTCCGTGCCGATCGCCCAGCTCGAGCCCGCCGGCGCCGCCTCCAGCGTCTTGATGATGTGCTCGGTCGAGCCCACGTGGTCGGCCTTGAGCACGACCTCGTGACGGCACTCGGGGTGCACCAGGACGTTCACACCGGGGATGCGGGAGCGTACGTCGTCGACCGAGTCGGCCGTGAAGCGGCCGTGCACCGAGCAGTGGCCGCGCCACAGGATCATCCTCGCCCGCTCCAGCTGATCCTGGGTGAGGCCGCCGTTCGGGCGGTGGGGGTTCCAGACGACGCAGTCCTCCAGGGACATGCCCATCTCCAGCACCGCAGTGTTACGGCCCAGGTGCTGGTCGGGCAGGAACAGCACCTTCTCGCCGCGCGAGAACGCCCAGTCCAGGGCGCGGCGGGCGTTGGAGGAGGTGCAGACCGCGCCGCCGTTCCTGCCGCAGAAGGCCTTGATGTCGGCGCTGGAGTTCATGTACGTGACCGGAATCACCTGGTCGGCCAGACCGGCGTCCTCCAGGGCGTCCCAGCACTCCTCGACCTGGTCGAACGTGGCCATGTCCGCCATCGAGCACCCGGCCGCCAGGTCAGGCAGTATCACCTTCTGCGGATCGGCCGTCAGGATGTCGGCGGACTCGGCCATGAAGTGCACCCCGCAGAAGACGATGAACTCCGCCTCCGGCCGGGCCGCCGCCTGCTGGGCCAGCTTGAACGAGTCGCCCGTCACGTCGGCGAACTGGATGACCTCGTCGCGCTGGTAATGGTGCCCGAGCACGAACAGGCGGTCGCCGAGCGCCTCCTTCGCCTTCCTGGCCCGCTCCACCAGGTCGGGGTCGGAGGCGGGCGGCAGCTCGCCCGGGCACTCGACCCCCTTCTCGCTGTGCGGATCGGCGCCCCGGCCGAGGACGAAGAGCGGCAGCCCAGTCTGGGTGGCCATGGCCATACCCCCTTATCGTCGAATTGACGATACTCATGATGGCACACGGACGAACCTGCTTATTACGGGGGTGGGCGCTCCGGGAATGTGTGGCATGGGCCAGGTGTTGGTAGCGTCATTAGTAGGACGTCAGAAACAGACAGCCGGGTTAGGGAGTCAGCAGATGACGGTTGAGAGCAGCGAGACCACGGCGCAGGGCCTGATCCTGACTGACGCGGCCGCCGCCAAGGTCAAGAGCCTGCTCGAGCAGCAGGGCGAGGAAGGTCTGCAGCTGCGGGTCGCCGTGCAGCCGGGCGGTTGCTCCGGCCTGCGCTACCAGCTCTTCTTCGACGACCGGTCGATGGACGGCGACGTGGTGTCGGACTTCGGGGGCGTCGGGGTGGTCACCGACCGCATGAGCGCTCCCTACCTGATGGGGGCCACGATCGACTTCGTGGACACCATCGAGAAGCAGGGCTTCACCATCGACAACCCCAACGCCACGGGCTCCTGCGCCTGTGGTGACTCGTTCAACTAGGGGTGGCTTGCGCGGTCCCGCTTGCTTCATGTGAGCGGGACCTTCGCGTATTCTCGTGGGGCTCATAGGCCTGCTGACAACGAGGAAGAAGAATCCCGTGCGCATCGCCGTTACCGGCTCCATCGCGACAGACCACCTGATGACCTTCCCAGGAAGTTTCGGCGACCAGCTGATCGCCGAGCAGCTTGACCGGGTGTCACTCTCGTTCCTGGTCGATGACCTTCAGATCCGTCGCGGCGGTTGCGCCGCGAACATCGCGTTCGGCATGGCCTGCCTGGGCCTGAAGCCGGTGCTCGTGGGCGCCGTCGGCAACGACTTCGCCGACTATCGGTCGTGGCTGGAGCGCCACGGCGTCGACTGTGACTCCGTGCACATCTCGGAGACCCAGCACACCGCGCGCTTCCTGTGCACCACCGACCAGCACCACAACCAGATCGCCTCGTTCTACACCGGCGCCATGGCCGAGGCGCGGCTCATCGAGCTGCAGCCCGTGGCCGGCCGCCTGGGCGACCTCGACCTGGTGCTGATCAGCCCCAACGACCCCGACGCGATGCTGCGCCACACCGACGAGTGCCGCCAGCGCGGCATCCCGTTCGCCGCGGACATCTCCCAGCAGCTCGCGCGCATGGCGGACGAGCAGATCCGCCAGCTCGTCGACGGCGCCGCCTACCTCTTCTCCAACGACTACGAGAAGGGGCTCATCGAGCAGAAGACCGGCTGGTCCGACGAGGAGATCCTGCACCGGGTCGGCGTCCGGGTCACCACGCTCGGCCCGAAGGGCGCGGTCATCGACCGGAGGGGCGAGCCGTCCATCGCCGTCGCCCCGGCCCCCGAAAGGGGCAAGGCGGACCCCACCGGCGTCGGTGACGCCTTCCGCGCCGGGTTCCTGTCGGGCCTGGCCTGGGGGCTGCCGCTGGAGCGCTGCGGCCAGATCGGCAACCTGACCGCCACCCACGTGCTCGAACGCGTCGGCGGCCAGGAGTACGAGCTCGGCCAGCAGGTCTTCCTCGAGCGTTTCGCCGCCGCCTACGGTGCCGGCGCCGCGGCGGAGATCGCCGAGTTCGTCCGCTGTTACCACCCGTAACAGTTGTAAGCCGCCCCGCCCGACATGCGGCGGGGCGGCGTCTCGCGGCCCTGGCTCTTCCGATACGGCCCAGCGCCTCGTCAGCCCCTCGCGTACACGTGGTGCATGAACTCGGCGAGCTGGGCGTCAGGCAGGTGCTTGGCCAGGTCGGACTCGCTGATCATGCCGACGATGCGGTCGTTCTCCAGCACCGGCAGCCGCTTGATCTGGTTCTCCTCCATCTTGGTGAGCGCTTCGTCCACGCTCGTGTCCGGAGTGACGAAGACGAGCCCGCCGGCCAGCTCGCCCGCCGTCACCTTGGACGGGTCGTGACCCGCCGCGATGCACTTGATCACGATGTCGCGGTCGGTGATGATGCCCTTCACGCGCTCGTCCGGCCCGCACACGGGCAGCGATCCAACGTTGCTGTTACGCATCAGCTGCGCCGCCCGGTCGAGTGTCTCGTGCGCCCCGATACACTCCGCTCCCGGACTCATCAGGTCACGGGCGGTCTCGTGCGGATGTCCGCTTGTCATGAGCTTTCCCCCGAAGGTCGGTGACTTCGTACGGGAAGCCCCTACCCATGCATTTCGGGAAAAGTCAGTAGTTGCGCCTCACGTGGATCGCCCAGCCGCCCTCGGGCAGCTCGTACGAACCCACGTGCCGGTGCGACTTCAGCCTGCACCACGCCGGCACGTCCGTATAAGCCGCCGGATCGTCGGCCAGCACGGCCACGACGGCGTTGAGCGGGACGTAGTTGATCTGCTCGGCGAGCATGATGATCGGGATCGGGCACTTCTTCCCGAGCGCGTCGATCGTCAGAGCCGGCTGGGTAACCTCGGTCATGCGACTCCCGCGTCCTGGCGGATGCGGCGCACCAGATCGGGCAGCACGGCGAGGAATCTGTCGACCTCGGCCGCGGAAGTGCCCCTGGGCAGCGACACCCGGACATTGCCATGCGTCAGCACGCCCATCGCTTCAAGAACGTGCGATGGACGAAGCGTACTAGCGGTGCACGAGCTTCCTGACGAAACGGCGAAACCAGCCTTGTCCAGCTCGGTCAGCAGCGCCTCCCCGTCGACGTACAGGCACGAAAAGGTCACGATGTGCGGCGCCCGCTCAACGGGGTCGCCGATGACCTCCACGTCCGGGACGATCTTCGGCACCGTCTCCCTGATCCTCCCGACGAGCTCGGACAGGCGCGCCTGCTCCTGCGCCGCGTCCGCGGCCATCGCGCGCAGGGCGGCCGCCGCCGCCACGATGCCGGGCACGTTCTCGAACCCCGGCACCCGCCGCCGCTCCCGCTCGTCCTCCGGCAGGAACGAGCGGAACCGCGTGCCCTTGCGCACCACCAGCACGCCCACCCCCGCGGGGCCGCCCCACTTGTGGGCGCTGGCGGTGAGCACCGACCAGCCGTCCGGCATCGGCATCCTGCCGGCCGTCTGCGCCGCGTCCACCAGCAGCGGAACCCCGTGGGAACGGCAGGCCGCGGCGGCCTCGGCCACCGGTTGCACGGTGCCGACCTCGTGGTTGGCCGTCTGCAGGCAGGCCAGCGCGGTGCCGGGACGGGAGACCGCCTCGGCGAAGCGGTCGAGGTCGACCCGGCCCGTCAGGTCCACGCCGACCGTCTCGACCGTGCCGCCGTCGCGTTCGTGCACTCCACCGGCGTGCAGCACGCTGGAGTGCTCGACCGCGCTCGTCACCAGGTGGCGCCCGGCCCTGCGCCTGCCGTGTAGGGTGCCGAGGACGCCGAGATGCACGGCCTGCGTGCCGGATGAGGTGAACGACACCTCCTCCGGGCGCGCGCCGAGCGCCTCGGCCACCTCCGTGCGGGCCTGCTCGAGCAGCAGGTGCGCGCGGCGGGCCTGGCCGTACAGTCTCGCGGGGTCGGCCCAGCCGACGTCGATCGCCGCCAGCAGCGCCTCGCGTGCCTGAGGGTGGAGCGGCTCGCTCGAAGCCGCGTCGAAGTACGCCACGAGACTTATCGTCCCACTTGCGGCGCCATCGAGGGGTCGCGCGGTAGGGCGAGGCACCTGCACGCTAATGTGTCTGCAATCAGCTGTGCATCTGGAAATAGGAGCGCCCAAGAGAGAGACTCTTGGGCTTCATCTGTGGGGTAGGCGATCCGTGAGTCCGACTCGCCGTACGACGCGGCGTTCGTTGGCCCGGCGCAGGGTGCCGCGCGCCGCCGCTTTGGCGTTGCTGCTGGCCACTGCTACGGCGTGTGCTAATGACGTACCGAAGGCTGACTGGTCTCGCGGCCTTCTTCCCGAGCATGTCACCGAGCAGGGTGACGTGGTCCAGAGTCTGTGGAACGGGGCCTGGATCGCCGCCCTCGCCACGGGCGCCGTGGTCATCGTTCTGATCGTGTGGGCGGCCATCTTCCACCGCAAGCGCAAGTCCAAGGCGGACCTCCCGCCGCAGGTGCGCTACAACCTGCCGATCGAGATGCTCTACACCTTGATCCCGCTCGTCATGGTGTCGGTGTTCTTCTTCTTCACCGCCCGCGACAGTGAGACGCTGACCAGGGTGGACGGCGACGCGACCGTCAAGGTCAAGGTCGAGGCGTTCCAGTGGAGCTGGCGCTTCACCACGACCGTCAACGGCAAGACGCTGCAGCCGGTCGCGGGTGTGCCGGTGAGTGACTACCACCAGGGCCCCCAGCTGGTCCTGCCGACGAAGACGAAGGTCGAGTTCGACCTGTCGACCGACGATGTCATCCACTCGTTCTGGGTGCCGGAGTTCCTGTTCAAGCGGGACGTCCTCCCCGGGATCAAGGAAGACAACCCGGGCCGCAAGTTCCAGATCACGACCCTTGACCGGACGGGCGTCTTCGCGGGCCGCTGCGCCGAGCTGTGCGGCGTCGACCACAGCCGCATGCTCTTCTCGGTGAAGCTCGTCCCGCAGCAAGAGTTCGACCAGTACATCGCGACACACCAGGCTGGGAGCGCCCAGTGACCGCCATCCACGAACCCCTACGCGCGTCGGCCAGGCCCGTCACCAAGGGCCAGGTGATCGCCAAGTGGCTGTCCTCCACTGATCACAAGATCATCGGGCACCTCTACCTGATCACGTCGTTCGCCTTCTTCCTGATCGGCGGCGTCATGGCGCTGGTCATGCGGGCCGAGCTGGCGCAGCCGGGCATGCAGTTCACCAGCAACGAGCAGTTCAACCAGCTGTTCACCATGCACGGCACGATCATGCTGCTGATGTTCGCGACGCCGCTGTTCGCCGGCTTCGCCAACGAGCTGATGCCGCTGCAGATCGGCGCCCCCGACGTGGCGTTCCCGCGCCTCAACATGGTGAGCTACTGGCTCTACCTGTTCGGCAGCATCATCGCCGTGTCGGGCTTCTTCACCCCGGGCGGCGCGGCCTCGTTCGGCTGGTTCGCCTACACGCCGCTGTCCAACGCGATCAACTCGCCCGGCATGGGCAGCGACCTGTGGATCATGGGCCTGGCCCTGTCGGGTCTGGGCACGATCCTCGGCTCGGTGAACTTCATCACCACGATCATCTGCATGCGCGCGCCCGGCATGACCATGTTCCGCATGCCGATCTTCACCTGGAACATCCTGCTCACCAGCATGCTCGTGCTGATGGCCTTCCCCGTGCTGGCCGCCGCGCTGCTCGCGCTGGAGTCCGACCGCAAGCTCGGCACCCACATCTTCGCCTCCGAAAACGGCGGCGCGATGTTGTGGCAGCACTTGTTCTGGTTCTTCGGCCACCCCGAGGTGTACATCATCGCGCTGCCGTTCTTCGGCATCGTGAGCGAGATCCTGCCGGTCTTCAGCCGCAAGCCGATCTTCGGTTACATCAGCCTCGTGGTCGCGACGATCTCGATCGCGGGTCTGTCCATCACGGTCTGGGCGCACCACATGTTCCCGACCGGGCAGGTGCTGCTGCCGTTCTTCTCGTTCATGACGTTCCTCATCGCGGTGCCGACAGGTGTGAAGTTCTTCAACTGGATCGGCACCTTGTGGCGAGGGCATCTGTCGTTCGAGTCGCCGATGCTCTTCTCGGTCGGCTTCCTCGTCACCTTCCTCCTGGGCGGTCTGACGGGCGTCATCCTGGCCTCGCCGCCGCTCGACTTCCACATCAGCGACACCTACTTCGTCGTCGCCCACTTCCACTACGTGGTCTTCGGCACGGTCGTGTTCGCCATGTTCGCGGGCTTCTACTTCTGGTGGCCCAAGTTCACCGGCAAGATGCTCAACGACAAGCTCGGCAAGCTGCACTTCTGGCTGCTGTTCATCGGCTTCCACACGACCTTCCTCATCCAGCACTGGCTGGGCATGCTGGGCTTCCCGCGCCGGTACGCCGACTACAGCGCGGCCGACGGCTTCACCGACCTCAACATGATCTCGTCGGTGGGCGCGTTCGTCCTGGGCGCCTCGACGCTGCCGTTCTTCTACAACGTCTGGAAGACCTGGCGCAGCGCGCCCAAGGTCACGGTGGACGACCCCTGGGGCTACGCAGGCTCGCTCGAATGGGCGACCTCCTGCCCGCCGCCGCGGCACAACTTCACCTCGCTGCCGCGCATCCGGTCCGAGCGCCCGGCGTTCGACCTGCACCACCCGCACGTTTCGGCCAAGCAGGCGCAGGAGGTTGAGGCCTGATGAGAGTCCAGGGTTGGCTGTTCCTCGCGTGCGGCCTGTTCTTCGCCGGCGTCGACGTCGCCTACTGGTTCTGGACCAAGGCGGCGACGGGCCAGGGTGAGCCGGTCGGCACCACGGCCATGGCGATCTCGGTCGGGTTCGCGTTCATGGTCGGCTACTACCTGATGTTCACCGCGCGCCGCATCGGCGCCCAGCCGGAGGACAACAAGCAGGCCGACATCAGCGACGGCGCGGGCGAGATCGGGTTCTTCAGCCCGAGCAGCTGGTGGCCGCTGTTCCTGTGCCTGGCGGCGGCCTTCGCCTTCACCGGGTTCGTGATCGGCTTCTGGATGTTCCTGATCGGGCTGTTCCTGGTCATCATGGCCATGGTCGGGTTCGTGTTCCAGTACTACCGGGGTCACTTCTCGCACTGACCTGTTTGCCGAAGCGGGCGTCTCTCTTGAGGGGGGACGCCCGCTTTTTGGCGTTCTTTACCGGTATGCGGATGTGGTTAATCGATCACTGAGGGTAATAAAGGAGACGGAAGCGGTTCGTTCGTGGACGAGGGAGTCATTCGTGGGACACGTAGCGAAGGGATCGGCCGGTCTGCTGGCCGTGGCACTGCTGTCTGCGTGCTCAGCGGGCGGCGCACCGAAACCTACTGGCGGGATGGCGATGGCCGGAGGGGCCCAGGGGCCCTCTGTGACGTTCTCTCCGCGGGACAAGGCCGCGAACGTGCCCACGGACCAGCCCCTGGTGGTCTCGGCCCGTACGGGCACGCTCAAGAGCGTACGGGTGGACGGCGGCAGGTCCGGCCCGCTGGCGGGCGTGCTCAGCGCCGACGGCACCCGCTGGCGCAGCAACGTCACCGCCAGGCCCAGCACGGCGTACACGGTCACCGTGGTCTCCGTGGACGGCGCGGGCAAGGAGAGCCAGACCACCAGCACGTTCTCGACGGTCAAGGGCGACAAGGCGTTCGACATCAAGACGATCACCCCGAACAAGGAGGACACCGGGCTGACGGTCGGCGTCGGCATGCCCGTCATGATCGCCTTCGACAAGCCCATCGCCGACCGGGTGTCCGTCGAGCGCAACCTCACCGTCCGCAGCTCCAAGCCGGTGGAGGGGGCCTGGCACTGGTTCGACGACAGCCACGTGGACTTCCGGCCGGAGAAGTACTGGCCGGCGCACACGAAGGTCCAGGTGGAGGCGAAGCTCGCCGGCGTGCGCGGCGGCCCCGGCATGTACGGCAAGCGCGACGTACGGCTCGACTTCAAGATCGGTCGTGAGCAGATCACCAAGGGCAGCACCGACGAGCACGTGCTGATCGTCCGGCGGGACGGCAGGAAGATCCGCGAGATGCCGATGAGCGCGGGCCAGGGCGGGGTGTGGAAGTACCACACGACCTCGGGCGTCCACCTGGCGATGTCGCGCGAGCCGGTCACGGTCATGACCTCGCCGGATGCCGGCCCGGGACAGGCCGGGTACTACTCACTGACGGTCTACAACACCGTCCGCATCTCCAACAGCGGCGAGTACGTGCACAGCGCACCCTGGTCGGTGGGCTCCCAGGGGAACTCGAACGTCAGCCACGGCTGCGTGAACATCAGCCCGGCGAACGCCATCTGGTTCCTCAAGAACACGCTGATCGGGGATCCGATCATCATCACGGGGACACCGCGGAAGCTGGAGCCCACGAACGGCTGGGGGCACTGGCAGGAGAACTGGAAGGAGTGGCTCAAGTGGAGCGTGCTCAAGGGCGGCCCGACCATCACGTTCTGATGCCGGTTCCGTAACGCCCCGGCTGTCACGCCGGGGCGCGCACGTCACCGCAAGCAGCCCACCTGCCGCCGGGTCGCGCCCGATTTCACGAGGGCGGTGCCATTTGGAAGGCCGCGGAGTGGCGCCGTCAGGCGCGGCTGAAGGAGGCGCTGGCCTCGACCCAGCGGTCGAGAGTGGCCGCGGCCGCGCCCGAGTCGATGGCCTGGACCGCGCGGGCGTAGCCCTCGGTCATGGCCGCGTCGAGGTCGTCGCCGGGCCCGTTGAGCGCCACCAGGGCCGCGGCGGCGTTCAGCAGGACGGCGTCGCGCACCGGACCCGTCTTGCCCTGCACCAGGTCGCGTACGGCCTGGGCGTTGAACGTCACGTCGCCGCCCCGCAGCGCGCCCGCGTCGGCGCGCGGGATGCCGAGGACCGTCGGGTCGAAGGTGGCCTGCGTGGCCGTGCCCTCCTTGACCACCCAGACCGTCGAGGTGCCCGCGATGGTCAGCTCGTCGAGCCCGTCGTCGCCGCGGAACACCAGGGCCGAGACGCCGCGCTCGGCGAAGACGCCGGCCAGGACGGGCAGCATGCGCGCATCGAAGACGCCGATGGCCTGGGCGGCGGGGCGGGCCGGGTTGGTGAGCGGGCCCAGGAAGTTGAAGACCGTGGGCACGCCGATCTCCTTGCGCGGCGGACCGGCGAAGCGGAGCGCGGGGTGGTAGACCGGGGCGAAGCAGAACGCGATGCCCGCCTCGCGCGCCACCCGCGCGGTCTGCTCGGGCGTGAGGTCGAGCCGGATCCCCAGGTGCTCAAGGACGTCGGCCGCGCCGCACGAGGACGAGGCCGCGCGGTTGCCGTGCTTGACGACCCGGGCGCCCGCGGCGGCGGCCACGATGGCGGCCATCGTCGAGACGTTGACGGTGTGGGCGCGGTCGCCGCCCGTGCCGACGATGTCGACCACGGGCCCCTCCACGCTCAGCGGCGTGGCCAGCTCCAGCATGGTGCGGGCCAGGCCCACCACCTCGGCCACCGTCTCGCCCTTGGCACGCAGCGCGACTGCGAACCCGGCGATCTGGGCGGGCGTCGCGGCGCCGGACATGATCTCCCGCATCGCCCAGGCCGTCTCGTCGGAGGTGAGGTGCTCCCCGGACAGGAGAGCGGAGAGCAGGGTGGGCCAGGTCGTCCGGGAGTCCATGGGCACCTACTTGGCGTTGAGTCGGGTGGCGGAGCGGCGGCGCATCAGGTCGGCCACCGTGTCGGCGAGCACCATGGGCTCCAGCGGCTGCGGCACGACGGCGTCGGCCTTGGACCATTCGGCCAGCCAGCGGTCGTCGCGCCGGGCGATGAGCAGGCAGATGGGCGGGCAGTCGTAGACCTCGTCCTTGGCCTGGCGGGAGACGCCCATGCCGCCCGCGGGCTGCGTCTCGCCGTCGAGGACGGCCACGTCGATCTCGCCTGAGCCCAGCCACTGGTGGACCTTGGGCTCGGTGGCGCACTCCACGATCTCCACGAGGGGTACGTCGGCCGCGGGGCGCCTGCCGATGGCCTGGCTCACCTCAGCCCTGGTGGCGGCGTCGTCGCTGTAGACGAGGACCCTCATCGTGTCGCCGGTGCTCCCAGTGGACGTCACTGTCGCGCTCACTATCCCTTGTAGCGGTATGGTCACCTCGGATGGTACCGGTGCGCGGCTGTGCATTCCCAGGCCACCATGTCTGACAGGGCCTTTTGAGGCGATTATCCCAGGTTGCCTACCGGTTTGTACCTGCTAACCGGGGGGTCGTGCGCGGGACCGACCACTGAAGCCGCAATAATGCTGCCCGTGGCGACAGCATCCGCAATAACTTCGACGACGACAGCACAGTCGTACCGCAGACCCAATCTGGTCAGTGTCGGGACGATCGTCTGGCTGTCCTCTGAGCTCATGTTCTTCGCGGCGCTGTTCGCGATGTACTTCACCATCCGGTCGGTGAGCGAGGGCAACGGCCTCGTCTGGGGGCCCGCGCTGCACAAGGCGGGCCTCGAGGTCGCAGAGGGCGCTCACCTGAACATCCCGTTCGCGACGGTCAACACGATCATCCTGGTTCTGTCGAGTGTGACGTGCCAGCTCGGTGTGTGGGCCGCAGAGAAGGGGCAGGTGCAAAAGCTCCGCTTCTGGTACATCGTCAGCTTCCTCATGGGCGCGGTCTTCGTGGCCGGGCAGCTGTACGAGTACGGCGAGCTGGCGTCGGAGGGCGCGACCCTGTCCGCTAACGCCTACACCTCGGTGTTCTATCTGACGACGGGCTTCCATGGCCTGCACGTGACCGGTGGCCTTTTCGCGTTCCTGTTCATGCTGGGACGCACGTACGCCGCGAAGCGCTTCACGCATGAGCAGGCCACCAGCGCGATCGTCGTGTCTTACTACTGGCACTTCGTAGACGTCGTCTGGATCGGTCTCTTCTCGACCATCTACATCATTCGTTAAGGAACGGGATCTCTGTGACTAGGATCACCGCTTGGCGGCGGCATCCCCTCGCGAGATACGCCGTCCTGATTTTGGCGTTGGCGCTGGTCGGGATGGTATACGCCGCTTTTGTCCAGGCGGGTAAGCCTGCCGACGCGGCACTGGCGGCAGGCAAGGTCGATGACGTGGCCGAGGGCAGGAGCCTGTTCGTCAAGCACTGCTCCAGCTGCCACGGCATGAACGCGGAGGGCGTCAAGGACAAGGCGCCCACGCTCATCGGCGTCGGCGCCGCGGCCGTCGACTTCCAGATGAGCACCGGCCGCATGCCCGCCGCCAACCCCGGCCCGCAGGCTCCGCGCAAGCCGCTCGCGCCCTGGGTCGACGAGACGAAGATCAGGCAGATCGGCGCCTACGTGCAGTCGCTGGGCGGCGGCCCGCAGGTCCCCGCCTCGGAGCACGTCGACCCCAAGCTCGGCGACGCCGGCAAGGGCGGCGAGCTGTTCCGCGCCAACTGCATCCAGTGTCACAACTGGGTCGGCGCCGGCGGCGCCCTCACGCAGGGCAAGTACGCCCCCAACCTCAACTCGGCGACCCCCACGCAGATCTACGAGGCGATGGTCACCGGCCCGCAGGCGATGCCGGTCTTCAACGACTCGACCATCACGCCTGAAGAGAAGCGCAGCATGATCGCCTACATCACCCAGGTCCGTGAGCAGAAGGACCCGGGAGGTTTCGGCCTCGGGCGCATTGGACCGGTCACCGAAGGTCTCGTAGCGTGGATCGTGGGCCTCAGCGTCCTCGCACTCGCCGCCATCTGGATCACCGCGAAGAAGCGACAGAAGTCATGACAGACAACGAGCACGAGATCGAGCAGCCCGATGAGCGCGTACCCAAGCGCGTCATCGGCACCCCCGCGCCGGGCACCTCGATGCTCGGCACCGCGGAAGCGGCGGACGTCGAGAAGGAAGTCCCCGGCGTCACGCTGCCCGACGAGACCAAGGCCCGCAAGGCCGAGAAGATCGTGGCGCTCTGCTACACGATCACGTTCCTGGCGGCCATCGCGTTCATCATCTCCTACGTGGTCTTCCAGGTCGGCAGCCCCGAGGCGACCGGAGTGTCCAACTTCGCGCTGGGCACCTCGCTGACGGTGGCGATCCTGGGGCTGGCGATCGGCATCGTGATCTGGGTCCGCCAGATCATGCCGAAGTACTCCCTGATCCAGGAGCGCCACCCGATGGCCTCCGAGGAGGACGACCGCGAGGTCGTGGCGGACACGTTCGTCCAGGGGGCCAACGAGAGCGGCTTCGTCAAGCGCAAGTTGCTGCGCCGCACGCTGCTGCTGGCCGCCGCGCCCCTCGGCCTGGTGCCGCTGGTGCTGCTGCGCGACCTCGACAACAGCAAGATGCCGGGCGCGAAGTTCAACAAGACGCTGCGCCACACGGTCTGGGGTGAGAAGACCAAGGAGGGCAAGCCGCTCAGGCTCGTCGTCGAGGGCACCGGCCAGCCGATCCGGGCCGCCGACTTCAACTCGCCCGGCGGCATCCTGTCGGTGGTCCCCGAGGGCTACCAGCACGACCTCAACGCCCTCGCCAAGGCCACGCTGATCCTGATCAAGTTCCGCCCGGAGGAGATCAAGAGCGGCGTCCGGCAGAACTGGACGCACGACGGCATCGTGGCATACTCCAAGATCTGCACCCACGTGGGCTGCCCCGCCGCCCTCTACGAGCAGAACACCCACCACATCCTCTGCCCCTGCCACCAGTCGACGTTCGACGCGGCCGACGGTGCGAAGGTCATCTTCGGTCCGGCCGCCCGGCCGCTGCCGCAGCTGCCCATCACCGTCGACGCCGAGGGCTACCTCATCGCCCAGGGCGACTTCGAGGTGCCGGTCGGCCCCAGCTACTGGGAACGCGGTGACGCCGAGCAGGCGGCCAGGGAGAAGGGAGGCCAGGCATGAGCGAGCTCAATGCCGTTCCCAAGGGCATCGCGGGCCCGTCGACGTTCCTCGACGACCGCCTCGGCGGGGCCAACTTCCTCAAGCGCAACCTGCGCAAGATCTTCCCGGACCATTGGTCGTTCCTGCTGGGCGAGATCGCGCTCTACTCGTTCGTCATCCTGCTGCTGACCGGTACGTTCCTGACGTTCTGGTTCAAGCCGAGCATGATGGAGATCGCCTACGACGGCTCGTACGCGCCGCTCAAGGGCGTGATGATGTCGGAGGCCTACGCGTCGTCGCTGGAGATCAGCTTCGACGTCCGTGGTGGTCTGCTCATCCGGCAGATGCACCACTGGGCGGCCCTGATGTTCGTGGCCGGCATGATGGTCCACATGCTGCGGGTGTTCTTCACCGGCGCCTACCGCAAGCCGCGCGAGCTCAACTGGCTGATCGGCGTGCTGCTGCTGACGCTGGCGCTGCTCGAGGGCCTGACCGGCTACTCGCTGCCGGACGACCTGCTCTCCGGCGCGGGTCTGCGGATCACCGAGGGCGTGGCGATCTCGCTGCCGCTGGTCGGTACGTACATCACGTTCTTCCTGTTCGGCGG
Source organism: Nonomuraea sp. B19D2 (assembly GCF_040137845.1). Lineage (NCBI taxonomy): Bacteria > Bacillati > Actinomycetota > Actinomycetes > Streptosporangiales > Streptosporangiaceae > Nonomuraea > Nonomuraea sp. B19D2. The sequence goes on along the minus strand of NZ_JBEFAK010000003.1, from coordinate 427,768 downwards.
GGAATATCCGGGTGAGGATGTCATCGCCCGGTTCTACTCGCTGCACATCCTGCTCATCCCGGGCATCCTGCTGGCGCTGATCTCGGCGCACATGGTGCTCATGTGGGTGCAGAAGCACACCCAGATGCCGGGCAAGGGGCGTACCAACCAGAACGTGGTGGGCGCGCCGTTCTACCCGGCCTTCATGGCCAAGGCGGGGGCGTACTTCCTGTTCACGCTCGCCACGGTGGCGGGGCTGGCGACGTTCACCCAGATCAACCCGATCTGGCTGTTCGGCCCGTACACGCCCGCCGACGTGTCGGCCGGCTCGCAGCCCGACTTCTACATGGGCTTCCTCGAGGGCGCGCTGCGCATCATGGTGCCGTGGGAGATCAACCTCTTCGGCACCTCCCATGCGGGCACGCTGCCGCTGAGCGTGATCATCCCGGCGCTGGTGCCGATGGGCATCATCATGACGGGGCTCGCGCTCTACCCGTTCATCGAGCGCTGGGTGACGGGCGACAACCGCGAGCACCACGTGGCCGACCGGCCGCGCAACAACCCGCACCGCACCTCGATCGGCATGTCGGCCATCACGTTCTACGGCGTGCTGTGGCTGCTCGGCGCCAACGACGAGATCTCGGCGACCTTCAACATCAGCCTCAACTGGACGACGTACGCCGGGCGTGTGCTGATCTTCGTGGCGCCGGCGCTGGCGTACCTGATCACCTACCGCATGTGCCTCGGCCTGCAGCGCTCCGACTCCGCGGTCGTCTCGCACGGCGTGGAGTCCGGCGTCATCAAGCGGCTTCCGCACGGTGAGTTCATCGAGGTCCACACGCCGCAGGCGGACGACATCGAGGCCCACGTGCGCGGTAAGGAGCCGGTGGCGATGCTGCCGGTGGCCGAGGACGCCGCGGGCATCCCGCCGAAGGGCATGCGCGGCCCGATCGGCAAGCTGCGCGCACGCATGTCGAAGGCGTACGGCGGGGAGAAGATCCCGCTGGACGAGGGGCACGGGCACGGGCACGAGGAGGAGCACGCCGCCATCGGCTCCGGTGGCGACGACCGCAGCCTCACCCACTGACCCACCCTCTTCGCCACACCTGACGGCGGGCCCGGACGACACGTTCGTCCGGGCCCGCCGCCATTTCCACGCCACCTGCCGGGCCTCATCGCGCGGGGGAGCGGCCGGCATGCCAGAGACCAGGCACCGACGAGCGAACGGGCCTCACCACGCGCGGGAGCGGCTGTGGGGCGCTTGGCGGCCGCACTTCACGCCGCCTCAGGGGTACGGCGTCGCGCACTGGGGAGCCGAACGGGTGGGCTCGCGTTGCCGGTGCCGCGCCGTCGTGCGGGGCGGCGAACGGGTGGGCTCGCGTTGCCGGTGCCGCGCCGTCGTGCGGGGCGGCGCGAGAAGGTGGCGGCTGAAGCGGCCACCCGCCGAAGGACGGCGATTCGCGCGCCCGGTGAGCGGGCGCGGCTGCCGGAAAGCGGTCAGTCGGCCTCGGGGAAGCCGATGGAGAAGGCGGCGTCCAGGTCGTGCTTGGAGTACGCGCGGAAGGCGATGTGCGTCTCCGTGTGCAGCACCCCGGCCACCTTGTTGATCCGCCCGGGCACCACCTCGGCGATCTCCTCATAGGCGGCCACCCGCACCATCGCCATCAGGTCGTAGTCGCCGGTGATGGAGTAGACCTCGCTGACCCCTTCGATCTCGGCGATCGTCTGGGCGACCTCCGGGATCCGGTCTACCTCTGCGTTGATGTGGACGATAGCCGTGACCATGCATCAACTCTATCGTTTCACCTCAGAGGTCGCCCCTCCCGGCTTCGCCGCTGATCGAGATGCCGGTACGCCAGGTCGATGCGGGTCTTGTGGCGGGCGGCGCCCCAGGCGGGCAGGCTCCACTCGCCGTCCACCTCCACCAGCCGCACCCCGGGCGACTCCAGCCAGCGCAGGATGCACTCGGTCTCCTCGGCGCTGGCCGCGTGGATCGGGCCGGGCCCCGGGATGACGGCCTCGGCGGTGGCCGTCAGGGATGCCACGAACGGGGTCGGATGGGCGCCCTTCGGCATGACGCCGGCCGCCGCGAGCCGCCCGTAGCGGATGACGTGGATGTCCCAGCCGCCGTCGAAGGCCGGGCTGGCGGCCACTAACTGCGGGATGCGGGTGATGGCGCTCAGCCGCTGCATGCGGGCCGCCGTGCGGACGAAGGAGGCCAGGCGGTCGCGGTCGACCGACGCCTCCTCGTAGCGCTGCTCCACCGACAGCCGCTCCATGCGGGCCGCCACGGCGGTGAAGACCAGCGAGGCGTCGAGCGTCATGGCCCGGCGCGCGCTCTCCGCGTGGACCGCGTATTCCTGCCGGCTCTCCTTGCCCTCGCAGGGCGCGCCGCAGCGGCCCATGTCGTGGAGCACGCAGGCCGACCGCCGGGTGCGCAGCGTGATGGGCTGGGTGCACTGGCGCAGGGGGACCGCCTCGTGCAGGGCGATGCGGGCGTCGTCGGCGGCGCGGGCGCTGGTGAACGGGCCGAGGTAGGTGGCCCCGTCGTCCTTGATCTCGCGGACGATCGACAGGCGCGGGAACACCTCGGTGGTGAGCTTGAGCCAGAGCACCTTCTCGGGGAAGCGGGAGCGGCGGTTGTAGCGGGGCTTGGCGCCGCCGATCAGGCGCAGCTCCCTGACCTCCGCCTCCAGGGCGGTCGAGCAGACGATGTGGCGCACCCGCTCGGCGATGCCGATCATCTCGCGGATGCGGGGGCGGGTCTCGCCCGCCGTGAAGTAGGAGCGCACGCGGTTGCGCAGGTTGGTGCTCTTGCCGATGTAGAGCACCTCGCCGCGCTCGTCCTCGAAGAAGTAGACCCCGGGGGCGTGCGGCACGGACTCGGCCAGGTGGCGCTTGCGCTGCTGCTCCGGCGTGGGGGCGCGGACGAACGACTTGAGCTCTTCGAGCGTGTGCACCTGGAACGACCCGGCCCGCTCGATCAGCCCGTGGAGCACGTCGACGGTGGCCCTGGCGTCCTGCAGGGCGCGGTGGCACGGCTCGGTGGAGCTGCGGAAGAACCTGGCCAGCGTCGCCAGCTTGGCGTTGGGGACCTCGTCGCGGGTCAGCACCCGGCGGGCCAGGTCGACGGTGTCGACGACCGGATTGGCGGGCGGGGGATAGCCGTGGGCGGCACAGGCGGCCTTGACGAAGCGGGTGTCGAAGCCGGCGTTGTGGGCCACCAGGGTCGCCCCGCGGATGAACTCGAGAAAGCTCGGCAGCACCGCCTCGATCCGCGGGGCGGCCGTGACCATGGCGTCGGTGATGCCGGTCAGCACGGAGATGAACGGCGGGATCGGCCCACCGGGATCGACCAGCGTCGAGAACTCGCCGAGCACCTCGCCCGCCCGGACCTTGACCGCGCCGATCTCGGTGATGGCGTCGTCGGACGGGGCGCCGCCGGTCGTCTCGAGGTCGAACACGACGAACGTGACGTCGCTCAGCGGAGTGCCGAGCTCGTCGAGAGTGCCTTGAACCGCGTCCACGATCCAAGACCATAGAGAGGGGGACCGACAGGAACGAATAACCATCCCTCTTGATCCTTAGTTACCCTTCCCTGTATGTCCGCGGGAAGACTTGCCGGCCGCTATGCCCTGCTGCGCCCTCTCGGCGCGGGCGGCATGGGAAAGGTGTGGCTGGCCAGGGATGAGATGCTTGAGCGTGATGTCGCGGTCAAGGAGCTCACGCTGGCCGAAGGCATGTCGCCGAAGGAGCGTTCCGACTCGGTGAAGCGGGCCGTGCGCGAGGCGCAGGCCACCGCGCGGCTGCGGCATCCCGGCATCGTGGCGCTGCACGACGTGGTCGTGGAGCAGGATCGGCCCTGGCTGGTCATGGAGCTGCTGCGGGGCCGCACGCTGGGTGAGACGGTGCGCGAGTTCGGACCCATGCCGGCTGACTATGCCGCGCGGGTCGGCGCCGACGTGCTGGAGGCGTTGATGGCGGCCCACGCGCAGGGGATGCAGCACCGCGACGTCAAGCCGGGCAACGTGTTCCTGACCGAGAGCGGCCGGGTGGTGCTCACCGACTTCGGCATCGCCAGGCAGGAGGGCCAGGCCACGCTCACCGAGCAGGGGCTGATGATCGGCTCGCCGGGGTTCATCGCGCCCGAGCGGCTCGCCGGCGAGCCCGGTGGCCCGGCCAGCGACCTGTGGTCCCTCGGCGCCACGCTCTACGTCGCGCTGACGGGCGCGCCGGCCTACGCGGGGTCTGCGGCCCAGCGGGTGCGCACGACGCTGACGGAGCCGGCACCGGTCGCTCCGGGGCCCCTGGGTCCGCTGCTGGCGGCCATGATGGCGCAGCACCCGGCCGCCCGCCCCGACGCGCGGGTGGTCGTGCCCGCGCTCAGGCAGGTGGCCGCGGGCGGGCAGGCGCCGCCGCTGCCGGTCAGCCATGACGCGACCGCGCCCAGCAAGGTCGGCCGGCGCGGCGGCAGGGCCGCGCTCTGGATCGCCGCCGCGTCGGCGCTGGTCCTCGCCGCGGGCGGCACGACCGCCTTCCTCGTCCTGCGGGACCGGGCGGCCGCGGTGCCGGCCGCGTTCACCGCGCCGATGGACGTGTGCACGCTGCTCAGCCGGCAGGACGTGGGCAGGCTGCTGCGTACGCAGAGTCCCCCGAAGGCGCAGCCGAGCTCGGACGGCGACGGCCCCGAGTGCAGCTGGCCGGTCACCAACACCGGCGTGGGCCTGCAGGTGCAGAAAGACTCCGACACCGTCGACCCCTGGTCGATGACCACGGTCTCGGCCAAGACGCTGTTCCAGAATCAGAAGCGCTACTGGGAGAGGTACGACACCGCCGACTGGACCTGGCCCGAGATCGGGGTGAAGACGAGGCAGCAGGCCAAGCGCACCCCGGTCCACCAGGTCACCGGCCTCGGCGAGGAGGCGTTCGGCTTCGAGCTGAAGGGCACCACGGGCCGCGTCCACACCGCGCAGGTCTTCTACCGCCTGGCCAACCTGGTGGTCGTCGTCGAATACACGGCGCTCGGCGACAAGCAGACCGACGAGGGGATCAAGCAGACGGCGCTGAAAGCGGCGCAGGCGAGCGAGCAGGCGTTGCGCAATGCCGGATGACCTCTATCTGCTGGCCGGCCGCTACCGCCTGATCGAGCGGCTCGGGCAGGGCGGCGCGGGCACGGTGTGGCGGGCCATCGACGAGATCCTCGACCGCCAGGTCGCGGTCAAGCAGGTACGCGTGCCGGACGGGCTGACGCCGCCCGAGCGGGCGGAGTTCGCCGGCATCGCGATCCACGAGGCCAGGACGGCGGGCAGGCTGCGCGACCCGGCGATCGTGCTCGTCCACGACGTCGTCCTGGAGGGCGACCAGCCGTGGATCATCATGGACCTGGTCAGCGGCCGCTCCCTGGACAAAGTGATCAAGGAGCAGGGGCCGCTGCCGCCCGGCTACGTGGCCGCGGTCGGGCTGCGCGTGCTGTCGGCCCTGGAGGTGGCCCACGCCAGCGGCATGCTCCACCAGGACGTCAAGCCCGCGAACATCCTGCTCGACGCCGACGGCTCGGCCATGCTCACCGACTTCGGCATCGCGACGCAGATGGGCGGGCAGGGCGGCAGGTTCGGCTTCGCGGGCTCGCCCGGCTACATGGCACCCGAGCGGCTCAACGAGCAGCCCTCCGGCCCGGCGTCCGACCTGTGGTCGCTCGGCGCCAGCCTCTACACCGCGGTGGAGGGGCGTGCGCCGTTCGAGCGGGAGCTGGCCGCGGCGGTGGCGGCGGCGGTGCTGCTGCACGAGCCGCCGTTCCCGATGAGGGCGGGCCGCGAGTTCGGCGGCCTGCTCATGGCCATGCTCGCCAAGGACCCGGCGGCCCGCCCCACGACGGCACAGGTGCGCCAGGCGCTGAGCGCCCTGGCCGGGCCCGCCCCGGTTCCCCGGCGCCGGTGGTGGCTGGTGCCCGCGGTGCTCGCCGCGGCCGTGGCACTGGGCGCCGGCGGCTGGTACGCCGCGGGCGCGCTGGGGAGCGGGCCCGAGACGGGCAGGTTCGCCAAGACGCCCGACCCCTGCACGCTGCTCAGCGACGCCCAGGCCGTACAGATCGTGAAGGACAAGCCGAAGCGCACGCTCACCAGACCGGGCGAGTGCCAGTGGACTGTGCGCCTGGGCATGGCACGTAAGGACCGCCTCACCGTGCGCACCTGGGCTGAGCAGCCTGACGGCGATCTCAGCGGCCCGCAGGTGGCGCTGCGCCGCTTCGCCAGCGAGAAGGCCAGCCGCACCGCGGCGAAGGGCACGGAGGGGCGAGTCGCCCGCGGTTCGGTCGGCGACGTCAAGGGCGTCGGGGAGGCGGCGATCATCCAGAACAGCTTCGAGGTCTCCGCGAGCTCCAGCGCCGAGGGCTTCTCCACCAGCACGGTGCTCTTCCGCACGAGCAACCTGCTCGGCGAGGTGGTCTGGCATCGTGCCGACGTGCCGGCCTCGGCCCCTGTGGACAAGGAACCGGCGCTCGCCGCCGCCCGCCTGGTCTCGGCGGCCCTGTCCAAATGAGCCGGTCAAGATGAGAACAGCAAGCACCTTGCAAGGGGCGTGACTAGGATGTTTCACCCCAAGTCAGGGCAACCCCAGGAGTGCCAGTGAATCCCGGTAACGAGTGGGAGCCGCCCACCGACCCGTCCCAGCCGCCGGGCAGGCAGTTCGGGCCGCCGAACCAGCCCCCCGCAATGCCGCCGATGCCGCCCCCGCGGCCGAACCAGCCCCCGACACTGCCACCGATGCCGCCCCCGCCGCCGCGGCGGCCCGCCTGGCTGCTGCCCACGCTTGCCGCCGCCCTCGTCGTGGTGGTCGCGGCGGGCGGGGTGGGCGTGTACGTGGTGGTGGAGAAGGTCTCCGGCGCCGCCAAGCCGCCCACGGCCAGGAGTGCGGCGCCGTCGCAGTCCGCCACCACCGCGGCGGCGGGCCCCGACGTGTGCGCCATGCTGCCCGAGGAGGAGGCCGACCGGCTGGTGCCCGACGCGACCGTCTCCAAGAGATCCAAGGACGGCGATTACACGGTCGACTTCATCTGCAACTGGAAGAACGACCGCATCTCGTTCGGCGAGTTCTGGCGCAGCAGGGAGATCGACGTACGGATCGAGCAGCACAAGGGCGACGGCGCCAAGACCGGCCGGGCCATGGCACAGAACTCGTACGAGGTCGAATACCAGGGCGGCAAGTACAGGGAGACCGCCAAGCCCTCGCTCGACCCCGGCGACAAGGAGTACATCTCGCCGATGAAAGACATCCCGGGCGTCGGTGAGGGCGCGTTCGCGCAGTACACCTGGCGCCGGGGCGGCAAGCTGCTGTGGTACTCCTACGGCCTGGCCCACGCCCGGGTCGGCGACGTGACGATCGAGGTGAAGTTCCAGGCCGGGCAGCAGCGCAAGGACGCGCAGATGCTGTCCAGCGAAGGCACGCAGTCGATCACCGAGGAGAACGCCATCCGCGAGGTGAGCGGCCTGGTCGGGCACTTCGCCAAGGGCGTGGCGGCCTGGCAGAAGCAGCACCCCAACGTGCTGGCCCAGGCCGAGCCGTCGCAGGCCACGACCACGCCGAGCGCGCGGCCGACGCCCTCACCGACCGTGCTGGCGGAGTTCCCGGCCGACTGCGCGGCCGTGACGGAGGTGGCCACGCGGCTGGTGCCCCAGCCCACCACCCGGGCGCGCGGCACCGAGGCCGGCGCCGACGCCCAGACCGAGTGTCGCTGGCTCAACCTCGACCTGCCGGGCGACGGCGAGGGGGCCAAGAAGATCCGCAGTGCGCTGATCACCGTGCACCGGTTCACCAACCGGGCGGGCACGGCCGACGAAACCGCCGCCAAGAGCTACTACGCCAGCGAGTACAGCGGTGACAAGCACATGGCGGAGTCGTCGATGGGCGGCATCTCCTGGGGCAAGCTGACCGACGTCAAGGGGCTGGGCGACCAGGCGTACCAGCAGTTCATCCAGAACCGGCACAGCGAGGTCTCCGCGTCCACCGGCACGGTGCTGATGCGCAAGGGCTCGGTCGCCGTCAGGATCGACTACTCCGGCCACCAGCGGCCGAAGGACGAGCCGACGAACTCGCCCAAGGTCCAGTTCATGCCCCAGAAGGAGGCGATGGACGGGGTGCTCGCCCTGGCCAGGGCGTACATGGGCCAGCTCGCCAAGCAGCCCGCGGGCAGCTAGGAGGGGGCGTCGCGGAGGCGCTCCACGCGGATGCCGCGCAACAGCGCCTCCGACACCAGCACGGCGGCCAGCAGGCCGCGACACCGACGACGGCCGCGACGGGCACGGCCGCGTCCGCGTGCGGCAGCGGCGGCGTGACCGGGGGCTCGGCGAACTGCCACGCGGGCGCCCGACGCCTCCAGCGCGGCCAGCTCGTACGTCCGCCTCCTGGCCGCCGTGAAAGCGCGAGCACGGTACGCCCGAGCGCCAGCGGCCAGCGCGGACACCTACAACAACAGCGCGAGCCCCGGCCCCTGCCCGGCGAAGGAGGCGGCCAGTTCGGCCACGGTCCGTCGCGACACCACGCTCATCCCGTGCTCCTCGCGAGCGCCGGTCCAGGCACCACGCGGGGATCATCCCCCTGGGCGCTTATCCGCGTCAACGGTTAATGAAGCTGCAACCCGGTTGCAAGTGATCCAAATACCGTTATGTCCTGCAAGACCTGAGCCGCGGGATCGGGTTTGTCCAGTACAGGGGCATGGGCAAGCCGGGGGGATCACGCGGCTCATTGCTTTTCGCGGACCAGGAACGGCTGGAGCAGCCCGGGAACCGCTCGAGCCGCGAGTTCCAGGCCGTCGGCACGGCCAACGTCCACCACGTCGTAGTGGCCCTTGCCCGCGGCGGTGATCGCGGAGACGGTGAGCAGGCCCGAGCGGCGCTGGAAGTACGACTCGCTGATCGTCCACCCCGAGATGCCCTTGCGGTCGAGGGCGATCGTGTGCCGCACCACCGCGCCCTGCCTGGTGACGAGATGGCGGCCGCCCAGCGCGTGCCCGAGGCTCCTGGCGCTCTCCACGGCCGCCCATATCCCGAACGCCAGCGCAACCACCGGGACCGCCCAGACGGAGACCCGCAGCCAGGACCACGGGACCAGCCAGGACACCGGCCCGGCGACCGCGGTCAGCACGGCGGCCGTCACCAACGCCCGCACGACCCGCCTCCGCCTGGCCGCGGCCGGATGCGTGACCAGCACCGGATCGGCGCCCAACGCCGCCGCGACGTCCGGGCCGGATGCGCCTGCCGCCGGGTACGGCGCGGCGGCCTGCGTGGCGTGCCGAGGTGCAGTCGAGGCCGGCTCGATCGCGGCCGTCGTGACCGGTGCCGGGGTGTCGGCGATCTTGGCGGCCAGGTCCCAGGCCAGGGCGCGGGGGAGTGGCGGGGTGAGGGCGGCGACGTCCTCGGTCTCGTGCTCGGCCGCCTTGCCGAGCCCGGTGGCGATGGTCTTGACGCGGGCCCCGCCGCCCAGCCGGAGCAGCAGTGGCTCGCTGATCTCCACGCCGCGCAGCCGGCGTTCCTCCAGGGTCAGGGAACGGGTGGTCAGCAGGCCGCGCCGGAGCCGGAGCCGGCCGGGCTCGCGGTCCAGCCGGTAGCGGCCCCACGACTCGGCGAACAGCAGGACGGCGCCGAGGACGCCGGCGGCCAGGTTCACCGCGAGAAGCAGCGGGACCGCCACCAGCGGCCGCGCCGTCACCCAGTCCCACAGGCCGCTCGCCGCCCGGGTGCCGACGCTCTCCACCCCGAACGCGTTGAGAGCCTTGTAGAGGCCCCCCAGCACCAGCGCGGCCCCGGTGAACGTCCACACCGACAACGGCGCGTACCTGATCCACGACCAGCTCAGCTCCACCAGCGGCCCCTCGTCGCGAGCGGGTTCCTCGCCCTGGCGCAGCAGGGTACGGCGCAGGGACTCCGCGTCGTGCCTGGTCAGCGGGTCGAGTACGAGCTCGGTGGCCTCGGCCGAATGCTCGCCCGTACCCACCTTGACCACGGTCAGGCCGAAGGCCCGGCGCACCGGGTCGGCCCTCAGGTTCACGCTGCGCACCCGTTCGAGGGGGATCGAGCGGTGCTGGCGGACGGTGATGCCCGAGCGCAGTTCGAGGCGTTCGGGGGTGAGCCGCCAGCGGGTGGTGCGGAGCCTGGCCACGTCGTACGCCACCACGGCGGCCACGACCAGCACCGCGGCCGCCGCGCAGACCGCCACGACGCCGACGGGCGGCCAGTCGCTGCCCGTCAGGAAGCGCGCCAGCGCGGCCACCACGCCCGCCGCGATCGCCAGCGACTTCACCCCGGAGGCCCACAGACTCCGCCCGGCCAGCCCCCGCCAGCCCCCGCCCGCAACGGCCGCTGTGCCCTCAGCGCGTGATCTGTCTCCAACGGGTACTCCGCCCCCCACGGGCGCTCCACCTCCCACAGGTACTCCTTCGCCCACGGGCGCTCCACGGCCAACGGCCGTCCCGCCGTCAATGGGCGGCTCAGCGTCAACAGGCGGCCGGGCGTCCCACGAGGCCGATCCGCCCAGCCCCCACGGCTGTTCCTGGGACGGCCCGTCTGTGCCGCGCGGGGGAGAGCCGTTCACGTCGTGTCCTGCGGTGCGGTGCGCGCGAGAGCCGTTCACGTCGCGTCCCCCGGCGTCGCCTGCGTGCTGGCGGTCAGGCGTTCGGCCAGCTCGGCCGCCACCTCGTGGTCCAGCGCCTCGATCTTGACGGCCCCCGCAGACGAGGCGGTGGTCACCGTGATGTCGGCCAGCCCGAACAGTCGCTGCACCGGCCCCCGCGCGGTGTCGACCCGCTGGATCCGCGACATCGGCGCCACCCGCCAGGTGTGGGTCAGCCACCCCTTGCGGGTGTAGACCGCCTGGTCGGTGACCTCCCACCGCTCCACCCGATAGAAGGCGCGCGGGGCCACGAGGGCCAGCACCACGCATCCCGCGGCGAAGACCCCCACGCACGCGCCCAGCCAGACCGGCCGCGAGGTGAAGATCCAGTACGCCGCCACCGCGGCGACGGCCACCGGCACCATGAGGATCAGCCACTGCACCGTCCACCAGGCGACCGCCCGCGGGTCGGCCTGGTTGCGCGGCGGGCGCAGCGCCACCTGCGAAATCCCGGTCACTCCCCGCCCTCCGCCTTCTTCGCGGAGTCGGCCACGGCCAGCAGCGCCAGCCCGAGCACCCCGATCACGATGGCCGCGAACACCTCGTACCCCTCAAGGAACGGCAGCCGGTTGACCACGAGCAGGTCGCGTGCCCACCGCCACCATCCGAACAGGGTGTTCAGCAGGCCGCCCAAACCCTGCAGGAGCAGCAGCCAGCCGAGCACCGTCAGCATCGACTTCATGGGTCCAAGCGTCGTCGCGGGGGAGCGGGGCCCGCGACGGCCGTAGGTCTCGGCCGGCATCGACTTTGGTCGCTGTCGCCGTACCCATGGCAGGGCCTAACCTCGGTGAGCGTGACGGAACTGCGGGGGGACGGCGCTCACGCCCACGAATACCGGTGGGCGCTGCCGTCGGTGCTGCTCGGCGACGGGCGCGAGGGCCGCAGGGTGCGCCGCTCGACCCGCGACTGGATCGTCGACATCCTCATGTTCCTGCTCGCGTGCGGGGTCACTCTCGTGAGCCTGCCGGAGCTGCAGGACGAGCCCGAGCCGTTGCTGGCGCTGGAGCAGGTGGTTGGGGCGCTGTCGTGCGTGGCGGTGTGGCTGCGGCGCAGGTGGCCGGTGGGGCTCGCGCTGGTGACGACGCTGCTCTCGTCCTACCTGGAGCTGGCGGGTGGAGCCTCGATCGTCGGGCTGTTCACCGTGGCGGTGCACCGGCCGTTCAAGGTCTCAGGCCCGATGCTGCTGCTCTCGCTCGTCACCCTCGCCCCGTACCTCATGCTGCGGCCCCAGAACGAGCTGGACGCGAAGTGGGCGGCGGCGTTCGGCGTGACGATCGTGCTGACCGTGTTCGCGTGGGGCGTCGTGATCAGGGCCAGGCGGCAGCTCGTCTGGTCGCTCAGGCAGCGCGCCGACAGCGCCGCGGAGGAGGCCAAGCGGCTCGAGCGCGAGCGCATCGCCAGGGAGATGCATGACGTGCTCGCGCACCGCATCTCCATGCTGAGCCTGCACGCGGGCGCGCTGGAGTTCCGGCCGGACGCGCCCGCCGAGGAGATCGCCAGGGCCGCCGGGGCGATCAGGACCAACACCCATCTGGCGTTACAGGACCTGCGCGAGGTGATCGGCGTGCTGCGCCACGCGCAGCCGGACGGCGGCGACCCGGTGCCCGACCGGCCGCAGCCCACGCTCGCCGACCTGTCCACGCTGGTCGAGGAGTGCCGCCACGCGGGCATGGACGTGCGCCTCGACCTGCGGGCCGGCGGCGAAGCGCCGGGAGGGCTCGGCCGCAACGTCTACCGCATCGTCCAGGAGGCGCTGACCAACGCGCGCAAGCACGCGGGCGGGACGCCTGTGGACGTTGCGGTCTCGGGAGCGCCGGGCGAGGGGCTGTCCGCGGAGGTGCGCAACCCTCTGTGGGCCCGCCACGGGCCGCGCCTGCCGGGTGCGGGGGCGGGGCTCATCGGGCTGGCGGAACGTGCCGAGCTGGCGGGAGGCCGGCTGGAGCACGGCGCGACCCCCGACGGCGAGTTCGTGGTACGCGCGTGGCTACCGTGGCCGGTGGAGACTGGGGAGGATGCATGATCAGGCTGCTGATCGTCGATGACGACGCGATGGTGCGGGCGGGGCTGTCGATGATCCTGGGCGGTGTCGGCGACATCGAGATCGTGGCCGAGGCTGGCGACGGGGCCGAGGTGCCGCCGCTGGTGGCCGAGCACCGGCCCGACGTGGTGCTGATGGACATCCGCATGCCCGGCGTCGACGGGCTCACCGCCACCGAGGCGCTGCGCCGCACGTCCTCGCCGCCCGAGGTGGTGGTGCTGACCACCTTCCACGCCGACGCGCAGGTGCTGCGGGCGCTGCGGGCGGGGGCGGCCGGGTTCCTGCTCAAGGACATCGCGCCCGGCGACCTGGTGCAGGCCATCAGGAAGGTGGCCGCGGGCGAGCCGATCCTCTCGCCCGCGGTGACGCGCCAGCTCATCACGCACGTGTCCGACGGCGGGGCCGGGGAGCGCACCGAACGGGCCAGGAAGCTGCTCACCCGGCTCAGCGAGCGGGAGCGGGAGGTGGCGCTGGCCGTGGGGCGGGGCAAGTCGAACGCCGAGATCGCGCGCGAGCTCTACATGAGCGTGCCCACGGTCAAGGCGCACGTCTCGCGCATCCTCACCAAGCTCGATCTCAACAACCGGGTCCAGGTGGCGCTGCTGGTCTACGACGCCGGTACGTAGTCACCTCGCGAGCAGCTCCTCGATCGTGGCCCGGTGCAGCACCAGGTCGTCGGGGTCGTCCGGGGCGGGTTGTTCGCCGAAGTGGATCCGGCGTTGCCACACCCTGGCCATGACGATGCCGTGCCGGAGGGCGGCATACATCTCGTAGAAGTCCATGTCGCGAGGCTCGTATCCGGTTAATTCCCGATATTTCCGGCAGACGTCGTCGCGGCGCATGAAGCCGGGCATGCCGGGAAAGCCCATGGCAACCGTGAGGTCCTGGAAGAAGCGGTGCAGAAAGATCATCCAGGACAGGTCCAGCTCGCGCGGGCCTACGGCGGCCATCTCCCAGTCGAGCACGGCAACCGGGGTGAAGTCCCGGAACATCATGTTCCCGATCCGGGCGTCGCCCCAGCACAGGACGTCCGGCCCGGGCTCCTGCGGCCAGTGCGGCTCCAGCCAGCGGAAGGCCCGCTCCAGCAGCGGGATCCGCCGCTCGCCGTGCGCCCACTCGTAGTAGGCGCGTTGTGCCTCGACGTGCGCGCGCAGCCCGCCCGGTCCGAGCGGGGCCAGCTCCTCAGTCGTGAACCGGGTCTGGTGCAGCGCCGCCAGGACCGCCACGGCGGCGTCCTGCAGCCTGCGCTGGTCCGCCGGCGCGGCGTCCAGCAGCCAGCTCCCGAACGTGTAGGGCATCACGTCCGGCGGCACCTCGCCGTCCTCGCGCTCCATGACGAGGAACGGCGTGCCGAGATGATCGGGATCCGGTTCGAACCAGAGGGCCCTGGGCGCTGGAATCCCAGCTTTTTCCCTGGCCAGACGCATGATCCCGAACTGTGCCCGCAGGTCGTAGGAGGGGAACACCGGAACGGCCTCCACCGCAGGTGCGAGCCTGGCTACGCAGCGCGTTCCTCCTCCGTCCCAGACGGCGGTGAAGAACAGGGTTTCGCTGGACATGCCGTTCTCGGACGGCCGGGACACTTCGGACACCGAAGCACTCTCGCCGACCCTGCCGCGCAGCCAGACGGCCAGGCGTTCGCGCAGCTCTTCCAGGTCGCGGGTGGAGGTGCGGATCTCTTCTGTCACGGTCGGCCTCCCGGGTGAGCGCCTGCTCCGGCTCAGTCGTATACCGCCAACCAAGCGCTCGTCCATACATGGGTGACCGTTACGGTCAGGTACGCGGCAGCCGTACCCTTGTCTGAAAGGGCATGTCACGAAGGGACAAGTGGGATGAGTTCAGCGGGTGAAGGCCTGTCTCGCCCGCTTCCCGAGCAGGTGCGGCTAAATGTCGTCGATCTGGCGTCTCAGGTCCTCGGGACGATGCCCGCTGCCTCCGTACCTCCGCCGCTGCGCGGGATCGCCAAATTCGACCCCCGTAAGCGGGCCAAGCTCGGCAGCGCGCCCATCGCGGCGCAGCTCGAGAACGACAAGAAGTTCCGCGAGCTGGTGGCCGAATCGGTGGCCGCCGGCTGGCCCGAGCTGGTCGCCTCCCTTGCCGAGGGAAACGTGCCGCCCGCCGCCGACCCCGTGCTCGTGGCCGCGGCCGCGTACCTCACCAGGCCGCCCGGCTGGGCCGAGATGATCGAGGTCGCCCGCACCGACCTGGAGCAGTCGGCGGTGGCGGCCGAGGGGTCGGAGCGCGAGGAGGCGGTCGCCCGGCTGCGTGAGCAGCTCGCCGCGCAGAAGAGCGCCGCCAAGGAGGAGGCCGACCGGCTGCGCGAGCAGATCAGGGCGGCCCGCGCGGAGAACTCCGACCTGCGGCGCAAGCTGCACGACGCCCGCGAGCGGGCCAAGGCTGCGGTCAGTCGCGCCGAGGAGATGGAGCACGCGGCTGAGGAGGCCAGGACGGCCGCCTCGGCCTCCTCCGTCGCGGGCGAGTCCGAGCTGCGGCGGCTGCGCGAGCGCCTGGCGGACGTGGAGAAGCAGCTCGAGGCCTCGCGCCGGGCGGCCCGCGAGGGCAGGAGCATCGAGGACGCCCGCATCAGGGTGCTGCTCGACGCGCTGCAGGACGCCTCCGCCGGGCTGCGCAGGGAGCTGGCCCTGCCCACGACGATCACCCGGCCCGCCGACTCGGTCGCCGCGATCACCGGCGAGCGGCCCGGCGTGCGCGGCGTGCCCGCACGCGCCCTCGCCGACGACGATCCGCAGCTGCTCGACCAGCTCCTGGCCCTGCCGCAGGTCCATCTGATCATCGACGGCTACAACGTCACCAAGACCGGCTACGGCACCCTCACCCTCGCCGACCAGCGCAACCGGCTGATGACCGGGCTCGGCGGGCTGGTGGCGCAGACCAGGGTCGAGGTGACCGTGGTGTTCGACGGGGCGGAGCTCAACGCCCCCGTGCAGGTGGTGGCGCCGCGCGGGGTGCGGGTGCTGTTCAGCGACCCCGGGGAGATCGCCGACGACCTGATCCGCCAGCTCGTCCGCGCCGAGCCGCCCGGCCGGGCCATCGCCGTGGTGTCGTCGGACCGCGAGGTGGCCGAGTCCGTCAGGCGGATGGGAGCCAGACCCGTTCCGTCTGGCTTGCTGCTGCGCAGGCTGGGGCGGGCCTAGATTACGGACCGGCTGGTTGGCGCTCCATCACGATTTGCTGCGTTTAGGGGATACCTCACCCGCCACTTCTGTACTATTTCGCCCCAGATATCATCCCTGGGAGGCGACACAGTGAGGTTTGGCAGGGTGCCGGTGGCCGCGGGTCTCGCGTTCGGGCTGCTCCTGTCCCCGATAGGCCCCGCCCTCGCTGATCCCAAACCCACGCTCCGGCAGGCCAAGGCCAAGCTCGAGAAGCTCAACGACAAGGCCGACAAGGTCGTCGAACGGTTCAACACGGCCAATGAGCGGTACAAGACGGCCAAGAGCTCGTACACCAAGCTGAACGACAGCTACAAGCGCAAGCTGGCGACCGTCGCGGACCTGCGGGCCGAGGTGATCGGCATGGCCGTCAACAGCTACAAACTCGGCAGCGACCTGACCTCCTTGCCCGGGCTGATCGGCACGGACAACCCCGAGGCCCTGCTGACAGCGCTGACGCTGACCGGGCAGCTGTCGAAGGAGCGGGCGGAGAAGCTGGCCGCGTTCGACCGCGAGAACCGCGGGCTGAAGGCCGAGCGCGACAAGGCGGAGGAGGCGCTGGAGGTCGCGGACAAGGAGCGGGACGGCGTCGAGAAGGAACGCGCGGAGATCCTGAAGCTGATCTCCCAGCAGAAGAAGCTGCTGAGGAGGCTGGACGCCTACAATCCCGGCAATCCGAACAGCGTCGGCATCAAGTACACGGGCCCGGCCTCCGGCAACGCCGCCGCCGTCCTGCGCTTCGCCTACGCCCAGGTGGGCAAGCCGTACATCTACGGCGGGACCGGTCCACGGGGCTATGACTGCTCGGGCCTGACCCAGGCGGCATGGCGCGCCGGCGGCGTGTCGTTGCCGCGTACGACGTGGCAGCAGTGGGCGTGGGGGGCCAACCGCAAGGTCGATTTGACGGATCTCCAGCCTGGGGACCTCATCTTCACCTCGGGCCTGGGTCACGTCGTCATTTACGCCGGCAACGGGAACATCGTCCACGCGCCCCAGACCGGCGACGTGGTCAAGGTCGTCAAGCTCTCCGCCTACGGCGGCCCCATCGTGGGCGTCGTCCGCCCGTAGGCGCGCTTACCGGGCCCTCACGCGCTGAGTGGCTGAACGATCGCTCGTGACGTCTTCTACTATGCACCATAGTTTATGGCGCGGGAGTCTGCATAGTCAGGGCCTGATGGAGACGCGGCAAATGTGAAAAAGGCGACAATCGCGATCTGACAAACGCCTGCGAAAAGAAGTGTGAGCAGTGTCACATTTCGGTAACAGAGCCTGGTGCTCCAGCAGCGATTTCCACTCTTACAAACCGCTTTATCTGATCTTTACAGGCCATGTCTCGCTTTGCCGATTCTTGACGGTTCGGCGTAGCTTCTGGCGACGTCGCGGTGAACGAGCCATGTCCTCCGCGAACCCGCATCGGTCCCTACCGATGCGAGACAGATAAAGATCCGCTGGTCACCGCCCCGTATCCCCGTGTCAATCCCTTGATCGGGCGGTGGCCTGCCGAGTCCGTGCAGCCAGGAGGCACGGAGCCGGGGACCCAGCGATCCCAGTAACCCAGGGATCAGGGGTGAATCGGCGCGTAGATCGCGCCGTAGGGCTACTTCCAGGCCCGAATCCGTCAGCTAACCCGGTAGGCATTCGTGGAAGACTCAAGGAGAAATCCTGTCTACCTCCCCGCATAACCCCCGTCTGTCCCGCTTTGCCCTGAGTGGCGTAGCGCTCACGATGACCGTGACGGCCGGAGGTCTGGTCCTCCATGCCCCAACGGCTCAGGCGGCCACCAGCACGTCGGCCTCGACGGCCAAGGCGGTCACGACCGCCCAGACCTCGACGTCGGCCAAGGCCGCAACGCTCAGGGCGGTCAAGGTCGCCCGGCAGAAGTCCAAGGCCCGCAAGGCTGTCTCAGCCGCCAAGAACCAGATCGGTGACCCGTACCGGTACGGAGGCACAGGTCCTGGTTCGTTCGACTGCTCCGGCCTCGTCCAGTACGCCTGGAAGAAGGCCGGGGTGAAGATCCCGCGCGTGGCAAGCAGCCAGTTCGCCCGCATCGGGAACAAGGTCTCCTGGCGGCACCTCCAGCCCGGCGACCTGCTGTTCTTCAACGGGCTGGGCCACGTGGGCATGTACGTCGGCAAGGGAAGGATGATCCACTCGCCGCGGACAGGCGAACGGGTGCGCATCGACAAGCTGGGCGGATGGCGTAAGGCGTCCTTCGTGGGCGCGGTCCGACCCGGCCTGTGACCAAGCCCCGCCCGAACCCGTTGGTCCGGGCGGGGCTCGTCCCACCGCGTCGGCGCACACGTAAGCGCGGCCGATGTGGCCCTTGTGGGGCGACTACGATCGGGCATCGTGTCCAGGTGGGTGAGTCGGCGGGTCGCGGTGGTCTCCATCGTGCTCCTCGCCGTCGCCCCAGCCAGCGCCCCCACCCCCGATTCTCCGGCCCTCCCGCCGGGGGCCCGCAACCTGTGGCGTGACGACGCGTTCGTCGTCCGTGGCGCGCGGTCCGTCGTCGTCGGCCACCACACCCCACCCGGTGAGCTCCGCGAACTCGCGCGCAGAGCCGACGTGGCCGGGCAACGGGTCTCGGACGTGCTCGGCCGGCCAGTACGACCGCTGATCGTCGTTCCCCGCTCCGCCGCGGAAGCGGCCAGGCTGGCCGGGGTGGGGCGGGTCGACGGGCTGGCCGCGGTGGCCGACGGCGGCCGGGTGATCATCGTCCCCGAGTTCTTCGCCAAGCTGAACTCCACCGGCAAGGACGTCGTACTGGCCCATGAGCTCACCCACGTCGCGGCGGGCACCGACCGCCTGCCCGTCTGGCTCTACGAGGGGTTCGCCGACTACGTGGGATACCGCGACTCCGGGCTCCCCGTGCGGACCGCCGCCGCCGAGCTCGCCGCCGAGGTGCGGTCCGGCCGGTTGCCGGGTGAGTTGCCCGGACCTGCCGCTTTCGCGGCCGACGGGCGGGACCCCCTGCGGCTCGCGCGGGCGTACCAGGAAGCCTGGCTGGCGTGTCGCTTCATCGCTGACCGGTTCGGTGAGGAGACCCTGGTGAGGCTCTACCGTGATGCCCGGGCAGTCGGCGTCGATCAGGCACTCGCCGCGCTGGGCCTCTCCGCGGCCACGCTGACCGCACGGTGGCGCGACTACGTGCGAGACCAGCTCGCGTGAGGGGGAGGCTGATGGGCGAACGGCGAGACACGGACGACGTCGACGGGGTAAGCGCCGGACAGGGGGCGGTGGCGGATGAGGGCTCTGGGGAGGGTGTGTCCGTGAACGGGGACGGGCCGCGCGAAGCCGCGGATGAGCGGCGGCTGAGGCGGCAGGCGGCGGTGGCGGCCGTGCTGCTCGGCCTGATCATTCTGGCCGTGGCGGCCTTCAGCACCCCCTGGCGCCTCCTGGCCTCTGGGCCGCCAGACCCCGCACGCGACTTCACCGCCGCGCAGATCGCCAGGAGCAGGGCGTTCGACGCGGCCGCCACCCTGCCGAGCTACCTGTCGCTGGCGCTCACGCTCGTCCTCGCCGGGCTGCTCGTGGCCACCCCGTTCGGCGCGAAGGCGGTGGGCTGGCTCAAGGGCCCCCGGTGGGTACGGGTGGTGCTCGGCGTCGTCGTCATCACCGCCATCGTCGAGCTGGTCAAGCTGCCGCTCAGTATCTGGTTCGAGACGCTGCTGCGCGATTTCGGCCTGTCCACCCAGGACTGGGGGTCCTGGGCCGGCGACCGGCTGAAGAACATCGGCGTCGAGGCGTTCCTGCTCTGCCTCACGCTGCTCGTGCTCGTGGCGCTGGCCCGCAGGTTCAGGCGCTGGTGGATCCCGGCCGCCGTCGGCGCGTTCGTGCTGACGGTGGTGGTGTCGTTCGTCTATCCGGTGGTGTTCGAGCCGCTGTTCAACGACTTCACGCCCATGCGGCAGGGTCAGCTCCGCACGAGCCTGCTCGCCATGGCCCAGCGCGACGGCGTGCCCGTCGAGGACGTGCTGGTCGCCGACGCCTCGCGCCGGACGACGGCGCTCAACGCGTACGTGTCCGGTTTCGGCGCCACGCGCCGGATCGTCGTCTACGACACGCTGCTCAAGGCCCCGCAGCCGGAGGTCCAGCTGGTCGTGGCGCACGAGCTGGGCCACGCCAAGTACAACGACGTACTCCACGGCACATTCATCGGCGCCCTGGGCGCCGCTCTGGGCGCCATCCTGCTGTTCCTGGTGTTCGACCCGGTACGCCGCCGCACCGGCGTCACGTCGATCGGCGACCCGCGCGCGGTCGGCGCGATCATGGGCCTGATGACCATCGGCTCACTGCTCATGGGCCCCGCCCAGAACCTGGTCAGCCGCCACATCGAGGCCAGGGCCGACCTGCACGCGCTCGACCTGACGCGCGATCCGGCCACGTTCGTCGCGATGCAGAAGCGCCTCGCCGTCACCAACGTTTCCGACTTGTCGCCGGATGCGGTGGAATATGTGCTCTATGCCTCCCATCCCTCCAGCCCAGAGCGCATCGCCATGGCCCGCGCATGGGCCAAGCTGAACGGCGTCCCAGTGCAGTGACACGTGCCGTGACCGATGCCGCGACCGACGGCGTGCCCAAGGTGCTCATCGTCACGAACGACTTCCCGCCCAGGCCCGGCGGCATCCAGTCGTTCGTGCACGGCCTCGCCCTGCGAACGCCGGGCGTGGCCGTCTACGCGCCCGCCTGGCCGGGCTGCGCGGAGTTCGACGAGCGCCAGCCGTACCCGATAGTGCGGCATCCGACGCGGCTCATGCTGCCGACCCCCGCCGTCGCGCGCAGGGCGGCGCGGCTGGTGGCCGAGCACGGCGCGCAGACCGTGGTGTTCGGCGCGGCGGCGCCGCTCGGGCTGCTCGCGCCGCGCCTGCGCCGGGCGGGCGCGCGGCGCGTGGTGATGCTCACGCACGGCCACGAGGCGTCGTGGGCGAGCGCGCCGGGCTTCCGCGCGGCGCTGCGCAGGATCGGCGAGCACGCCGACGTGGTCACCTACCTGGGCGAGTACACGCGCCGGCGCCTGGTCGCCGCCATCCCCCCCGGCAAGCTGGTACGGCTCGCGCCCGGCGTGGACCTCACCCAGTTCCGCCCCGACGCCCCGAAGGCCGAGTTGGGCCTGGACGGCAGGCCGGTGGTCGTCTGCGTGTCGCGGCTGGTGCCGAGGAAGGGCCAGGACCAGCTCATCAGGGCCTGGCCCGCGGTGTTGCGGGCGGTGCCGGACGCGGTGCTGCTGCTCGTGGGCGGCGGACCCCACCGCAGGACACTGGAACGGCTGGCGGGCGGGCAGGAGTCGATCAGGTTCACCGGCACGGTGCCCGCCGCCGGCCTGCCCGGCTACTACGGCGCCGCCGACGTGTTCGCGATGCCGTGCCGTACCCGGTGGAAGGGGGTGGACGTGGAGGGGCTCGGGATCGTGTTCCTGGAGGCGTCCGCCACCGGGCTGCCGGTGGTGGCGGGCGCGTCCGGCGGCGCTCCCGACGCCGTGCGGCCCGGCGAGACGGGGCTGGTCGTGGACGGCGAGGACGCGGGCGAGGTCGCCCAGGCGATCGTCGAGCTGCTGAGCGACCCCGAGAAGGCCCGCAAGATGGGCGCGGGCGGGCGCGACTGGATCGCCCGCGAATGGGCGTGGGACCACGTGGCCGCCCGCTTCCACACTCTCCTCTAGCCCTTGGCGGCCCCCAGCGTCAGACCCGCGACGAACTGCTTGTGCAGCGTCGCCGGCGTGACGCCGATCTCCGCCGCCACCTCCGCCAGCGGGCTCCCCGAGCCGGCGTGGGAGCCGGCGGCGATGGGGAAGTAGGCAGGAACGCGATCCCGTGCTCGGCCGTGTAGTCCACCACGGGCTCGTGCCGGCGGGTGGCCAGGTTGTACACGTTCTGGACGCTGGCGATCGGCGTGATCTCCGACGCCTGGCGCAGCTCGTCCACGCTGACCTCGGCTACCTGCCCTCGTAGAGCTCGTCGATCTCCTTGGCGAAGTCGCGCAGGACCAGGTTGCGCTTGACCTTCAGCGTGGGCGTCAGGTGCCCGCTGTCCTCGGTGATGTCGCCGTCCAGGATCGTGAACTTCTTGATCTGCTCGGCCTTCGACACCTGCAGGTTCGCCCGGTCCACCGCCGCCTGGACGTCCGCCAGCACCGCGGGATCCTCGCGCAGCTCCGTCACGGAGGCGCCGGCGGGCAGTGCCTCGGGATCGAGCGTGATCAGGGCGGCGACGAACGGGCGCCCGTCGCCGACGATCATGGCCTGGGAGATCAGCGGGTGGGCGCGCAGGGCGTCCTCCAGCGGCCCGGGGGCGACGTTCTTGCCCGCCGCGGTCACCAGGATCTCCTTCTTGCGACCCGTGATCTTCAGGTAGCCGTCGGCGTCCAGCTCGCCGATGTCGCCCGTGTGGAACCAGCCGTCGGCGTCGATCACGTCGGCGGTGGCCTCGTCGTTCTTCCAGTAGCCGGGGAAGATGTTCCTCCCCTTGGCCAGGATCTCCCCGTCGTCGGCGATGCGCAGGGTCACGCCGGGCAGCGGCTTGCCGACGGTGCCGATCTTGTTGGCGTACGGCATGTTGACCGTGCACGGCCCTGTGGTCTCCGTCAGGCCGTACCCCTCGAAGACCTCGATGCCGACGCCCCTGAAGAAGTGGCCGAGCCGCTCGCCCAGCGCGCCGCCGCCGGAGACCGCGGCCGAGAGGCGGCCGCCCGTGGCCGCCCGGAGCTTGGTGTACACCAGCCGGTCGAACAGCGCGTGCTTCAGCCGGAGCCCGAGCGGCGCGCCGGTGGCGGAGACGCGGCTCGAGGCCATCGCCACGTCCACGGCGCGGGCGAAGATCTTGCCCTTGCCGCCCGCGATGGCCTTCTGCTCGGCGCCGTTGTAGACCTTCTCGAACACGCGCGGCACGCCCAGCAGGAACGTGGGCTTGAAGTCCTGCAGGTCGGGGGCGACGTTCTTCATGTTGGGGGTGTGCGCGATGACCGCGCCCGCCTCGATCAGCACCACCTGGATGATCCGGGCGAGGATGTGCGCGAGCGGCAGGAACAGCAGGGCCGCCGGGTCCTTGGTGTCGAACAGCGGCTCCAGCGGGCCGCGCAGCACGTTGAGCGCGGTGAAGAGCAGGTTGTCGTGGGTGATGCGGCAGCCCTTGGGCCGTCCGGTGGTGCCCGAGGTGTAGACGACCGTGGCGAGGTCGGCGCAGACCACCTGCTCGCGCCGCTGGTCCACGTCGGCGCCGGAGACGTCGCCCGGGTCCAGGGCGCCGTCGATCCGCCAGACCGCCTTCAGCTCGGGCGCGGCCTCCCTGACGGTCTCCTCGTGCTCGTCCAGCTCGACGAAGACCGCCTTGGCCTCGCTGTCGGACAGGATCCACCGGACCTGCTCGGCCGACGACGTCTCGTAGACCGGCACGGTGACCGCCCCGATCGTCCAGATGGCGTAGTCGACCAGCGTCCACTCGTATCGGGTGCGCGACATCAGCGCGACCCGGTCGCCGTGCGAGATCCCCGCCGCGATCAGCCCCTTGGCCACCTCGACCACCTGGTCGCGGAACTCCGACGCGGTGACCACCGGCCATCCCGCGTCGGTCTTGCGGCGCATCACCACGGCGCCCGGCTCCTGCTCGGCCCGCCTGAAGACGATGTCGGACAGGCTGGCGGAAGCAGGCACATCGACCAGGACGGGAACGCTGTACTCGCGCACGGATCAAACTCCTCTTCGGGGACCGCCTGGACGTTACCGCGTCAAGTTACGGACGGGTAGTCTCAACGCTCACGCTAGCAGCCATGGTGAATAGGATCTGCCCCATGAAGATCCATGTCGTCAGCGACGTCCACGGCAGAGCCGACGCGCTGGCCAGGGCGGGCGACGGTGCGGACGCGCTGATCTGCCTGGGCGATCTGATCCTCTTCATCGACTACGACGACCACGGGCAGGGCATCTTCCCCGACCTGTTCGGCGCCGAGCAGGCCGCGGAGTTCATCGCGTTGCGCACGGCCAAGCGGTTCGACGAGGCCAGGGCCATGTCGGCGCGCCTGTGGGCCACGCTGGGCGGCGACCCGCGCGAGCACATCGAACGCCACGTGCGCTCCCAGTACGAGATCCTCTTCGCCGCCATGCCGACCCCGGCCTACCTCACGTACGGCAACGTGGACCTGCCGCGCCTGTGGGGCGACTACCTCAGGCCCGGCCTCCACGTGCTCGACGGGCAGGTGGTGGAGATCGGCGGCCTGCGGTTCGGGTTCGTGGGCGGGGGGCTCCAGACGCCTTACCGCACGCCGTACGAGATCGGCGACGAGGAGTACGCGGCCAAGGTGGAGGCGGTCGGCGAGGTCGACGTGCTGTGCTGCCACATCCCGCCGGCCGTGCCCGAGCTGCTCTACGACGTCGTGGCCAGGAGGTTCGAACGCGGCAGCGAGGCCACGCTGGCGGCGATCAGGCGTACGCAGCCGCGCTATGCCCTGTTCGGCCACGTCCACAACCCGCTGCACGCACGCACCCGCATCGGCCGCACCGAATGCGTGAACGTGGGCCATTTCCGGGGGAAGGGCGTTCCGTTCGTCCTCGAGTGGTGACCCAAGCGGCCGCTCTGTTGAGCGGTCCACCGCAAGTCGCGGGTTGTGCACTACGGTGGGCCGCGTGCAGCGGTCCACCGCAAGTAGCGGATTCTGCACTACGGTGGTCGCATGGCTGACCGCACCACTTCGAGCACCACCATCAGCGCAGGCCGGCCCGAGGTCATGGCAGTGATCGCGGACTTCCCCTCCTACCCGGAGTGGGCCGGACAGGTCAAGAGCGCCGAGGTCCTCACCAGCGACGGCGACGGCCGGCCGGAGACGGTGCGGTTCGTCCTCGACGCCGGGATGATCAGCGACACCTACACCCTCGGCTACACCTGGCAGGGCGACGACGGCGTGCGCTGGAACGTGGTCGAGCCGGGGAAGATGGTCTCCGATCTCCGCGGGAGTTACCGGCTCGCCGACACGGGCAGTGGCACGGAGGTGACGTACGAGCTCACGGTCGATCTCAGCGTCCCCATGATCGGCATGATCAAGCGCAAGGCGGAGAAGGTGATCGTGGACACCGCGCTCAAGGGCCTCAAGAAGCGCGTCGAAGGCCGCTGAGTTGAGTCCCCGGGTTCTGCTCTTCACCGGAAAGGGCGGCGTCGGCAAGACCACGGCCGCCGCCGCCACGGCCACGCTCGCCGCCAGGCGCGGGCTCAAGACGCTGGTCGTCTCGACCGACACCGCGCACTCGCTGGCCGACGCGCTCGCCGTCGAGCCCGGCGAGATCGCGCCGGGCCTCCACCTCCACCAGGTCGACACGCAGAAGTCGCTGGAGCGCCACTGGGGCGAGCTGCAGCAGTACGCCAAGGGGGTGCTGAGCGAGCTGGGCCTCGACGAGATCACCTCCGAGGAGATCACCGTGCTGCCCGGCGCCGAGGAGCTCATCGCCCTGCTCGAGCTGCGCGAGCACGCCCGCGAGGGCCGCTGGGACGTGATCGTGGTCGACTGCGCGCCCACCGCCGAGACGCTGCGGCTGCTGGCCCTGCCCGAGGCGCTCGACTGGCACGTCAGCAGGCTGCTGCCGGTCGGCCGCAAGCTCGTGCGGCTGGTCTCGCCGTTCGTGCGCAGCGTGGCCCACGTCAGCGCGCCCGGCGAGGAGGTCATGAGCGCGGGCGAACGCCTGCACCGCGGCCTCATGGAGGTGCGCGAGCTGCTCACCGGCGACCACGCCTCCGTGCGGCTGGTGCTCACGCCGGAGTCCGTGGTGCTCGCCGAGGCCAGGCGCACCCTCACCTCACTCAGCCTGTACGGCTACCGCGTCGACGCCGTCATCGCCAACCGGGTCTTCCCCACCGGCGGCGCCGACGAGTGGCGTGCCCAGTGGGCGGCGGCGCAGTCCAGACTGCTGGCCGAGGCGGAGCAGTCGTTCGCCCCGCTGCCCATCCACGTCGTCCCCTACCTGCCCGCCGAGCCCGTCGGCGAGGACGTGCTGGCCTCGGTGGGCGAGGCGATGTACGGCGAGTGGGACCCG
The DNA here is from genome assembly GCF_040137845.1 of Nonomuraea sp. B19D2. NCBI lineage: Bacteria > Bacillati > Actinomycetota > Actinomycetes > Streptosporangiales > Streptosporangiaceae > Nonomuraea > Nonomuraea sp. B19D2. Next base: position 401,904 of record NZ_JBEFAK010000003.1, on the reverse strand, counting down.
TTCGCCGCACACGCCGTCGAGCCGCCGCTGCGGATGAGCGCGGACGAGCTGGTGCTCGCCCTGCCCGGCGCCGACCGCGGCGACGTCGACCTGGCCCGCAAGGGCGACGAGCTGATCATCACGGCCGGGCCGTACCGGAGGATCCTGGCGCTGCCCACGGCGCTGTCCCGCAGGAAGATCAGTGGAGCCGCGCTCCGGGACGGCGTGCTGCGGGTAGGTTTCAGCCCGGGGAGCGAATCCGCAACCTGATGAGTTGAGGAGGATGAGCGACCCATACGCAGGGAGGGCCCATGACCGAGAGCAACAACGGCAACGACAAAGACCCGATCGGCACCGTCGCCGACGAGGCGCGCAAGCTGTTCGAGTCGATCCAGGGGCGGGCGACCCGCCAGGTCGGCAAGAGCGTGTTCAACTCGTTCACCGGCGGCGGCCGCAGGGAAAGAGACGTGTGGGAGGAGGCCGTGTCCGAGCCCCATGACGAGTACATCTGCCGCGCCTGCCCGTGGTGCCGGGCCATCGCGGCGCAGCGTGAGTCGGGTGGCGACGTGACGGGCCACCTGATGGCCGCGGGCGGCGAGCTGTTCGCCGCGTTCCGTGGCGCGATCGACGCGTTGAGCAAGCCCGCCCCCCGCGGGCCGCGCGACGACCGCGATCGGCGGGACCGCCACGACAACGTGGAACACATAGATCTGGGATAGGGAGAGGCGGGGCAATGCTCACGATCGGTGTCGATATCGGCGGGACCAAGGTGGCCGCCGGTGTGGTCGACGACAAGGGCGAGATCGTCGAACACGCGCTCAGGCCCACCGCCGCCGACCGCCCCGACCTGGTGGCCGAGACGGTGGCCGACGTCGTTCGCGAGCTGAGCGCGGGCAGGGACATCGAGGCCGTCGGGGTCGGCGCCGCCGGGTTCGTCGACGAGACCCGCTCGATCGTGCGCTTCGCCCCCAACCTCGCCTGGCGCGAGGAGCCGCTGCAGAAGAAGATCAGCGGCCTCGTCGGGCTGCCGGTCGTGATCGAGAACGACGCCAACGCCATGGCCTGGGGCGAGTCCAGGTTCGGCGCCGGGCGGGGCCAGTCCCACGTGGTCTGCATCACGCTCGGCACCGGCATCGGCGGCGGCCTGGTCTTCGACGGCGCACTCTACCGCGGCCGCTGGGGCATGGGCGCCGAGCTGGGGCACATGCAGGTGCTGCCCGGAGGGCGCCAGTGCGGCTGCGGCAACGTCGGCTGCTGGGAGCAGTACGCCAGCGGCCAGGCCCTCGTCAAGGACGCCAGGGAGATCGCCGAGGCGCGCCCGGAGCAGGCGAAGATCCTGCTCGGGCTGGCCGGCGGCAAGATCGAGGGCGAGGAGGTGACCAAGGCCGCGCGGCTGGGCGACGAGGCCTCGCTGGCCGCGTTCGCCAGCCTGGCCGACTGGCTCGGCCAGGGCATGGCCGACCTGGCCGGCGTCCTCGACCCCGGCTGCTTCATCGTGGGCGGCGGGGTCTCCCGTGCCGCCGATCTGTTCATCGACCGGGCCCGCCAGGCCTTCGCCGAGCGGCTGACCGGCCGCGGCCACCGGCCGCTCGCCGAGATCAGGCTGGCCGAGCTGGGCGCCTCCGCGGGGGTGGTGGGCGCCGCCGACCTGGCCAGGCGGCGCTGACGATCAGGGTCGCGACCTACAACGTACGCGGGATGCGCGACAGCGTGCCCGCGTTGACCCGGGTGATCAGCGCCATGCGCGCCGACGTGCTCTGCGTGCAGGAGGCGCCGAGGCTCAGGAAGGGGCGGCGCAGTGCCCTGGCCGCCGCGGCGGGCATGCGGGTGGCCACCCCCGGCAGGGTGGGCGGCGTGGCCGTGTTCACCGGCCCGCACGTCAGGGTGCTGCACGCCGAGAGCCACACGCTGCGGTTCTTCACCGGGCTGGAGCGCCGCGGGCTCGCGCTCGCCGTGGTGGACGTGGACGGGGCCCGCCTGGCGGTCGGCTCCCTCCACCTGGATCTGAACGACCCGGCCAGGGTGCACCACGCCGCCGAGGCCGTGGCGCTGATGGAGCGGGCGGCCAGCCGCTTCGGGGCGACGATCGTGCTCTGCGGCGACCTCAACGAGCAGGCACACCAGCCCGCCTGGCGCTTCCTCGCCGCGCTGCTGGCCGACTGCTATGCCGTGGCCCCCAAGGGCGACGGGCTGACGTTCACGGCAGCCCGGCCCGCGCTCCGCATCGACGCCGTGTTCGCCGCGCGCGACCTGCGTGTCGTGTCGTGCGGGGGAGTCGACGCCCCGATCGCCGATCTGGCCGAGGCCAGCGACCATCTGCCCGTTATCGCAGAGTTGCGAGTTGGGCACTAACGGGCAAGACGTGCCCCCCAGCCCGTAGCATTTGCTCATGACCCGTCGCTCTCAGCGGCGTGCGCTCTCCTTGATCTTGGCGACGTCCGTGGCCTTGACGCAGGTCACGCCCGCCGCGCATGCCGAACCTCGCCGGCCCGCCACGATAGAGGCGTGGCAGCAGTCGACCAGCGTGCGCCTCCAGGCCGACGGCTCACTCTCCGACGTGCTCGCCGTCTCCTCCAGCGACGTGTGGGCCGTCGGCCAGCAGCAGATCTGGGACGTCTGGAAGAACCGCGGCACCATCCGCCACTGGGACGGCAGCGACTGGTCCGAGGTGCCCGTCCGCGACGCCGCGTCCGCGGGAAACCTGCGCGGGCTGGCCGCCGGCTCCGCGTCCGACGTGTGGGCGGTCGGCGACGGGCACGACGGGCTGCCGTACATCGCCCACGGCGATGTCGCGGGGTTCGACCGGGTCCGGCCGCAGGGGCTGCGGGCAGGAGACTGGTTCGGCGGCGTCGACGCCAAGTCGGGGCGGATCGTCGCGGTCGGCAGCCGCGACAAGCAGGGGCTCATCCTCACCGGCCAGGGCAACTCCTGGACCGTGCAGCAGACCAAGGAGGAGGGCGCGCTCTACGCGGTGGCCGGCGGGTTCGCCGTCGGCGACACGGGCTCCGCGCCGCTGATCGTGCACTACTCGGGCGGGTCGTGGAAGTCCATGCCGGTGCCCTCGATCCCCGGCGGCTACCTGCGTGACGTGCAGGCCGACAGCGCCAAGCGGGCGGTGGCCGTCGGCGGCGTCTACCGCGGGCCTGGCGACATCTCGCCCCTCATGCTGGTCTGGAACGGCAAGCGCTGGCACCAGCAGCCGCTGCCCGACTCCGACTCCGACGCCCGGCTCTACGGCGTGACCGGCGACGGCAAGGGCCGCTACTGGATGGCCGGCTACGATCCGTCGCGGGCCACGGAGCCGTTCATGATGCGGTGCGAGAAGGGCGACTGCGAGACCATCCGGGGCGGCGCCCAGAAGGACAGGAGCAGCGTACGGCTCCAGGCGGTGGCCTACCTCGCCGGCAAGGGCGCGGTGTGGGGCGTGGGGCACGCGGTCGACACCCGCGACCGCTACACCGACGTGGTCGAGTCGTTCGCGCCCAAGAGCGTCACCTCGAAGTCCTGACGGCCCCCCACCTCCTCGGGTGGTCCCGGCTCCGCCTCTCCGTCGTGGGCTGAGGCCCCTCGAGCGCTTGCGGCGGTGGCGGCTGCGATGCGCCGTTCCCGCTTCTCGCCTCAGAGGGACCTCAGCCACAGCCGGTGTGGGCGTCTCGTCGCGGCGGGGTCGCTCCGATGCGCCGTTCCCATGGGCGTCTGGTGGCGGCGGGGCCGTGCCGCCACCGCGCGGTCACAGGACGGCGCCGTCGTCCCAGCCGGAGTCGTTGGGCGGGCCGTCGCCCATGCGCACGACCAGTGCCACGAACCCGCCGATGAACGCCGCCACCGCCGTGAACAGCGCCCAGCCCTCCATGTGCCAGCTCGCCATCGCGGCGACCAGAAGGTACGCGGGCCCGCCGAACAGCGCCACCCACGCCAGCTTGGTCGGCAGGTCGAGCTTGGGCAGCGGAGGCGGCGGGGGCGGCTCGAAGTGGCCCTCCCCGTCCTCCTGGTCCTCTTCGGCGGAGTCCTCGTCGGGCTCGGGCTCCTCCGAGGGTTTCACCACCCGGCGGGTGGGCTCGGGGGGGACGTTCTCGCTGTCCGGCCATGGCTGGTCGGCCGAGTCACGCTCGGCGGTGTCGTTGAAGGACGCGACGATCTGACGCCAGACCTCGTCCTCACTCTGGGGCGTCACCTAGATGGGCCTCTCCACAGCGATCGCGACTTCCCCCTGGGTGCGATCAGTCCCTCTGCAAGGGTACCGAGGCATGTGTCCGGATGAAGTCGAGGCTACCGGCAAAGATCCTGTCGGCATCGTTGTCAAGCGTCGCAACATGGTAGCTATCGGTAAGCTCCTCGATCGTGGCCTGCGGGACCTTCTCGCGGATGATCGCCACGCTCGTCGGCTTGACCACGTGGTCCTCCGCGCTGTGGAAAACCAGCAGCGGCTGTGTCACCTTCGCCAGGTCCGCCTGCACCAGCGACCATAGCGCGGGCAGCGACGCGGCCGCCTTCACGGGGGTGCGGGCGTAGGCCAGCTCGGTCACGCCGGGCTTCTTGACGTCGTTCGCGACGCCGGCCACCGACGGCACGAACCACTTGATCAGCGGAGCGAGCTTGAGCAGCGGCACGTCGTTTGCGATCGACGGGTTGACCGCCACCACGCCGCTGATCGCCGAGCCGTGCACCTCGGCGAGGCGCAGCGCCAGGCAGCCGCCCATCGACAGCCCCGCCACGAACACATTCTGGCAGCGTCCCTGGAGATCCGCGAACGCCTTCTCCACCTCGGCGTACCAGTCCTCCCAGCGCGTCCTGTTCATCTCCTGCCACGTGGTGCCGTGCCCGGGCTGGCGGGGCAGCGAGACGCTCACCCCGTGCCCGGCCAGGAACTCCCCCCACGGCCGCAGTGACTGCGGGGTGCCGGTGAACCCATGGCAGAGCAGCACACCGATCTGGCCTCCGTCGTGGTGGTAGGGCTCCGCGCCTGGCATGAGCGGCATAACAGCTCCTTGACGGAATTTCATCCCGGAACTGCCCGATCGTCGCACGTTCCGGGGTGTTTGTGCGAGAGCTGAGGTAGGAGCATGGCGCTCGGGATGGGAAGATGACTATGGTCGCCAGAAACCTGCTGGAGAAGAGGTGCCGGGGTGTTCTACTGGGTGGTCAAGGCCATCTTGGGTCCGTTCCTCCTCGCCGTTTTCCGGCCGTGGACGGAGGGCGCGGAAAACGTGCCCAAGCAGGGGCCCGCGATCCTGGCCGGCAACCATCTGTCGTTCGCCGACCACTTCTTCGGCCCGCTGCAGATCCGCCGCAAGGTCATCTCGCTCGGCAAGGCCGACTACTTCACCGGGCGCGGCGTCAAGGGCTTCTTCACCCGCCTGTTCTTCAGCGGCGTCGGCACGGTGCCGATCGACCGCTCGGGCGGCAAGGCCAGCGAGGCGGCGCTCCGCACCGGCCTGCGCATCCTGCGCGAGGGCCAGATCCTCGGCATCTACCCCGAGGGCACCCGTTCGCCCGACGGGCGGCTCTACAAGGGCAAGACCGGCGTGGCCCGGCTCGCCCTGGAGTCACGGGCGCCGGTCATCCCGTGGGCCATGGTCAACACGTACGAGATGATGCCGCCGGGACGGCCGCTGCCCAAGCTCGGGATCCGGCCCGGGGTCAAGTTCGGCAAGCCGCTCGACTTCTCCCGCTACTACGGTATGGAGGACGACCGGCTGGTGCTGCGCGCCGTGACCGACGAGATCATGTACGCGCTGATGGAGCTGTCCGGGCAGGAATACGTCGACAAGTACGCCGCCAGCGCGCGGGTCGAGATGGAGCGCGCCGCGCGCGCGGCTGCCGCCGCCAAGAGCTGACCTCACCCTGAGGCGCGCAGCACCGCCTCGGTCTTCCGCATGGCCGTGGTCATCGCCTGCAGCTCCTCGCGGCTGAGCCGGTCGATCAGATATTCGCGCACGACCTCCACGTGCCCCGGCGCCACCCGTTCCAGACAGCGCATGCCCGCGTCGGTGAGCACCGCCAGCACTCCGCGCTCGTCGCTGGGGCAGGTGGCGCGTTCCACCAGGCCCGCCTTCTCGAGCTGGGTGATCTGGTACGTCAGTGCGCTCTTCGTCACCACGGCGCCCCTGGACAGCTCGGTCATGCGCATCTGACGTCCGGGTGCTTCGGCGAGCCGCACCAGGATCTCGTACTGCGGGTGCGTCAGCCCGGCAGCGGCCTTGAGCTGCTCCTCGATCCGCCGCTCGAGCAGGTGGGAAGTGGACAGGAAGGCGCGCCAGGCCGCCATCTCCGTCTCGTCCAGCCATCGGGGGTCGTCCGTCACGGCCTCATTCTACAGTGTTGTTCAGATTTGAACATTCGGCTAGGGTGGTTGTTCAAATCTGAATGACTCTCAAGGAGATCGAATGTTCGACCAGGCGCGCCCCGTCGCCCTTTTGCTCGCGAGGATCGCCATCGGAGTGATCTTCCTCGTGCACGGCTACCAGAAGTTCGCGGCCATGGGCATCGCGGGCACGACCAAGTTCTTCGAGTCCGCGGGCATCCCGCTGGCGTCCGTGGCCGCCCCGGCCGTGGCGGTGCTGGAGGTGGTGGGCGGCCTGGCACTGATCCTCGGCGCGGCGCTGCCGATCGTGGGCACGCTGCTGGCCATCGACATGGTGGGCGCCATCGTGTTCGTGCACGGCGCGGCCGGCTTCAGCGCCGGCGAGGGCGGCTACGAGTTCGTCCTGGCGCTGGCGGCGGCCAGCCTGGCCATCGGCTTCACGGGCGGCGGCGCGCTGGCCCTCGACGGCGTGCTGAGCCGCCGCCGCGGCGCCACGTCGGTGCCCGCCTAGCACTCCTCTTCCCGGACCCCGCGCAGGCGGGGTCCGGGGTCTCAGGAGAGGTGGGCGCGGATCTGCGCGATGTGCTCCGGAGTCGTACGGCAGCACCCGCCGATCAGCGACGCGCCCGCCTGCTGCCACTCCTTGGCCGCCTGCCCGAACTCCACCGGGTCGGCCAGCCCCAGCCAGCGGCGGTGCCCGGCGTCCCAGGTCTCGCCCGAGTTCGGGTAGACCACCACGGGCAGCCCGCCGGACAGGCGCGAGATCAGCCCGGGGATGTGCCGCGGCGCGGTGCAGTTCGCCCCCACGGCCACCATCTGCGGGTTTCCGCTGAACAGGGCGGCCGCCTCGCGGATCGGCGTGCCGTCGTTGAGCCGCTCGGCGTCGCGGCAGGAGAAGCTCACCCACGCCTTCACCTCGGGCGTGCGGGCCAGCAGCCTGGCCAGCGCCCGCGCCTCCGGATAGGACGGGATCGTCTCGCAGGCCAGCAGGTCGGCACCGGCCGAGGCGAGGATCTCCCAGCGCGGCAGATGCCATTCGAACAGGCCGTCCTCGTCGAGGCCGTAGTCGCCGGTGTATTCGGCGCCGTTGGCCAGGTAGGCGCCGTACGGGCCGACCGAGGCCGCCACCAGCCCGCGACCGGCCTCGTCGCGTGCCTGCGCGGCCAGCTCCACCGACAGCCTGATCAGCCGCTCGGCCGCCGCCACGTCAAGCCCGCGCCGGACGAAGCCCGGGATCGTGGCCTGGTAGCTGGCGGTCGTGGCCACGTCGGCCCCCGCCGCGAAGTAGTCGGCGTGCACGCGCCTGATCAGCTCGGGCTGCTCAAGCAGCAACCGCGCGGACCAGAGCTCGTCGCCGAGGTCGGCGCCGAGGCGTTCGAGCTGGGTGGACAGGCCGCCGTCCAGGACAAGTGCAGTCACGAGTCCAGGGTACGAGCACTCCGCCGCCCACCCTCACCGCCACCTCCCCCCCGGGGCGACTGCGCCGTTCGAACCGCCCCGCTCACTGCTTACCGGAAGGTGCCGCCCCCGGCCGCCGGCACGCGAGCCCCGTCCTGGTCGCGTCCATGGGGGCGGCTACGCGCCTTGACCGGCGCCGCCGCCGCTTCACGTGTGCGGCCGGCGGACGGGGTCGCGACTCGCCACCGGTGCCTGGTGGAGGGGATCAGGGCGCGGGGGCCGGGAGGGCGGCCAGGCGGGCGAGGGCCTCGGCATTCACCACGATCACCTCGCCGGCGCGGATCTCGATCAGGCCCCGGCGCTCGAACCCGCGCAGGGCCCGGTTGACGCTCACCCGGGTTGCGCCGATCTCGGCGCCCAGGCCCGCCTGCCCCGCGTGCAGCGGTACCCGGCCGGCCGCGCACCGGCGTACCAGCCAGGTGGCCACGCGTGCGGGCACGTCGCGCACCACCGCGTCGGTGAGCCGCTCGTCCAGGTCCCGCACGGTGGCGGCCAGCGTGCGCAGCAGCCGCGCCGCGACGGACGGCTCGGCGGCGACGAGCTCGAGCACCGTGGAGCGCGGCAGGTACGCCACCTCCACCGCCGTCAAGGCCGTCCGGGTCGCCCGGTGCGGGCCGTCCACGAGGAGCGCCGTCTTGTCGAACGCGACCGGCGCGGACTCCACGGCGAGCACCACCTCCTTGCCCTCAGCGCTCACCCGCCCCGCCTTCACCCGCCCGTCGAGCAGCACGATCAGGTGCTCGGCCGGATCGCCCTCGGTGCACAGCACCTGCCCGGCCGGGTAGCGCCGCCGCCGCGTCAGCGCCTCGAGCCCGCGCAGCCGCCCGTCGTCGAGCCCGCCGAACATCGGCAGGTCGGCCAGCGTGTACGTCATGTATCCCGTGATACACCACCCCGGTGACCCGCGATGCTGAGCATCCGGCCGGCCGGGCCCTAACGTGCGGGCATGGCGAGATACGTACTGGAAATAGCCTTCGACGACGCCCCCAGCCGCCTGGCGGCCCGGCCCGCGCACCGGGAGCACCTGCGGCGGCTCAAGGAGCAGGGACGGCTGGTGACCGCCGGTCCCTGGGCGGACGACACAGGGGCGCTGCACGTGTACGAGGTGGCGGACGAGGCCGAGCTGCGCGACATCCTCCGGGAGGACCCGTACACGGCGGTGGGCGGTTACGAGATCGTCCTCATGAAACAGTGGGACCCGATCATGTAACCGCCCCTCCGCACGTGCCTAGGCGCGCTTCCAGAAGGAGCCGCGGCGACCCGGCCCGTGGTCGTCGCCCACGAGGGTCGTGAGGACCTCCACGGCGCGCTCGTGCAGGGCCTGGGCGTCGGCGCCCGGCCGTTCGGCGGCCTCGAGCTCGCGGGCCAGCGCCTCCAGCTGCTCGTTCCCCCCGAGGTACGCCGCCAGCGCGGCCAGCCGCGAGCCCAGGTCCGCCAGGTACAGCAGGTCGGGCACGGGCAGCGCCTTCAGCCGCTCGAGCTCCGCCACCAGCTGCGGCCTGACCGACTCCAGCCGGTGCGCCGGGCGCGGGCCGGGCTTCGGCATGGCACCACCCCACCCGCGCGCGCCGCCACCGGGCGGGGCGGGCGCCGGCGGCCGCGCGGGCATCCGGGGCCCGCCGAACCCCTCTGAGGCTCCCGGCGGGCCGCCGGCGATCAACCCCTGATCCATGTCGGGCAGGCCGAGGCCCGGCTCGGGGAGCCGCATCCGCTGGACTCCCATCGGCGGAGCGGCCATCACCGCCGCCTGCGCCGCGAAGCCCATCATCGGCGGGGCCTGCGGCAGCTCCCACCCGCTCGGCGGCTCGACCGGCTGGATGACGCGGTGTTCCGGACCGCCCTCGGCGACCTGCCTGGTGTCGATCGCCACGTACGCGGTGAAGCGGCACAGCACGCCGTACTCGAGCGAGGTTCGCACGATCCGCGGCTCCAGGTCGTGCTCGCCCATGGCGTACCGGTCCTCGAGCTCGCGCAGGTGCGCGCGGGCCCAGACGGCGCGGATGGCCGGATTGTCCACCGTCACGCCCGCGACCTGCTCCTCCCACGGCCCGTCCGCGGCCATCCCGCGTACGGTCAGCGAGGAGCCCGCACGGTAGCGCCCGTACACGCGCAGCGGCACGCCGGGGAAGATCGACCCGAGGTGGGTGACCGTGTCCGGCTCGACGTCGAGGCCCTTGAGCGAGAGGTCGGTCACCAGGGGAGCGCCGATCCTGCGGTGGATCTGCTCCATGGCGGCGTCCAGCCGGTCCTCCGACTCGACCAGCTCGCACCGGCCCGCGCCGAGCCCGGCCAGGCGGCCGAGGAAGCCGGCGTTCACGGCGCGGTCGATGCCGACCGTGTGCACGCGCATGGCCGACAGCGCGCCGCCGACCTGCTCCAGGATCTGGTCCTCGTTGCCCACCTGGCCGTCGGTGACCAGCACGACGACGCGTTCGCGCTCGTTCCTGGCGCCCAGGAGTGCGATGGCCCGGCGCAGCGGCTCCAGCAGCTCGGTGCCGCCGCGGGCGTCCACGCGGGCGAGGTGCTCGACGGCGCGGTAGCGGTTGCGGTCGGACGCCTCCACCAGCCCCTCGAACGCCTCCTCCACCACGGAGTCGAACGTCAGCACCGCGAACCTGTCCTGCTCCGTCAGCGTGTCGACGATGCGGGCCGCGGCCCTGCGCGCGGTGACCATCTTCCAGCCGCCCATGCTGCCCGAACGGTCGAGCACCAGCACCAGGTCGCGCGGCGTGCGCGTGGACTGGAGCGGCGGCGGCACGACCGTGAGCGCGAACGTGCCGGCGCCGTCCCGGCCGTCGAGCTGCAGCGACGTGGACGCCTCGAACGACATCCGCAGGATGAAGTCGCGGTCGAGCCGCTCGCCCGGACGCAGGCGTACCGTATTGCCCTCCTCCTCGACCACGTGCAGGCTGGAGGCCATCTCACGCAGCTCCAGCCCGGCCGCGTCCACGCTCGCGCGCAGCGACAGGCGCACGGGGTATGGGAAGCCGGGCAGCAGGACGGGCGGGCTGATCCTGGACGCGTCGGGCACCGCGTCGGTGTCGGGCGCGGCGCCGTCGCCCGCGGGCGGGCCGTCTATGGGGCTGCCCGGGATGTAGCGCGGGGCCACGACCAGCGGGAAGCGGAACGTGGCCGCCCCGTCCTCGTACGGCAGCGGCTGGCTCATGGTCAGCCTGACCGAGACGCGCTCGCCGGGCAGGATGTTGCCCACCCTGATCGTGAACACGTCGGGCCGGTCCTCCTCGGCGATCGCCGCCCGCCTGCCCTCGCGCAGCGCCTGGTCGTAGTCGGCCCTGGCCTGGCCGCGCTCCTTCAGCACGCCCTCGACCACCCGGTCGTCGGCCTCCATCCTGAACCCGGTGACGGCCGCCCTGTCGGGCAGCGGGAAGACGTACGTGGCCTCGAGCGTGACGTCGAACGGGTTCCTGAACCCCTGCGTGACCTCGACCCCGGCGATGAGCCCGGAGATGTCGGCGGCCACGTCCACACTCTCGAGCGGCAGGTTGCCGCGTTCCGTCCGCAGCGCGCCGAACCCGGCGTCCGGCACCGGCAGGCACCGTGCGGGCTCCAGCGAAGTGATCTTCATCTGGATTGTGGCGCGGAGACCCGGTCCTTCAGGGCCGGGAGGAAGCGCCACCCCTCCTTTCGAAAACAGTATGGAAAAGCTCGGTAACAGCCAGTAATCTTGCGGTGGGTGATGCTCCAGTGACAGGAGGTGCGCGATGGCGATCCGCCGCTCGGCCGCCAAACGGCACGGCCTGCCCTCGGTCGTGCAACTGCGGCTCGCCCCCACCCCCGCCCTGGCCACCGCGGTGCAGGTGTGCAACCAGGCAGCCACCTACATCTCCCACCTGGCCTGGCAGCAGCGCGTCTTCCCCATCCTGGACCTGCACCGGCTCGCCTACCACCAAGCGCGCGCCCATTTCGGCGGACTGGCCGCCCAAGCAGCCGTGCGCGCCATCGCCCGGGTCGCCGGCGCCTACGCCAACCGCCGCGCCACCAAGAAACGCGCCCACATCTTCCGCCCGCACGGCGCCATCCCCTACAACGCGCGCCTGATGAGCTGGAACCGAGATGCCCGCATCGTGTCCCTGTGGACCCCCACCGGCCGCGTCGATCCCGCCTACACCAGCCAGGCCTGCCCGGAATGCGGATGGACCAGCAGGGCGAACCGGCCGGCACGGGGCCACTTCGCCTGCACCCGGTGCGGCCTCGCTGGGCACGCCGACCACATCGCAGCCCGCAACATCGCCCAACGCGGCGTCGCGGGCTGGGCTGCTGTCAACCAGCCACACGCTACCGGCCTCCCTTCAGCCAGACGGGACCGTGAGAGCAAACCACCGGCTTCAGTCGGTGATAGTTGACGTGAGTTCCCTCTCTTTGAGCACCGCGATCAGCGGCGCCGCCGCCGCCAGCACCGCCTGAACGTCCTCCTCGGACGGGACCCGGCCCGCGTCCAGCACGAGCCGCACCCCGTCCGCCAGCCTGACCCCTGTGACCATCGGGGCAACCGTCCGGGGCACGCCCGGCTCGTCATGGGTCGCCCCCTGACCGGCCGTCCCTGCCGCCCGTGTGGCGGCCTTCCCCGGCCGATCAGCCCAGAACCGCTCGCGCGCGCTCTCCCCGTCGGCGCGCGCGACGCCGTCTCGGGTGTGCGTGGTGCCGGTCCTGGCCTGTGCCGCGTCGTCATCGGAACGCATCACGCCGCGCTCGGCTGCACTGCGCTCGGTCGTGACACCGTCCCGCTCGGCACCTATGCCGGTAGCGGCACCCGCATCGTCCACTCGGGCACCGGCAGCCGGTCCCGCGCCGTCGTGTGTGGCCCGGGTCGCGCGTCCCGGGCCGTCGTGCGTGGCTCGGGTATCGCATCCCGGGTCATCGTGTGTGGCATCGGCACCGCGTCCTGGGCCGTCGTACGTGGTATCTGTCGCCAGTCTCGCGCGGCCGGTGGGCGTGGGCCCGTGCCTCAGCGGCGGCTCGCTGAGCAACGCGTCCTCCAGCCGATCCGCCCCGTCCGGTCGAGTCGCCCCGTCCGGCCGGGATGTCGTGTCCGGCCGAGCCGCCGCGTCCGGTGACGTTGCGTCGTCCGGCCGCGCTGTGCGTCCCGGCCCCGCCACGTCGTTCAGCCCCGATGAGCCCTCCAGGCCGGGGGCGCTCTCCAGGTGGGGAGCGGCGCCGAGCCTCGGTGTGGCGTCCGCCCCGGAGGTAGGCGCCAGGCCGGCGGTGGCCTCCAGCATGCGATCCGTGGCGCCGGCCAGAGCCGCTTGGATCTGGGCGATCGAGTGGCCGGCCGCCTGCAGGCGCTTGACGGCCACGAGCTGCAGCAGGTGCCTCCTGCCGTACTGGGCGATCCTGCCGCGCCTGGTCAACGGCGGATCCACCAGGCCGATCGTCGTGTACCACCTGATCAGCCGCTCTCCGGGCACGTCACGGACCCGGCCGTTGACCGGCGACCCCCCGCCGCGCAGGGCGCGGGCCGCGCGTTCGGCCAGCTCGCCGATGGTCCAGGTGTCGCTCATACCTCCACGATGACACTGTCATTATTACACTGTCAACAACAAGCCGGAATGCCTGCCGCCACGTCGTTGTCGTTCTAAATAGGGAAAAGTCCGACCTACGGGGAGGAACACGACATGGCCGCGATTACCGGCCCACTTTCGGGCGAGGCCAAGAACACCGTCGCGGAGGCTCTGCAGGGCGCCCTGGTCGATCTCATCGACCTCTCGCTGGTCGCCAAGCAAGAACACTGGAACCTCATCGGCCCTCACTTCCGCTCGATCCATCTCCAGCTCGACGAGCTCACCGAACTGGCCAGAAGGCACATGGACACCATCGCCGAACGCGCCGTCGCGATCGGCGCCAACCCGGACGGCCGTTCGGCCACGGTCGCCAGGGCCACGAAGCTCCAGCAGCCGGAGTCCGGCTGGCTGGAGGACGGCAAGGTGGTGGCGACGATCACCGACCTGCTGAGCGGCGTCAGCAAGCGCATGCACGAGCGCGTCCGGGCCACCGAAGAGCCCGACCCGGTCACTCAGGACCTGCTCATCTCGGTGGCGCAGGACATCGACAAGCAGCACTGGATGTTCCAGGCCATGGCCTGACCGGACGGCCTGACCGATCTGCCGAAAGCCCGGGAGCCCGATCGGGGAGCCCGGGCTTCGGCATGCCGCGAGCGGCACGTGAAGCGGCGGTCCCGCCGGACCGCGGTCCTGTCGAAAGGGCGGGACGGGCGCGGGTCGCCGGTTCGTGTACGGGTGTTGGCCGCGTGATCGCGCGGAGGGAGTCCGGGGTTTGCGCAGAGTTTGATGTCGCGAGTCCCTGCCATTCATGTCGGTGCGGTCGACTAGCGTGGCACCTAGAGGGAGGCCCACGATGTCCCACAAGACTCTCCTCCGCACGGGGCCGCTCTGGCGGGGCGGCACCAGCCCGTACGGTCCGCTCGGCCTGCCGGGCGCCGACGGCCTCGCGCTGCCCTCGGGCTTCACCGGCAGGGTGGTGGCCCGTTCCGGCCACAAGGTCGCCGGGCTGACCTGGCACGCCGCGCCCGACGGCGGCGCCTGCTTCCCCGACGGCGCCGGCTGGATCTACGTGTCCAACTCCGAGCTCCCGCTGCTCGGCGGGGCCTCGGCGCTGCGCTTCCGCCCCGACGGCACCATCGGCGACGCCTACCGCATCCTGTCGGGCACCGACCTCAACTGCGCGGGCGGCGCCACGCCGTGGCACACCTGGCTGTCGTGCGAGCTCGGCGACCGCGGCCGCGTCTTCGAGTGCGACCCCTACGGCGCGCGCGCCGCGCGCCCCCGCCTCGCGATGGGCCGCTTCAGGCACGAGGCCGCCGCCTGCGACCCGGAGCGGCACGTGATCTACATGACCGAGGACGAGCCCGACGGCTGCTTCTACCGGTTCAGGCCCGGCGACTGGGGCGACCTGACGGAGGGCACGCTCGAGGTGCTGTGCGCCGGCGGCCGCTGGCAGACGGTGCCCTCGCCGGCGGCCCTGCGCGCGGCGGCCCGCCACCAGGTCGAGGACGCCCGCCACTTCGACGGCGGCGACGGCTGCCACTACGCGGGCGGGGTGTGCTACTTCACCACCAAGGGCGACACGGGCCTGTGGGCCTATGATGCGCAGACCTCCACGCTCGACCGGCTGTGCGAGGGCGTGCGCGCCATCACCGCCGCCCCCTCGGGCGACCTCTACGTGGCCAGGGAGACGACGGAGATCGACGTCATCGCCCCCGACCGCGCGGTCACGCCGTTCCTCAGGCTGGAGGGCCACCCGGGGGCGGAGCTGACCGGGCTGGCCTTCTCGCCGGGCGGCGAGCGGCTCTACTTCTCGGCCAGGCGCGGGCGCACCGAGGGCCACACGTTCGAGGTGGCGGGGCCGTTCCGCAGTTGATCCGGCCAGCGGTGGTGGATCAGGCCAGCGGTGGTCGATCGGGCCGGCTGTGGTTGATCAGGCCAGGTAACGCACCAGCGCCAGTTTCAGCTCGTCCACCAGCTCCGCGCCGCGCTCGGGCGGCGCGGAGGTGACCAGCGGCATCACCGCCTTCACCATGGCCACCGCCATCGTCCCCATGAGCGCCGCGCGTTCCTCCGGCAGATCGGGGGAGCGGCGGCGCAGCATGGCCGCGACCTGCCGGGCGATGTCGGCGTGCAGACGCTGCGAGGCCGCGGCCAGCTGATCGCCCGTCGCCGACCCGTACAGCAGCGACCAGTACGCCGGTGACGCGCTCTTGAACCTGACGCTCTCGTCCACGAGCTGCCCCACCAGCACCTCCAGCGGCACCTCCGGGGTGACGGCGGCCAGCCGGGCCGCCCAGAACTCCTGCCGGTCGACGGTGTAGCGCGCCACCAGCCCGTCCAGGATCTCCTCCTTGTTGCGGAAGAACTGGTACAGCGAACCAGGCGACATCCCCGCCCGCGTGGCGACGTGGTTCGTCGTCATGTCCGGATATCCCACCTCGGCGACCACCGACTCGGCGGCGTCGAGGATCTCCGCCATGCGCTTCAGGCCACGCGCCTGCCGGCGGACCGTGCGTTCAGGCATGGGTCTCCTCGTTGACAAATACGAGCATTTACTTGTATTTCTGATCCGACGACGAAAACACGAGTAGTTTACCGAGTTTTCTCGGGGGGAGACGGACATGACGGTGAACACGCAGATCCGGCCGGCTCGGGAGGAGACGGGCGGGCCGCCGCTGCGCAGGCTGGGATTCCTCCTCGTACGGCGCCGCAGGATCGTGCTGGCGCTGTCCGCCGTCGTGCTCATCGTGGCCGCGGCGCTGGCGGCGGGGGCGGTGCCGCGGCTGTCGCTGGCCAGGTTCGAGGCGCCGGGGAGCGAGTCCGACCGGGCGCAGGCCGAGCTGGTCGAGCGCTTCGGCACCGGCAGCCCCGACATGATCTTCCTGGTGACCGTCAGGTCCGGCACCGTGGATGATCCCGCCGCTGAGGCCGAGGGCAGGGAGCTGACCGCCCGGGTCGCCGGGCAGGAGGGGGTCGCCGAGTCCGCCTCGTACTGGACCAGGGGCAAGCCCGCCACCCTGCGCAGCGAGGACGGCAAACACGCGCTGATCATGGTGCGCATCCCAGGGGACGCCGGCCAGGTGCGCGCACAGGTGCTGCCCAGGCTCGTGCCCGAGATCACCAAGGGCACCGGCCTGCTCCAGGTGCGGGCCGGGGGAGGGGAGGAGGTCTTCAGGGAGGCCGTGCCGCTGGCCAGGCAGGACTTCGTACGGGCCGAGCTGGTCATCTTCCCGCTGGCGTTCGTGCTGCTCTGGCTCTACCAGCGGCGTGCCATGGCGGCGCTGGTGCCGATCCTGGCCGGAGTGCTCGCCATGGTGATCGGGCTGGCGCTCCTGCGCGGAGTCCTGATATTTGCCGAGATTTCCACGTTCGCCCTCAACCTGACCCTGGCCATGGGGCTCGGGCTCGGCATCGACTACTGCCTGTTCGTGATCCAGCGCTTCCGCGAGGAGACGCGGCGCGGCGCCGACCGGGCCGGCGCGATCGCGGGGGCCGTCGAACACGCGGGGCGGACCGTGCTGTTCAGCGGGCTCACCGTGGCCACGTCTCTGGCCGTGCTGTTCGCGCTGCCGTTCGACTTCCTGCGGTCCTTCGCGTACGCGGGCATCGCCGTCGTGGTCGGCGGCCTGTTCGCGGCGGTGATCGTGCTGCCCGCGGTGCTCGCCTCGATCGGCGGCACGATGCTGCCCAGGCGGATCCGGCCCGAGCGCGAGTCCGGGTTCTGGCATGCGCTGGCCACCAGGGTGATGCGCCGGCCGCTGGTGTTCGGCGGGCTGGCCACGGCGGTGCTGCTCCTGCTCGCCTCGCCGTTCCTGGGGCTGCGCTTCGGTGTGGCGGACGACCGCATCCTGCCTCTGGAGGCGTCGTCCCGGCAGACCCAGGAGGTGATCCGTCAGGCCTTCCCGGCGGAGGAGACCGACGCCATCCAGATCATCTCGAAAGATCGGACGGCGGGGGATATTTCGCAGTATGCCGTGACGTTGTCCCGCCTGTCCGGGGTCGCCCAGGTCGACTCCGCCGCCGGCTCGTTCGCGGACGGCCGGCGGACAGGCGACGGCGACCCGCGAAGGTTCCAGGGGCAGGGCGCCTGGCTCTCCGTGGTCCCCTCCGGCGAGGCGCTGGCCGGCGACCCCGTCCGGCTGGTGGCGGCCGTACGCGCCGTCGAACCGCCCTTCGCGGTCCTCATCGGCGGCTACCCGGCCGAGCTGGCCGACTACCGGGCCTCGGTCGTCGACCGGCTCCCCCTGGTGCTGGCGCTCATGCTCGGCGTCACGTTCCTGGTCCTCTTCGCGATGACCAGAAGCATGGTCATCCCGATCAAGGCGTCGCTGCTGAACGCCCTGAGCCTGGGCGTCATGTTCGGGGCCATCGTCTGGGTCTTCCAGGACGGCAACCTCTCCGGTCTGCTCGGCTTCACCCCGACGGGCACGCTCGATCCCAGCATCCCGATCCTGATGCTCTGCGTCGCGTACGGGCTGTCGATGGACTACGAGGTGTTCCTGCTCTCCCGCATCAAGGAGGAGTACGACAGGACAGGCGACACCGAGCAGGCCGTGGCCACCGGCCTGCAGAGGGGCGCGCCGCTGATCACGGCCGCCGGCGGCATCCTGGCGCTCACGTTCGCCGCGTACGCCACGGCGCAGGTGACGTTCGTGCAGATGCTCGGTGTCGGCATGGCGGTGGCCGTGCTGGTGGACGCGACCGTGATCAGGGCGGTGCTCGTGCCGAGCCTGATGCGCCTGGCGGGCCCGCTCAACTGGTGGCCTGGAGGTCGCGCGACCACACCTGCTCGGTGACCTCGACCCCGTTCTCCGTCCCCTTCTCCTCCGACTCCAGCTCGAACCCGGCCGCCTGGTAGATGTGCCGCGCGCTCACCAGGCTGTCGCGGGTCCACAGCGTCATCCGCTTGTACCCCTCGGCCTTCGCGTGCCGCACGCACTCCGCCACGAGCCTCCGCCCGATCCCGTGCCCCCGGGCGGACGGCTCCACCAGCAGCATCCGGAGCTTGGCCGTCGTCTCGTCCTGGTGCACGCAGAACACGCACCCGGCCCGTTCCCCGTCCACCTCGGCGATCCACCCCGCGTCGCGCGAGAAGTCCAGGTCGCCGACGATCCTGGCGACGAGCTGCTCGAATTCGGTGCCCCAGCCGTACTCGCGGGCGTAGAGCTCGCCGTGCCGGAAGGCGACCCAGCCGAGGTCGCCGGTGCGCGGAGGCCTGATCACCAAGGCTTCCCGCCTGTTGCCGGAGCCCAGCAGCCGCCTGATCGTGGCCATGCTGGTGACCAGCCGCTCCTGGCCCTCATCGGGCAGCGCGGCAAGCAGCCGCTCGATCTCCTCGGCCGAGCGCCCGTCGAGCGAGCGGAACGTCTCCATGCCCGCGGGAGTGAGCCGTACGAGCTGCTTGCGCGCGTCCGACGCGGAGCGCTCGCGCGCGACCAGCCCGTCGCCGTCCAGGCGGGTCAGGATCCTGCTGAGGTAGCCCGCGTCCAGGCCGAGCAGGGCGCGCAGCTCCCCGGTCTCCGTCGGCGCGGCGTGCGCCAGCTCGAACAGCACCCTCACCTCGGTCAGCGAATACGGCGAGTCGAGCATGCTTGCCTGCAGCACGCCGATCACTTTCGTATAGAACCGGTTGAAGGCCCTGATCTCAGAAACCCTTGCCTCTGTCAACGAACTCATTGCCATAGTCAACCCTGGAAGGATCCCAGCTGTGAAGCAGGTCTATGTAGGCGGATATGGCCCAGGCATCTTCACGCTCGGCGGCAGGCTCACCAGAGTGGCGTCGCCGTCGTTCCTGGCCGCCCATCCCACCTTGCCGGTGCTGTACGCGGCAGGCGAGCTCCAGCGCGGCTGGCTGACCGCCTTCCAGGCCGGGGAGAGCCTGAGCCCGCTGGACGAGCGGCCGAGCGAGGGCGACAGCCCCTGCCACGTCGCCGTGGACCCCACGGGCAGCGTGCTCGCGGCGGCCAACTACGGTGACGGGACGGCCGTCATCTACCGCCTCGACTCCCGGGGCGCGTTCGAGGGCGATCCGATCGTGCTGCGGCACAAGGGCTCCGGCCCGGACAAGGACCGCCAGGAGGGGCCGCACGCCCACCAGGCAGTTTTCCACGACGGGATCCTGCACGTCTCCGACCTCGGCACCGACGAGATCCGCCGCTACCGCTACGACGGCACCGTCCTGGAGCCGATCCCGCTCCACCCGGGCACGGGCCCGCGCCACTTCGCTTTCATCGGATCCCGCCTGTACGTGGCGGGCGAGCTGAACGCGACCGTCACCCTCATCGACGGCGAACGCCGCACCGTCGTCCCCGCCTCCCGGCAGGAGGGCGAGAACGCTCCGTCCCACCTCCAGATCGAGGGCGACCTCGTGTACGTCGCCAACCGCGGCCCCGACACGATCTCCGTGCTGCGCGCCGAGGACCTGTCGCCGGTGGCCGAGGTGCCGTCGGGCGGCGACTGGCCCAGGCACTTCGCCATCGACGGGACCACCATGTACGTGGCCAACCAGCAGTCGGACACCGTCACCCGCTTCGACCTGAAGGACGGCGTGCCCCAGCCGTCCGGCCAGGCGTACGAGGCCGAGCGCCCGGCCTGCGTGCTGATCATGTAAGGAGTTGGCCAAGTGGCGGCCCGCCGGGGCGGCCGGTCACGACCATGGGCCCGTGCGAAAGGTCCTCGTCCTGCTGCTGATGGTGGCCGGGTGCGCCAGCGTGCCCCCGGTCCCGCCTCCCGTGCCGGTCACCCCGCGGCCGCCCACGGCGCCCACCCTGCCCACCCTGCCCACCACCACGGACGTGCAGGAGTCGTGGCGCATCACCAGGCGCGGCGCGGAGCACGAGATCGAGGGCTACGCCGACCAGGTGAGCGTCCTGCCGGGGGAGCGCTTCCACCTGCGCGTCTCCACGACCGCGCCGCGCTTTTCGGCCAGCGCCTTCCGCATGGGCGCGAACCCGGCCAAGGTCTGGGAGTCGCCCGAGGTCGAGGGGGAGCGTCAGGAGCCCATGAAGGTCGTGGGCGGCCCGGTCACCGGCATGGTGAGCGCCGCGCACTGGCGCCCCTCGCTCAGCGTGGACACCACGGGCTGGCCGGAAGGCGCGTACCTGATCAGGCTCGACGCCTCCACCGGGGCCCAGCGCCACGTGCCGATCACCGTGCGCTCGGCCTCCACCGCCGGGCGCGTGGTGATCGTGAACGCGGTCACGACCTGGCAGGCGTACAACCTGTGGGGCGGCCGTAGCCTCTACCAGGGCCCCGGCGGGTTCGACGGCCGCTCCCGCGCCGTCACCTTCGACCGCCCGTACGACCACGACGGCGCCCGGCTCTTCCTGGACTTCGAGAAGGACGCGCTGGCCGTGGCCGAGCAGAGCCGAGTGCCTCTGGCGTACCTGACGAACCTCGACCTCGAGCCGGGCGTGCTCGACGGCGCCCGCGCGGTGGTGTCGCTGGGCCACGACGAGTACTGGTCCCCCGGCATGCGCGGCGTCGTCACCAGGGCCAGGGACGGCGGCACGAACCTGGCCTTCCTCGGCGCCAACGCCGTCTACTGGCGGATCGCGATGCACGGCAGGACGATCGCCTGCGACAAGGAGCGGCTCTGCCGGTTGTGGCGGGACTCGGAGCCGGAGAGCGCGCTGGTGGGGCAGATGTACGACTGCTTCCCCGCCGAGGGCGTCTACCGGGTGACCCGGCCGGGCCACTGGATCTTCGCCGGCGCCAAGGGCAGGAGCTTTCCCGGAATGGTCGGCGTGGAGGCCGACAAGGTGTCGCGGGGATCCCCAGGGAACGTCAAGGTGCTGGCGGAGTCGCCGCTCTCCTGCGGCGGGCGGGCGACCGTCTCCCACAGCACCTACTACGTGGCGCGCGGCGGAGCCGGGGTGTTCGCCTCGGGAACCATGCGGTGGGTGTGCGCGATGAGGGGGCGGCGGTGCGGCCACGGCGTGCCCGACCGCGCCGCCGCCTTCACCCGCCGCGCCACGACCAACCTCCTGGCCCGCTTCGCCGAGGGCCCGGCAGGCGCCCGCACCACCGGCCCTTCCTCGAGGGACAGCACGCCCAGCAGCAGGTGCTCGGTGCCCACGAAGTTGTGCCCGAGCCGCAGCGCCTCGCGCAGCGTCAGCTCCAGCACCTTCTTGCTCTCCGCCGCGAACGGGACGGATTCGGGCGATGTGCCCTCGCCCGGCCCGAGCGCGGCCGTGACGGCGTCCCTGACCGCGTCGGGCGAGGCCCCGAGCGTCACCATGGCCTTGGTCGCCAGCCCTTCGGGCTCGCTCAGCAGGCCCAGCGTCAACCATGGGTTGACGCTCGAGGATCGTCAACCCGTGGTTGACGGGTGATGGGATGCCAGTTGGACGGCCGCGCGCCACCGCTCGTAGGCGGCGTCGTCCCGGGCGCCGGGTACGAAGCGCCGCTCGAGCTGCCACGTCTTGCGCAGGTCGGACCGCGACCCCCACACCCCGGCGCCCAGCCCGGCCAGGAACGCCGCGCCGAGCGCCGTGGTCTCCTGGATGACCGGCCGCTCCACCGCCGTGCCGAGCTGGTCGGCCTGGAGCTGCATGAGCAGGTCGTTCGTGCTGGCCCCGCCGTCGGCCTTGAGCACCGGCACCGGACCCCCGGTCATCGCCTCCACCACGTCCCGCACCTCGAACGCGATCGCCTCCAGCGTGGCCCTGACCAGGTGGGCCCGTGTGGTGCCGCGGGTGATGCCGGTGATCAGCCCGCGCGCCTGGGGATCCCAGTGCGGCGCCCCCAGCCCCGTCAGGGCCGGCACGAACACCACGCCACCGCTGTCGGGCACCATGCGCGCCAGGGCCTCCGACTCCGGCGCCGTGCCGATCAGCCCCAGACCGTCGCGCAGCCACTGCACGGCGGCCCCGGTCACGAAGATCGACCCCTCCAGCGCGAACGTGCGCTCGCCCGACGGCGTCTGCCAGGCCACGGTGGTCAGCAGCCCCGCTTCGGATCTGACGATCTCCCCGCCGAGGTTGGCCAGCACGAACGACCCCGTGCCGTAGGTGCACTTGACGTCACCCACGTCGAAGCACGTCTGCCCGAACAGCGCCGCCTGCTGGTCGCCGGCCACCCCGCTGATCGGCAGCTCCAGTCCGAGGAAGGCCGACGGCTCGGTGTGGCCGAGCGGTCCGTAGTTGGGCACGATCTCGGGCAGGGCGTGTTCGGGCACCCCGAACAGCTCGCACAGCTCGGGCTCCCAGCTGCCGGACTCCAGGCCGTACAGGAGCGTGCGTGAGGCGTTGGACGGGTCGGTCACGTGCCGCGCGCCCGCCGTGAGCCTGGCGATGAGGTAGGAGTCCACCGTCCCGACGGCGACGTTGCCGGTCTCGACGCCCTCCCACACGCCCTCCTCGTGCTCGGCCAGCCAGGCGAGCTTGCTGGCCGTGAAGTACGGGTCGAGCCGCAGCCCGGTCAGCTCCGACACGCGCGGCTCGTGGCCCGCCTCGCGCAGCCGCCCGCACATCTCGGCGGTGCGCCGGTCCTGCCAGACGATGGCCCGGCACGGGGCGGCCAGCGTACGCCGGTCCCACAGGACTGCGGTCTCGCGCTGGTTGGTGAGCCCGACGCAGGACGGCGAGCCGGAGGCGCGGCTCAGTGCTACGCTGCACGCGGAGAGCGTGGCCTGCCAGATGTCCTCGGGATTGTGTTCGACCCAGCCTGGCGAGGGAAAATGTTGCCTGAACTCCTCGTAGCCCATGGACTCGATTTGCCCGTTATCGGTGACAACGAGCGCAGTCACCCCCGTTGTCCCGGCGTCGATGGCCAACACACTCACGAAATCTCCTCGCAATCGATGTTTATGTCGCGGAGCTGTGCGTTTGGTCTAGACCACTGCCCGTGACGGCGGGCACAATGCGAGTCTGACATCAAGGTGACCCCCATCGGGAGGAACCCGCCATGCGTATTGGAGTGCTCACCGGGGGCGGCGACTGCCCCGGTCTCAACGCCGTGATCAGGGCTGTGGTGCGTAAGGGGGTGAGCGTCTACGGTCATGAGTTCGTCGGCTTCCGTGACGGCTGGCGCGGCCCGCTGGAAGGCGACACGATGCCGCTCGACATCCAGGCCGTGCGGGGCATCCTGCCACGCGGCGGCACCATACTCGGCTCCTCCCGCACCAACCCGATAAAGATCGAGGGCGGGGTTGACCGGATCAAGGAGAACCTCGCCGCCACCAGTGTCGAAGCCTTGATCGCCATCGGCGGCGAAGACACGCTGGGCGTCGCCAAGCAGCTGTACGACCGCCACGTCAATGTGGTGGGCGTGCCCAAGACCATCGACAACGACCTGTCGGGCACCGACTACACCTTCGGCTTCGACACCGCCGTCAACATCGCGGTGGAGGCCATCGACCGCCTCCACACCACGGCCGAGTCCCACCACAGGGCGCTCATCTGCGAGGTCATGGGCCGCCACGCGGGCTGGATCGCGCTGCACGCGGGCATGGCGGGCGGGGCGAACGTCATCCTCATCCCGGAGCGGCCGTTCGACATCGACCGGGTCTGCGAATACGTCGAGTCCCGCTTCCGCACCCGCTACTCGCCGATCATCGTGGTCGCCGAGGGCGCCCACCCGATCGAGGGCCAGATAGAGCTGCAGACGGGCGAGCTCGACGCGTTCGGCCACGTCAGGCTGGGCGGCATCGGCGAGGTGCTGGCCAAGGAGATCGAGAAGCGCACCGGCAAGGAGGCCCGCACCACGGTGCTCGGGCACATCCAGCGCGGCGGCACTCCGACGGCGTACGACCGGGTGCTGGCCACCAGGTTCGGGCTGCAGGCCATCGACGCGGCCCACGAGGGCGACTTCGGCAAGATGGTGGCGCTGCGCGGCACCGACATCGTCCGCGTCGGGCTCGACGAGGCCACGGCCGAGCTGAAGACCGTGCCCGTCTCGCGTTACGCCGAGGCGGAGGTGTTCTTCGGTTAGCTGAAAGCGGCTTGCAAGCGCGCGGCCGTACCTTCTGAACCAGCGGGGTTACCGCTACAACCCCCTTCGGGGTACGGCTTGCGCCGCGGAGAGTCGGCGGCCCACCACGCGTCGCAAGCCGTACCTAGGAGATAGCTCAACCGCGGGGCGTGCCGAAGAGATCCACTTCCGGCGCGCCCTCGTCGTTTCCGTGCAGCCGCGCCTTGTACTCCGCCTCGCTGCGCAGTTCCTTCTCCGAGGGCGACAGGATGACGGCGAGCAGCAGGCCCACGGTGATCACGCTGATGCCGACGATCAGCGGCAGGAGGAGGTCGATGGCCCTGGCGCCGGAAACGGGCACCATCTCCGGGTGCGTGGTCACCGACATCGAGTACATCCCCGTGTAGTGCATCCCCGAGACCGCCACGCCCATGACCAGCGCCGCACCGCCGATCTTGAGCGCCCCCTGGACCCGCAGCGTGAACCAGAGCGACACGGTCGCCGCCGCGATCGCGATCAGGACGGAGAGGGAGACGACCGCCGGGTCGTAGGAGATGTGGCCGGACATGTTCATCGCGGCCATGCCGAGGTAGTGCATGCTCGCCACGCCGCATCCGGTCAGGATGCCGCCGCCGAGCAGGAACCCTAATCGTTGGCCGCCGTGGGAGGCGAGGAACAGCCCCAGCCCCACGACCACGACCGCGATGAGCGCGGACAGGGCGGTGAGCGGAACGTCATAGCGGATCGCCGAGCCGGCCACCGAGAAGCCCAGCATGGCGATGAAGTGCATAGTCCAGATGCCGGTCCCGCCGATCGCCAAGGCCGCCCCGACCAGCCAGTACTTGCCCTCGCGCCCGCCGGTCAGGCGGGCTCTCGAGGTCAGCAGCAGGCCCAGCATGGAGCCCACGCTGGACATGATGTACGCGATAACGGGCGTTAACAGCCCGAACGAGAAATGGTCAATCGGCGACATGCCCCCCACCCATCCCCTACACACCGATAAGGGAGTATGAACAGGGAGTCGTCGCCCGCGCAACTATCTTCTGCGAGCCTGCATGGGACGGCGCGGCTGGGGCATCGGCGCGGCGGGCGCGGGGTAGGTGAGTTGTTGCTGCTGCTGGGCGGCGCGGCGGCGCAGCTCCAGCTTGGCCACCAGCTCCGCGTCCTCGTGCAGCTCCTCCTCCGACGGCGAGAGGATCACCATGAGCAGCATGGTCAGGGTGATCAGGCTGATCACGGTCATGAGCGGCACGAGGAAGTCGAGCGCGTCGGCGCCGGAGACCATGCCGGGCTCGGAGTCGACCGTGACGCGCATCGCGTACATGCCGGTGTAGTGCATACCCGACACGGCCACGCCCATGACCAGGGCGGCGAGGGTGATCCAGATCGGCTTCTTGACCCGGAGCGTGAACCACAGCGCCACCGTCGCGGCCACCACCGCGATGGCCACGGAGGCGGCCACGGTGAGGCGGTCGTAGGCGACGTGGGCGGACATGTTCATCGCGTACATGCCCAGGTAGTGCATGGAGGCCACGCCGAGACCCGTCAGCAGGCCGCCGCCGAGCAGCGCCAGGATCCGGCCGCCGCCGTACGAGACGAGGAACAGCCCGGTGCCCACGACCACGATGGCCACCAGCGCGGAGGCCGCGGTGAGCCACACGTCGTACTTGATCTGGGTGCCCTCCACCTGGAAGCCCATCATGGCGATGAAGTGCATGACCCAGATGCCGGTGCCGCCGATCGAGATGGCCGCGCCGAGCAGCCAGCGCACCCGGGAACCGCCGCGCGAGGCGTGCGCCTGTGCGGTGAGCCGCAGTCCGAGCATCGACCCGATGCACGACATCACGTAGGCGAGCAGCGGGGTCAGCAGGCCGTAGGTGAAATGATTCACAGCGGTCATCTATCGGTTCCTTGCAATTAGGGGTTCCCGGATTGTGCCATCCGGTATGTCCCATTCGCATGGATAGTGCCACTATCTGTCAACCCTTCTGTCGGAACGTGAGAGGGGCTCATGGCCATCGAGGGCCCGTTCTGGCGCGCGATCGCGGTCTACTGCGCCGCGTCGCTGGTGCTCCTGCTCTCCCACCGCACAGTCCAGAACCACGTCCAGAACACACTGGGCAAGCTCCAACTGCACAACCGAGTGGAGCTGGTGCGATATGCGATCGAGCGGGGACTCGACGCGGACTAAACTCAATGGGGCGCGACGTTGGCATCGACGCGCACAATTCCCCGTCTTCCCGGAGGTTCTACCATGACGATGTCCGCCCTGGGCGAGCCGTGCGTTCTGCTCAAGCTGGGCGAGATCGTCCTCAAGGGCAAGAACCGCGAGCTGTTCGAACGCCGCCTGATCAGCAACATCCGCGACGCGCTCCAGTCGCTCGACCTCAAGGTCGACGTGCGCAAGCGGCATGGCGTGATCGCGATCTTCCTGCCTCAGGGCGCCACAGCCGAGCAGGCTGACGTCGTGGCCCAGCGGGTCGCCGACGTGCCGGGGCTGGTCTGGATCCACCGGGCCTGGCGGGTCGCCAAAGACCCCGACATCGTGCTGAAGGCCGGTCTGGAGCTGGTGGGCGAGAGCGAGGAGGCCAAGCGGGGCGCCCGCTTCGCGGTCCGCTCCCGCCGCCGTGACAAGCGCTTCCCGCTGCGCTCCAACGAGCTCGACCGGCTCGTGGGCGGCGCGATCAACGACGAGTACGGCCTCCCGGTCGATCTGAAGAACCCCGAGCTGACGGTGTTCATCGAGGTCGACAGGGACGAGGTGTTCATCTTCACCGGCGGCATCCCCGGTCAGGGCGGCCTGCCGGTCGGCAGCAGCGGCCGGGCCCTGGTGCTCATGTCGGGCGGCATCGACTCGCCCGTGGCGGCGTACCGGATGATGCGGCGCGGCCTGCACGTCGACTTCCTGCACTTCTCCGGCATCCCGTTCACCACCTCCGAGTCGATCTACAAGGCGTACGCGCTGGTCAAGAAGCTCGACAGGTTCCAGGGCAGGTCGCGGCTGTGGGTGGTGCCGTTCGGCAAGGCGCAGCAGTCGATCCGCACCTCGGGCCAGGACCGCCTGGCGGTGATCGCGCAGCGGCGGCTCATGCTCAAGACGGCCGAGGAGGTCGCCCACCGCATCCGCGCCGCCGCGCTGATCACCGGCGACGCGCTCGGCCAGGTCTCCTCCCAGACCCTGGCCAACATCACCGCCCAGGACAACGCGGTGGACATGCCGATCCTGCGCCCCCTGGTGGGCTGGGACAAGACCGAGATCATGGCCGAGGCGCGGCGCATCGGCACCCTGGAGATCTCCGAGCTGCCCGACGAGGACTGCTGCACGCTGCTGGCGCCCAAGCGGGCGGAGACGCGGGCCAAGATCGAGGACCTGAAGCAGATCGAGAAGCGGCTCGACGCCGAGGAGCTGTGCGTGCAGCTCGCCGACTCGATCCAGGAGTACACGCTGTAGCCGCGGATCGTCGCGACCCCCGTGCGCGACGGTCCGCACCAGGCAGGGCTCAGGTGCTGCCCTTGAACGGGTCGTGCTCGGCCAGCAGCTTGTCCAGCCGGGCCTGGTCCACGCGGTTGGTGACCTCCGACTGCTCCTGACGGTCGCGTACGACCTTGCACAACGTGATCGTCGAGGTGACGACGTACAGTAGGCCGAGCCCCAGGAACGCCCTGCCCCACCCCTCGACGGGCAGGTAGATCAGGGCGATCACCACGGAGGCCAGCGAGACGGCGAACGACAGGACCGCCTGGACGTAGAACGCGGTGGTCTGCGTGGGCTGGATGGTCTTCGTCATGCGGCCATCGTGCCGCCGGGGGGCCGGCCGCCGCATGGGGTCACGTACTCAAGTTACTCATGAGTAGGTGACGGCCCCGGCCGCGCGGGCCGGCGGTAGTGCCAGGTCGGGCCGCCCGCTCGCGTACCGCGCCGCACCCGCCCGCGAGGCGCGGACGATCCGATGGCAGGATGGCTCAAGACGGCGAGTCCGGTGAGGGGAGTGATCGTGGAGGAGTCGCGCCTGCCTCCAGGCCAGTACGTGCCGCGCGGCCGACCCGTGATCCACTACGGCAGGGTTCCCCGGTTCAAGCCGGAGAGCTGGGACTTCCGGGTCTTCGGCGCCACCGCGTCCGGCATGGAGCACCGCTACACCTGGGGCGAGTTCGAGCGGCTGCCCCGCACGACCCGCATCGCCGACTTCCACTGCGTGACCAAGTTCTCCCTCATGGGCAACGAGTGGCGCGGCGTCACCCCCGCCACGATCATGGAGGCCGCCCCGCCCGACCCCGCGGTGCGCCACGTGATGATCTGGGCCGAGTACGGCTACAGCGCCAACCTCCGCATGTCCGACTTCGCCGCCCCCGACACGCTGTTCGCCATGGAGCTCGACGAGAAGCCGCTCAGCCCCGACCGGGGCTTCCCGCTGCGGATCGTCGTGCCCCATTTGTACGCGTGGAAGAGCGTCAAATGGGTGCGCGGCATCGAATATCTCCTCGAAGATCGCCGAGGCTTCTGGGAGGAGCGCGGCTACCACAACATCGCCGACCCCTGGCGCGAGCAGCGCTACTCCTACCAGGAAGAACCCGGCGAGGGACCCCCTTAGACTTCACTCGGAGTTTTCCCCCGGACACGCTCTGTTTTTGGCTACGGTTGCCCGCATGCTGACCACCGCGTGCGTGGCGCTGTCCTCCTTGTCCTTCATCGCCGGCTACGGGCTTGCCCGGGCTCGGTCGCGCCGCCACGCGCTGCCCGAGGGCCGCAGGTCGGACGAGGCGACATTCACCACGCTGCACATCGCCGCGATGGCCGCCCCCGCCCTGCGCGGCGGGCTCAACCGCGACTCCGCCCGCAAGGCCGTGCGGCACCTGCGCACGCTGCTCGGCACCCGGGCCGTCGCGATCACCTCGACCGAGGCCGCGCTGGCCTGGGAGGGGCCGTGCACCGACGACGTGCTCACCTACGCCCGCGCCACGCTGGCGGCGGGCCGGGCGCAGGTGTTCGCGGGGGAGCCGCAGGGGGGCGTCGTGGTGCCGCTGACCGTGGACGGCACGGTCGTGGGGACGCTGGCGGCCTTCGACGACGAGGTGAGCGCCGGGCTCGTGCGTACCGTCACCGAGGTCGCCCGCTGGGTGTCGGACCAGCTCGAACTGGCAGACCTGGACGCCTCGCGGCGGCGCGCCCTGGAGGCCGAGATGCGCGCGCTGCGGGCGCAGATCTCCCCGCACTTCGTCTACAACGCGCTCACCACGATCGCCTCGTTCGTCCGCACGAACCCCAAGCGCGCCCGCGAGCTCCTGCTCGACTTCGCCGACTTCTCCCGGTACGCGCTGCGCAGGGCGCACGACTTCACGACCCTGGCCGACGAGCTGACCTGCGTCGACCGCTACCTGCTGCTGGAACGTGCCAGATTCGGCGACAAGCTGCGCTTCAGCATGCAGGTGGCGCCCGAGGTGCTGCCGGTGCCCGTGCCGTTCCTGTGCCTGCAACCGCTCGTCGAGAACGCCATCAAGCACGGCATGCGCGGCCGCGGCGGCAGCGGCGAGGTGCGGGTCGTGGTGCGCGACGCGGGCCCCGAGGCGCACATCACGGTCGAGGACGACGGCGCCGGGATGGACCCGGAGTGCGCGCGGCGGATGCTGGACGAGGACCCGGCCCGCGAGGGCAGTGGCATCGGCCTGGCGAACGTGGACCTGCGGATGCGCCAGATCTACGGCGACGGTTACGGGCTCGTCGTGGAGACGGCGCTGGGCGCGGGCACGAAGGTGAGGCTGCGGGTGCCCAAAACTCAACTCAGCTCATTGTAGTCAATTCATTACTCCCTGTTGGCGTGTCGCTTGTGGCCTCTGCTTTCATACGGCAGCGTGGAGGACATGCTGAGAGTTCTGGCCGTCGACGACGAGGTGCCCGCTCTGGAGGAGCTGGCCTACCTGTTGCGCCAGGACGACAGGATCGAACACGTCGCGACCGCCGCCGACGGCGTCGCGGCGCTGCAGGACATGGTGCAGATGATCGGCAGCGGCGAGCGGCTCGACGGGATCTTCCTGGACATCCGGATGCCGGGGCTCGACGGGCTCGATCTGGCCAGGCTGGTCGGCGGGTTCCCCAGCCCGCCCAGGCTGGTGTTCGTGACCGCGCACGAGGAGTGCGCGGTGCAGGCGTTCGAGCTGGAGGCGGTCGACTACCTGCTCAAGCCGGTCAGGGCCGAGCGCCTGGCGGAGGCCGTGCGCAGGCTGGAGGCCTCCTCCCTGCCGGCCCCCGAGCCGGGCCAGGACGAGGTGATCCCGGTCGAGCTGGGCGGGCGCACCCGGTTCGTGCCGCAGCAGGCCGTCTGGTACGCCGAGGCCAAGGGCGACTACGTGCGGCTGCACACCGTGGACGGGAGCTACCTCGTGCGCATGTCCCTGGCCGCGCTGGAGCGGCGCTGGTCGGAGGCCGGGTTCATCCGCATCCACCGCAGCACGCTGGTCTCCGGCCGGCACGTCAGCGAGCTCAGGTTCGAGGGCGGACGGGTGACGCTCACCGTCGGCACCGAGACGCTGCAGGTCAGCAGGCGGCACAGCCGTCAGGTGCGCGAGCAGCTGGTACGCCAGCACAGGGGCGTGATCTCGTGACGGCTCCCGGAAGAGTGGTCCGGTGGCGGCGCGGCGGCGGATGATCGTGTCGCGCGGGCGGCCCGGCCGGGCCCGCGAGCGGTCCGACGCGGTCGAGGCCGGGCCCGACGTGACGGCGATCATGGGGCGGTAGTCGCGGCAGGCGCTGCTGACCGGGCTAGGCGGTCGATCGTGGCGACGCAGGCCATGCTGGCGGTGCTCTGTGTCGTGCCGCCGCTGTACGGGCTCCTGGGACACGTACACGTGCGTGGTGCAGATCGTCCTGCTGCTGCCCTCCAGGCTGGCTCCTGGGCCTCTGGGGGCGCGCTCACCGGCGTGCTGGCCGCCGGGGCGTTCGCGGCCTTCCTGGCCACCATGGGAGGCGTTCTGGTGACGGTCGGATGCTCGTGCTCGTGCCCGGGCAGGAGGCGGGCGTGAAAACGGGCGTGCTGATCTCCGTGCCGACCTCCAGCCCCGCGCCGGTCGCCGTGCGCCGCGATGGTAATGATTTCCCTGGTCACGCCAGGCCGGATGTCGCGTGGGGTGGGGCGGATGATGGCCAGGACGCATCTGCCCGAACATCTCGCGGGCCCGTGAACCTACCGTTCGTCGCACCAGAGCGGCCGCTCACCGTAAGAACACTCTCCGTATATCGATGACTACGCACCGTTCAGCGAGCTGCCCATAAACAGGGTTTCGCCCACAAGATCGCAACCGTAGTGTTTCGGCATCGGATAGCCACCCCGGCGCATCGGGGGGACGAGCCGGGGGGCTCATTGCAGGCCTGATGCGTCGGCTTCACCGGTGACCGCGCTGGTCACCACGGCAGCCGGGCCCTCGATCGGGGGTAGGGCCCGCCATGCCGGTCCCGTGAAGGGGCGCCTGCTGAGGCCCTCAGCCGGCCCCGCGATCCGGCCTTCGGGGGCGGCCGGATCGCGCGAGCAGGCGCCCCTATCACGATTTGCCCCTCTTCGGGGTTTCGGTCAGCTGTCGCGGAGCTTCTTCAGCAGCGCGATGTCCTCGGCGTGCTTGGGCGCCTTGCCCGGCGTCTCGATGCAGAGCGGCACCCCCGCCATGGCCGGGTGCCGCATGAGCTCGGCGAACGGCTCGGCGCCGATGTGCCCGGCCCCGATGTTCTCGTGCCGGTCCTTCTTGGCCCCGCACACGTCCTTCGAGTCGTTGGCGTGGATCAGCTTGAGCCGCCCGGGGGCGATCTTGTGCAGGGCGTCGAACGTCTCCTTCACCCCGCCCGCCGCCGCGAGGTCGTGACCGGCGGCGAAGGCGTGGCAGGTGTCGAGGCAGACGCCGGCCCGCGGGTGCCAGTCGAGGTTGGCCAGGTAGGGCTCGAGGTCCTGGATCGTCGCGCACAGCATGGCGCCCTGCCCCGCCATCGGCTCGAGCAGCAGGTCGGGGCCGCCGTCGGGGATCTCGTCCAGCAGCGGCAGCAGGTTTTCCCGCACCTGGCGCAGCGCGTCGCCGCGCGACTGCGTCACCGCCGAGCCGGTGTGCACCACGACTCCCTTGGCGCCGATCTCCGCCCCGCGCCGCAGCGTGTGGCGCACGATCGCGATGGAGCCGGCCAGCGTCTCCGGGCTGGGCGAGCCGAAGTTGGCGAGGTAGGGCACGTGGACGAAGGTGTCGACGCCTGACTCGGCCAGCTTGGCGTCCTCGTCGGGCCGGCCCTCGGTGAGCGCCCAGCCGCGTGGGTTGGTGACGAACACCTGGATCATCTCGGCGCCGATCTCGGCCATGTATTTGAGGCCGCCCGTCGCCAGGCCGCCCGTGACGAGCACGTGCCCGCCGATCAGGGATGTTGGGGTCATGATGGCTCTCAGTTTAGGCGTGCCGCCGCTGCGGACTGAGCGGCGGCTCAGGCCCCGATGCTCAGCCGGGCGCCCCGATCGGGCGCCGTCACAGTGGGTGACCGCCAGACTACCGCCATCGCGGTCAGGGTCGGTCAGGGGGTCAGGTGGCCCTGGAGGCGGACGCGGGCCAGGCCGCCGTCCGGGTAGATGTCCACCCGCACGTGCGTGACCGGATCCCGGTGGTCGAGGCGGAAGCGGTGCGGGGTGTCGGGCTGGAGGCGGGTCCTCGGAAGGAGCTCGACCTCGCGTTCGCCGTCGAGCCCGGTGAGCGAGACCGCGCCCGGCGCGTTGAACAGCAGGTTGGTGGTGTCGATCTCCGCCAGCCTGATCACGCCGCGACCCGCGAGGCGGATGACCAGCCAGTCGTTGCCCCCGTCCCGCCGGCGGGCGGTCTCCCAGCCCTCCGCCTGGTGGCGGGCCAGGCCAGGGGCGAGGACGTTGTTGGGAGCGGAGTAGAACTCGTTCGAGCAGGCGGTGACCAGGGCGCCGTTGGCCAGCGCGGCCAGGTCGAGGCTGAGCCCGTCGTACACCGACAGGTCGGGGCGTGCCTCTCCGTGCACCCGGAGGCGGGCGACGCCGCCGTCGGGGAAGATGTTCAGCCGCACGTGGGTGAAGCGGCGCGAGTCGGTGACGGTGAAATGGTGCTCGGCGTCGCCCCTGAGCTCGGCCCGGGGGAGGATCTCCACCCACGAGGCGGCCTCCAGCTCGGCCGGTGACGGATGGCCCTCGACCGAGGCCGCCTCGACGCAGGCGTGCGGCGGGTAGTTGCCCTTGAACCACGCCGTGTCGATCACCACGCCACGGATCACGCCGGGAATCCACAGCCGCACCAGCGCCCAGTCGTGGCCGGGCGAGCGGCGGCGGCGGGTCTCCCACCCGTCATACACCTGCCCCTTGCTACCGAACGTCTCCGCCTGGAAGCCCGGACGGCCCGGCCTGATCAGGCTCTCCTTCTCGGCGAACGACTCGTCGCTGGCCGCCACGACGGAGCCGCCGAGGGTGCGCAGGGCGAGGTCCGGCAGGGTGGTGAAGGGTGACATCTAGCGCTCTCCCAACAGGAATCGTCCGTGCGGCACGCCGTCCACGGGCCGGCCGCGCAGCCAGGTGGTCAGTACGGCGCCCTTGAGCACGCGGCCGTGGTACGGGGTGACCGGGTTCTTGTGGTGGAGGAGCGAGGCGTCCACAGGGTTGTCCGCCGCGGGATCGAACGCCACCAGATCGGCGTCATTGCCGACTTTTATCCCGCCTTTTCCGGAAATTTCGGCTATTGAGGCTGGATTTGCGGACAGCCAGCGGACCACGTCCCCCAGCCCGTACCCCCTCCTCGAGGCCTCCGTCCAGATCGCGGGCAGGCCGAGCTGGAGCGAGGCGATGCCGCCCCAGGCCGCGGCGAAGTCGGGCACCTTGAGGTCGGCGGGCGACGGCGAGTGGTCGGACACGACGCAGCTCAACACACCCCTGGCCAGCCCGTCCCACAGCAGGTCGCGGTTGGCCTCGGAGCGGATGGGCGGGCAGCACTTGTACGCGGTCGCCCCCTCGGGCACCTGCTCGGCCGCCAGCGTCAGGTAGTGGGGACACGTCTCCGCCGTGACCGCCACGCCCGCCGCCTGGGCCTCCTCCAGCACGTCCAGGCAGGAGGCGCTGGAGACGTGCAGGATGTGCACGCGGGCGCCGGTCTCCCCGGCCAGCCGCACGACCCGCGCGACGGCGCTGCGCTCCGACTCCCCGGGCCGCGAGTCCAGGAACTCCCGGTACGTCGGCCCGCCCGGCTCCCCGAGCAGCGCCGGGTCCTCGGCGTGCACCACCATCACCCCGCCGATCCCGGCCACCTCGGACAGCGCCTCCCGCAGCTCGGCAGTGCTCAGCGGCGGGAACTCGGGCACGCCCGACGGCGACATGAAGCACTTGAACCCGTAGACCCCGCGCTCACGCAGCGGCGCGAGGTCCTTGACGTTCCCCGGCACGGCCCCGCCCCAGAAGCCCACGTCCACGTGGCACTGCCCCTCCGCGGCCCGCAGCTTGGCCTCGAAGGCCGCCACGTTCACGGTGGGCGGGAGTGAGTTGAGCGGCATGTCGAGGATCGTGGTGACGCCTCCGGCGGCCGCCGCCCTGGTCGCCGAGTCGAACCCCTCCCAGTGCGTGCGCCCCGGCTCGTTGACGTGCACGTGCGTGTCGACCAGGCCGGGCAGCAGGGCCAGGCCGCGCAGATCGATGTCCTCGGTGGCGTCGAGCGGCGCGTCGTAGGCGTGCAGGCCCGCGATCTTCTCGCCCCGCACGGCCACCGCCGCCGCCCGCTCGCCCTCCGGAGTGACGGTTCTGCGGGATCGGATCACCAGATCGATCATCTAGTCCTCTCGGAGGTGAACGTCGGCCAGCCGGGCGGCGAGCCGCTCGAGCAGCGGGCCCGCCTCGGCCATGCAGCGGTCGGGGTCGGGCTCCAGGTCCGTGAGGGCGTAGGCGGCCTCGATGCCGGCGGCCCGCAGCTCGTCGTCGGTGAGCGTACGGCGGCCGCAGACGGCCACCACGGGGACGCCCGCTCTGGCCGCGGCCTGCGCCACGCCGACGGGCGCCTTGCCGCGCAGGGACTGCTCGTCCAGTGACCCCTCACCCGTGATCACCAGCCGCGTGCCCTTGACCAGCTCGCCGAACCCGAGCAGGTCGAGCAGGTAGCCGATGCCGGGCCGGATCTCGGCGTGCAGGAACGCCAGCGCGGCGAACCCCACCCCACCGGCCGCCCCCGCTCCCGGCGCACCGGCGACGCCCATCGCCCGGGGCGTGTCGTCGTGCTCGACGGCTCCCATCAGCCCATGAGTCGCCGTCGCCACGGCCGCCAGCCGGGTCAGACCGGCCTCCAGCGTCCTGACGTCCTCGGGAGCGGCGCCCTTCTGCGGGCCGTAGACGGCGGCTGCGCCGTGGGGTCCGAGGAGCGGGTTGTCCACATCGCTCGCCACCACGAACTCAATACCGGAAACATCCACAAAGCCCGACATGTCAATGCGGGCGAGATCCTTCAGCGCGGCCCCGCCTCGCGGGAGGTCGTTCCCGCCGGCGTCCAGCAGGCGCGCGCCGAGGGCCTGCGCCATGCCCGCGCCCCCATCGGTGCACGCGCTGCCGCCCAGGCCCAGGACCACCCGCTTGGCGCCCCGGCGCACGGCGTCCGCGATCAGCTCGCCGGTGCCGTAGCTGGTGGCGGTCAGCGGCTCATGCCCGCCGGGCAGGCGGCGCAGCCCGGATGCCTCCGACAGCTCCACCACCGCCGTCGCGTCCGTGTCCTGCCAGGCGTACGAGGCGGGGATCCGCTCCCCGGTGGGCCCGGTCACCTCGATCGTGACCCGGCCGAACCCGCCGGCCACGGCCGCGTCCACGGTGCCGTCGCCCCCGTCGGCCACCGGCAGCTCCACGGTGGGCACGCCCAGCCCCGCCGACACGCGCGACGCGACCTCGGCCGCCGTCAGCGACCCCTTGAACTTGTCGGGGGCGACAAGAACCTGCTGAACCACTACGAACCCCTACAGGATGGTGAACAATGTCCTGACACGCCTTCCTGCCCGGTGCGAGCGGGCAGGAAGGCGTGACTCATCATCACATCCCCGGCTCGGCGACCGCGCAGGTGGTGAGGACCGGGCTCGGGACTCGTGGCTCAGGAGACCGTGCGGATGAACTCCTCCAGCGAGTAGCGGCCGTCCTGATCCGAGTCGGCGGCCTCGCTCATCGCCCCCAGCGCCTCCGCAGGAAGCTCGGGGAAGTGCTGCTTCAGCTCCGCCTCGCTGATGTAACCGTCGCCGTCGGTGTCGATCGACGCGAAGGTGCTCTTGAGCCGCGCCAGCAGCTCGTCTGGGATTTCCTCCGACACGGGACCGCCCTTTCCTGCTCGTACCGGGACGTTTTTACCCTAGTCGCCCCCATGGACCTCCTTCGCAGCGGTGAAGCCGCGCTCCTCGGCCAGCCTCATCAGCCGCCGGTGGGCCGCCGCCCCCGCGCGTCCGGCGGCGTCCTGGGAGACGGTCTTCAGCTCGCCGTCCTCGACCACGGTGCGCCCGCCCACCAGCACGCGTGCCGGCGGCGGCGGGGGCCCGAAGACCAGGGCGCAGACCGGGTCGGCCACCGCCGAGGTGAAGGGGCCGTCGACGCGCCACAGGACGAGGTCGGCCAGCTTGCCGGGTTCGAGCGAGCCGAGCTCGCTCTCCCGGCCGAGGTTGCGCGCCCCGCCCAGCGTGGCGATCTCCAGGGCCTGCCGGGCCGTGAGCGCGTCGGGGCCGTACCTGGCGCGCTGGAACAGCAGGGTCTGCCGCATCTCCCCGGCCAGCGAGGTCAGCTCGGAGGAGGCGCTGCCGTCCACGCCCAGGCCCACGTTCGCGCCGCGCCGCAACATCTCGGACACGCGGGCGATCCCGGCGCCGAGCCGGCCGTTCGACGAGGGGCAGTGCGCGGAGCCCGTGGCGGTGGCGGCGAGCTTGCCGATGTCGGCGTCGCTCAGGTGCACGGAGTGCGCGAACCACACGTCGGGCCCCAGCCAGCCCAGCTTCTCCATGTAGTCCACGGGACGCAGCCCGAACTGCGCCACGCAGTGCTCGTCCTCGTCCAGGGTCTCGGCGATGTGCGTGTGCAGGCGCACGCCCTTGGCCCTGGCCAGGGCGGCGGACTCGGTCATCAGCTCGGCGCTGGCCGAGAACGGCGAGCACGGCGCGACCGCGATCCGCAGCATCGAGGAGAAGGACGGGTCGTGGTAGGCGTCCACGGCCTCGGACGTGGCGGCCAGGATCTCCGCCGGCTCCTCCACCACGACGTCCGGCGGCAGCCCGCCCTGCGACTGGCCCCTGTCCATGGAGCCGCGGGCGGGATGGAAGCGGAGGCCCACCTCGCGCGCGGCCTCGATCTCGGCCGCGAGCAGATCGCCCCGGCCCTTGGGGAAGATGTAGTGGTGGTCGCTGGAGGTGGTGCAGCCCGACAGCGCCAGCCAGCCCAGCCCGGCCGAGGCCGCGCCCCTGACCACTTCGGCGTCCATGGCGGCCCACACCTGGTAGAGCGCCACCAGCCACTCGAACAGCGTCGCGTCCTGCGCCAGCCCCTGCGAGGCCCACTGGTACAGATGGTGGTGGGTGTTGACCAGGCCGGGGGTGGCCAGGCAGCCGGTGCCGTCGATCCTGCTCGCGCCCGGCACCTCGGGGGCCGGCCCGGAGCCCAGCTCGGCGATCAGGTCCCCCTCGATCCTGATATATCCGGATTCGATCTCGGGGCCGACGACCGGCGCGATGTGCACGTTCTCGATGAGCAGGCTCACTCGGCGGCCGCCTTCCGCGACGCGGCCAGCCGTACCGCGTCGATGATCTTCTCGTACCCCGTGCACCGGCACAGGTTGCCCGCGAGCGCCTCCCTGATCTCCGCGTCGGACGGGCGGCCCACCCGCTCGATCAGGTCGTGCGCCTGCACGACCAGCCCCGGCGTGCAGAACCCGCACTGCACGGCCCCGCACTCCACGAACGCCTCCTGCACCGGATCGAGCCGGTCCCCTTCGGCCAGCCCTTCGACGGTACGCACCTGCCGCCCCTCGGCCTGCCCGGCGGCGACCAGGCAGGAGCAGACCGGCACGCCGTCGAGGTAGACCGTGCAGGAGCCGCACTCGCCCTGCTCGCAGGCGTTCTTGGAGCCGGGCAGCCCCATGCGCTCGCGCAGCACGTACAGGAGGCTCTCGCCCTCCCAGACGTCGTCGGCGCTCTCCTCGCGGCCGTTGACGGTGAACGTGACGCGCATCATGCCGCCCTCCTTCCGAGGTGGTCGTTCCAGGCCCAGGTGAGCGTGCGGCGGGCCATCACGCCGACGGCGTGCACGCGGTAGGCGGCGGTGCCGCGCACGTCGTCGATCGGCGCGGCGGCGGCCGCGCACAGCTCCCCGAACCGCCTGGCCAGCGCCGGGTCGAGCGGCGCGGCCCAGTCGAGCTCGCGCGCCAGCAGCTCCTCGGCGTCGAAGGCCCGGCGCGGCGTGGGCGCGGCGGATCCGATCCCCGTGCCGACCCGCCGCTCGTCCGGGTGCAGCGCGATCGCGAACGAGCACACCGCGATCACCATGGCGTTGCGCGTGCCGACCTTGGAGAAGTATTGGGGTCCCGTCGCGGGCTTGACGTGGACGGCCCTGATCAGCTCGTCCGGCTCCAGCGCGTTGCGCTTGACCCCCAGGTAGAACTCGGCGGCCGGGATCATCCGCACGCCCCGCTCGCGCGACTCCACCTCGACCACGGCGTCCGCGGCCAGCAGCGGCGGGTGGCTGTCGCCCGCGGGGGAGGCCGCGCCCAGGTTCCCGCCGACGGATCCGCGGTTGCGGATCTGCGGCGAGCCGACCGTGCGCGACGCCTGCGCGAGCCCCGGCAGCGACCCGCCCAGCTCCTCGATGATCGCCGCGTACGGCACCGCCGCCCCGACCCGGCACATGCCGTCCGCCATGTCCCATTCCCGCAGCTCGGCCACCTGGTTGAGGTCGAGCAGCGCCGCCGGCCTGCGTACGTCCATGTTGATCTCGACCATGACGTCGGTGCCGCCCTGGATGGGCACCGCATCAGGCCGGTCCGCCTTGGCGGCCAGCGCCTCTTCCCACGTCGTGGGCCGCAAGAAGTCCATTTCCCCTACTCCCAGGCGAATCCGGCGTCAGGTGTGTCCTCGCGCAGCACGCTGCCCTCGATCAGGCCGTAAGGACGGTCGGCGGCGTAGAAGACCTCGTTCTCGTTGTCCAGGCCGAACGGCGACAGGTCCACCAGGAAGTGGTGCTTGTTCGGCAGCGCGAGCCTGATCTCGCAGATCTCGGGGCAGGCGGTCAGGGCGCGCTCGCCCATGGCGTACAGGGTCTGCTGGAGCGAGAGGCTGTGGGTGCCCGCGAACGCCTCCAGCAGGGACCGCCGCACCTGCTCGTACGACTTGCCGTACGCGGGCGTGTCGCCGGTGTGCCGCCAGCGCGCGGCGACGGCGGTGGCGAGGACGCGGTCGGTGGCAGGCTGGAGCGTGGTGTACTCGTCCACGATGTAACCGTGGAACTCGGACCCGGTCGTGTTCATCACCACCAGGTCCTTCAGCCCGGACACCACCGTGGTCCGGCCGTCCCTGTCGTGGTGGACGACACACGTGCGCACCTCGCCGCCCTCGCGCACGAACGAGTGCGGCCCCTCGCGGCTCCACGCGTACTCGTCGATCTCGACCCTGGCGTGGTGGATCGTCGGCTGCGACTCGGTGAAGTGCCGGGCCAGGACGAGCGCGAACTCCTCGATCTGGCCCACGCCGTGCTCGCGGGCCAGCGCGTACACGGTGTTCTTCTGCGT
The DNA here is from genome assembly GCF_040137845.1 of Nonomuraea sp. B19D2. Classification (NCBI taxonomy): domain Bacteria; kingdom Bacillati; phylum Actinomycetota; class Actinomycetes; order Streptosporangiales; family Streptosporangiaceae; genus Nonomuraea; species Nonomuraea sp. B19D2. Next base: position 361,983 of record NZ_JBEFAK010000003.1, on the reverse strand, counting down.
GTCGGTCGGCAGGACGGCGGCGTTGTCGCCGGTCAGGTGAACGGCCTCCATGTCGCCGGAGAGCGAGGTGCTGACGTTGAGGTCCTTGACGTGGTGCACGGGGCCGTCCCTGACCACGCGGACGAGCCTGGTCTCCGCCTTGCCGTAGCGGTTGGGGCCGAGCCTGACGGACATCACTAGCTCCCTCGGTAGGTGGAGTAGGCGTACGGACTGAGCAGCAGGGGCACGTGGTAGTGCCGTCCGGGGTCGGTGACGGTGAAGGTGACCACCACCTCCGGGTAGAACGTGTCCTCCAGGTAGGCCCCGGTGTCGAAGACGACCCGGTGCACCCCGGCGCCCGGATGCCAGCCCTTGATGCGGCCGTCGTCGTCGGTGCGCCCCTCGGCCACGACCCGGCCGTCGTGCTCCAGGCGTACGTGGACGCCCCGCGCCGGGAGCCCCGTGACCGCGTTCAGCACGTGCGTCGAGAAGCTCATGTTCCCTCCTGCATGAGCTTGCCCAGCCGCAGCCGCGTGATCGCGGCCAGCTCGCCCCGGACGACCGCGCGCTCGCTCTCCTCGTCGTTGCGCAGCCGCTCGCGGAGCCTGGCCAGCATCTGGGCCCCGGTGAGCCCGGTGGCGCAGATCAGGTAGACGTGCCCGAACCGCTCCTCGTACGCCTGGTTGCCCTCGGCGAGCGCCCGGCGTACCTCGTCCTCCACCCCGGACTGCTCCTGCCGGGACCACGACGCCTCCCTGCCGCCCCCGGCGGCCCGCTCCCCGATCCTCGGGTGCGCCGCGAGCGCCTCCAGCACGTCGTCCCACGCGAGATCCCTGACCGCGGCGTCGGCGGTCGCGGCGAGCTCGCCCAGATCCCGGTACGGCCGCAGCGCCGCCACCTTCGCGGCGAAGGCCCGGGAGGCGCAGCAAGTGAGCAGCTCCTCCTCGGCGCCGTCCGGGGATCTTGCGTTGAAGTCGGGCAGTGTGTCGGGCATGTCAGAAGTACACACATGCGCTTCGTGCCCGGTCCATCCGCAAGAACTCCGAACTGAGCGCCCCGATGGCCAGGACTTTTGTGTCATGCTCCAAGTCCCGGCTCCGCCGTGCCCTGTGCGGGCTCCGCGGGGCTCAGCTCACTGCCAGAGGACGACCGTGCTGCCCTGAGGCCGTTCGCTGTTCGGCAGGGGACGCTGGAACTGCACGACGCCGCGATTGCCCAGCCGCTGCACCCGCACCCTGAACCCGAGCGCCTGCAGCTCCGCCCTGGCGTCCTTGACGTCCTTGCCGATCACCGCCGGCACCAGGGCGAACTGCTGGTCGTCACGGGCCTCGTCGTCGTCGCCGCGGAACCAGTCCCAGAAGTCCTGGCACCGCGCCACCGTGATCATGACCTGCGCGCCGGGGTTCACCTCGGACTTCGCCTTGGGCGTCTGGGCGATGACCGTGCACGGCTCGGCGTCGTCGTCGACCTCGTTGACCTGCACCTGGAAGCCCTGCCCGCCCAGAAATCCGGCGGCCTCGTCCTTGGGCATGCCGCCGACGTCGGGCATGACCAGCCCGGCGCTGACGTAGATGTCGACCTTGGCGCCCTCCCGCACCTTCTCGCCCACCTGCGGCGAGGTGCGGATCACCTTGTCCCGCTCGACCTGCTGGTTGGCCAGCCGCTTGACCACGCCCACGGTCAGCCCGGCGACGGCGATCGCGTTGCGGGCCTCGTCGCCGCTCATGCCGGCCGTCTTGGGCACGACGACGCGCTTGGGGCCGAGCGAGGGCACCAGCGTGATCGTGCCGCCCTTCTCCACCTCGGCGCCGGCGACCGGGTCGGTGCGGAGCACCAGGCCCTCGGCCGTCTTCTCGTCGTTCTCGCCCTTGGCCTCCTGCACCTTGAAGCCGGCCGCGACGGCGGTCTTCCTGGCCAGCTCGAGGTTCTTGCCGACCAGTTCGGGCACGTGGACGCGCTCGGGCTGTGCGAAGAACCAGCCGGTCAGCCCCACCGCGACCACCATCACGGCGGCGAGCACCACCAGGAACCAGTTGGGCCTGAACCCACGCCGCTTCGGCATCTCCTCCCGCGGCTGGATCATGGTGTGGGCCGGCGCGGCCTGCGGCATGGAGGGGGCGGCGGAGACCGTGCGGGCGTGCGGCTGGGAGTGGGACATCCGTGGCTCGGTCATCCGCGGGTCGGTCATCCGCGGCAGCATCCGGTGCGCGTCGACGGCCGCCACGAGCATCGCGGTGGCGTCGGCGGGCCGGTCGGCCGGCTCGCGGGCCGTCGCGTGCGCCACCAGCGTGTCGATCAGCGGCGGCACCTCGGGGACCAGCGACGACGGCGCGGGCACGGTGTCGTGGACGTGCCGGTAGGCGACCGACATCGGCGTCTGGCCGTCATACGGCTGCTGCCCCGTGACCAGCTCGAACAGCATAATGCCCGCGGCGTAGACGTCGCTGCGCACGTCGGCGGCGCCGAGGGTGACCTGCTCGGGCGCCATGTAGGCGATCGTGCCGATCATCACGCCCGTACGGGTCTGGTTGGTGGCCTCGATGGCCCTGGCCAGGCCGAAGTCGACGACCTTGACCCGGCCGTCGTCGGTCATCAGGACGTTTTCCGGCTTCACGTCGCGGTGGACCATCCCGGCCTGGTGGGCCGCGCCGAGGGCGGCGAGCACCGGGATCATGATCTCGAGCGCCTCGCGGGCGGGCAGCCTGCCGCGATCGCGCAGGATGTCGCGGAGCGTCCTGCCGGGCACGTACTCCATCGACAGGTAGACGACGTCGTTGTCGGTGCCCTGGTCGAAGACGTGCACCACGTTGGGATGCGAGAGGCTGGCGACCGACTTGGCCTCGCCGATGAACCTCCTGACGAACGCCGGGTCCTCAGCGAGCGAGCTGTGCATGACCTTCAGCGCCACCGTCCGGTCCAGCCGGATGTCCAGCGCGAGGTAGACGGTCGCCATGCCGCCCCGGGCGATCCGGCTCTCGATGCGGTAGCGGCCATCGACGAGTCGCCCGACCAAGGGGTCCGCAGTCGTCGTATCCACCCCGCTGAGTTTACGGGCGTTTTACCACCCGCAGGGCCTTGCCGCCCGAAACCGATGCGGAGACGTTCCCTGCGGAACGCCCCCGCGTTCGCGTCACGACACCGGGCGCCTCAGGGGGTCATCGGGGATGACGCCTCCGCGTAGCGCCTGCGCGGGATGCGGCCCGCGAGCCGCGCCAGCCGGCCCGCCGCCACGGCACCCTTCATGGCCGCCGCCATGAGGTCGGGCCGCTGCGCCCTGGTGACCGCCGTGGCCAGCAGCACGGCGTCGCAGCCCAGCTCCATCGCCAGCGCAGCGTCGCTGGCCGTGCCGATGCCGGCGTCGAGCACCACCGGCACCGAGGCGACCTCGACGATCAGCTCGATGTTGTGCGGGTTGCGGATGCCGAGGCCCGAGCCGATCGGCGCGCCCAGCGGCATCACGGCCGCGCACCCCGCCTGCTCCAGCCGGCGCGCCAGCGCGGGATCGTCCCCGATGTACGGCAGCACCACGAACCCGTCGGCCACCAGCCGCTCGGCCGCGTCGAACGTCTCGATCGGGTCGGGCAGCAGCGTCCGCTCGTCGGCGATGACCTCGAGCTTGACCCAGTTCGTGCCGAGCGCCTCCCTGGCCAGCCGCGCCGTCAGCACGGCCTCGCCCGCGGTGAAGCAGCCGGCCGTGTTGGGCAGCACCTTGATGTCCCGCTTGCGCAGCACGTCGAGCACCGAGCCGCGGGCGTTCGGGTCGAGCCGCCGCATGGCCACCGTGGTCAGCTCGGTGCCGGACGCGGCCAGCGCCTGGTCGAGCACCTCCAGCGAGGGCGCGCCGCCGGTCCCCATGATGAGCCGGGAAGCGAACTTCTCCCCGGCGATGATCAGATCATCCACCTTGCACCGCCGTCAGAACCTCCACCCGGTCATGCTCGCCGAGCGCCGTCGTCTCCCACGAGCTCCGCGTGACCACCTCGTCGTTCACGGCCACGGCCACCCCGGTGGCGGCCGTGGTCAATCTGCGTACGGCCTGCGCCACGGTCATGCCGTCGGCCACCTCGTGCACGGCCCCGTTGATCGTCACAATCATGAAATTTCCCGAAACCTTCCAGGCGTGCACAACGCCGCCAGCTCGCCCTCTTCGCCCAGCAGGATGTCGGCCGTCAGCGGGGCCAGCAGCACGCCGCCCCGATGGTGGCCGGTGGCCAGCGCGAGCCCGGGCGTGCCGCTCGGGCCGATGACCGGCAGGTTGTCCGGCGTGCCCGGCCGCAGCCCGGCCACCACGTCGGCGATCTCCAGCTCGGTGACGCCCGGCACCAGTTCCCTGGCGTCCCGCAGCAGCTCGTACAGACCGCCCGCGGTCACCCGGGTGTCGAACCCCATCTCCTCCTGGGTCGCCCCGACCACCAGCTCGCCGTCGCCCCGGGGGACGAGGTAGACCGGCGTGCCGTGCACGGTGCCGCGTACGCAGCGGGTGAGCAGCGGCTGCGGGGAACGCAACCGCATGATCTGCCCTTTGACCGGCCGCACCGGCACCTCCGCCAGCCCGGCGCTCCACACCCCGGCCGCCAGGACGACCCGCTCCGCCCGCATCTCGGCGCCCTCGCCGAGGCGTACCCCGGTGACCCGGCCGCCGTCGCGCAGCAGCTCGCCGACGCGCGAGCGCACCAGCGGGACTCCCCGCCGGTCGAGGGCGGCGAGCAGCGCCGCCGTCACCCGGCGCGGGTCCACCCAGGCGTCGCCGGGAGCCAGCAGCCCGCCTCGCACGGAGGGGGCGAGCATGGGCTCCAGCCGGCGGCACTCGCGCCCGCTCAGCCGCTCGACGGGCAGCTCCAGCTTCTCCATGTACGTGGCGAGCTCGTCCAGCGCCGCCAGGTCGTCCGTCCCGAACGCCACGTCGAGCGTCCCGTCGGAGCGCAGATCCAGGGCCTCGGTGCCGGCCAGTCCCGCATCGGCGGCCAGCTCGGTGGCGAAGGCGGGCCAGCGGCGCAGCGACGCCACACCCAGCCGCAGCAGCGGCACCTCGGTGTAGGCGACCTCGCTGACCGGCGCCAGCATCCCCGCGGCCGCGTGCGAGGCGCCCGAGGCCGGGGCGGGGTCCACCAGGGTGACAGGCCGTCCGTCGCGAGCCAGCCGCCAGGCCACGGAGAGCCCGACGACCCCGCCGCCCACGATCACATCCATTCGCGCTCCCTTCGCCGGCATGATCCGGATCAGGTGTCTTGCGGTCGAAGGCCCGGTGAAGCCTTCCTCTCAGCCCGGTTACGGCCGGACTCCCGCGCGTCTTTCCGTCCCCAGCCTACGACCTCGCCGCGTCGGCCCGGCACCGCCCTCCGTTATGGTCATGAACGTGAATCATGTCGTGGTGGTAGGAGCCGGCCTGGCCGGGGTGCGCACCGTGGAAGCGCTGCGCGGACGCGGATTCGGCGGAAGGATCACTCTGATCGGTGCGGAGCGCCATCGCCCCTACGACCGCCCGCCGCTGTCCAAGGCCGTGCTGTTCGGCGACGCCGACACCAGCTACGTCGGCACCGACCTGGCCGCGATCGACGTGGACTTCCGCCCCGGCGTCAGCGCCAAGTCGCTGCGCGCGGGCGTCGTGGAGACCACCGAGGGCGAGGTGGGCTACGACGGGCTGGTCATCGCCACCGGGGCCGAGCCGATCAGGCTGCCCGGCGACGGCCCCCAGCACGTGCTGCGCACGCTCGACGACGCCCATGAGCTCAGGGCCATGCTCGTCCCAGGCGCCCGCGTCGCGGTCATCGGCGCGGGCTGGATCGGCGCCGAGGTGGCCACCGCCGCCCGCCGCGCCGGATGCGCGGTGACCGTGATCGAGGCGGGCCCGGCGCCGCTCGCGACCGCCGTCGGCGCCGAGATCGGGGCCCGCACCCAGCGCTGGTACGACGACATCGACCTGCGGCTCGGCACCATGGTCGACTCCGTGGACGAGGGCGGCGTGCGCCTGGTCGGCGGCGAGTTCGTGGCGGCCCACGTGGTCGTCACCGGCATCGGCGTGCGGCCGGCCGTCGAATGGCTCACCGGCGCCGACATCGACCTGCACAACGGCGTGGTCGTGGACGAGCACCTGCGTGCCTCGCTGCCCGACACGGTCGCCGTCGGCGACTGCGCCGCCTGGTGGTCGCGCCGCTGGCAGACCAGGCTCAGGGTCGAGCACTGGGACACCGCGCTCAACGCCCCCGAGGTCGCCGCCGCGAGCCTGCTGGGCGAGGACGTGGCCTACGATCCCGTTCCGTACTTCTGGTCGGAGCAGTTCGGGCACATGGTGCAGTACGCGGGCCATCATCCGGCGGGGGAGCGGCTCGTCTACCGTGGCGACCCGGAGGGCAAGTGGTCGGCCGTCTGGCTCACGGCCGACGACGTCGCCGCGGCGGTGCTCGCCGTGGACCGGCCGCGGGACCTCGTACAGGGGCGCAGAATCATCGACGCGGGACACCGGCTCGACGTGGAACGCCTGGTAGATCCAGATGTCCCTCTACGGGATTGTGTTGTTTGAGCAAGCACGCCATGTGGTAGTTGTGGTTTCGTGACGCTTTCTGTTGCACAGATCGACCGGGAGACCGACCAGCTCGTAGCTGAGTGGCTCACTCTCCCCGAAGTGGCCTCGCGCCTGGACCTTTCCATCGGGCGGGCCAAGCAACTCCTCAAGGACCACAAGCTGCTCGGCGTGCGCCGGGGCAGCGGCGGGCCGCAGGTGCCTGCGGTGTTCCTCGACGGAAAGGACGTGATGAAGGGCCTGCCCGGCACACTGACCGTGTTGCTGGACGCCGGCTACGACGATGTCGAGTCGCTGCGCTGGCTCTTCACCCCTGACGACTCCCTGCCCGGGTCGCCCATCGAGGCGATCAAGGCCGGCCGTCACACCGAGGTCAAGCGGCGTGCCCAAGCCCTCGCTTTCTGAGGCCCGCCTCTACCTCTGCACCGACGGCCGGCGCGACCGCGGCGACCTGGCAGAGTTCCTCGATTCGGTGCTGGCCGGCGGCGTGGACATCATCCAGCTGCGGGAGAAGGGCCTGGAGGCACGCGAAGAACTCGCGCTCCTCGAAGTCTTCCGCGACGCCTGCGACCGGCACGGCAAACTACTGGCCGTCAACGACCGGGCGGACGTCGCCTACGCCGCCCGCCCCGACGTGCTCCACCTGGGGCAGGACGACCTTCCCTTGACGGTCGCGCGAGAGATACTCGGCGACGACATCGTCATCGGACGGTCCACCCACTCCGCCGCCGAGGCTTCCGCCGCGGCCGTGGAGCCGGGCGTCGACTACTTCTGCTGCGGCCCCATCTGGCCCACGCCCACCAAGCCCGGCCGCCCGGCCCCCGGCCCGCCGCTGCTCAGGCACGCGGCTGCGCTGGAGACCGCACGGCCGTGGTTCGGGATCGGCGGCATCGACCTCGCCAACCTGGACGAGGTGATGTCGTACGGGGTGAGCCGGGTGGTGGTCGTACGCGCGATCACGGACGCGGATGACCCGGGGGCGGCCGCGGCGGAGTTCGCCAAGCGCCTGTCCTCCGGCTGAGCCCCGCAGGCCGCCCCGGCACGGCCACACGTGTCCCGCCGGCCTCGCGCCGAGGCGTCCGCCACCCCGCGGGCGCCTCGGGCCCTTGACCGGCGCGCCCGCGTGGTGGCGGACGCTTTCGGCACGCCCCGCGTACTGGCCCTATGAAGGTGCGCGTCCGCACCCGAGCAGGGCCCCGAGTGCGCGTCAGGTCTTGCGGGAGGTGGCGGCGATGGCCAGCTCCGTCAGCGCCACACGGGCCTCGGCGGTCACCGGGGCGTCGTCGAGCGCCGACAACGCCTTGTCCAGGTAGTCGCCGATCAGGTCCTCGCACTCCTGCAACGCCCCGGTGCCGTCGATGATCCGCCGCAACGTGTCCACCCCGTGCTCGTCCAGCCCGGGATCACCCAGGAGCCGCCGCACGGTCGCCGCGTCGGCGGGGGAGGCGGCCGCCAGCGTGCGGGCGACGAGCATCGTCCGCTTTCCTTCACGCAGGTCGTCGCCGGCGGGCTTGCCCGTCTGCGCCGGGTCGCCGAACACCCCGAGGATGTCGTCCCGGAGCTGGAACGCGATCCCGACCTGCGTGCCGTACCCCGTGCACAGCTCGTCCATCCACGGCGCGAGCTTGCCCGCGGCGAGCACCAGCCCGAGCCTGAGCGGCTGCTCCACCGAATATTTCCCGCTCTTGAACAGCGCCACCCGCAGCGCCGACTCGAACGTGTTCTCCCCGTGCGCCTGCTCCAGCAGGTCGAGGTACTGGCCGCACATCAGCTCGGTGCGCATGTGGTCGTGCACCGGCTGGGCCGCCGCCAGCGACTCGGGCGGCAGGCCGCTGGTGCGCCACATCTCGCCCGACCAGATCAGCAGCAGGTTGCCCAGCAGGATCGCCGCGCCCTCACCGAACTGCTCCGCGGAGCCGTGCCAGCCCGACTTCTCGTGCAGCGCCTGGAAACGGCGGTGCGCGGACGGCATCCCCCTGCGCAGGTCGCTCTTGTCCATCACGTCGTCGTGCACCAGCGCGCTGGCCTGCAGCAGCTCCAGCGAGGCCGCGGCGGTGAAGATCTCGGGCACGTCCGTGCCGCCCGCGCCGCGCCAGCCCCAGTAGCAGAACGCCGGGCGCAGCCGCTTGCCGCCGGACAGCAGCTCGTCGGCGGCCGTGCGCAGCGGCGCGAGCTCGGGATCGCCCGGGGCGGGCAACTGCCGTTCGACGAACTCTCCGAGGGCACGCTCCACCTGCTTGCGCAGGGTGTCCATGCCGGCGGCGTCAGTGGTCATGCCTTGAGACTAGTGGCCGGGGGCCCGGACTCGGATCCGCAGGTGTCCCAGAGGTGTGGTGGGTGGCCCGGGAGGTGACATGGCTGTGACCCCTAGAGTGGCGCGCCGGCCCCTAAAGGAGGCGCGTCCATGACCTTTCGGCGGCGAGGTGCCCTGTAACCTTGGGGCATGGCGCTTGGTCGACCCTCCATCCGGCCCGATCGTGTTCCCACCGTCCGCGACCTGCTCGCCGCCGGTGGCCGGTCGTTCTCCTTCGAGTTCTTCCCGCCGAAGACCGACGAGGGAGCGCGGCAGCTCTGGAAGGCGATCAGGGAGCTGGAGTCGCTGCGGCCGACGTTCGTGTCGGTGACGTACGGCGCGGGCGGCTCCACGCGTGACCGCACGGTCGGCATCGTCGAGCGGATCGCCCACGACACGACGCTCACGCCCGTGGCGCACTTCACCGCGGTCAACCATTCGATCCGCGAGCTGCGCCACCTGGTGGGGCGCTTCGCCGACGCCGGGGTGCGCAACATCCTGGCCGTGCGCGGGGACCCCCCTGGCGACCCGTCGGCCGAGTGGGTGCAGCACCCTGACGGCGTGATCTACGCCGAGGAGCTGGTGCGGCTGATCAGGCAGGCGGGCGACTTCTGCGTCGGCGTCGCCGCCTTCCCGTACAAGCACCCGCGCTCGCCGTCCATCGAGTCCGACACCGAATACTTCGTGCGCAAGTGCCAGGCGGGGGCCGACTACGCGATCACGCAGATGTTCTTCCGGGCGGAGGACTACCTGCGGCTGCGCGACCGGGTCGCGGCCAGGGGGTGCGAGACGCCGATCATCCCGTGCATCATGCCGGTGACGCAGATGAGCACCATCGCGCGGTCGGAGCAGCTGTCGGGGGCGCCGTTCCCGCCGGAGGTGGCGGCCCGCTTCGAGGCGGTCGCGGACGACCCGGCGGCGGTGCGGCGGCTCGGCATCGACCACGGGGCCGAGCTGTGCCAGCGGCTGCTCGACGAGGGCGCGCCGGGCATCCACTTCATCACGTTCAACCGCTCCAGCGCCTCGCGTGAAGTCTTCCAGCGCCTCGAGCGGGTGGCTCTTTCCGCTTGAGGGTGACGGCGGCGACCGCTCGACGCGGCCGCCGTACGGTGGCTGAGCGCTTCCTTTCGCGGCCGTCCCGCCGCACATCGTTGCGCCGCGTTTCGCGGCCACCGTCCCGCCGCACCAGCGCCGGAGGGGACCCGCATGGCGGGAGGCTGGGCGGCGGGGTGGTCCGCGCGCTGGGTGGGGCGCGTCGGATGGGTCGCACCGTCGCACTGAGGGTGGGGTGGCCCGCCACCCGTCCGCAGGGGGACCGGGCGGGTGACGGGCAGGGGACAGTAGACGGTGGGTAAAGGGACGGATACCTTACGTAATGGATGGTGCCCCAACCCATGCCCAAACAAACCCAGCAGTCACGCCTTCCTCAGCGGGGTGCGGTCAGGTCAAGGGCAGGGGGCGGCCCATGATGGCGTAGTCCTCGTGGCCGCCAGGGAACACGAACCTCGTGAGGAGGTCCGTGAAGCCCATGCTGGCGTAGAGGCTGCGGGCGGCGGTGGGCTGGTCGTGGGTGGACAGCACGGCCGAGCGCTCGGGGCGGCCGGCGCAGAGCGTGCGGATCATGGCACGGCCGATGCCCTTGCCCTGGTAGTCCGGGTGGACGTGGATCTCGGCCAGTTCGAACGCGTAGCCCAGCCAGGCGTTGGCGGCCTCCCGGCCGAGACGGTCGGCCAGGGCCCGGAGCACCACATCGTGCCACCACTGCCCGGGCGCGCCGCGGAAGCCGTACGCGAAGCCGACGGTGCGCGGGCTAGAAACGGACGAATCCCGCAATTCTGCGAAATAACACTGAAAATGGGGATATGTCGCGTGATTTCGCATGATGGTCTTGCGGCCGTTGATTTGGTCCGCGGGCGGGTTCATGGCAGCCGTGTAAATGTCGATCACCGTCTCCAGCTGCTCCGTGAACTCGGCCGGACCCGCCCCGCGAAACTCGATCACCCGTCGCACACTACTCGACGTCCACCGCTGTGCCCCCGGTGATCCGCACGAGCTCGTCAAACGTCGTCGGGAACACGGTCAGCGGGTGCCCTCCTGCCGCCCACACCACCTCGTGCTTGCTGAGCCAGTTGTCCACCAGGGTCCGCACGGGCGCCGGGTGCCCGACCGGGGCCACGCCGCCGATGGGCTGGCCGGTCGCCGCCCTGACGAACTCCGGCGTCGCACGCCGTACCTTCCCCACCCCCGCCGTGCGGGCGATCAGCTCCACGTCCACGCGGTGCGCCCCGCTGGTCAGCACCAGCAGCGGCGCGCCGTCCGCGTCGAAGATCAGGCTGTTGGCGATGGCCCCGACCTCGCACCCGAGCTGGGCCGCGGCGGTCGCGGCCGTGGGGGCCTTCTCGGGCAGTACGACGATCTCGCCGCCCGCTCCCAGCTCACGCAGCGCGGATTGAACGACGACGGCATTCGGCGGCAACTTCTCAGACATGGAGACACTCTAAACAGTTGACCGGCTCATTACCGGTTCATGGTGAGTGGTGTAGGGTCCTCTGATCTGTTCAATAATGATATGAGAGGTGGTACGAGTGGGGGCTCGACGGCTGCCCGGGGTGGCTGCTCTTCTGACGGCTGGCGCCGTCGCACTCTCGGGCTGCGGTACTCAGGCGCCGCGACATTCGACGGCGGCGTCACCGGCCTTGACAGCGGTGCCCCCGGTCGTCACGCATTTCGCGGCGGGCGCACAATCCGGCCCCACCGCCACGGTCGTCGCGCCGCGCAAGACGCTCAAGCTCGGCTCCAAGGGCAAGGTCGTCCGCTGGTTGCAGAGCCGCCTGGCCCAGCTCGGCTACCGCCCCGGCAAGGCCGACGGCCGGTACGGCGGGTCGACGCTGGCGGCCGTGTGGGCGTTCCAGAAGGTGAACGGCATCAAGCCGTCCAGCACCGTCGCCAAGCGCACGTGGGACGCCCTTGAGGCCCCGAAGTCCCCCAAGGTCCTGGTCAGGAACGGCAAGCCGACGCGGGCCGAGGTCAACCTGACCAAGCAGATCATGGTCCTGTACGTCGGCGGCCAGGTGAAGCTGATCACCCACATCTCCTCGGGCAGCGGCGTCCCCTACTGCGAGACCGCCAACTGGCAGGGCAAGCGGCAGCGGTTCTGCGGCTCGGCCAGGACGCCGACGGGCGACTACAAGACGACGTGGCGCGCTCGCGGGTGGCACCGGTCGTACCTGGGCCAGCTCTACAACCCGATCTTCTTCAACGGCGGCATCGCCTTCCACGGGGCGCTGTCGGTGCCGCTGTATCCGGCTTCGCACGGGTGCGTGCGCATGCCGATGAACGTGGCCGGGGTCCTGCCCGGGATGCTGGGCAAGGGCGTGCCTGTGCACGTCCGGGGCAAGTTCCGGCGCGCCTGAGGCGGGCCGGAGCCCTCTGCGTTCCCCGTCACGCCCGGCCATGCGTGACGGGGGCTCTGGCGGCATAACGCGCGCATAACCAAATACCGTGACGGGGCCGTTATGGGCCCTTTGCTGGACTCCCTCCTGACCTTCTTGGAGGGAGTTCATGACGACGACGTTCATGGCGCCCGCGCCCGCACGCGTGGCCGGGCGGCGCGAGGGGCGGTCCCGGCTGTGGTGGGTGCTGGCGGCCGGGTGGGTCGCGCACGTGGGGCTGCGGCTGTGGTTGTACCGGTACCACACCGGACCGGTGGCCAACCCGGACGAGACCGGGTACCTCCTCGCGGCCCGCTGGCTGGCGGGCGGGCCGGGCGGCGACCTGACCGGCTCGACCTTCTACCAGGGCGCGTACCCGGTGCTGCTGGTTCCGATCTTCTGGCTCACCTCCGACCCGGTCCTGGCGTACCGCCTGGTGGTCGTGGTGGGGTCGACGGCGGCGGCGACCGCCTACCCGCTCGGTTACCTGCTGCTGCGGCGGATGGGCCTGGGCGGGCGGGCGGCGCTGATCTCGGCGTTCGTGGCGGGGTTGTCGCCGGCGCTGCTGGTGTTCTCCGGGCTGGCGCTGACCGATGCGATCCTGCCCGCGCTGGTGCTGGCCTGGCTGGTCGCGGTGCACGACCTGGTCGCGTACGGGTCGGTGCGGGCCGGGGCGGCGGCGGGCGCGCTGTCGGCGTTCGCGATGGCGGCGCACCTGCGGGGGACGGTCGTCCTGGCGGTGTGCGTGCTGATCACGGTGGTGGTGTCGTTCCGCCGGGGCTTGGCGCCGTCACGCCGGAAGGCGCTGATGCCGGCGGTCGCCGCGCTGGTGAGCGCGGGCGTGGTGGCGGCGGCGGGCAAGGCGCTCAACGGGGCACTGGCCGCCGCGTTGTACCCGGGCGGCGGCCCGCGCCGCTCCCGCACCGCGTCCTGGCCGGCGCGCTGCTGCTCGCGACCCTGGCCATCGCGTACGCCTCCTCGGCCGCCCTGCCGGACGAGCACCGCGTCGGCAACTACGTCTACGGCCGTTACCTGGCCTGCGTCGCGGTGGCCTGGACCCTGGCCGGGCTGGTCGTGCTGCTGAAGGGCGGGCGCCTGGCCGTCGTGCGGCACGCGCTGTCCGCCGCCGGGCTGACGGCGGTGACCGGCGGAGCGGCCGCCTGGTACGCGGGGGACCGCCTGGAGCGCTACAACTTCGTCGCGTTCGACTTCCCCGAGGTGATCTTCCTCACCGGCGTGCGCGACTCGCTGGACCTTCTCTCCGCCTCCGTGCCCGCCCTGACCATGCTGGCCTGCCTGACCGGGGCCGCCTTCCTCACCACCGGCCGCGCCCGGCTGCTGGTGGCAGGTGTGCTGGCGCTGATCGACATCGCGTTCACCGCCGAACAGGCGCCCGCGCGCCCGTCCGGTGCGGACTGGCTGCCCGCGCCGCCCCCGGGGCGGGTGGCGGTGGACCGGCGAGTGCGGTGGAACCTGTGGGTGCCGCTGGCGTACCGGGTGTCGTGGACCGAGATCGAGCTCTACGACGGGCGGCCCCCGGAGGGCGCCTGCACCGCCGTCGTCCCGTATGGGGCGGCACCGCCGCCGGGCTGGGCCGCGACCGGCCGGGGCTGCGCCCAGATGGGCTGGACGACCTGGTCGAGCAGGCACTGCCGGTAAGCCCTACTGGGCGGCGTCCCACTGCTCGCGGGCGTCCTCGATGGCGGCCTTGTGCTCGCGCGACCAGTCGGCCAGCCGCTCGATGGCCTCCGCCAGGCTGCGGCCCATCGGCGTCAGCCGGTATTCGACCTGCGGCGGGATCGTCGCGTACGCGGTCCGCTCGACCAGTCCGTCACGGCACAGCCGCCGCGTGGTCAACGTCAGCATCCGTTGCGAGATGCCGGGAACCGCCCGCTGCAGCTCCCTGAACCGCCGCACCCCCTTGACCAGCTCCACCATCACCAGCACCGTCCACTTGTCGCCGATGCGGTCGAGCACGTCGCGGATCCCGCAGTCGTCGTTCCCGCACGGGCCCTCGGCCTGGGAGGTTACCTCCGTGTGCGCGACTGACATGAGAGTGCCTCCTTATGCCGGGTGCCGGCCTGCGCCCATGCTGGGGCTGTTCACGTGGCAGATCCACATTAGGGGTGTCTGATGATCCTTGTTACGGGCGTGTCCGGGGCGCTGGGCGGTTCGATCTTCGACGGGCTGCGGGCCGTGGCAGGGCTGGAGGTGGCCGGGGCCAGCAGTTCGGGAAATGGCACGACACTTCGCCGGGCCGACTTCGACCGGCCGCAGACGCTGGAGGGGGCGTTCGCGGGCGTGGACGTGCTGGTGTTCGTGTCGGCCGGGTACGCCGAGGACGACGTCGTCCTGGCCCGGCACGGCGCGGTGGTGCGGGCGGCCGCCGCCTCGGGCGTCAAGCACGTGATCTACACGAGCCTGGCCGGGTCCGGCGAGCGGCTCACGTATGCCCTGGCGCACCGGTGGACCGAGGCGCGGCTGGCCGAGGCACCCTTCGACGTGACCGTGCTGCGTAACGGCCTGTATGCCGAGCTCGCGGCGGGGCTGGCGCTCGCCGGGGCCGCGGGGGCAGCCCACGCAGGGGTGTTCGCGGCGCCGCTCGGGGACGGGCGGGTGCCGGTCGTGGCCAGGGACGACCTGGCGGCCGTCGCCGTGCGCGTCGCGGCCGAGGCGTGGCACGACCTGTCCGCGGGCGGCCCTCGCCGTCACGCCGGCAGGACGTACGAGCTGGAAGGCGTGAGCGCGGTCGGCGGGCACGACCTCGCGGACGTGCTCGCCGAGGTGCTCGGGCGGCCCGTCGAGTACCGAACGTCCCCCCTGGGCGAGGTGCGGCCGCTGCTCGCGTCGATGGAGCCGTACCAGGTGGGGCACACCGTCTCGACGCTCTCCAACATCAACGCGGGCCAGCTCGAAGCCCGGCGCGGCGACCTGCCCGCGTTCGTGGACCCGCCCAGGCCGGTGCGGGACGTGATCGTCGCGACGGTGAAGTCAGGGCTTCAGGGCTGAGCTTCATGTAGAGCCCCGGCCGCCCGCCTGCCCTCGGCGGCGGCCAGGGACAGCCCGGCGGCCTGTGCCAGCCCGGCCGCCACCAGGATCAGGACCGTGCCCGCCTGCCAGGCGGGAAGGCCGCCGGCGAAGTCGGGGGAGTTGTAGAGCTTCGCCATCAACCTGACGGGGTTGAGCAGGGCGACGACGACCGCCAGGACGTACGGCACGATCAGGACGCCCGACAGCACGAACAGGATGGTGCGGCCCCGGCCGCGCCGCCGCAGGAGCACGCCGATGACGGCGTAGGCCACGCCCAGGACGCCCGCGAGCAGCGCGGTCCACCAGACCAGCTGCCAGGTGTCCGCGCCCAGCGCCGTCATCCCGTCGGGACCGAGCCGCCCGCCCGCCCACTTGGGGCCCGTGACCTGCGCCTGCACGGCCGCCTTGATGGCCACGAGGTTGACGCCCGCGTACGCCGCCGCCAGGACCGGCCCAAGCACCAGCAGGCCGAGAGCGACCGGCCACCTTCTGCCCGCCATCCGGCTCCCTCCTTCGCTCCGGACAGCTTCCCAGACGGCGCCGCCCCGGGGCTAACCGAGCGAGCACAGACCGGACAGCGTGATCTCGGCCGCGCGCCGCGCCGTGGCCCACATCTCCTCTATGGACCGGTCGGTGTCCATGTTCGTGAGGATGGCCAGTTTGACTGCGCCGAACACCGCCCCCACCGCGGCGGCCGCCTCAACCGGGTCCAGCTTGTCCGGGTATGCCGCGTGCAGCGCCCGTGCCAGCCTGGCCTGGTTCTCGAACAGCATCATCAGCGCCCGCGCCTGCAGCGCGGGCTCCTTCAGGACGAGCCGCAGCCGCAGCCCCGCGTCCTCGAACGTGAACTCCTCGTACGTGGTCAGCCACTCCAGGCTCTCGTCCACGATCCTGCGCAGCACGTCGGCCGGTGACTCGTCCGGCTGCCTGTCGGCCAGCACGGCGACCGCCTGCTCCATCCGGCCCTTGGAGTCGTAGAAGACCACGTCCTCCTTACTGGCGAAGTAGCTGAAGAACGTGCGCGTCGACACGTCGGCCGCCGCGGCGATCTCCGCGAGCGTGGTCTCCTCGTAGCCCTTCTCGTCGAACAGCCGGAGCGCGGCCTCGACCAGTGCCCGGCGCGTGCGCTGCTTCTTGCGCTCCCGCAGTCCCACGCCACCGCTTTCCATCATGTCCAGAACTGTACTGCAAGCGTTGACTATTTGCATGGATTGAAATTTTGCAGTGAGCGGGGTTTTATGGGATCGCACTCGGAAAGGAGCCGCAGCATGTCCGACGTCACGTTTCCCATGGCCCGCCGGCGCCCGCTCGACCCGCCCGACGAAGCCACTGAACTGCGACAACAGGGGGCCATGCACCGCATGACGTACCCCGACGGCCACCGCGGGTGGCTGGTGACCCGCTACTCGGCGGCCCGCGCCATCCTGGCGCACCCGCGCTTCAGCCACCGTCAAGATCTCTCGCATCCGCCGCTCCCAAGCCAGATGGAACGGGCGAAGATGCAGCGGAAGGGGAAGATGCCGGCCGGCGTCTTCCTGCGGATGGACCCGCCCGAACACACGCGCTACCGCAAGCTGCTCACCGGGCAGTTCACCGTGCGCAGGATGAAGACGCTCGAGTCCAGGATCGAGGAGATCGCCAACGCCTGCCTGGACGACATGGCCGCCGCCGGCGGTCCCGTGGACCTCGTGCAGACGTTCGCGCTGCCGATCCCGTCGCTGGTGATCTGCGAGCTGCTCGGGGTGCCGTACGAGGGCCGCGCGCAGTTCCAGGAGGAGTCCAGGCTCATGCTCAGCCTGGAGACCAAGGCCGAGGAGGCGATCGCGGCGATCGACCGGCTCTTGGCGTACATGAACGGGCTGATCCAGCGCAAGCGCGAGGAACCGGGCGACGACCTGCTCAGCGGGCTCGTCGAGGGCGGGGAGCTGAACGACGAGGAGCTCACCGGGATCTCGTTCCTGCTGCTGGTGGCCGGGCACGAGACGACCGCCAACATGCTGGGGCTCGGGACGTACGCGCTGCTCACGAACCCCGCCCAGCTCGCCGCCATGCGCGACGACCCGTCGGTGGTGGACAACGGCGTCGAGGAACTGCTGCGCTACCTCACGATCATCCACGTCGGACCGACCCGTACCGCGCTGGAGGACGTCGAGATCGAGGGCAACCTCATCAAGGCGGGCGAGACCGTCGCCCTCCACCTGCCCGCCGTCAACCGCGACCCGGCCCGCTTCCCCAACGGGGAGCAGTTCGACGTCACCAGGCCCGCGGGCGGGCACCTGGCCTTCGGCCACGGCATCCACCAGTGCCTGGGACAGCAGCTGGCGCGCGCCGAGATGCGCATCGCGTACCCCGCCCTGCTGCGCCGCTTCCCAGGTCTACGCTTGGCGGTAAAACCCGAGGAGGTGCCGATGCGCTCCGATATGGGCATCTATGGCGTGCACCGGCTCCCAGTCACTTGGTAGGTCACCATGGAAATCAAGGCAGATACGACGGTGTGCATCGGCGCGGGCATGTGCGCGCTGACCGTGCCGGAGGTGTTCGACCAGAGCGAGGACGAGGGCACGGTGGTGCTCCTGCAGAAGGTGCCGCCGGAGAAACTCGAGGACGGCGTCCGCCGCGCCGTGACCTTGTGCCCGTCGGGGGCCATCTCCATCGCCTGACCTGCGTCTGACGCGCCAGAACGGCGCGACGGCCTTTTTCTTCCTGCGGGCCGCGACACGTCGAACCTGTGTTCGTGGAATCGGTTGACACCGAGCGTGATCGAAATTATGTTCGACCTAGTGACGGTGAGGCTCGCGGCTCAGCGTCACAAGGACCTGGTCGCGGGCCGTTCGCTTCCCCAAGCGATACCCGCGGCCAGGCTCCACGGGCGAAGGGCGCGTCCTCGTCGTCGGCGGAGACGAGTGGGCGTGTCCTGGCCGGACGGGGAGAGGGGAAGCTCCTCGTCCGGCCAGCCCGGCGGAAATGTCAGTGGGGTCTGCGAGTGTTGGCTCCACCGGCTGGACGCCGGCAGCCGCCCACGACTCCAAGGAGGCGCGCAAGATGGCACCACGGCCTAGAGACACGCCCGGGCCCCGGCTGTCGCCTGCGGTTCGGGCACACTTGACCGATTCACGTTCCTGCCTGGCGGAGGCGGCCGGCGCCCGCACTCCGGCATCCCGATATGTGGCGGCCCACCTGGCAGCCCTTCGCGCGGCGGCGGCGATGCTGGCCGCCCGTCCCCGTCCCATGGAGGGCCGCAGGCGCCGCCTGCGCAGCGCCTGGGACCTGCTGCCAGAGGCCGAGCCGCACCTGGCCGAGTGGGCGGCCTACTTCTCGGTGAGCGCCGCCAAGCGCGCCGCCGCCGAGGCGGGCATGGTCAGCAAGGTCAGCGCGGCCGACGCCGACGAGCTTCTGGCCGAGGCCGAGACCTTCGTCTCCACAGTGGAAGACCTCCTGGGCGTTCCCTCCCAGCCCCAGCTCCCGGTGGACGTCCCTCTGGCGGGCTGAGCCCCTGCCTGTCACGCTCAGGGACGCGGCTCGCCGGCCCGGTGCGGCGGTCCTCGGCCTGGGCCGCGCGTGCTTCCGTCGCGTCGGCTCGGGAGCCGAACGCGGACCGCCCGCGAAGGCTTGCCCGCGTCTGAGCCGAGCACTCGCCTTGAACGGCCTGTGTCAGGGACGCGCCTCGTGGACGCCCGCTGCCCTGGAATGCGGCGCCCGGAGCGGCATGGCGGCCCACAGGAACGCCACTGTGCGCCGGGGCTTGGAGTGCGGCACCGGCAAAGGGTGCCGAGTGCGCGCGGGGCGGCCGGTCAGGCGTGCCGGCGGCGAAGGTGATCTTCATCACACCCCGAGGAGCCGGAGATCACGGCGCGGTGCGCCGAGCTCGGCCCGGGAAGAAACGCGAGGCAGGCCGTCCCCGGTGCGAGGAGCCGGTGGGCTCGCCGGTGCGGCGGCGAGCCCTCGGGTGGACGACCTGCCTCCGGGTCGAGACCGGCTAGAACGACTCGACGGCGCGGCGCGCCTCGGCGTCGAGGACGCCCCAGCTGATGAGCTCCTCGGTCAGCTCGCTCGGCGACTTGTCATAGATCACGGCCAGGGAGCGCAGGTCCTCCTGGCGGATCGACAGCACCTTGCCGTTGTAGTCACCGCGCTGGCTCTGGATCGTGGCGGCGTAGCGGGCCAATGCCCCCGCCTTCTCCTTGGGCAGCGCCGCCAGGCGCTCCAGGTCGATCACAAGCTTGGGCGTCGGACCGAGCGGGCTGGGCGCGGCACCGCCCGGCAGCAGCTCGGATACGGGCACCCCGTAGAAATCGGCAAGCTCGGCAAGCTTCTGCACGGTCACCGCTCGGTCGCCGCGCTCATAGGAGCCCACGACTACGGCTTTCCACCTGCCGCGCGACTTCTCCTCGACCCCGTGCAGGGACAGGCCCTGCTGGGTGCGGATGGCGCGCAGTCGTGCACCCAGCGACTTTGCGTACTCAGACGGCATTGTGTGGCCCCCCGGCTCTCGTATGTATCGCTCTCAGTAGATTGTGCTCCCTTGCGGCGTATGCCCTAGCCACCGGGGGGTCTGGTGCCGAGCTAGGCACCAACGGTAGCCGTGGCCCCGGGTTTAACCCGGAACGCCGCGAGGTGTGGTTACGGACAGTGACGGTAAAGGGGTGGACGCCTAAGGTCAAGCTGATTGGAAAAAAGATGCCGAATCCGGTCCGGTAGAGAACGCCACAAACGCACCTGCTGTCCCATTTGTAACAGTACTTCGTCATAGTCTGACGAGGAATTTCGCCTCGTCAGTTCTCGCGTGTGAGAATCATGACAGGACAGGTCGCAGCCCGTACGATCTTGATCGAGGTGTCGCCGAGGAAGACCCGCCTGAGTGGCCCGGTGGCGCTCGAAGCGCATATGATCATCTCGCCGGGGAGCCACGAGGTCGTACCGAGGGCTTGAGCGACGTTGCGGCCCTCCAGCACCTCCACCTCCACCACCTGTGGCCGCCCGTGGGCCGCCGCTCGCAGGTTCGAGGCCGCCTCGTCGCGCAGGCGCATGAGCATCTCCTCCTCGACCTCGGCGGGCCTGCCGCTGCTGATCACCAGCGTGACCAGCCGCAGCGGGATGCCCAAGGACCCGGCCGTCGCCGCGGCGTCCTTGACAGCCGCGTCGCAGCCGGGGCCGCGGCGGTAGGCGACGGTGAGGCGTTCGAGGGCGGTGGGGGGCTTGTCGGCGTAGCCGCGGGGAGCGAGCAGCACGGGGACGGAGGACGAGTGCAGGAGCTGGTCGGCGGTGCTGCCCAGGGCGATGCGGCCCTTGCGGCCGCCGGGGGCCGAGCCGATCACCACGACGTCGGCGCCGCGCTTGCGCGCCAGCTCCACCAGCCCGCGCCCGCTGCCTTTGTGCGTGTGAACCACGTAGTCGGCCTCCTCGCCCGCCAACTGGCGCGCCTGCCAGAGCGTCGCGTCGGCCTGCTCCATCAGGTACGCCCGCCACGCGCTCTCCTCGGCCTTGGCCGGCCCGGGCGTGGACCACGCGGGCGGCTGCACGAACGCCACCGTCAGGCGCCCGTGCGCCTGCCGCTTGAGCAGTACGGCCAATGCCAGCCCGTCCAGGCCCCGGGGCTCCGGCATGTAGCCGGCCAGCACGTCGTGGAGCTTCATTCAGGTCACCTCGGCATTCAGCCGCGAATGGCCGTAGCCGTACAGGAAGTAGCAGATCAGACCCGCGAGCATCCACAGCCCGAACGCGATCCAGGTGGCCCCGGCCAGGCCCGCCATCACGATGACGCAGAAGATCGCGCCGAGCACCGGCGTGGCGGGGAACAGCGGGGCACGGAAGCCGCGCGGCAGTTCGGGGCTGCGGTAGCGCAGGACGAGCACGCCGACGTTCACGATGGCGAAGGCGAACAGGGTGCCGATGCTGGTGGCCTCGGCGAGCTGGCCGAGCGGCACCAGCCCCGCCAGCACGGAGATGAACGCGGCGACGATGAGGGTGTTGGCGACGGGGACCTGGTGGCGCATGTCGACCCGCTGGAAGATCCGCGGGATGAGCCCGTCGCGGGACATCGCGAACAGGATGCGGGTCTGGCCGAAGATGACCGTGAGCACGACGCTGGCGATGGCGATCACCGCGCCGAACGAGACGATCAGGCCCGGCCAGGACGCCCCGGCGGCCAGGCCGGCGATGTGGGAGAGACCGGCCTCGGTCTTGTCCGGGTCGAAGTCCGTCCATGGCATCGCGCCGATGGCCGCCACGGCCACGAGCACGTAGACGGCCGTCACGACGGCCAGTGACAGGATGATCGCGAGGGGCAGGTCGCGCTTGGGGTTCCTGGCCTCCTCACCGGCGGTCGAGGCGGCGTCGAAGCCGATGTAGGAGAAGAACACCTGCGAGGCCGCCGCCGTGATCCCGGCCACCCCCATGGGGGCGAACGGCGCGAAGTTGCGGGCCTGGAAGGCCGTGAACGCCACCGCGCAGAAGAAGAGCAGCACCACGACCTTGATCACCACGAAGATCGCGTTCGCCGTGGCGCTCTCGGAGGCCCCGTACAGCAGCAGCCATGTGGCGAGCAGGACGATGACGATCGCGGTGACGTTGACCACGCCGCCGCCCTGGCCGGGGGAGCGGGTGACGGCCTCGGGCAGCGTGAAGCCGAACAGGGCCCGCAGGAACGCGTTCAGGTATTCGCCCCAGCCGACGGCCACGGCCGCCACGGACACGGCGTACTCCAGCAGTAGGCACCAGCCGCAGACCCAGGCCACCAGCTCGCCCAGCGTCGCGTACGCGTAGGAGTAGGACGAGCCGGACACCGGGATCGTCCCGGCCAGCTCGGCGTACGACAGGGCCGAGAACAGCGCCGTGATCGCCGCCAGCACGAACGACAGCACCACCGCCGGCCCCGC
Organism: Nonomuraea sp. B19D2; assembly: GCF_040137845.1. Classification (NCBI taxonomy): domain Bacteria; kingdom Bacillati; phylum Actinomycetota; class Actinomycetes; order Streptosporangiales; family Streptosporangiaceae; genus Nonomuraea; species Nonomuraea sp. B19D2. The sequence goes on along the minus strand of NZ_JBEFAK010000003.1, from coordinate 339,855 downwards.
CTTGGGCACCGCCTGCCCCAGGATGACGAAGATGCCGGTGCCGAGCGTGGCGCCGACGCTGAAGAGCGTCAGCTGCCACAGCGACATGGTGCGCCGCAGCTCGCCGCCCTCCCCGTGGCCGCCCTCCGCGACGATGCGCTCGGTGGGCTTGGTTCGGAAGAGCCGTCGGGCCAGCGTCACCGGACACCCCCTACAGCGTGCTCGTCAGCGGCCACCTGCCGTTGGGTGTCACGATGGTTCCCGCCGAGCCGTCGAGTATGCGCTCGGCCTGGTCGAGCCGTCCGATCGCGGCCATGTCGCCGGTCGTCTCCACGAACCGGCAGGCCGCCTCCACCTTCGGCCCCATCGACCCGGAGGGGAACTCCAGAGCGCGCAGCTCGTGCGGCGTGGTGTGGGCGATCTCGCTCTCGTGCGGCGTGCCGAAGCCGCGCATGACGCGCGGCACGTCGGTGAGGCTCAGGAACGCGTCGCAATCGAGCGCCTCGGCCAGCATCGAGGTGGTGAGGTCCTTGTCGACGACCGCCTCCACGCCGGTCAGCCGGCCGCGCTCGTCGCGGACGACCGGGATGCCGCCGCCGCCCGCGCAGATCACGACCACGCCCTCACGGATCATCGTGCGGATCAGCCGGGTCTCGACGATGCGGCGGGGAACGGGCGAGGGGACGACGCGCCGCCAGTGGGAGCCGTCCTGCCTGACCGTCCAGCCGTACTCGGCGGCCAGCTTCTCCGCCTCCTCCTGCGTGTAGACCTGCCCGATGAACTTGGTCGGGTGCTCGAAGGCGGGATCGACGGCCGTCACCAGCGTCTGCGTGACCATGGCCAGCACCTGCCGGCCGGGCAGCGCGTTCTGCAGGGCCTGCTGCATCCAGTAGCCGATCATGCCCTGGGTCTGCGCGCCGAGCGTGTCGAACGGGTACGGCCTGGTCAGGCTCGGGTCCGCGGCGCTCTCCACGGCCAGCAGGCCGACCTGCGGGCCGTTCCCGTGGGTGATGACCAGCTCGTGCTCGAGGGCCAGCCGGGCGAGCGTCTTGACGGCCGCCCGGATGTTGGCCTGCTGGACGTCCGCGTCCGGCGCCTGACCGCGTTTGAGCACCGCGTTGCCGCCCAGTGCGACGATGACCCGCATCCGCCTACCCCCCTCATGCCGCGTCGCGTTCGAGCGGGCAGCTCATGCAGCGCGGGCCGCCGCGCCCCCTGCCGAGCTCGCTGCCCCTGATCGTGATGACCTCGATGCCGTTGTCGCGCAGGTAGTTGTTCGTGGTCGTGTTGCGCTCGTAGGCGACGACCACGCCGGGCTCCAGCGCCAGCCCGTTGCAGCCGTCGTCCCACTGCTCCCGCTCGGCGGCGCGGACGTCCTGTGTGGGGGTCAGCACCGTGATGTCGTCCAGGTCGAGCGCGTGGGCGATGGCCTTGTGCATGTGCTCGGGCGGGTGGTCGGTGACCTTGAGCTCCTTGCGCGTCTCGCCGGGCTCGATGGTGTACGCGGGCAGCATCCCGAGGCCCGCGTACTTGGTGAACACGCCCACGTCGAGCATCGTCATCACGGTGTCGAGATGCATGAACGCCCGCGCCTTCGGCATGTCCAGCGCCACGATCCGCCGCGCCGAGCCGGCGGCGAACAGCCGCTGCGCCAGCATCTCGACCGCCTGCGGCTGGGTGCGCTCGCTCATGCCGACCAGCACCGCGCCCCGGCCGATGACCAGCACGTCGCCGCCCTCCATGGTGGCCGGCGCCACCGACTGCCCCGGCATCCAGCAGTGGAAGCCGCCCCTCTCGGGCCGGCCGAAGCCGTCGGCGAACGTCGGGTGGTACAGGTAGACGGCCTCCATGTTGACCGTCTCGCGCATGCGGGCCTTCTTCTTCATCGCGTTGATCGACACGCCGTCGTAGATCCAGCAGGACGTGTCGCGGGTGAAGAGGTGGTTGGGCAGCGGCGGCAGGATGAAGTCGTGGTCGCCGGTGGTGTGGAAGGTCACAGAGTCGGGGTCGCAGCCCATCTCGACCAGCTCGCGTTTGGTGACGCCGCCGGTCAGGTAGAGCTGCAGCGTCGCCGAGTCCATGCTGTCGAGGACGTTGCGCACGTCGTCGATGGCCCCGGGGCCGAGCCAGCGCTCGTCGATGACCGCGTCCATGATGTGCTTGCGCGCCTCCGGGATCTCGACGGTCTCCCTGAGCAGGTCGGCCAGCAGATGGACCTTGACCCCGCGGTCGGTCAGCACCCGCTGGAACTCCTCGTGCTCCTCCATCGCGCGCTTGGCCCACAGCACGTCGTCGAAGAGGAACGCGTCCTTGTTGGACGGGGTCAGCCGCTTGAGCGCCAGGTCCGGCCGGTGCAGGAGCACCTGGCGCAGGCGCCCGACCTCGGAATCGACGTGAAAGGTCATCTTCGCTGTTTCCCCTCCATGCGGCGTTCTCGGGCAGTATCAGCGTCACTCCGAGCAGGCCGGAGGCCGTGCTCAGAGCCAGCAGGTGGAGGCCGGTACGCCATCCGTACCCCGTCGACGCGTCGTGACGCCAGGCAAGGCCCCTCGCGTTGTTCCTGGTAGCCCCTGGTACTGTGTGTGCCGACCACGACATCCTTTAAGACCCGTCCCGTGAGGCGGGAAAGGTGGTGAGATTCGCCATGTCCGATTCCCGGGCCGTGCTCGAAGCCCCGGACATCCACCGGGCGCTGACCCGGATCGCGCACGAGATCCTCGAGCGCACCAAGGGCGCCGACGACGTCATACTCCTCGGCATCCCCACCCGCGGCGCCACGCTGGCCCGCCGGCTCGGGGAGCGCATCCAGCAGTTCGAAGGCGTCAAGATCCCCGTCGGCTCGATCGACATCACGATGTACCGGGACGACCTGAGGCTCAAGCCCGCCCGGCCGCTCGGCCGCACCGATCTGCCGCCGGACGGCATCGACGGCCGCGTCGTCGTGCTCGTGGACGACGTCCTCTACTCCGGCCGCACCGTGCGCGCCGCGCTCGACGCGCTCAACGACCTCGGCCGGCCCACCGCCGTGCAGCTGGCCACGCTGGTCGATCGCGGCCACCGTGAGCTGCCCATCCGCGCCGACTACGTCGGCAAGAACCTTCCCACGGCCAAGAGCGAGAAGGTCAGGGTCTACCTGCAGGAGATCGACGGCCGCGACGCCGTGCTCCTCGTGAAAGGGGACGCCAAGTGAACCGCCACCTGATCTCCGCCGGCGACCTCTCCAAAGAGGACGCGCTGCTCATCCTCGACACCGCCGAGGAGCTGGCGAGAGTCTCGGAACGTTCCATCAAGAAGCTGCCCACGCTGCGCGGGCGCACGGTGGTCAACCTCTTCTTCGAGGACTCCACCCGTACGCGGATCTCGTTCGAGGCGGCGGCCAAGCGGCTGTCCGCGGACGTGATCAACTTCTCGGCCAAGGGGTCGAGCGTGTCCAAGGGCGAGTCGCTCAAGGACACCGCGCTCACCCTCGAGGCCATGGGCGCCGACGCGGTGGTCATCCGCCACAGCGCCTCCGGCGCGCCGCACCGCCTGGCCACCTGGGTGCACGGCAGCGTCGTCAACGCCGGCGACGGCACCCACGAGCACCCCACGCAGGCGCTGCTCGACGCCTTCTCGATGCGCCGCCGCCTGGGCAGCCTCGAAGGGCGCAAGGTCACGATCGTCGGTGACGTGCTGCACAGCCGGGTCGCCCGCTCCAACGTGCTGCTGCTCCACACGCTCGGCGCCGACGTCACGCTGGTGGCGCCGCCCACGCTGCTGCCCGTCGCCGTCGGCTCCTGGCCGTGCGAGGTGTCGTACGACCTGGACGCGGTGCTGCCCAAGTCGGACGTGGTGATGATGCTGCGCGTGCAGAAGGAACGGATGAACGCCGCGTACTTCCCGAGCGAGCGCGAATACTCCCGCCGGTACGGGCTCGACCGCGACCGGTTCGCCAAGATGCCCGACGACGCGATCGTCATGCACCCCGGGCCGATGAACCGCGGGATGGAGATCGCGGCCGAGGTGGCCGACTCGGCCCGGTCCACGATCGTCGAGCAGGTCGCCAACGGCGTGACCATCCGCATGGCCGTCCTGTACCTGCTGCTTGGGGGAGAGAGCGCGTGATTATTCGGAACGTCCGAATTCTGGGCGGGGAGCCCGTCGACATCCGGATCGCCGACGGGGCGATCGCCGAGATCAGGCCGGGGCTGGAGGGGCCGGAGGCCGTTGACGGCGCGGGCGCGATCGCGCTGCCCGGCCTCGTGGACCTGCACACGCACCTCCGCGAGCCCGGCCGCGAGGACGCCGAGACCGTGCAGACCGGGACGCAGTCGGCGGCCCGGGGCGGGTACACCGCCGTGCACGCCATGGCCAACACCTCGCCCGTGGCCGACACCGCGGGCGTGGTCGAGCAGGTGTGGCGGCTCGGGCACGAGTTCGGGCACTGCGACGTGCACCCCGTCGGCGCCGTGACCGTCGGCCTGGAGGGCAGGCAGCTCGCCGAGCTGGGCGCGATGGCCGACTCGGCCGCCCGCGTGCGGGTCTTCTCCGACGACGGCAAGTGCGTGGACGACGCCGTGCTGATGCGCCGCGCCCTGGAGTACGTCAAGGCGTTCGACGGCGTCGTCGCCCAGCACGCCCAGGAACCCAGGCTGACCGGCGGCGCCCAGATGAACGAGGGCGTCGTCTCCGGCAGGCTTGGCCTGACCGGCTGGCCCGCGGTCGCCGAGGAGGCGATCATCGCCCGCGACTGCCTCCTGGCCGCCCACGTCGGCTCCAGGCTGCACGTCTGCCACGTCTCCACGGCCGGCTCCGTCGAGATCATCCGCTGGGCCAAGTCCAAGGGCTGGAACGTCACCGCCGAGGTCACCCCGCACCACCTGCTGCTCACCGACGACCTCGTCGAGGAGTCCCCGGTCGGCGCGTACAACCCGATCTACAAGGTCAACCCGCCGCTGCGCACCCGCGCCGACGTCGAGGCGCTGCGCGCCGCGCTGGCCGACGGCACGATCGACGTCGTCGCCACCGACCACGCCCCGCACCCGGTCGAGGACAAGGAGACCGAGTGGTCGGCCGCGGCCATGGGCATGATCGGCCTGGAGACGGCGCTCAGCGTGGTCCAGGAGGCCATGGTCGAGACCGGGCTGCTCGACTGGGCGGGCGTCGCCCAGCGCATGTCCGTCGTGCCCGCGCGCATCGGCCGCCTGTCCGGCCAGGGGCAGCCGCTGGAGGTGGGCGCTCCGGCCAACATCACGCTGTACGACCCGTCCGTACGCACCGAGGTGGATTCGTCGGCATACGCGTCGAAGAGCAGGAACACCCCGTACGAGGGGATGACGCTGCCCGGCAGGGTAGTGTCCACGTTCCTGCGCGGCAGGCCGACCGTTCTCGAAGGGAAGCTGGTTTGAACACATCGGTGCTCGTCCTGGAAGACGGCCGCGTCTTCCACGGAACTCCGTACGGCGCCGAGGGCGAGACGTTCGGCGAGATGGTCTTCAACACCGGCATGACCGGCTACCAGGAGACCCTCACGGACCCGTCCTACCATCGGCAGATCGTCGCCATGACGGCGCCCCACATCGGCAACACCGGCGTCAACGACGAGGACCCGGAGTCCAAGCGCGTCTGGGTCGCGGGCTACGTCGTGCGCGAGCCGTCCAGAGTCGTCTCCAACTGGCGGGCCAACCGCTCGCTCGACGACTACCTCAAGGAGCAGGGCGTCGTCGGGATCGCCATCTCCGGCACCCGTGCGCTCACCCGCCACCTGCGCGAGCGCGGCGCCATGCGCGCCGGCATCTTCACCGCGCCCACCCAGCCGGTCGAGGAGCTGGTCGAGCGGGTGCGGCAGTCGCCCCGCATGGAGGGCGCCGACCTCGCCGCCGAGGTGGCCACCACCGAGCCCTACGTCGTGCCCGCCATCGGTGCGAAGAAGTTCACGGTCGCGGCCGTGGACCTGGGCATCAAGGGCATGACGCCGCACCGGATGGCCGAGCGCGGCTGCGAGGTGCACGTGCTGCCGGCGACGGCCACCTACGAGCAGATCATGGCGGTCGAGCCGGACGGCGTGTTCTTCTCCAACGGGCCCGGCGACCCCGCCACCGCGGACGTGAGCGCGCTCCAGGGCGTCCTGGAGGCCAAGGTCCCCTTCTTCGGGATCTGCTTCGGCAACCAGCTCTTCGGGCGGGCCCTGGGCCTGTCCACCTACAAGCTGCGGTACGGGCACCGGGGCGTCAACCAGCCCGTCCAGGACGTGCGCACGGGGAAGGTGGAGATCTCGGCGCACAACCACGGGTTCGCCGTGGAGGCGCCGCTCGACGGGCCGTTCGACACCCCGTACGGCAAGGCCGAGGTCAGCCACGTCAACCTCAACGACCGCTGCGTGGAGGGGCTGCGCCTGCTCGACGGGCGCGCCTTCAGCGTCCAGTACCACCCGGAGGCCGCCGCGGGGCCCCACGACGCCGCCTACCTTTTCGACGAGTTCTGTGAGGTCATGAGCCGTGCCCAAGCGTGAGGACATCAGGTCCGTCCTGGTGATCGGCTCGGGGCCGATCGTGATCGGCCAGGCGTGCGAGTTCGACTATTCGGGCACCCAGGCGTGCCGCGTGCTGCGGGCCGAGGGCTTCCGGGTCATCCTGGTCAACAGCAACCCGGCGACGATCATGACGGACCCGGAGTTCGCCGACGCCACGTACGTGGAGCCGATCACCCCCGAGTTCGTCGAGAAGATCATCGCCAAGGAGCGGCCCGACGCGCTGCTGCCGACGCTGGGTGGGCAGACCGCGCTCAACACGGCGGTCGCGCTGCACGAGTCCGGCGTGCTGGAGAAGTACGAGGTCGAGCTGATCGGCGCGGACTTCGAGGCGATCCAGGCGGGGGAGAACCGCGAGCGGTTCAAGGAGATCGTCGCCAAGGTCGCCCGTGAGCACGGGCTCAACGCCGAGTCGGCCAGGTCGGCCATCTGCCACACGATGGACGAGTGCCTGGCCGCCGCCGGGGAGCTGGGCTACCCGGTCGTGGTGCGGCCGTCGTTCACGATGGGCGGCGCCGGGTCCGGGTTCGCCTACGACGAGGCCGACCTGCGGCGCATCGCCGGCGCGGGGCTCGACGCCTCTCCGACCACCGAGGTGCTCCTGGAGGAGTCGATCCTCGGCTGGAAGGAGTACGAGCTGGAGGTCATGCGCGACAAGAACGACAACGTCGTCATCGTCTGCTCCATCGAGAACATCGACCCGATGGGCGTGCACACCGGCGACAGCGTCACCGTCGCGCCCGCGCTGACCCTGACCGACCGCGAATACCAGAACATGCGCGACGTCGCCATCGCGGTCATCCGCGAGGTCGGCGTGGACACCGGCGGCTGCAACATCCAGTTCGCGGTCAACCCGCGCACCGGGCGCATGATCGTCATCGAGATGAACCCGCGCGTGTCGCGGTCCTCGGCGCTGGCCTCGAAGGCCACCGGGTTCCCGATCGCGAAGATCGCGGCCAAGCTGGCCATCGGCTACACGCTCGACGAGATCCCCAACGACATCACCAAGGAGACCCCGGCCTCCTTCGAGCCGACGCTCGACTACATCGTGGTGAAGGTGCCGAGGTTCGCGTTCGAGAAGTTCAGGGGCGCCGACCAGACGCTCACCACGCACATGAAGTCCGTGGGCGAGGCCATGGCCATCGGCCGCTCCTTCCCCGAGGCGCTGCAGAAGGCGCTGCGGTCGCTGGAGAAGAAGGACTCCTCCTTCACCTGGACAGGTTCGCCCGGGGACAAGACCGAGCTGCTCGACAGGTGCCGCACCCCGCACGACGGGCGGCTGCGCACCATGCAGCAGGCCATCAGGGCGGGTGCCACGCCCGATGAGCTGTTCGAGGCGACCAACGTCGACCCCTGGTTCGTCGACCAGCTCTTCCTGCTCCACGAGGAGGCCGAGGCGGTCGCCGCCGCGTCCGAGCTGACCTCCGAGGTGCTCGAGCGGGCCAAGCACCACGGCTTCAGCGACGCGCAGATCGGCGAGATCCGCGGCATCGACGAGGCCAGGGTGCGCGACCTGCGCCACGCTCTGGGGCTGCGGCCGGTCTACAACACCGTCGACACGTGCGCCGCCGAGTTCGCCGCCAAGACGCCGTACCTCTACTCGACCTACGACGAGGAGAGCGAGGTCCCCTACGGCGAGCGCGAGAAGGTCATCATCCTCGGCTCCGGGCCCAACCGCATCGGGCAGGGCATCGAGTTCGACTACGCGTGCGTGCACGCCTCGTTCGAGCTGTCCAGGGCCGGGTTCGAGACCGTCATGGTCAACTGCAACCCCGAGACCGTCTCGACCGACTACGACACCTCCGACCGGCTCTACTTCGAGCCGCTGACGCTGGAGGACGTCCTGGAGGTCGTGCACGCCGAGCAGCAGAGCGGCCCGGTCGTGGGCGTGATCGTGCAGCTCGGCGGCCAGACGCCGCTGGGGCTCGCGCAGGCGCTGAAGGACGCGGGCGTGCCCGTGGTCGGCACCTCGCCCGAGTCGATCCACCTGGCCGAGGAGCGCGGCGCGTTCGGGCGGGTGCTGGCCGAGGCCGGCCTGCCCGCGCCCAAGCACGGCACCGCGCTCACCGTCGCGGAAGCGCGGGAGATCGCCGAGGAGATCGGCTACCCCGTGCTCGTCCGGCCGTCCTACGTGCTCGGCGGCGCCGGCATGGCCATCGTCTACGACGAGGACACGCTGACGACGTACATGGCGGCCCAGGAGGGCGGCCACCCGGTGCTGGTGGACAAGTTCCTGGACGAGGCCATCGAGATCGACGTCGACGCTCTGTACGACGGGTCGGAGCTGTATCTCGGCGGCGTCATGGAGCACATCGAGGAGGCCGGGATCCACTCCGGCGACTCGGCGTGCGCGCTGCCGCCCATCACGCTCGGCAGCCACGACATCAAGCGCATCCGCGCCGCCACCGAGGCCATCGCCCGGGGCGTGGGGGTGCGCGGGCTGCTGAACGTCCAGTACGCGATGTCGGCCGGAGTCCTGTACGTCCTGGAGGCGAACCCGCGCGCCAGCCGTACCGTGCCGTTCGTGTCCAAGGCCACCGCGGTGCCGCTGGCCAAGGCGGCGGCCCGGGTGATGCTCGGCGCCTCGATCGCCTCGCTCCGCGAGGAGGGCATGCTGCCCGCGACCGGCGACGGCGGGACGCTGCCGCTCGACTCCTCCATCGCGGTCAAGGAGGCGGTCCTGCCCTTCAACCGGTTCCGGGGCGTGGACATCGTGCTCGGGCCCGAGATGCGCTCCACGGGCGAGGTCATGGGCATCGACGAGTTCTTCGGGATCGCGTACGCCAAGTCCCAGGCAGGCGCCTACGGCCAGCTCCCGACCAAGGGACGCGCGTTCGTATCCGTGGCCAACAGGGACAAGCGTGCGATGATCTTCCCTGTGAAGGCGCTGGCGGATCTCGGTTTCGAGATCCTGGCCACGGAGGGCACCGCCGAGGTGCTGCGCCGTAACGGCGTCCATGCCAAGATCGTGCGAAAGCACAGCGAGGGAACGGGTCCCGGAGGTGAGCCCACGAGCGTGCAGGCCATTCTCGACGGCGAGGTCGACCTGATCGTCAACACGCCCTTCGGCAGCCCGGGACAGTCGGGGCCGCGGCTCGACGGCTACGAGATCCGCACCGCCGCGGTGCTGCGCGGCATCCCGTGCATCACCACGGTCTCGGGGCTCGCGGCCGCGGCGGCGGGCATCCAGGCGATCGTGCGCGGCGACGTCGGCGTACGGTCACTCCAGGAGCACGCACAGGCACTCCGGGGCTGACCCCGCACGGGAGGTGAAGACGACTGGCCGGCACTCCGGTGCAGGTGACGGGCACGGTGCTCACGACGCGCCGGGTCGACGCCTACCATGCGCTGACGGTGGTGGCGCCCGGCATAGCCGAGCGCTACCGCCCCGGTCACTTCGTCTCCGTGGCGGTCGGCGGGGCTTACTCGTCGATGGTGACGCGCCGCGCGCTGTCCATCCATGACGTCAAGTCCGACTACGGCGGCACGGTCGAGCTGGTCTTCACCGCCTCGGGGCCCGGCACGGCCTGGCTGGCCGAGCGGCGCGCCCGCGACACGCTCGACCTGGTCGGGCCGCTCGGCCGGCCCTTTCCGCTGCCGCGCGACCCCGCGCACTGCGTGCTGGTCGGCTCCGAGTACGGCTCCGCGGTGCTGTTCCCGCTGGCCGACGCGCTGCTGGCGCGGGGCTGCCGGGTCGACTTCGTGCTGGGCGGAGCCGGGGCCGAACGGGTGTTCGGGGCCATGCGGGCCCGCAGGATCGCCGAGACCACCACGCTGACCACCGAGGACGGCTCGCTCGGGCTACGCGGAAAGGTCACCGACGCGCTACCTTCGGTGATCGCCGACACGCGGGCCGACGCGGTCTACGCCTGCGCGCCCATGGAGACGCTGCGGGCGGTGACGGCGGTGGCGTTGGAGTTCGACATCCCGGTGCAGGTGGCCGTCGAGGAGTCGATGGCCTGCGGCATCGGGGTGTGCATGACGTGCGTGCTGCCCGTCATCGGGGACGACGGAGTGACCAGGATGGTTCGGGCGTGCGCTGAAGGGCCGGTGTTCCGGGGGGAGCGGGTGCGTTTCGAGGACGTGGGAACGATCCCGTTCGACGCGCTCGGCGCCCCCGGAGGCGGTGCACGACATGTCAGTTGATATGCGGACATTTCTGGCGCACGTGGAGCTCGCGAACCCGATCACCACGGCCGCCGGATGCGCCTCCTCCGGGCGGGAGCTCGCCCAGTTCTTCGACCTGCACCGGCTCGGGGCGCTGACCACCCGCTCGATCACCATGGCGCCCCGCGCGGGGCGGCCCACGCCGCGCATGGCCGAGACGCCCTCGGGCATGCTGAACGCCGTGGGGTTGCAGGGCCCGGGCATCGACGCGTTCCTGGAGCGGGAGCTGCCCTGGCTCGCACAGAGGGGCATCAAGACCATCGTCTCGATCGGCGGCGGCACCGTCGCCGAATACTCCGAGCTGGCCCGCAGGCTCGCCGACGCGCCCGGGGTCACCGCGCTGGAGGTCAACCTCTCCTGCCCGAACATGGAGGACCGCGGCCGCGTCTTCGCCCGCGAGGGCAGCGCGGCGGCCGAGGTGATCGCCTCGGTGCGGTCCATCATGCGCTACGACGTGCCGGTCGTGGCCAAGCTCGCGCCCGACGTGGCCGACATCGTCTCGGTCGCCCGGGCCTGCGTGGACGCCGGGGCCGACGCGCTGTCCATGATCAACAACCCGCTCGGGATGGCCATCGACACCGAGGCGCTGCGGCCCTCGCTCGCCGCCGTCACCGGAGGGCTGTCGGGGCCCGCCATCCTCCCGCTGGCCGTGCGGTGCGTGTGGCAGGTCCACGCGGCGCTCCCGGGGGTGCCGCTGATCGGCATCGGCGGCGTGATGACCGGCAGGGACGCCTTCCAGCTCGTCCTGGCGGGCGCCTGCGTGGTCGGGGTGGGCACGGCGCTGTTCCACGACCCCTACGCCTGCCTGCGCATCGAACGCGAGCTGGAGGACCTGCTGAGGGCCCGCGGCTTCCAGCGTCTGGCCGACGCCGTGGGGCTCGCCCACCGTCCGCCGGGGAGCGCCCCCCGCCATCTGCTCGTCGACTCCGAAGAGAGCACCCCATGATCATCAGTCGTCATGTCTGCCATATCGAGGAGAGCACGTCTTGACTCCCGCACCCCTCCTGACTCCCGCGCCCATCGCCGTCGCCCTGGACGCCCCCGACCTGGAGACCGCCGCCCAGTGGGCGGCCCTGGTGACGCCGCACGTCAGCACGGTCAAGGTGGGTCTGGAGCTCTACCTCCGCTACGGCCCCGACGTGATCGCCTCCGTGCGGGGGGCGAGCGGCGTACACGTGTTCCTCGACCTCAAGCTCCACGACATCCCGAACACCGTCGCCGGCGCCTCCCACGCGGTGTCCCGGCTGCGCCCGGCGATCCTCACCGTGCACGCCGCCGGCGGCCCGGCCATGATCCGCGCCGCCGTGGACGCCGCCGACCCGCACACCAAGATCGCCGCAGTGACGATCCTGACCTCGCTGAGCGAGGACGACCTGGGCCGGATCGGGCTCCTGGGGCCCGCCGACGACGCCGTACGCCGCCTGGCCGCGCTGTCGGTGGAGTCGGGGGCCACGGCGCTCGTGTGCTCGCCCAACGAGGTTGCCGCGGTACGGGCGGAGGTGGGGGAGGGGATCACGCTCATCACGCCCGGAGTGCGGCCTGCCGGGGCCGACACGCAGGACCAGGCGCGGGTGGCCACCCCGGAACAGGCGCTCGCCGACGGAGCCGACCTCCTCGTCATCGGCCGCCCCATCACCGGCTCGCCGGACCCCGGCGCGGCCGCCGCCGCCATCGCGGCCTCTCTGCGCCGAGCATCCTGACGCTCCCCGCTTTCCCGCCGTTCGCCCGGCCACGGCCGGCGCACTCGGCCCACGGTGGGCTCACCGTGGGCCGCGCGCGCCCGTCAGCCTCGTTCGCCACGGCTGCGCACGGTGGGCCGCACGCGCCGACGTCCCTTGCCGTCCGCCGAAGCCCGTCCTTGGCGCGCATCCTTGCCTGTCGTGCCGGCTCGTGGGTGACGCGTGTCCTCGACCGCCGCCGTGGCGAATCGCCGGCCGCGCCTCCACCGCCCACTGCGACGCCGATGACGCGGTGCGCACGCGTGCGACTCCCCGCCGTGCCGGATCGCCGGATGATGGTCGCCTGGCCCTCCTCGGGCGCCGCGGCGCGGTCCGGTTTCGCGGGCTTTCGGATCATGGGCGTGCAGGGGTCATCCCAAGATCGTAATGCATCCGCGAGGTCGCTCGTGCGCGATCTTCGTTCGAGGTTTCGGCCCTGGTGTAGGCGAGGTTTCGGACATTTGTGGGTGGCTGGAATGCGATCATCATTGCGTTTCGCGACACCGTCGTGAGCCGACGCGCGAAGCGGGAAGTGAGGGCGATTTGATCAGCGGAATGTGATTTTACGGACACGGACAGTGATGAAGTGGATTTTGTGCGGAGAGAAACGGCGCTTGACGTTGCTTAGGGGGCGATGACCAGCTAGTTTCCCTTCCCGTCCGAGTACATCGACAGAAATTCGAGGTGACCCGGCGTGGCTCTTCCTCCACTGACCCCTGAGCAGCGCGCCGCAGCCCTGGAGAAGGCTGCAAAGGCCCGTAAAGAGCGTGCCGAGGTCAAGAACCGGCTCAAGCATGGCGCGGTTTCTCTGGCTGAGGTGCTCAAGGATGGGCAGACCGACGACGTCATCGGCAAGATGAAGGTGTCGGCCCTGTTGGAATCGCTCCCCGGCGTGGGCAAGGTCCGCGCCAAGCAGCTCATGGAGCGGCTTGCCATCGCCGAGTCCCGCCGCGTGCGGGGTCTCGGCGCGAACCAGAGGGCATCCCTCGAGCGCGAGTTCGGTGGCAACGAGAGCTAATCTCTGTTCCACAAGAAAGCGCAGGTTCAACGGGGGTAGGAAAGTGACCGACAGGTCCTGGTCCGGCGAAGTCAGTGCCTACGAGGCATTCGGGCCCGGAGCGGAGGTCGGATTCTTGCCCTTGAGCGAACGGCGGCTGACGGTCCTTTCAGGGCCGTCGGGCGTCGGCAAGTCCACGGTCGTCGCCGAGCTCCGGCGGGCACACCCCGAGGTGTGGCTGTCGGTCTCGGTGACCACCAGGAGGCCCCGGCCCGGTGAGGTGAACGGGGTCCACTACTTCTTCGTCGACGGCGAGGAGTTCGACCGGCTCGTGGCGGCCGGCGAGCTGCTCGAGTGGGCGGAGTTCGCGGGAAACCGCTACGGCACACCGCGCGAGCCGGTGCTGAAGAAGCTCGCCGACGGCGTGCCGACGCTGCTCGAGATCGACCTCGAAGGCGCCAGGCAGGTGCGCGGGAGCATGCCCGAGGCGCTGCTGGTGTTCCTTGCTCCGCCCAGTTGGGAGGAGCTGGAGAAGCGGCTGCGCGGCCGCGGCACCGAGCCGGAGGACGTCATCGCGCGCCGCCTCGAGGCGGGGCGGATCGAGATGGCCGCGGAGCCGGAGTTCGACCTGACTCTCGTGAACACGAACGTCCAAGTCGTGTGCTCTCGGCTGATAGCCTTGATGACTGACCCTCAGGGGGTCACGACAACCACCAACCGAGAGGTCTGACAATCGTGGCAGGCACCACCCCGGCCGCGGAGGGCATCACCAACCCGCCGATCGACGCGCTGCTCGACATCGTCGACAGCAAATACTCCCTGGTGATCATGGGCGCCAAGCGTGCCCGCCAGATCAACGCCTACTACTCCCAGCTCGGCGAAGGCCTGCTGGAATACGTCGGGCCGCTGGTCGAGACGCACGCGCAGGAGAAGCCGCTGTCCATCGCGCTGCGCGAGGTCTCCGAGGGTCTCCTCAACGCCGAGCCGATCGAAGGCGCGGTCTGACCCCTTCGATGAAGGTCGTCCTGGGCGTCAGCGGCGGCATCGCCGCGTACAAGGCCTGTGAGCTGCTGCGCCTGTTCACCGAGTCCGGGCACGAGGTGCGGGTCGTCCCGACCCGCGAGGCGCTGAAGTTCGTGGGCGCGCCCACCTGGGCCGCCCTGTCGGGCAACCCCGTGTCGGCCGAGGTGTGGGACGACGTTCACGTGGTGCCCCACGTCCGGATCGGCAAGCAGGCCGACCTCGTCGTGGTGGCGCCCGCGACCGCCGACGTGCTCGCGAGAGCGGCCCACGGGCTGGCCGGCGACCTGCTCACCAACACGCTGCTGACGGCCACGTGCCCGGTCGTGTTCGCGCCCGCGATGCACACCGAGATGTGGCAGCACCCCGCCACCCGCGCCAATGTCGCGACGCTGCGCGAGCGGGGCGCCGTCGTGCTCGACCCCGCCGTGGGCCGCCTCACCGGAGCCGACACCGGCCCCGGCCGCCTGCCCGACCCGGCCGAGATCTTCCAGATCTGCCTGCGCGTGCTGCGGGGCCGGCCCCGCGACCTTGCCGGGCGCAAGGTCGTCATCTCCGCCGGCGGCACCCGCGAGGCGATCGACCCCGTCCGCTACATCGGCAACCGCTCCTCGGGGCTGCAGGGGTACGCGCTGGCCCGCACGGCCGCGGCCCGGGGCGCGGAGGTGACCCTGGTGGCGGCGAACGTGGCGCTGCCCGACCCCGCCGGGACCAAGGTCGTCCGGGTGGAGTCGGCGGTCGAGCTGCGCGAGGCGGTGCTCGCCGCCTCGGCCGACGCCGACGTGGTGGTCATGGCCGCCGCGGTGGCCGACTTCCGGCCCGCGACGCGGCACGAGACGAAGATCAAGAAGACGGACGGCGAGCCCGAGCCGGTCTATCTGACGAAGAATCCCGACATCCTCGCCGAGCTCGGCGCGCTCCGCGGCGCCGCCCGCGCGGCAGGGGCGCGTGCCGACGGTGAAGCGCATGCCAGCGGTGGAGCGCATGTCGGCGGTGAAGCGCCGGGTGACCCGGCTCTGCCCTGGGGCGGCGACGCCTCCAGCGGTTCGCGGCCGAACCTCGAGGCGGATGCGGGTGACGGTGTCGCGCGGAGCCATGAGCCGGGCCCTGATGGCGTCGCACCACGCCGGGGGCGCGGGGCGTACCCCGAGGTGATCGTCGGGTTCGCGGCCGAGACGCACGACGTGCTCGCCAACGGGCAGGCCAAGCTCGCCCGCAAGGGCTGCGACCTGCTGGTCGTCAACCAGGTGGGGGAGGGCCTCGCCTTCGGCACCCCGGACAACGCGGCCACCGTGCTCGTGGCGGGCGGCGAGCCGGTCGAGGTGCCGTTCGGGCCCAAGGAGGACGTCGCCGACGCCGTGTGGGACCTGGTCGCCGCCCGCCTCTCCTGACCCGCGGGATACCGGTACCGGCCGTATGTCCGCAGGGGCCCCGGCAGTTCCCTCAAAATGCGTAAGACCGATTACCTGATCGTCTATTGCTACATCCTCCCTCGCCTGCAAATACTGGGGCGAAGGGGGATGGAATGCCGGTGGGTTCTGCTGTCAGGGATCGTTGTAGAACATTGCTCGGCGACCAGAGGGAGATCCACTACGTCTTTCCCGCGGTGTCCGCGGGGCAGACGGGGACGGGGAACTTCCTGATCGTGGTCACCGACTCGGCCATCTCGGTGCTGGCCACAAGGACGCTCAGGAGCGATCGGCCGGTCGCGGTGCTCGCGGCCTTCCCGAGACACACCAGGCTCGGCCCTATCCTGCCTGGACCGATCATCGAGTTAGACTCGATGGCGTTCGAGTTCGATGAGGAGTACGCCGCCGTGGTGGCGGCCGCCGACGCGGAGATCTTCGCGCCGGAGACCCTGCCACCCGACCCTCTGCCCGAGCTGTGATGGGAAGCCAGATAGTGGACGGTTTCGCGCCCCGGCGCCGGGTAGGGCTAGACTTCGGCGAGGCTCAGGCGTGCCCACGCGTCCTGGGCCTTACATCCGTCAGCAGCCGCTGCATGAGGAGCCACTGAGTTGTCACGTCGCCTGTTCACCTCCGAGTCGGTCACCGAGGGCCACCCGGACAAGATCGCTGACCAGATCAGTGACGCGATTCTCGACGCCATGCTCAAGGACGACCCCAGGAGCCGGGTCGCGGTCGAGACGCTGATCACTACCGGCCAGGTCCATGTCGCAGGCGAGGTCACGACTGAGACCTACGTCGACATTCCGGCCCTCATCCGGGAGAAGATCCTGGAGATCGGCTACGACGCCTCACACAAGGGCTTCGACGGCGCCTCCTGCGGCGTGTCGGTGTCCATCGGCGCGCAGTCCCCCGACATCGCCCAGGGCGTCGACAGCGCCTACGAGCACCGGGTCGACGGCGACGGCGACGAGCTGGACCGTCAGGGCGCGGGCGACCAGGGGCTCATGTTCGGCTACGCCTGCCGCGAGACCCCCGAGCTGATGCCGCTTCCGATCACCCTGGCCCACCGGCTGGCGCAGCGGCTGTCGGAGGTGCGCAAGACGGGCGTGGTGCCCTACCTCCGTCCCGACGGCAAGACCCAGGTGACGATCGAGTACGACGGCGACACCCCGGTCCGGCTGGACACCGTGGTCGTCTCCACGCAGCACGCGGCGGAGATCGACCTCAAGGAGATGCTGACGCCGGACATCAAGGAGCACGTGGTCGACCCGGTGCTGGCGGGCCTCGACATCGACACCGAGGGCTACCGCCTGCTGGTCAACCCGACCGGCCGCTTCGAGATCGGCGGCCCCATGGGCGACGCCGGCCTGACCGGCCGCAAGATCATCATTGACACCTACGGCGGCATGGCCCGCCACGGTGGCGGCGCCTTCTCCGGCAAGGACCCGTCCAAGGTGGACCGTTCGGCCGCCTACGCCATGCGCTGGGTCGCCAAGAACGTCGTCGCCGCCGGCCTCGCCGACCGGTGCGAGGTGCAGGTGGCGTACGCGATCGGCAAGGCGCAGCCGGTGGGCCTGTTCCTGGAGTGCTTCGGCACCGAGAAGCTGCCGGTGGAGAAGATCCAGGACGCCGTGCTCCAGGTGTTCGACCTGCGCCCGGCGGCGATCATCCGCGACCTCGACCTGCTGCGCCCGATCTACTCGGAGACCGCCGCCTACGGACACTTCGGCCGCGAGGGCTTCTCCTGGGAGTCCACGGACCGCGCCGAGGCCCTGCGCACCGCTCTGGGCCTCTGATCTTCATCGCGCGCTGATCCCACGGTGGGTTGACCCCGCCGTGGGATGACCGCGTCATGTGCCGGCCCGCCGCCACCGCAAGCCATCGCGACCGCCGGCCGGCGCCGTCACCGGGTGATGCCGCCGTGGGCTCACTGCACTCCGATGCGGGTCGATCGCGCGCGATGCGGGGCGTTGTCGCACTGACCGCACCGATCGCACCGATGTGAGGTGGCCGGCGACGACGCGGCTTGACGGGGCCAGGTGGCGGCACCACTCTGCCCGCCGTGCGATGGCTCGGGCCTTCCGGTTCTGTGGCGACTTGGTGCGGCCCGCCGTGCGCAGCTTTCCGGCTCGGTGACGATATGGCTCACCTCGGCGTGCGGGAAGCGCCGCCACGTGATCTCGCGTGGCATCGGAGCGCGCCCCCGCCAGAGCCCGCCTCGGCCGCGCCGCATGGCCTGCGGGTGACGTTCCGGACGTGCGCGGGTGGCGATCCGGGCATGTGAGTGGCGGAGGTCTCGGGTGGTCGGGTCTGGTAGACGTTATGCGTGACCGACTCCGACGACGCCCTTCTGCCGCTCGACGCCGTGCGGCCCCCAGCGTCGTCGAGCGACGGCAAAGGCGCCCCCGTACCCGCCCCTGACCGGCCCGTGGCGAGGGTTGCGGTGGACAGCCCGCTCCCGCACCTCGACCGCCCCTTCGACTACCTGGTGCCCGCCGCCATGCACGAGACGGCCGAGCCGGGGGTGCGGGTGCGGGTGCGGTTCGCGGGCAAGCTGGTCGACGGGTTCCTGCTGGAACGGGCCGCCGAGAGCGAGCACGACGGAAGACTCATGCCGCTCGAACGCGTGGTCTCCCCGGAGCGCGTGCTCACGCCTGAGATCGCCGGGCTGGCCAGGGCGGTCGCCGACCGGTACGCAGGCACACTGACCGACGTGCTCCGCCTGGCCGTCCCGCCCCGCCATGCCAAGGCCGAGTCGGAGGTGCCGCCCGAGCAGGAGCCTCCGGCCCCGGAACCGCCCGCCAGGCCGCTCACCGGCGACAGCGCCTGGGACGCGTACCCCACCGGTCCGTCCTTCCTCGACGCGCTGCGCAACGGACGCGCGCCCCGGGCCGTGTGGTCGGCCCTGCCCGGCGCCAGGGGATGGGCGGGGGCGATGGCCGAGGCGGTCCGGGCGGCGCTGGACGGCGGCAAGGGCGCGGTCGTCGTGGTGCCCGACGGGAAGGACGTGGCGCTGGCCGACGGCGAGTTCGAGCGGGTGCTGGGCCCGAACAGGCACGTGGCGCTCACCGCCGACCTGGGCCCGGCCGAGCGCTACAGACGGTGGCTGAAGGTGCTGAGAGGACAGGTACGGGCCGTCGTCGGCACCAGGGCCGCCATGTTCGCGCCTGTCTCCGATCTCGGCCTGGTGGCCATCTGGGACGACGGCGACGACCTGCATGCCGAGCGCCTGGCGCCCTACCCGCACGCCCGGGAGGTCCTCGGCCTGCGTGCCCACAGGACGGGCGCGGCGATGCTCATCGGCGGCTACGCGCGCACCGCCGAGGCCACCCAGCTCGTCGCCGGCCGCTGGGCCAGGCCCATCGTGGCCGCCCGCACGACGATCAGGAGCCTCGCCCCCCGGGTACGCCCCGCGGGAGAGGACGCCGAGCTGGCCAAGGACCAGGCGGCCCGCCAGGCCAGGCTTCCCAGCATCGCCTGGCGGGCACTCCGGCATGGCCTGGAGAGCGGACCCGTGCTGGTGCAGGTGCCCAGACGCGGCTACCTGCCCGCCCTGGCCTGCCGGCACTGCCGCGCCCCCGCCAGGTGCACCCTGCCCCCGACCCGGACGGCCGCCCCCTTCCCCGACCCGCCCGCCGCCACGGCCGTCCCCTCGGCCGGGACGGCCATACCGCTGCTGGGCACGCCATCCGCGGGTCCCTCCGCCGCGTCCGGCGGCGCCATGATGGGCGGGCGCGCCGGTGCGGCGGCGTCGACGGGCGGTCTGCCCGGCGCGGGGATCGCAGCCCCGGACGCGATGGGCGCGCCGGCGGTTCAGGGCTCGGACCGGCCGAGGGCTCTGTGTCACGGGCCGCTCGCCCTCAGAGGTGGTCACGCGGCCCCCTACTGCCGCTGGTGCGGCCGGGTGGACGCCGACTGGCGCTGCCCGTCCTGCGGCAGCCCCAGGCTCCGCGCCGTGGTCACCGGCGCCAGGCGTACGGCGGAGGAGCTCGGCAGGGCCTTTCCCTCCGTACAGGTGCGCACGTCGGGCCGCGACGGCGTCCTGGCCACCGTCCCCGACACCCGCGCCCTGGTCGTGGCGACGCCCGGCGCCGAGCCCGTGGCGCGGGGTGGTTACGCGGCGGCCGTGCTTCTCGACGGGTGGGCGCTCCTGGGCAGGGCCGACCTGAGGGCGGCCGAGGAGACGGTCCGCCGGTGGATGAACGCCGCCGCCCTCCTCCGCCCCGCCGCCGAGCTGGTGGTGCTCGGCGACGCCGCGCTGCCCGCCGTACAGGCGCTGCTGCGGTGGGACCCCGTCACCCACGCGGAGCGCGAGCTGGGCGACCGCGCCGAGCTGGGGTTCCCACCCGCGGTGCGGATGGCGACGCTCACGGGCGCGGCGAGCGCGGTCAGGCAGATGCTCGAGGAGGTACGCCTCCCCTCTGGCGCCCAGGTGCTCGGCCCCGTCCCCGTGGACGAGTCCGGCCTGGAACGGGCCATGATCCGGGTACGGCGATCCGGCGGCGCCGCGCTGGCCGCCGCGCTCAAAGGGGCCAGTGGGGTACGTGCGGCGCGTAAGACGCCAGATGTCGTGAAGGTAAGTGTCGACCCGCTCGACCTGATTTAGACCGTTTCCCCGATTCGCTCATCTGAAGACCAGCCGTTAGCGTGCCCCTGTGTCGATCGAATGGGTGAACCGGGCCATCGACGCCCTGCGTGCCTGGGGGCGCGCGCGGGAAGTCGAGGTGGACGCGGACGAGGTCCGCCTGCTCTGCGACTACGCCAGCGACTACCTCAACGTCAACGAACTGGGTGACTTCACCCCCGAGACCTTCGACGAGCTGCTGCTGTCCATCTACCCGCGCAAGGTCATCGCGCCCCCGGAGAGCGCTCCGGAGACGATCGCCGCCGCCCGCACCCTCGTCGACTACCTCAGCGAGTCGGGCGCGGTGTCCGAGGAGACGGTGGCGCTCATGCGCGACAGGCTCGACGACATCGCGCCGCGCATGCCCGAGGCCCTCGCCGACCAGGCGAACTTCGGCATGGCCAAGACCCTCTTCAGCTCCATCGGCCCGGAGTCGCTCGAGCAGGCGATCGCCATCCCCTCTGGCGAGGTGCCCGACCTGGGCGAGGCGCCCTGCGACTGCCCCGGGTGCACGCCGCTGCCCGCCGCCCGGCTCGCCCCGCGGGAGGAGCTGCTCGCGGCGCTGGAGACCGTACCCGTGCTGGCCGAGGACCCGCTGCCCGGCACCGGCGAGCCGCTGGACGCCTGGGCGCAGCGGGTCGCCTCGCTCCTCGAGGACGATGCGGACCAGGGGCTCTACGACCTGTTCGACATGCTCTACCGGGTCCAGGTGTGCGTGCCGGTCACCGCGATCCGCGACTACCTCGACGAGTTCGCCGGCGACGGTGAGGTCGACCTGGACGCCGCGCTCGGCCACCTGGCCCGGCATGGCATGATCCACGTCACGGGCGACTCCGCCGAGCTCACCCCGCTGGCCGTCTGGGGGCTGCGCCGGCACTACCTGTCGCTCGGGCTCGACGCGCCCGAGGCCCCCGACCTGGCCGAGGCCGACGCGCTCGGGCTCATCGAAGGGCTGCTCGAAGGCGTGCCCGCCGAGCTCGCCGAGCAGGACATCGACCGCTGGCTGACGGGCAGGTCGCCGGGCGAGGCCGCGGCCGAACTGCTGGCCGCCGCCTCGGGCGCGCCCGCCGTGGCCCGCGGCATCGCGATCACCATCGTCGACCGGCTGGGCGCCGAGGCCGAGCCGCAGGTACGCGACCACCTCGACGACCAGGAGCTGCGCCCGCACGCCATCCACTGGCTGGCCGCCAGAGGGCTGCCCGCGCCGCAGCTCACCCAGGAGGAGCTGCTCTGGGTCAGCGTCGACATGCTCGCGCTCGCGATGCCCGCGGCCGAGGAGGACCCGGAGAACTTCGCCGAGAACATGGCCGCCTCCGGCCCGCCCGCCCATATGATCGAGGAGATGTGGCGGGTCGATCACCCGGACGTCGTCGAGGTCCTGGAGCTGCTCGGACGCTCCATTTCCGACGGCACGGTGGCGAAGGCGGCACGCAAGGCGGCCTTCAAAGCCCGGTCCCGCGCCATCCGTTGAGTACGCTCATGTGACTGCTGTGCAGTAAGTTTCGTGGGTGGCAAACAACGTCTTCGACCTCGCCGAGCTGCGCAAGCTGATCGATGAGCAGGCCGCCGTGCCGCCACGGCCTCCTGAGGAGACTTCCGTGGAGCACGAAGCGCTGACGTTCCCGCCGGTGCTGCCGGCGCCCGACGCGGAGCTGGCCGCGGCGGTGCCCGCGGTGCCGCTCGTCGCCGACGCCATCAGGCTCACCAGCTGGACGGGCACTCGCGACGTCACCACGGAGGGGCACCTGACCGAGCCGGACGCCGAGGCCGCGGTCCGGGAGCTGGGCCTGCCCGCCTCCCGGCTGCGCCTGATCTGGATCGTCGCCGTCAACACCGGGCTGCTCCAGATCCTCGGCGGCCGTGCCTCAAGAGGCCCGCTGTCGATGCAGCTCACCGTCGAGGCCACGCTGGAGTTCTGGGACGGCGTGGTCATGGACGTGCTCGACCGCGCCGACGAGGGCCTGACGGGCTCGGCCGTGGTCGACGGCCACCTGGCCGAGATGCTCGCCACGATCTACTCCGTGCGCTCCGGCGTCGCCACCGCCAACCTCGCCAGGGGCATACTCCAGTCCCACGAGGTGGCCTGCGCGCCCGGCCCCGTCGAGATGCGCCGGCTCGCCGCCGCGCTGCCCGCCGAGCTGCTGGAGGCGCTTTCGCTGCTGGCGTACTGCGGGCTCGTCGAGCAGACCGCCGCCGGCCGCACCGCGCTCACCCCGCTCGGCGTCTGGGCCATCCGCCGCGACCTGCTGCGTGAGGGCCACGACGCGCCGACGACGGCCGAGGTGGAGGTTTTCGCCGACCTGTCGGCGGCCGAGCTGGTGGAGGCGCTGGTCAAGGGCTCGGCCACGCAGAGCGCCGTCGCCGGGTGGCTGGAGCGCCGCGCGCCGGAGTCCGCGGCCCACGACCTGATCGAGATAGCCGCGTCCGGTACGGCGGGGCAGCGCGGCGCGGTCGGGGCCATCCTCGAGGAGCTGGGCCCGGAGGCGGAGAAGCCCGTCAGGCAGGCCCTCGACGACCCGCTCATGCGCCGCTACGCCGCCTCCTGGCTGCACATCCGCGACCTCGAGGCCCCCACGCTCAGCCCCGAGGACCACACCTGGCTGGCGGTCGACTCCCTGGCCGCCCTCATGCATCTGTCGGGGCCCGCCGCGGGCCGCATCGACACACCCGAGCCTGGGGAAGACCTGATCAAGCTGGTCGGCGAGATGCCAGGGACGGGCCACCCTGACACGATCGCCGTGCTCGACATGCTCGCCACCGCCCACGACGACCAGGCCGTGGTCAAGGCGGCGCGCAAGGCCGCGATGAAGGCGCGCTCGCTCGAGCACACTAAACTGGGTTGATCCACGCGTGAGAACGGAGTAACCCCCTTGGCGATCCAGTCGATCCGGCTGTTCGGAGACCCGGTGCTGCGCACCCCGGCGGCCCCGGTCGTCGACTTCGACAAGGAGCTCCGCAAGCTGGTCAAAGACCTCACCGACACGATGATGGACGCCCCGGGCGCCGGCCTGGCGGCCCCGCAGATCGGGGTCGGGCTGCGCGTGTTCACTTACTACGTGGACGAGCAGCTCGGCCACCTGATCAACCCCGACCTCGATCTGTCCTCGGAGATGGACGAGGAGGGCGAGGAGGGCTGCCTGTCCTTCCCCGGCCTGTCATACCCGACGCCGCGGGCCATCCGCGCCGTCGCCAAGGGCTTCAACATGCACGGCGAGCCCGTCACGCTGGAGGGCACCGACCTGATGGCGCGCTGCTTCCAGCACGAGACCGACCACCTCGACGGGATCCTGTTCATCGACCGCATGGACCCCAAGCAGCGCAAGCTGGCCATGAAGGCCGTCCGTGAGGCCGAGTGGAGCGGCCTGGCCGCCCCCGTGATCAAGGTCTCGCCGCACGCCACCGGCGGAAAGGCACTCTGAGAGCATGCGTCTGGTCTTCGCGGGCACACCCGAGACGGCACTGCCGTCGCTGCGGACCCTGATCGACTCGCCGCGCCACGAGGTGGTGGCGGTCGTCACCCGCCCCGACGCGCAGTCGGGCCGGGGCCGCAAGGTCCACCCCTCGCCGGTGGCCGAGCTCGCGGAGGAGGCGGGCATCGAGGTGCTCCGCCCGGTCAAGGCCGGCGACCCCGGCTTCCTCGACCGGTTGCGCGCCCTGGAGCCCGACTGCTGCCCGGTGGTCGCGTACGGTGCGCTGCTGCCGCAGTCGGCGCTCGACATCCCCCGGCACGGGTGGATCAACCTGCATTTCTCGATCCTGCCCGCCTGGCGCGGGGCGGCGCCGGTGCAGCACTCGATCCTGCACGGCGACGAGATCGGCGGGGCGACGACCTTCCAGATCGTCAAAGAGCTGGACGCCGGGCCCGTCTACGGCGTGGTGACCGAGGAGATCCACTCCACCGACACGAGCGGGGCGCTGCTGGAGCGGCTGTCGGTGTCGGGGGCGGGGCTGCTCGCCGCCACCCTCGACGGCGTCGAGGACGGCACCCTGGAGGCCCGGCCGCAGCCCGCCGACGGGGTGACGATCGCACCCAAGATCACCGTCTCCGACGCCCGCGTCGATTGGACCAAGCCCGCCCTGCACGTCGACCGGCTCGTCCGCGCCTGCACACCCGCCCCTGGGGCGTGGACCGAGTTCCGCGGTCAGCGGCTGAAACTGGGACCGGTGCGGGTGGTTCCCGAGGAGCGGCTGCCCGCCGGCGAGATCGCCGCCACGAAGACGAAAGTGCTGGTCGGGACCGCCACCGATGCGGTCGAGCTGGGTGAGGTTCAGCCGCAGGGGAAGCGGGTGATGGGGGCCGTGGAGTGGGCTCGCGGGGTTCGCCCAGAGGGTAAAGAGATCTTCAAGTGACGCGGCGTGTCGAGCATGATGCGCTCGGTAACATCGACGCCATGACTACCACCAGTAACGAAGCGCAGGCGCTCATCGCGCGCATGGACAACCTCCGCGAGGACCAGGATGTCGCGTTTGCGACGATCTGTGAGGCGCGCGACCGGATTCGCGACATCACCAGCTGGACCCGCCGGATGGACCGGTCGATGCTCAAGGCGGAGGGGAAGGCGGCGCGGATCGAGCAGAAGACCGACAAGGCCCTCGGTCTGGCCGTGCAGGCGAGGGAGAAGCTGGAAGTGCTCGACGGCCGCGTGGCCGTGCTGGAGGCCGACGTCAAGGAGCTGAAGACGGACGTCGCGGCGCTCAAGACGGATGTAGCGGCGCTCAAGACGGATGTAGCGGGGCTCAAGACGGATGTCGCTGGGCTCAAGATGGATGTAGGGGGGCTAAAGACGGATGTCGCGGAGCTCAAGGTCGATGTCAAGGAGCTGAAGACGGTCCTCAAGACGGATGTCGGAGGGCTCAAGAGCGACATGATCGACGTCAAGGCGCTGCTCGGTGAGATGCTCGAGAGGCTGCCGTCCAAGGCATGAAGGAAAGTCTGAGGGGATGAGGACGAGGGGGGACCAAGGGACCGGAGGCAGGGGCGGCGGGAGCCGTGCGCGGAAGCCACCGAGACCGGCACGCGACCAGGCACGCAACGCGGCCTTCGACGTCGTGCGCGCGGTCGACGAGCGCGACGCGTACGCCAACCTGCTCCTGCCACGGCTCCTTCGCGACCGCGGCATCAAGGGACGCGATGCCGCGCTGGCGACCGAGCTCGCGTACGGGACGCTGCGCGGGCTAGGCACTTATGACGCCGTCATCGAGATGTGCAGCGACCGCGCGCCCGATCCCGACGTGCGCGACGCGCTGCGGCTGGGCGCCCACCAGCTGCTGCGCATGCGCGTCCCGCCGCACGCGGCCGTCGGCACCACCGTCGATCTGGTACGCCTGCGCATCGGCCCCGGGGCGGCCAAGTTCGTCAACGCGGTGCTGCGGAAGATCGGCTCCAGGACGCTCGAAGAATGGATCCCCATCGTCGCGCCCGACCCGGCCGACGACCCGGTGGGCCACCTGGCCATCGCCTACGGCCATCCCCGCTGGATCGTCTCCGCCTTCCGCGACGCCCTCGGCCGACCCGACGAGATGGCCGACCTGCTCGACGCCGACAACGCCCGTCCCCTGGTGACCCTCGTGGCCCGGCCCGGGCGGAGCTCCGTGGCGGAGCTGGAAGACGCCGGCGCCGTGCCCGCCCGCTATTCGCCGTACGCCGCCCACCTGCGCGAGGGCGATCCCGGGCAGATCGAGGCCGTGGCGGCGACGCGTGCCGCCGTCCAGGACGAGGCCAGCCAGCTGGTGGCCCTGGCCCTGACCCGGGTCCCTCTCGAGGGGGACGGGGGCGAGGTGTGGCTCGACATGTGCGCGGGTCCCGGTGGCAAGGCGGGCCTCCTCGACGCCATCGCCACCCATGGTGACCTCGCGGGTCTGAGCAAGGAGCGCCCGCACCCACCCACTCCCGCCGGCGCGGGCGCGGCCGGCGAAGTCGCGGCTGATGCGCCCGGCGGCTCGGAGCCGGCCAAGGGCTTGGAGGCGTTCGGCGCTGGTGTGGAGGCCACCGGTTCGGCGGCCGGTGACGGTCCCGTGGCGTTTCCTGGGGGAGCGCGGCTGGTGGCGGCCGACGTGCAGCAGCACCGGGCCCGGCTGGTCTGGCAGACGACCAGGGACGCGGCCGTGGTGACGGCCGACGGCACCGAGCCGGCGTGGCGGCCAGGGGTGTTCGACCGGGTGATGCTCGACGCGCCCTGCACCGGGCTGGGGGCGTTGCGGCGGCGGCCGGAGGCGCGATGGCGGCGGGACCCGGCCGGGATCGCCGAGCTGGGCAAGCTGCAGCGGCGGCTGCTCGGCACCGCGCTGGACGCCGTGCGCCCAGGCGGCGTCGTCGCGTACGTCACCTGCTCACCGCACCTGGCCGAGACCCGGGTGGTGGTCGCGGACGTCATGCGGCGCAGGTCCGACGTCGAACAACTCGACGCCCGCGACTACCTGCCCGAGGTCGAAGGCCTGGGCGACGGCCCGCACGTCCAGTTCTGGCCGCACCGGCACGGCACCGACGCCATGTTCCTGGCGTTGCTGCGCAAACGTCCCGTCGTGTGAGGTGTCCGCCGGGCGGGTTTCTCGCCCGGCGTGGTGCGATCGGCGTTCCTGGCGTTGTCGCGCGTTCGTCCCGGCGGGTGCTTGGGCGGCTTCCGGCAGATGCGGCCGGATCGGCCTTCTTGCGCCGACGTCCCGGTCGCGTGCGGCGCCTGCCGGGGGCTGGTCTGGCCGGTGTAGCGACGGGTGACCGCGTGCGGCGCCTGTCGGGCAGGCTCTCGGCCGGTGTGGCGTGATCGGTGCTTTGGCGGGTAACCGGCCCGGCGCGTGACGCGTTCGCCGGGCGGATCGCCGGCTGATGTGGTCCGATCGGTGGCGTGGATCTTCTGGACGAGCTGCACATGATGGAGCTGGAGCCGATCGTCTGGCTCCAACGGTGGTCCGACGCGGTACGGCCGCTGATGGAGGGCGTGTCCGTGTTCGGCACGGACACGTTCTTCCTGGTGTGCCTGCCAGTGCTCTACTGGTGCGTCAACCCGGCCCTCGGAGTGCGCCTCGGCCTCACGGTTCTGGTGTCCGCAGGTACGAACGCGGTCGCCAAGCTCGCCTTGCACCAGCCCAGGCCGTACTGGATCGACGCGGGGATCCAGCCGTTCTCCGTCGAGAGCGGCTCCTTCGGGCTGCCGTCCGGGCACGCGCAGATCGGTACCGCCGGCGTGACGAGGCTCGCGGCGGCGGCGGGCAGGCCGTGGGCGTGGTGGACAGGGGCGGCGGTCATCGGGCTGGTCTGCCTGAGCCGGGTGTACCTGGGCGTGCACTTCATCTCCGACGTGGTGGCCGGGGTGCTGCTCGGGCTGGCCGTACTGGTGCTCGTGCTGAAACTGGAGCGGCCCGCGACGGCGTGGTGGCGGCGGCAGGTGCTGTGGGTGCAGCTGACCGGCTCGGCGGCGGTCTCCGGCACGCTGCTCGCCGCGGCCGTGCTGGCCAACGCGCCCTATGCCGGATGGTCGCCACCCGAGGCCTGGAGCAGCGCCGGCACGATCGCGCCCGAGAGCCTGGACACGATCGTCGCCATGTCGGGCGGGCTGTTCGGCATGCTGGCCGGCACGTCGATCATGGACAGGCTCGGCTGGTTCGACGCGCGCGGGCCGCTCGGCGCGCGGGCCGCCCGCTGGTTGCTGGGCTCGCTGGTGGCGGGGCTCATCTGGCACGCCCAGCGCGAGGTGCTGCCGCAGACCGGCGTGACGAGGTACGCCGGGTACGCGCTGCTGGCGCTCTGGGTGCAGGTGGGGGCGCCGGTGACGTTCATCAGGCTCGGACTGATGTCCCGGGGGAGCCGGGTGCGGGCCGTTCACTAGACTTGGGAAATCATGGCCGTACAGATCTCGCCCAGCATTCTCGCCGCCGACTTCGCCAGGCTCGCCGATGAGGCCGCCGCCGTGCCCAACGCCGACTGGCTGCACGTCGACGTCATGGACTACCACTTCGTACCCAACCTCACCATCGGGCTGCCCGTGGTCGAGGCGCTGCGCAAGGCGACGTCGACGCCGCTCGACTGCCACCTCATGATCGACGACCCCGACCGCTGGGCGCCGCAGTACGCGGAGGCGGGGGCGGGCAGCGTGACCATCCACGCCGAGGCGGCCAAGGGGCCCATCAGGACCCTGCGCGAGATCCGCGCGCTCGGCGCCCGGGCCGGCCTGGCGCTCAACCCGGCCACGCCCGTGGAGCCGTACGAAGACCTGCTGGGCGAGGTCGACATGCTGCTGCTGATGACCGTGGAGCCGGGCTTCGGCGGGCAGAAGTTCCTCGACGGGGTGCTGCCCAAGGTGCGGCGGGCCCGGGAGATGATCGAGCGGCACGGCGGGCGGATCTGGCTGCAGGTGGACGGGGGAGTGGACGCCGGCACCATCGAGCGCTGCGCGGCGGCGGGCGCCGACGTGTTCGTGGCGGGCAGCGCCGTCTACGGAGCCTCCGATCCGGCCTCGGCCGTCGACGCCCTCCGCGCCGCCGCTACGGTCAAGAACGCATAGATCGGCCGATCCCCGGGTAACCATTCACTTATGGGCGACCATGGGATCTTCGGTCCCCGCTCGGTGACGTGGCGGGTGATGGGCGAGCCGATCCTGCTGGTGGGCGGCATCAGGGCACTGCTGATGCAGGGTCTGCATCCGAGGGCGATGCGCGGTGTGCTGCAGAACTCCGCGCTCATGGATCCGCACGAGGCCTGGTCGCGGTTCGTGCGGACCACGGAGTTCGTGCGCGTGCGTACGTACGGGACGAATGCCGAGGTCGAACGGGCGGGACGGCGCGTGCGCAAGATCCACGCCAAGCTGACCGCCTACGACCCCGACACCGGCACCACCTTCCATCTCGACGAGCCCGACGCGCTGCGCTGGGTGCACGTGGGCGAGGTCGACTCCTACCTGTCGGTCGCCCGCCGCGCCGGGGTGCGGCTGACGGACGCCGAGGCGGACGCGTTCGTCGCGGAGTGGCGGCGGGCCGCGGAGGTGGTGGGGCTGAAGGCCGAGGACGTTCCCGGTTCGGTGGCCGAGCTGCACGACTACATCGAGGCCGCGCGGCCGGGGCTGCGGTTCGTGCCCGAGGCGGCCCATCCGCTCCGCCTGTCGCTGAACGCGCCCCTCCCGCGCAAGCTGACGCCGCTCAAGCCCGCGTTGCCCGCGCTGACGTTCCTCGCGTTCGCCACGCTGCCGCGCTGGGGCAGGCGCCTGTACGGGCTGCCCGCCACGCCGGTCGGCGACCTGTGGGCCACGGCCACGTTGCGCACGTTGCACACCGGGATCGGGCTGGTCCCTGGGGACGTCCTCTACAGCCCGGCCGCCCGGCGGGCGCGCCGGCTCATGGCTGCCTGAACCTAGCGCTTGGTCTAGGGGGTAGGGGTGGTCGCGCGCGGCATTTCGGACATGGCACACTGGTAGCGGAAGAGAGCTAGCGTGCTCCGGGGTCGGTGAAATTCCGAACCGGCGGTTACAGTCCGCGACCCGGCCGATGCCATCGGCCGGTTGACCCGGTGAAATTCCGGGACCGACGGTTAAAGTCCGGATGGGAGGAAGCGCGCGAGGTGTCCGGCGTCCCAGCCGGGCGCTTGCCGTGGTGCGTATGCGCATCACAGCATAAATCCCCCGGGGCCCGCCGTGGCTTGAAGCTACTGGCGAGTAGGAGACCCGGGTGGAGATCCCCCCGCAGGACGCCGTGCACATGGCGCGCGCCGTCGAGCTGGCCGCGCGCGGACACGGCACCACCAGCCCCAACCCCGTCGTCGGCTGCGTCGTGCTCGACGCTTCCGGCCAGGTCGCGGGCGAGGGGTTCCACGCGTACGCGGGCGGGCCGCACGCCGAGATCGTCGCGCTGGCACAGGCAGGGGAGCGGGCGCGCGGCGGCACCGCGTACGTGACCCTCGAGCCCTGCGACCACACCGGGCGGACCGGGCCGTGCAGCCGGGCGCTGCTGGCGGCCGGGGTCGCGCGGGTGGTGATCGCGGTGGCCGACCCCAACCCGAAGGCCGCCGGCGGGGCGGCGCGGCTGCGGGCGCACGGCGTGTCCGTGACGATCGGAGTGCTGGCCGCCGAGGCCTCGCTGGTCAACGAGGAGTGGCTGACGTACGCGCGGCTCGGGCGCTCGCACCTGACGTGGAAGTTCGCGGCGACGCTGGACGGCCGGTCGGCGGCCGCGGACGGGACCAGCAAGTGGATCACCTCGCCGGAGGCCAGGGCCGACGTGCACCGGCTGCGGGCCGCCTCGGACGCGATCGTCGCCGGCATCGGCACGGTCCTCGCCGACGACCCCCACCTCACCGCACGTCCCCCCGGCGGTGGGGCGGCTGTGCGTCCTGCCGGGAGCGCCGGTGGCGGGGCTCGCGACGGGCGGAAGGCGGGTGGGCCGGGGCCGTTGCGGGTCGTGGTCGACACTCGCGCCAGGACGCCCCAGTCGGCCAGGGTGCTCGACGACAGCGCGCCCACGCTCGTCGCCGTCGCCGAGGACACGGACACCGACCTCAAGGCCGACCTGCTCCGCCTGCCCCGCCATGAGGACGGCCTCGACCTGGACATCCTCCTGAGAGAGCTGGCGGCGCGCGAGATCGTCAGCGTGTTCCTGGAGGGCGGCCCCACGCTGGCCGGTGAGTTCCTCGGGCGGGGTCTGGTCGACCGCGTGGTCGCGTACGTCGCGCCCGCGTTGCTCGGCTCCGGGCGGTCCGCGCTGGGCGCCGCCGGGGTGAGCACGATCGGCGAGATCCACCGCCTGACATTTGACGAAATTTCCCCTATTGGGCCGGACATACGGCTGATCGCCCGGCTCGCCCCCAACCAGGCAGGGAGTAGTGATGTTCACCGGAATCATTGAGGAAAAGGGCGAAGTAGTCGCCATCGAACAGGCCGGCGGCGGGGCCGTGCTGTCGGTGCGCGGCCCGGTCGTGACCTCCGACGCCAAGCACGGTGACTCGATCGCGGTCAACGGCGTGTGCCTCACGGTCGTGGAGGTCAAGGACGACGTGTTCACCGTGGACGTGATGCGGGAGTCCCTCGACCGCAGCTCCCTCGGCGGGCTCGTCCAGGGCTCCCCCGTGAACCTGGAGCGCGCCGTACGCGCCGACCAGCGCCTCGGCGGCCACATCGTGCAGGGCCACGTGGACGGCACCGCCGTGCTGCTGTCCCGGGACCCCGGCGAGCGATGGGACGACGTACGGTTCTCGCTCCCCGGGGCGCTCAGCCCGTACGTGGCGGAGAAGGGCTCGATCGCGATCGACGGAATCAGCCTGACGGTGACGACGGTTGACGACGAAAGCTTCGGTGTGAGCCTCATCCCCACGACGCTCCAGCTCACCACCATGGGCGACCGCCGGATCGGCGACGTGGTCAACATCGAGGTCGACGTGATCGCGAAGTATGTGGAAAGGCTGGTGGTCAGGCAATGAACTGGGCCGACGCTGGATTCGACGTATTCGGCACCCATGTGCTCTGGACCGACCTGATCGGCAACATCGCCGCCCTGTCGACCGTCCTGCTCGCCATGCGCAAGTCAATGTGGACCTGGCCGGTGCAGTTCGCCGGATCGGTGCTGCTGTTCATCGCCTCGATCAACGCGCACATCACCGGCAACGCGCTCAAGCAGGCCCTGTTCGCCGGGCTGGCGGTCTACGGCTGGTGGGCGTGGCGGCGCGGCACGCAGGACGGCAAGCAGCTCGCCGTCCGGCCCGCGCAGTGGTGGGAGCGTTCGCTGCTGATCGGCGTCATGCTGGTGGGCACCGCCGTGGTCGGGCTGCTGTTCTTCGTCACCGGCCTGTCGTGGGGCGCGCACGTGCCGCTGCCCAAGGGCGCCTTCCTGGTGGCCGCCGACGCCTACATCTTCGTGGGCAGCGCGATGGCCACCTGGGCGCAGGGCAGGGCGCTGGTGGACTTCTGGATGGTGTGGGTGGCCGTCGACCTGGTTGGCGTGCCGCTGGCGTTCAGCTCGGGGCTGGTGGTCTCCGGCTGGGTGTACGGGATCTTCTTCGTGCTGGTCGTCGTCGGGTTCGTGAAGTGGCTGCGCGAGTACCGGACGGCCCAGCTCAGTGTGGCGGTGGCGCAGTGAGCGACATCAAGCTGGACCCGATCGAGCGGGCCATCGAGGACATCCGCAACGGCAAGCCCGTCGTGGTCGTCGATGACGAGAGCCGGGAGAACGAGGGCGACCTGATCTTCGCCGCGGCCAAGGCCACGCCCGACGTGTGCACGTTCACGATCAGGCACACGAGCGGGATGATCTGCGTGGCCATGGAGGGCAAGGAGCTCGACCGGCTCGGGCTGCCGCTCATGGTCGTGCACAACAAGGAACGCATGCGCACGGCGTACACGATCACCGTGGACGCCCGCGACGGCGTCACCACGGGCATCTCGGCGGCCGACCGGGCCAAGACCATCCGCACGCTCGCCGACTCCGCCACCGAGCCCAACGAGCTGGTGCGCCCCGGGCACATCTTCCCGCTGCGTTACCAGGAGGGCGGCGTGCTGGCCAGGCGCGGCCACACCGAGGCGGCCGTCGACCTGGCCAGGCTGGCCGGGCTGTCGCCCGCGGGCGCGCTGGCCGAGGTGGTCAACGACGACGGCACCATGGCCAGGCTGCCCGAGCTGCGCCGCTTCTGCGACGAGCACGACCTGGCCCTGGTCTCCATCGAGCAGCTCGTCGACTACCGCCGCCGGGCCGAGAGCATGGTGACGAGGGTGGCCGAGACGCGGCTGCCCAACGTCTACGGGATGTGGCGGGCGTACGGCTACGCCAGCGCGCTCGACGGCGGTGAGCACGTCGCGCTCGTCTACGGCGACCTGGAAGGCGGCGAGAACATCCTGGTCAGGGCCCACTCCGAGTGCCTGACCGGCGACGTGTTCGGCTCGCTGCGCTGCGACTGCGGGGTGCAGCTGAGCCACGCCATGTCGGCCATCGCGGAGGAGGGCCGGGGCGTGGTCGTCTACCTGCGCGGCCACGAGGGCCGGGGCATCGGCCTGCTGGCCAAGCTCAAGGCGTACAGCCTGCAGGACAACGGCAGCGACACCGTCGACGCCAACGTCGAGCTGGGGCTGCCGGTGGACGCGCGGGAGTTCTCCAACGCGGGGCAGATCCTCGCCGACCTCGGCGTCAAGTCGGTGCGGCTGCTCACCAACAACCCGGCCAAGCTCAAGGGCATGGACGGGTACGGCATCAAGGTCCTCGGCCGCGAGCCCCTGCCCGTGGCGATGAACCCGCACAACGAGCGATACCTCACGGCCAAGCGCGACCGCCTCGGTCATCACATCTCGGAGGCAGCCTCATGAGTGGAGCAGGACGGCCGGGCGCCGCGGCGCCCGACGCCTCAGGGCTGAGCGTGGGGGTGGTGGCGGCCAGCTGGCACGCCAAGATCACCGACCAGCTCGTGGCGCGGGCCGTGCAGGCCTGCGACGACAGCGGCGCCACGGCCACCGTGGTACGGGTGCCCGGGTCGCTGGAGATCCCGGTGGTCGCCCAGGCACTGGCCCGCCGCTGCGACGCGGTGGTGGCGCTGGGCGCGGTCATCAAGGGCGAGACCGCCCATTTCGACTACGTCTGCGACTCGGTGACCGCGGGCCTGACCCGGATCTCGCTGGACGAGGAGACGCCGGTCGGCAACGGCGTCCTCACCTGCGAGACCCTGGACCAGGCCCTCGACCGCTCCGGGCTCCCCGGGAGCAAGGAGGACAAGGGATACGAGTCGGCCATCGCCGCGCTCGAAACCGCCCTCCTGCTGAGGGACCTCCATTGACCTGAGATAGGTTTCCTTCGTGCCAGAGCTCGTGCCTCCACCGACCCTGCCCGTCACCTGGCGGCCCGGCCGGCCGCGGATCGTCGCGTACGGCTTCGCCACCCTGATCGTGCTGGGGGCGGTGATCATGGCGATCTTCATCGCGGAGCCGTTCAAGCTGCCCGACCGGATCGGGATCGTGCTGTTCGGGTGTGCGGTGGCGTTCGTGCTGCACCTGCTGGGGCGAGTGCGGGTGGAGGCGGACGACGAGGGCATCACGATCGTCAACGCCGTCCGCACCCACCGCTACTCGTGGCCGGAGATTCTGGAGGTCACGCTGCTGGTGGGGGACCCGTGGCCGCGCATCGACTTCTCGGACGGGCGCACCATCGGGGCGATGGGCATCCAGGGCTCGGAGAAGGTCCGCGCCCGCCGGGCCACGGCCGAGCTGGAGGCCCTGATCCGCGAGCGTGGGGAGGCTCGAGAGGAGTAGGCGGGCACTGCGCGAGAACGTAGGCTGAAGGGGTGCTGCGGCCGACAATCAAGGCAATGGACATCGAGTCGCCGGACAAGCTCATCGAGCTGCTCGAGCGGCACGCCTACCTGGCTGACGAAGGGCTGGCCACGGCCGCCTTCCTGGCGTTGAAGATGGGCCGGCCGCTCTTCCTCGAAGGCGAGGCGGGGGTCGGCAAGACGGAGCTGGCCAAGACGCTCGCGACGCTGCTCGACGCGCCGCTCATCAGGCTCCAGTGCTACGAAGGGCTGGACGCGGCCCAGGCCCTGTACGACTGGGACTTCGCGCGCCAGCTCCTCCACCTCAAAGCCGCCGAGGCCGCCGGGATCACCGATGTGAGCAGGCTCGAGGGCGAGATCTACGACCGCAGGTTCCTGATCGCGCGGCCCCTGCTGAAGGCCGTCGAGACGCAGCCGAGCGTGCTGCTGGTGGACGAGATCGACCGCGCCGACGACGAGTTCGAGGCGTTCCTGCTCGAGGTGCTCTCCGACTTCACGATCTCGATTCCCGAGCTGGGCACGGTCAGGGCCACGACGCCGCCCGTGGTCGTGGTGACCTCCAACAGGACGCGCGAGGTGCACGACGCGCTCAAACGGCGCTGCCTCTACCACTGGCTGGAGCACCCGAGCTTCGACCGCGAGGTCGCCATCCTGCTGCGGCGGCTGCCCGACTGCACCGAGACGCTGGCCGCGCAGGTGGCGCGGGCGGCCGAGCGGTTGCGGCAGGCCGGCCTGGTCAAGCCGCCCGGCGTGGCCGAGACGCTCGACTGGACCGAGGCGCTGCTCACGCTGGGCGCCAGGGAGCTCGATCCGGGGCTGGCCGCGGCCACTCTGGGAGCGGCGCTGAAGTATCGCGAGGACGTCGCCCACGTGCTCGGCAACGGGCTGCTCTCCCATGGATGAGCTGGTCGCCACCGTGACCGGGTTCGCCAGGACGTTGCGGGCGGCCGGGGTCGGAGCCGACCACGAGCGGACCCAGAACATGCTGCGGGCGCTCGACCACCTCGACCTGGCCGACCCGGGCGAGGTCTACTGGGCCGGCCGGCTCACGCTCTGCGCCACGCCCGACGACCTGCCCAGGTACGACCGGTGCTTCGCCGCGTACTTCGGCGCTCAGCAGGCGGTCGTCGCCCGTACGGGCACGACCAGCGTCACCAGACACCTGGCGGCCGAGCCGGAAGGGGAGAGCGGCGACGACGGGACGGCGGCGCCGGCGACGGCGAGCCGGGCCGAGGTGCTGCGGCACCGCGACGTGGCCCGGCTGACCGAGGCCGAGCGGGCCGAGGTGCACCGGATGCTGGCCATGCTGAAGACCGCGCGGGCCCGGCGGCTCTCACGCCGCTTCGAGAGCGCGCACCGGGGCGTGCTCGACCAGCGCCGCACCATCCGCGACGCGCTCAGGAAGGGCGACGTCGCCAGGCTCCGGCGCAGGAGGCACACCACCCGGCCGCGCACGGTCGTGCTGTTCGTGGACGTCAGCGGCTCGATGGCCCCGTACGCCGAGACCCTGCTGCGCTTCGCCCACGCGCTGGTCAGGAGCGAGCCCCGGGCCACCAGGGTCTACTCGGTCGGCACCAGGCTCACTCCGATCACCGCCGAGCTGCGCCACCGCGACCCCGGCACCGCGCTGAACGAGGTCTCCAAGGCCATCCCCGACTGGAGCGGCGGTACCCGGCTGGGGGAGGAACTCAGGGAGTATCTGTGCCGTTACAGCGTTCGAGGGGCGATCGCCGTGATCGCCTCGGACGGGTGGGAACGCGGAGATCCGGAGCTCCTGGGGACCCAGATGGCCAGGCTCGCCAGGCAGGCGCACCGGGTGATCTGGGTCAACCCGCACAAGGGGTACGAGGATTACCAGCCCCTCACCGGCGGCATGCGAGCCGCCCTGCCGTACCTCGACGACCTGGTGGCCGGGCACAGCCTGGCCGCCTTCGAGCAACTCAGCGAAAGGCTGGCCCATGCGTGACGTGCTGCCGGAGATCATGAGCTGGTGGAGATCGGGGCTCAAGTTCGGGCTGGCGACGGTGGTGAGCACGTTCAGCAGCGCGCCCAGGCAGCCGGGCGCGGCCATGGCGGTACGCGGCGACGAGGTGGTCGGCAGCGTGTCGGGCGGCTGCGTCGAGGGCGCCGTGTTCGAGCTGGCCGCCGAGATCGACGAGCCCATCCTGCAGCGGTACGGAGTGAGCGACGACGACGCGTTCGCCGTCGGGCTCACCTGCGGCGGCATCATCGACATCCTCGTCGAGCCCGTCTCGATCGAGACCTTCCCCGAGCTGGGGGAGATCGCGGTGGCCGTGGACGCGCACGAGCCGGTCGCCGTGGCCACCATCGTCTCCGGCCCCGGCGAGGTCGGCGCCCGCCGGGTCATCTGGTCCGGCCGGTCGTCCGGCACCCTCGGGCTCGAGCGCCTCGACGAGGCCGTGGACGACGACGCGCGCGGCATGCTCGCCCAGGGCCTGACCGGCATCAGGCACTACGGCGGCCAGGGTGAGCGGCGGCTGGACGACCTGGCGGTGTTCGTGCAGTCGTTCGCGCCGCCGCCGCGCATGCTGGTGTTCGGGGCCATCGACTTCGCGGCGGCGGTGGCCAGGGTGGGCAAGTTCCTCGGCTACCACGTCACGGTCTGCGACGCCCGCCCGATCTTCGCCACCGCCAAGCGCTTCCCCGACGCCGACGAGGTGGTGGTCAAGTGGCCCCACGACTATCTGGCGTCGGTGCAGGTGGACGAGCGTACGGTGGTCTGCGTGCTGACTCACGACCCCAAGTTCGACGTGCCGCTGCTGGAGGTGGCCCTGCGGACGAAGGCCGGGTACGTGGGCGCGATGGGCTCGCGCCGTACCCACGACGACCGGCTGGCCAGGCTGCGCGAGTCCGGGGTCACCGAAGCCGAGCTGGCCAGGCTGCGCTCGCCGATCGGGCTCGACCTCGGCGCGCGCACTCCTGAGGAGACCGCCGTGTCGATCGCCGCCGAGCTGATCCAGCTCCGCTGGGGCGGTTCCGGGCGCCCGCTGTCCGACACGCGGGGCCGCATCCACCACGAGGCCTCATGAAGAGCGCCAGGGTGGCGGGGCTGCTGCTGGCCGCGGGGCAGGGCGCCCGGCTGGGCACGCCCAAGGCGCTGGTCGAGTTCGCGGGCGAGCGGCTGGTCGACCGGGGGGTGCGGCTGCTGGAGGAGGGCGGCTGCCATCCCGTCGTGGTCGTGCTCGGCGCGGCCACCGTGCAGGTGCGCGGCGCGGTGACCGTGCGCAACCCGGACTGGGCCGCCGGCATGGGCTCGTCCCTGCGGGTCGGGCTCGCCGCGCTGCCAGAGGGGGCCGAGTCCGTGGTGATCGCGCTGGTGGACCAGCCGCTCATCCGCCCGGGCGCGGTACGTGCCCTGATCGACTCGGGCGCCGGCCTGGCGGTCGCCACCTATGGAGGCGAACGCAGGAACCCGGTGCTGATCGCCCGCGAGCACTTCGCCGGGGTGGCGGAGCTGGCCGTCGGGGATGTCGGGGCCAGGCCGTTCATGAAGGCCCATCCCGAGCTGGTCACCGAGGTGCCGTGCGACGAGCACGGGGACCCCGCCGACATCGACACGCCGCGGGACCTGAGGCTGCTAGAGCCGCAGTGAGGCGATGGCGGCCCGGTGGTCGCTGCCGGTGGCCGGGGCGACGCCCGCCTTGGTCGCCGTCATGCCCTTGAACAGGATGTGGTCGGGCCGCGTGATCGGGAACTCCGACGGCCAGGTGAACCCGAACCCGTCGCCCGCCACGGTCTGCGCGTCGGTCAGCGGCGGGGTCAGCCCCCGCATGCCCCGGTCGGTGGTGGCGGTGTTGAGGTCGCCGAGCAGCAGGATGCGCTTGCTGGGGTCGTCGTCGATGAGCCTGCGCGCGTGCGCGAGCGAGGCGTCGCGCGAGGTGGTGGCCCCCGGCCGGGCCGAGGCCAGGTGCATGACGTAGACGGTCACCTTCCCCTTGGGGGTGGCGACCACCGCGCGCAGGGCCCGCGGCCAGCCCAGGCCGACGTCGAGCGGCTTGGTGTCGCGGATCGGATAGCGGCTCCACAGCCCGACCGTGCTGACCGGGTAGTGGTACTTGAACATCTTGTTGAGCTGCTTGGCCGCCGGTCCGCCGCTGGTCAGCTCCTGGGCGGCCAGCAGGTCGAGGTCCTTGGCGATCGTGCGCACGGCCTCGCCGGAGGCGTTGTTGGTCACGCCCACGTTGACCGTGCCGACGGCCAGGTCGCTCGGGCCGCCGGGCGGTGTGCGGAAGAGCGTGGAGCCGAACATCGCCGCCCACACCACCCCGGGCACCAGCGTCGCGAGGGCGGCGGCCGTGGAACGTGCCACCGCGGCCGCCATGAGCAGCAGCGGAACGGTCACTCCCAACCAGGGCAGCAGGCTCTCCATGACGGGCGTGAACCCGCCGAGCGCCGGGATCAGCTGATGCCCCGCCAGGGCCACGGCAACCACGGCGCTCACGACGATGACGAGCCGACTCAGCACCCGATCCAGGCTAGTGGCTCACCGCCCGGTATGCCGACGCGATAGCCTTGTCGCGTCGCAACGGAATATCATTCGGTTTCAGTGGGAGCCCGGCATGCGCATCGGAATGGCACTCAACTACTCGGGCGGCTTCAAGGAGACCGTGGCCGAGCTGGCCGACTACGAGAAGGCCGGGCTCGACATCGTGTTCGTGGCCGAGGCGTACTCGTTCGACGCCGTCAGCCAGATGGGCTACATCGCGGCCAGGACCGAGCGGCTGGAGATCGCCTCGGGCATTCTGCCGATCTACTCGCGCACGCCGACGCTGCTGGCCATGACGGCCGCGGGCATGGACTACGTCTCCGGCGGACGCTTCACGCTCGGCCTCGGCGCCTCCGGGCCGCAGGTGATCGAGGGCTTCCACGGGGTGCCGTACACCGCGCCGCTCGGGCGTACCAGGGAGGTCATCGAGATCTGCCGCAAGGTGTGGCGGCGCGAGCGCCTGGAGCACGACGGCCGGCACTACACGCTGCCGCTCCCGCCCGAGCAGGGGACGGGCCTCGGCAAGCCGCTCAAGCTCATCAACCATCCGGTACGGCCCCGCATCCCGATCGTGGTCGCCGCCATCGGGCCCAAGAACGTCGAGCTGACCGCCGAGCTGGCCGAGGGCTGGGAGCCGATCTTCTACGTTCCCGAGAAGGCCGCCGACGTGTGGGGCCCGTCGCTGGCGGCCGGCAAGGCCAGGCGCGATCCGGAGCTGGGCGGGCTGGACGTGATCGCGCAGGCGTCCCTGGCGATCGGCGACGACGTGGCCGGGCTGCTGGAGTTCGGGCGGCCGATGGCGGCCCTCTACATCGGCGGCATGGGCGCCAAGGGCAAGAACTTCTACAACGACCTGGCCAGGCGCTACGGCTACGAGAAGGAGGCCGAGCAGATCCAGGACCGCTACCTCGAGGGCAAGAAGGACGAGGCGGCCGCCCTGGTGCCGGGTGAGCTGCTGGAGAGGATGTCGCTGATCGGCAGCGAGGGGTTCGTACGCGACCGCGTGCAGGCGCTGAAGGAGTCGGGGGTGACCACGCTCAACGTGACGCCGTTCGGCAGGACGCACGAGGACCGGGTGCGGCTGATCGAGAAGATCAAGGAAATTGCGGGGTAAGTCTACCTCCTTTATGGGGAATATCTCCGGTTATGTGGGTGTTGCAGCGGCTCGTGAGGTTCTCTCTGGTGTCTGTCTGGCTCGTCGGGCGGCTGCACGTTGATCTGTGCCGGCTGCGCGGCTCTCTCTGTCGCTGACCGATACACCCGCGATCGTCCCCCCTCCTTTGGTGTGCCCTGCACTGCTCTTGCTGCCGCATGCCGTGATTCTCCGGAGTTCCCCACCCATGAAGAGATTCTCCTTCTCCCTTCAGCTGCTGGTCGGCCTCGTGGCCGGCATCGCGCTGGGCTTCGTCGCCAAGATCTGGGACGTGGCCTGGCTGGCCGAGACGCTGACCAAGGCCGGCCAGATCTTCGTCCAGCTGCTCAAGCTGGCCGTCCCGCCGCTCGTCTTCACCGCCGTGCTGGTCAGCGTGGCCAACCTGCGCAACGTCAACGGCGCGGCCAGGCTCGCGTCCAAGACGCTGCTGTGGTTCCTCATCACGGCGTTCGTCTCCGTGGCCGTCGCGATCGGGCTCGGCCTGGTCATCAACCCCGGCCAGGGCGTCACCCTCGACACAGGCGCGGCCAAGCCCGTGGACACCGAGGGCGCGGGCACCTGGCTCGACTTCGTCACCGGCATCCTCCCCACGAACATCGTCACGGCCTTCACCGAGGTGAACGTGCTCCAGATCGTCTTCCTGGGCATCGTGCTCGGCGCGGCGGCCCTGGCGGTCGGGGAGAAGGCCGAGCCGTTCCTGAACCTCGCCCGTTCCGTCCTCGAGCTGGTCCAGAAGGCGCTGTGGTGGGTGCTCCGCCTCGCCCCCATCGGCACGGCGGGACTGATCGGCAAGGCCGTGTCCACGTACGGCTGGGACCTGCTGGCGCCGCTGGCCAAGCTCAGCCTCGGGGTGTACGCCGGCTGCCTCATCGTGCTGCTGGCCGTCTACCCGACGCTGCTGGCCGTGTGGGGCAAGGTCAGCCCCCTCCAGTTCTTCCGCAACGCCTGGCCCGCGATCGAGCTGGCGTTCGTCTCCCGCTCGTCGGTCGGCACGCTGCCGCTG
The DNA here is from genome assembly GCF_040137845.1 of Nonomuraea sp. B19D2. Lineage (NCBI taxonomy): Bacteria > Bacillati > Actinomycetota > Actinomycetes > Streptosporangiales > Streptosporangiaceae > Nonomuraea > Nonomuraea sp. B19D2. The sequence goes on along the minus strand of NZ_JBEFAK010000003.1, from coordinate 298,543 downwards.
ACGCAGCGGGTCACCATCGAGCGCAACGGCGTGGACCGCGACTACGCCTCCTTCGCTGTGCCGTTCGGCGCCACCACCAAGATGGACGGGTGCGCCTCCGTCTACCCGGCGCTGGCCGCGATCTTCGTGGCCCAGGTGTTCGGCGTGCACCTCGGGGTGGGCGACTACCTGCTGATCGCGTTCGTGTCGGTGGTCGGCTCGGCCGCCACGGCCGGTCTGACCGGCGCGATCGTCATGCTGACGCTCACGCTCAGCACGCTCGGGCTGCCCCTGGAGGGCGTCGGCCTGCTCCTGGCCATCGACCCGATCCTGGACATGATCCGCACCGCCACCAACGTCACCGGGCAGATGGTGGTGCCCGTCCTGGTGGCCCGCTCGGAGGGGCGCCTGGACGAGGCCGTCTTCAACGCGCCGCCCTCGCCGCTCGACAGCGCTCCTTCGGGGGCGGCGCAGCCCGCCACGGCTTGATCGCCGCCGGGCGGCCTGCTCACTCGTACGTGAGCAGGTCGCCCGGCTGGCAGCCGAGCGCGTCGCACAGGCGGCTCAGCGTGGAGAACCGGATCGCCTTGGCGTGGCCGTTCTTCAGGATCGACAGGTTGACCACGGTGATCTCCACGCGGTGCGAGAGCTCGGTGAGCGTCATGCCCCGCTCCTGGAGCAGCTCGTCGAGCCGCACCCTGATGGCGCGTTCATCCATCAGACGGTGGCCTCGGCCTCTTCGAGCAGGGCCGGGCCCCGCCGTGCGATCTCCGGCACGCCCAGTGCGGCGAATCCCGCCACGAGGCTCCAGAGCAGCGCGCTCGACGGCGGGTGGAAGGGGTAGCTCTCGGCCGGCAGCATGAGGAGAGTATGGCCTTCGCGACCATGCCGAGCACGGCCGACACGGCCGAACCCGTCCGTCGTCGGGCCCCTGGTTGGCGCATCGAACACGGGCAGGGGGATTTCGGGCGTGCCGAAGAAGGCGATCGCGACGTTCGCCGCGAAATTCGTCATGCCGGGGCGGGCCGTGGTCGCGGCGCGGACGGATGATGGGGCGGCAGGGGCTGTGGGGCCCTATGGTTGGTCGGAAATCCTGATGTTCGAGTAATTGGCGGGGATATGTCCGACGCGACGCCGTCCTTGGTCGCTGACCGCTACCGGCTTGACGAGCGCATCGGCAGCGGGCCGATAGGTGAGGTGTGGCGCGGGTACGACACGCGGGCCGACTGGGTCGTGGCCGTGAAGGTGCTCGGCGCCAGGGCGGCGGGGGGCGCCACGCGTGAGGTGCTCAGGCAGCACGCCCAGGCCGTGGCCAGGGTGATCCATCCGAACGTGGCCATGGTGCTGGACGTCGGCGACCACGAGGGGGCGCCGTTCCTGGTGATGGAGTACCTCACCGGGCTCAGCCTCGGCGAGGAGCTCGCCGCTCAGGGGCCTCTGAAGATCGTCGAGGTGTGCGACCTGATCGGGCAGGCGGCCGCCGGGCTCGACGCCGCGCACCGGGCCGGGGTCGTGCACGGCCAGGTCGGCCCGGACAGCTTCCGGCGGGCCGGGAGCGGGGTGCTCAAGGTCGTCGGGTTCGGGATGGACGGTCTGGCGCCGTCGGCCGGCCGGTACCTGGCGCCCGAGCGGGCCACGGGGCAGGAGGCGGCGGCTTCCGGGGACCTGTACGCGCTCGGGGGTGTCTGCTACGAGCTGCTGTGCGGCCGTCCGCCGTTCGGTGACCCGGCGGATGGCGGGGCCGGTGGGCGCGGGGGTGAGCCGGCGCCGCCCAGTGCGTTCAGGGCCGAGGTGCCCGCGGAGCTGGATCGGCTCGTGCTGGCCATGATCGCTGAGGAGCCCGCCAGGCGGCCCGCCAGCGGCGAGGCGATCAGGCGTGCGCTGGCGACCATCGCCCGGCCGCGCTCCAACCCGGCCGCGCCACCCATGCCCGTGACCGGCGCCTCACTCCGCGACGGCGGCCTGCCGCCCGGCGGCATGGGGCCCGCAGGCGGCGGGATGGCCGGCGGCGGGCAGGGGGTCACCGAGATTTACCAGGTCGCGGGTCAGGGCGGGGGCTCCCGGGCCGGTGACACCGCCCTCTACCAGGCGGGCGACCTCGAACCCGGGCCCAACTCCAACCGCAAGCTCTTCCTCCAGCTCGGCGCCGCCGTGGTGATCATCGCGGTGGTGACCGTGGTCATGGTGACGTGGGCCGGCTCGCGGAAGGAGGAGCCGGTCCCCGTGTCCACCCCGACCGCCGCCCCCTCCACGTTCACGCCGCCAACCGAGCCGCCCACCTCCGAGCCGTCGCCCGGCCTCGTGACCACCATGGGACCCGGCTCTGACGACCCGACCGGCCTCCTGGACACGGCCGAGCCCAAGGCCACCCTGGGCGCGGCGATCCCGCCGGGTGGGTGGCGCAAGTGGCTGGCGGAGTTCGACAAGGCTGTGCTGGCCCAGCAGGCGATGGGCGCCATCGACCCCCGCGTGGCGGACAAGGCCCGCGAGAAGATCAGGAAGGCGGCCAGGAAGTTCGACGAGGGGCAGATCGACCCGGCCATGAGCCAGATCGCCGATGTCTACCACGACCTGGAGCGGGCTCGGCAGAAGGGCGACATGGGGAGCTCGGGGCCGGCGGCGGACGTCCTGCGGGACTGGCGGCTCCCTGACAACTAGCATGCCGCCGCTCTGGGGCGAGGCGGGCGATAGTGACGCGAGGGCAGGAACACATACATTGGCGCCATGACCTTCGACTACGTGGCGCGCCGCGCGCGCCTCGCCGAGCTGCTGCCCGCCCGTGAGGTCCACGCCCTGCTCGTCACCTCCCCGGTGAACGTCCGCTACCTCACCGGGCTGGCCAGCTCCAACGCCGCCGTCCTGGTCAGGGCCGACGGCACGGCGCTGCTGGCGACCGACAACCGCTACATCGAGGCGGCCCGCGTGCTGGACGTCCCTTCGGTCGAGGCGTACGACGTGGCGGACAAGCTGACTGAGAACCTGGCTGGGCCGGGCGTCGGCATCGAGGCGGCGTGGATGAGCGTGGCCACGTACCGGCGGCTGGGCGAGGGGCTGGTGCCGCTGGAGCCGGTGGTGGAGCTGCTGCGGGCGGTCAAGGACGACGGCGAGCTGGAGCTCCTCCGTACGGCCTGCGACATCACCGACCAGGCGTTTGCCGATGTTTCCGAGAAAATCGCCCCGGGGATCACCGAACGCGACCTCGCCCGGCTGCTCGACAACCGCATGACCGAGCTGGGGGCCGACAAGCCCGCGTTCGACACGATCGTGGCCGCGGGTGAGAACGGCGCGATCCCACACCACGCGCCGACCGGCAGGCAGCTGCGCGCCGGCGACCTGGTCACCATGGACTTCGGCGCCCGCTACCAGGGCTACCACGCCGACATGACCAGGACGGTCTGCCTGGGCACGCCCGCCGGCTGGCAGCGCGAGATCTACGACCTGGTCGCCGAGGCGCAAAGGGCCGGCAGGCGCGCGCTCACCCCCGGCGCGGGGGCCAGAGAGGTGGACGCGGCGGCCCGTGCCGTCATCGAGAACGCGGGCCACGGCAGCCACTTCCGGCACGGCCTGGGGCACGGCGTCGGTCTGGAGATCCACGAGGAGCCGTTCCTGGGCCCCTCGCGTACCGGTAGACTAGAGGATCGAGTTCCGATCACCGTCGAGCCGGGGGTCTACCTCCCGGGCCGGGGCGGGGTTCGCATCGAGGACACCCTCGTGACACGTGAGGGCGGGCCGGAACTTTTCACAAAGACGACCAAGGAGCTGCTCGTCCTTTAGAGCGGCCGCACGCGGGAGAAGAACGAGTGGCGACGACCAACGACCTCAAGAACGGCATGGTGCTGAAGCTCGATGGCGGTGAGCTCTGGGCCGTTGTGGAGTTCCAGCACGTCAAGCCGGGCAAGGGCGGCGCGTTCGTGCGCACCAAGCTCAAGAACGTCCTCTCGGGCAAGGTCGTCGACAAGACCTTCAACGCCGGCGTGAAGGTCGAGGTGGCCAACGTCGACAAGCGCGAGATGCAGTACTCGTACAAGGACGGCGACGACTTCGTGTTCATGGACACCGAGACCTACGACATGGTCAACGTGCCCAGCACCACCGTCGGCACCGCCGCCAACTACATGCTGGAGAACACCCTGGCCACGGTCGCGTTCAACGAGGGCTCGGCCCTCTACATCGACCTGCCCGCCGCGGTCGAGCTGACCATCGCCAACACCGAGCCCGGCCTGCAGGGCGACCGCTCCACCGGCGGCACCAAGCCCGCCACGCTGGAGACCGGCGCCGAGATCAAGGTTCCGCTGTTCATCACCCCGGGCGAGAAGGTCAAGGTCGACACCCGCAGCGGCGAATACCTCGGCCGGGCCTGAGGTGTCGGCACGCGGCAAAGCACGCCGGCGGGCGCTTGACATCCTCTTCGAGGCCGAGCTGCGCGGCGAGGATCCGCTGAAGATCCTCGCCGAGCGCGTGGAGCGGCAGGAGCCCCCGGTGAACGAATACACCTCCGCCATCGTCGAGGGCGTCGCCCGGCACCACGCGCGCATCGACGAGCTGATCACCACGTACGCCGAGGGCTGGACCCTCGACCGGATGCCCGCCGTCGACCGCAACCTGCTGCGCGGCGGCACGTACGAGCTGCTGTGGATGCCCGACGTGCCCGAGGGCGTGGTGATCAGCGAGTGGGTGCACCTGGCGGGTGAGCTGTCCACCGACGAGTCGCCGCAGTTCGTCAACGGGCTGCTGGCCCGCTTCAAGCAGCTCAAGCCAAGCCTCACCCTTTAGACACCGTCAGGAGCGCGTGTTCGGGGTACGGTTCCAACCACGGCCGGGTGGTGTGGGAGCGGACGGACAAGTGGCGCGTCACCAGCCGCGACGCGCCCCTTTCCGCCGTTCCCGCGGTGCGTATCGTATGGGCATGGTGACCGAGGACGACGTGCGCCGTTTCGCGCTGGCGCTGCCCGAGACCCTTGAGAAGACCATGTACGGCACGCCCGCCTTCTACGTGCGCGGCAAGTGGTTCGTCCGCATCAGGGACGAGGGCGACGTGCTGGTGCTGCCCGTGGGCTCGGAGGAGGAGAAGGCCGGGCTCATCGCGGCCGAGCCCGGCACGTTCTTCACGACGCCGCATTACGACGGGCACGCCGTCGTGCTGGTGCGGTTCGGGGCGGTGGACGGCGAGGAGCTGGGGGAGCTGCTGACGGACGCGTGGCGGCTCCGGGCCCCGAAGCGGCTGGCGGCGGCTTTCGGCGCGTAGCCGCACGCCTGTCGGCTCGTGCGCCCTTGTGCGGGGAGCGCGGACCCGCCGTGGAGCGTCTCGCCGGCGTGGCGCTTCGGAAGCGGGAGGCCGGTGCACGGCGTAGGCTGGGGCGCGACCGCGGAGAAGCAGTTCGCGGGGTGCACGTTCGTGACGGCCCGGCGTCAGGCCCCCGTCGCGAGGGGAGAGGGAGGCGAGCCGACGTTGCGTGCTGAAGGCGCCACGAGGACCCCGGCGGCGCGGACCGCCGTCGTCTGGGACGCGTTGCGGTCCGTGCTGACCGAGCGGGCGGCGGCGACCGGCCGCGAGGCGCTCGACATCGTCGACGCCGGGGGAGGCACCGGCGGGTTCGCCGTGCCGCTGGCCGCGCTCGGCCACACCGTCACCGTCGTCGACCCGAGCCCTGACTCGCTGGCCGCGCTCGAACGCCGCGCCAAGGAGAAGGGCGTGGGCGTGCGGGCCCTGCAGGGCGACGCCGACGGCCTGGGCGAGCTGCTCAGCCGGGACAGCGCCGACCTGGTCCTGTGCCACAGTGTCCTCGAATACGTCGAAGACCCGATCAGCGCGCTGACCGCCGTCGCGGGCGTGCTGCGCAGGGGCGGCGCGGTGAGCGTGCTGGCCGCCAACCCCGTCGCCAGCGCCATCCATCGGGCGCTCGCGGGCCAGTTCGACGAGGCGCGGGCCGTGCTGGACGATCCCGAGGGCACGTGGGGCGACCGCGACCCCACGCCGAGGCGCTTCGCCGCCGAGACGCTCGCCGAGCTGCTGACCGCGACCGGGTTCTCCGTGGGTGCCGTGCACGGCGTCCGGGTCTTCACCGACCTGGTGCCGAGCAGGCTCGTCGACGGTGAGCCCGGCGCGGCGGAGGCGCTCGTCGCGCTCGAACAGGTCGCCGCCACCCACCCCGTGCTGAGAGACATCGCCACACAGTTGCACGTGCTCGCCCATAGGCTTTAGAACGCGTGTTCGGATAGAATCGGCGGCGTGTCCCGCAAGCAGATCACAGGCATCGGCCCCGTTCCGCGCACCGGGGCCGATGACAGCGGCTGCCCGATCCTCCACGTCGACATGGACGCCTTCTTCGCCAGCGTCGAGCTGCTCGACCGTCCCGAGCTGCGCGGCCACCCGGTGATCGTGGGCTCGCCCGCCGGACGTGGCGTCGTGCTCAGCGCCACGTACGAGGCCAGGGCCCACGGCGTGCACTCCGCGATGCCGATGAGCAGGGCGCGCAGGCTCTGCCCGCAGGCCACCGTCATCCCACCCAGCCACGGCAAATACTCCGAGGTCTCCAAGGGCGTCATGGAGATCTTCCACACGATCACCCCGCTGGTCGAGCCCATCGCATCCGACGAGGCGTTCCTCGACGTCGGGGGCGCCAGGCGCAGGCTCGGCCCGCCCGCCGCCATCGCCGCCATGATCAGGGAGCAGGTCCTCGACCGCTACGGCATCACGTGCTCGGTCGGCGTGGCCGGCAGCAAGTTCGTGGCGAAGCTGGCCTCCAAGCAGTGCAAGCCCGACGGGTTGCTGGTGGTGCCCGCCGGTCAGGTCGTGGACTTCCTCCACCCGCTGCCGGTGTCGGCGCTGTGGGGTGTCGGCGAGCGCACCGAGCAGGCTCTCGTACGCCTCGGCATCCGCACGGTCGGCGACCTGGCCAAAGTGCCGCCCGCGACCCTCCAGCGCGAGCTCGGCCAGGCCGTGGGCGGCCATCTGGCGGCGCTGGCGTGGGGCCGTGACGAGCGGGCGGTGAGCGCCCACGTGTCCGACAAGAGCATCGGCAACGAGGAGACGTTCGCGGCCGACGTGGACGATCCCGAGGTGATCAGGCGGGAGCTGCTGCGCCTTTCCGAGCGCGTGGCCGCCAGGATGCGTAAGGGCGGCCACGTGGGAAGGACTGTAAGTGTGAAGCTACGCCGAGCCGACTTCACCACGATCAACCGCTCGCGCACGCTGCGCGAGCCGACCGACGTGGCTCAGGTGATATACGCCACAGCCTGCGAGCTGTTCGAGGCGGCCGGCCTCCAGCGCGTGCGGCTGCGCCTGGTGGGGGTCCGGATGGAAAACCTGCGGCCGGCGGAGGAGGCCACCCGGCAGCTCAGCATCGGGGAGCGGGAGACCGGCTGGCGCGAGGCCGAGCAGGCGATGGACAAGGCGATCCGGAGATTCGGTCCCGATGCGGTGCTCCCAGCATCGCTCGTACGTGGCAAGCTTGATGAAGCAGAGACATGACGCCGATGTCCGGATTTGCTGGGGGCTTAGGTGTGGCGATTTTGGGGGAAAGGGGGCTAGATGGGCCACAATGGAGCCATGACGACACCTCCGGTTTGGTCTGCGTTGGACGTTTGCTTTCGCCTACGTCTACAGCCTCGTATTCTGGGGATAACCGACCGCGAGGTTCGGACACCCCGTGTCGTCCGTTGCCGTCTTCCCCGTCCTGGGGCCGTCCTTGGGAGGCGCCGTGCCGCTCTCTGAGCACGAGCAGCGCTTGCTCGACCAGATCGAGCAGGCCCTCTACGCCGAGGACCCGAAGTGGGCCAACACCGTAAGGATCAGTGACCCGCGCAGCCATTACAAGCGTCGCCTGATCAAGGCCTCCATCGGCTTTGCTCTCGGCGTCGTCATCATGATGGTCGGCGTGGTGATGAGTGGCAGTGCGCTGATCCCGCTCGGCGTCGGCGGTTTCGTGGTCATGCTCGCCGCGTGTCTGTGGGGTCTGTCCAGTTGGAAACGCATGAATGGGTTCGGTGACTCCCCTCCCTCCTCCGGCACGGCCACCCCGCCGGGCAAGCAGGCTCGGCGCAACCGGGGCACGTTCATGGAGCGCATGGAAGAGCGCTGGCGTCGTCGCCACGACGACCGCTGACCTCTGATCCGGCGAAGCCGCCCGGCACGTGTCCGGGCGGCCGTCGTGTTGGAGGCGACCTGACCGGCCGTTCCCCCGGCCGTCGTGCCGAAGCCCGACCAGCCCGGCCGTTCCCCCGGCCGTCGTGCCGAAGCCCGACCAGCCCGGCCGTTCCCGTTCTTCAGGGAACGGCCGGACGCGCTGGTCAGGAGTCCCTCTGGCCCGCCGTCCGCCGCAGCCTGATGTTCTCCAGCAGGTCGAACCCGTCGAGCAGCCGATCTCCCACGGCCCGCAGCCGCCGCAGCGTCGACGGTGGCAGCAGCACCGCCCGCAGCCGCCGCCCGCGTGACACCGTGGCCGCCAGGGCCTGGCGCACCTTGCGCAGGTCCTTGCGCATGGGCCCGATCTCCCCGGGGTCCCGCGCGAACAGCACGCGCTCCACCGCAGAGGCGATGGCCGTGATGGCCGCCGCCGACTCCGCGTCGAACTCGTACTGCTGGGCCAGCCGCCGCGCCAGCGCCCTGGGGGTCTCGCTGGGCTCGCGGGCCATGCCGTAGTCGTACAGCACGTCGTCCAGCTCCGCCCAGGCCGCGGCCACCGACGGATGGCGGTGCGACGTATCCGACACCATCGCGGCCGTCAGCTCGTCGGCGGGCGCCGACACCTTCCAGCCCAGGGTGCGCACGCGCCGGTTCCTGGTGAGCAGCCGGATGCCGGCGGGGATCAGCAGTAGCAGAAGCAGCGCCCCTGCCCCTATGCCGATCTTGGCGATCAGCGGCATGGAGTCGTCCGGCGGCAGCCCGCCGGGGGTGACCACGCCCTCGCGGTCCAGCGCGCGCGTGTTACGCCGGGCCTGCGGGTCGACGGGCTCGTCCGCCGACGAGCTGGTCGCGCCCGGCGTCGGCGTCGCGGCCTCGCCCGTGGGCTGCGGCCTGGGCTGCGTGTACTCGGGCACCCGCGCGCTGCCCTGGCCGAGCGACCCGGAGGGGGTGGGTTCGAACGGCAGCCAGCCCACGCCCTCGAAATACAGCTCGGGCCAGGAGTGGGAGTCGTTCGTGCCGACCTGCCACCGGTCGCCCACCTTCGTGCCGCCCGTGTAGCCGATGGCCACCCGCGCCGGGATGCCCACCAGCCTGGCCAGCACCGCCATCGACGCGGCGAACTGCTCGCAGTAGCCCGCTCGGTCACGCAGCAGGAAGTCCCGCAGCGCCGAGTTGCCGTGCCCCTGCGTGCTCAGGTTGTAGGTGAAGCCGCCGTCCTTGGTGAAGAACTGCTGCAGCTTCACCGCCGCGTCGTAGCCCGACTTGGCGTCGGCGGTCAGCGAGTTCGCCAGCTCGGCGATCTCGGGAGGCAGGTTGTCCGGCAGCTTCAGGTAGCGGGGATCGGTGGTCGGCCGGGTCCCGCCGAGCGACTCCAGCAGGTCCGGCGTCGGCTCCGGCTCGCTCGTGCTCACCTCGTACTCAAGGCCCGCGGCCTCGTCGCGGGTGGAGAAGACCATGAGCGTGTCCACGTCGGCCCGCCAGTCGCCGTCCACCTGGATCTGCCTGGGCGGGTACGGCAGCGGCAGGAACTGCAGCTTCTCGATCTCGTCGCTGATCTGGACGTTCGTGTCCACGGTCTTGATCTTCGGCTGCGAGCTCAGGCCGGGCGGTGCGGGGAGCGGGCCGTTGTCCGTCCTGTTCTGCGGCGACCCCTTCGGCTCGGTCATGCCGAACTGCTGACCGTCGAACGTGTCGAGCGTGAAGATTCGCAGATACCGGGGCTTGTCGTCGTTGTTGCGGTAGGTGAGGACGACCCGCCGCTCCGGCAGCTCCAGCTGGCCCTTCAGGTTCGCGATCGGGTTGGGGATGCTGATCGAGTTGCCCTTGCCGGGGCCCGTACCGCCCACGCCGAAGGTGAAGAACGACACCGGTTCCATCGCCGGCAGCAGCGCCGGCACCAGCACGGCCAGCGCGATCGCGGCGAACCCGATGCGCTTGCCCGACAGCCGCAGGCCGCTGGTGTCGGCCCGGTCACGGTTCGCGGGCTGCGAAGTGGCCGCGCGCGTGCGCCGTACCAGCACCGCCCTGCCCCAGTGGCCCACCCGCTCGCGGCCGTCGGCGATCAGCAGGCTGACGAACCCGAGCGCCGCCAGGATGAACGCGGGCCAGCTGATCGGGTCGGGCAGGATCGTCGCCGGCACGGTGGCCAGCGCCAGCAGCGGCAGCCCGGCCAGCGCCGCCTTGCGCAGCCGCGCGGCGAGCAGGTCCACGGCGATCGCGATCAGCGCCACGCCGCCGGCGGTCAGCAGCGTGATGCCGTCCGTCTCCGGCACGGGAGCGGCGAAGCGCTGGATGTCGGCCCAGCCGACGCCCAGCAGCCTGCCCAGCTCGGCCACCGACTCCTTGGTCGGCACCACCAGCGCCCACGCCTTGCCGGCCGCGAAGACCACGGTCAGGTAGATCCACGTCGTGACCAGAGCGGCCAGCGGCGCCGCCCACGCGGGCAGCGACAACCGGCTGCTCACCAGGCCCGCGAACATCACCGCGAGCACGGCGCCCAGTGACGTCCAGAACCAGGTGCCGCCCTGGAAGAGCGGGTAGAGCAGGAGCGCGGCGGCGAACGAGGCCACCCCGGAGGCGGTCGTCAGCCTCATGTCGTACCTCCTGCCGCAGCGGTCGTACTCATGCCGCGCCTCCCGCCGGGTTGAGCGCGTACCGGCCGCGGTTGGCGGCGTCCTGCCAGACGGAAGCGATCGAGGTGCCCGCGGGCAGCCGCACGATGCGCCAGCCGTACCCGGCCAGGACCGTCTGAACGGCCTGGTGGTTCTCCGCGGCCGTCCGGTCGCCGCCGTCCCACGTGCTCACGTCGAGCAGGACCGCCACCCCGGTGATGCCGCTGTGCCTCAGCCTGGCCAGCTCCCTTGCCTCCTCCGGATCGAGATCGCCGAGCACGGCCACGATCAGCCCGTCGCCGCCGCCCTGGCGCAGGGCCGACACGCCCATCTCCAGCGAGCGGGCCGGACTGTGCCGGATCACGGCCAGGGTGTCGAGCAGCGACCAGCTCAGGCCGGTGTCAGTCAGGTGTTCGGCGCCCTGGTCGGTCACCAGCCGCAGACCGAGGCCCTCGCGGGCGAGGTGCACGCCGATCGAGGCCGCGGCCGAGACCGCCACCTCGAACGACGAGCGCGGGCCCTCACCGCGGTGCGCGTACCTGCGGGTGTCCAGCAGGAGCGCGCCGCGGCTCTGCCACTGCTGCTCCTCGCGGCGCACCATCAGCTCGCCGTGGCGGGCCGTCGAGCGCCAGTGCACCCGCCGCAGGTCGTCGCCCTGCCGGTATTCGCGCGGCGCCACGTCGTCGTCGCCGGCCGCCGCCACACTCCTGGTACGGCTGTCGCCGCCGCCCGTCCACTCGCCCGACAGTCGTACGTGGGGGAGCGCCGCGACGTGCGGCGTCACCACCAGCGTGTCGCTGATCGTGAACGAACGGGTCAGCTCGACCAGCCCGAACGGGTCGGCGATGCGCACCGACAGCGGGCCGATCATGTAACGGCCGCGCAGGTCGGAGCGTACCCGGTAGTCGATCTCCCGCACGCCCCTGGACTCGACCCGGTCCAGCACGAACCGGGGCCGCACGCCCAGCGCGTAAGGAACGGTGTCCTCGATGAGCAGCAGGCCGGTCGGCAGCCTGGTGACGTTCTCCAGCCGCAGGGTCACGGTGGCCTCACCGCCCACCTCCGCCCTGGACGGGTCGAGGCGCCTGGCACAGCTCAGCCGGTAGCGCGTGCGCGCCACCACCATCGCCGCGAGCAGCGGCAGCGCCGTCACCAGCACCCCGATCCTGAACAGGTCGTTCTCGCCCAGGATGACCGCCATCAGCAGCGCCGCGATGCCGGAGGCGAGGAACGACCTGCCCCTCGAGGTCAGAGCCCGCAGTCCGGCTCTCACGACGCTCGCGTCTCCGGCACCGGCACGCGCCTGATGAGATCGGTCACCACCTGCTCGGGCAGGCGGCGCTGTCCCTGGGCCTCGACGCTGGGCAGCAGCCGGTGCGCGAGCACCGGGATGGCCAGGTCCTGCAGGTCGTCGGGGATGACGTAGTCGCGACCGGCGAGCGCGGCGTGCGCCCTGGCGGCCCGCACCAGCTGCAGCGTGGACCGGGGTGAGGCGCCCAGCCGCAGGTCGGGGGAGTGGCGGGTGGCCACGACGAGGTCGATGGCGTACTTCTTGACCGCCTGGGAGACGTACACGCCGCGTACGGCCTCGATCAGGGCGCGCACCTCGGCCGTCGTCGCCACCGGCTCCAGCTTGTCCAGCGGCGAGGTGCCGCCGTGCACGTCGAGCATCTCCAGCTCGGCGTGCGGCTCGGGGTAGCCCATCGCGACGCGGGCGGTGAAGCGGTCGCGCTGCGCCTCGGGAAGGGGATAGGTGCCCTCCATCTCAATGGGGTTCTGCGTGGCGATCACCATGAAGGGCGAGTCCAGCTCGTACGTCACCCCGTCCACCGTCACCTGGTGCTCCTCCATGCACTCAAGCAACGCGGACTGCGTCTTGGGGGAGGCACGGTTGATCTCGTCGCCCACCACGATGTTCGCGAACACCGGGCCGGGCTTGAACTCGAACTCCCTGGTCTGCTGGTTGTACGCGCTGACCCCGGTGATGTCGCTGGGCAGCAGGTCCGGGGTGAACTGCACGCGGCGCACCGGGCAGTCGATGGAGCGGGCGAGCGCCTTGGCCAGCATGGTCTTGCCGACCCCTGGCACGTCCTCGATCAGGAGGTGACCCTCCGCGAGCAGGACGGTGAGCGTGAGGCGGACGGCGTCGCTCTTGCCCTCGATCACCGACTCGATCGCACTGCGGATCCGGTGAGCCGTGGAGACCAGCTCGTCGAGCTGGGGAGGGACATCATGGGTAACTGCCACCAGGCCTCCATGAGAGAAGTGCGACGGCTGTCCCGTACTGCCATTGCGGGAGCCATGCCATTCCTTTTCCATTGTGTGTACGACCCTACGACGCTGTGGGTTCTCGAGCGACATTTGTGGATATTCCAGGGAACCTTGGTGATGTTCCCGTTCTCGTCGCATAGCGGTGCGAATCCCGTGACACGACACCCCGCCGGGCCCTCCACTTTCCCCCACCCAGGGCTTCGCGAAGGGGCCGAGCCCCTATTTCGGCGCGCTTTTGAACCCTCGACACGCCCATGAGGGTTGACCGCCCGCTCGCCGCCCTCCACCCCGCTCCATCGCTCTGACCTGCGGTAACGCAACGGAAAGTAATGATGAAGACAGCTCGAATCAGTTGACGGTGGGGAGAAGTGGAGTATGGTGGTGCGCAGTGGAGGGCCCGGTGCACCAGCGCTGAGCGCTTCACGAGGCACGGGAGGTGGGGCCGGTGTTCCTCGGCACCCATCAACCGCGTCTGGACGACAAGGGACGGCTGTTCCTGCCGGCTAAGTACCGTGAGGAGCTGGCGGAGGGTCTTGTGATCACCAAAGGCCAGGAGCGATGCCTCTACGTCTTTCCCGTGGAGGAGTTCCAGCGCATTACCGAGGCTCTCAGCACCGCCCCGGTCACCGCCAAGGCGGTGCGTGACTACAGCCGCGTCTTCTTCGCCAGCGCGTCCGATGAGAAACCGGACAAGCAGGGGCGCATCACGATCCCGCAGAGCCTGCGTCAGTACGCGGGTTTGGAGCGTGACTGCGTGGTCATCGGGGCCAACACCCGGCTGGAGATCTGGGACGCGCAGGCCTGGGACACCTATCTCAGCGCACAGGAGCAGGCGTTCGCCGATCTGTCGGAGGAGGTGCTGCCAGGGATCTTGTAGGAGCCACGGTCGATCCGTCGATGCTGTCGTTCGGCGAGGTCTCCACCCGCAACCACTGCTTGTCAGCTGATGCACCTTCCCCGGTGTCAGATGGCAGGCGTCCACGAAGAGGGTGCGGATGGGGACCTGGCCGGACGGCACCGGGTGGGGACTCTGGAATGATCGGCGATCGATCTATACGCGTCATCCGTGAGCATGGACGCGAGAGGGGGGTTGGAGATGCAGGACAACGCTGGCACAGGTGGTCACGTTCCGGTGATGCTCGAGCGCGTTCTGGAGCTGCTCGGCCCCGCGCTGTCCGGCGCGTCACCGGTCGTCGTCGACGCCAACCTCGGTCTCGGTGGCCACTCGGAGGCCCTGCTCGCCACATTTCCGGAGCTGCACCTGATCGGGATCGACCGCGACCCTTTCGCGATCGACCACTCGACTCGCAGGCTGAGCCCGTACGCAGACAGGATCACCCTGGTCCACGCCTCCTCCGGCGACCTGGCCGAGGTGCTCGCCCGCGCGGGGCGCACCACGGTCAACGGAGTGCTGTTCGACCTGGGGGTCTCCTCGCCGCAGCTCGACGAGGCGGAGCGCGGGTTCGCCTATTCCTACGACGCGCCGCTCGACATGCGGATGGACACCGAGCAGGAGCTGACGGCGGAGAGGGTGGTCAACACCTACTCCGCGGCGGAGCTGACCCGCATCCTGCGTGACTACGGCGAGGAACGATTCGCTCCGCGTGTCGCGGCTCTGATCATTAAGGAACGGGCTAAAGAGGCAATAACCTCGACCAAGCGGCTTGCGGACATCGTGCGCGAGGCGATTCCCGCCGCGACCCGGCGCACCGGGGGAAACCCTGCCAAGAGGACTTTCCAGGCGCTGCGCATTGAGGTGAACGCCGAGCTTTCCGCCCTGGAGGCGGCGCTCCCGGCGGCACTCGACGCGCTGGCGCTGGGTGGGCGAGTCGTCGTGCTCTCCTACCACTCACTGGAGGACCGGCTCACCAAGCAGGCCCTCACGGCGCGAACCAGGGACACCAGCCCCCCCGGGCTGCCCGTCCCGTTGCCGGCTCACCAGCCGAGGTTCCGCCTGCTGACGAGGGGAGCCGAGCTCCCAAGCGAAGAAGAGCTCGCCCGCAACCCGCGGGCGGCCTCGGCCCGGCTACGGGCGGCAGAGAGGATCCGTGTTGACGACTGAGCAGGAGACCGGCCGGGGTGCGCCCGTCCGCCGCGCAGTGCCCGCGCCGGGGCCCAAGCCGGGTCCCAAGACGGGCGCGCGCCGGCTCGGGGCGCCGCACCAGTCCAAGCCGCGGCCCCGTCCTGACGAGACCAAGCTGTCGGCCGCCGAGCGGGCGCGCCTCGACCTCGACGGCAAGCGGTCCGGCGCCGAGCGGGCACGTACGGACGGCGCGAGCGTACGGACGGATGCCTCGACCCGCGCGCGCACGGACCTCGGCGCGAAGCGGCCGGCCACTGAGCGGGCGCGTCCCGCCGCGGGCACCCGGCCCGGCCAGCCGGACGCGCAGGTCAGGCGGCCGGCGCTGCGACGGCGCCCCGCCCGGCGGCAGCGCGCGCCGTTCGTGCTGCTCGTCGTCGGGCTGCTCTGCGGTGGCCTGGTGAGCCTGCTGCTGCTCAACACCATGCTCGCCAAGGACGCCATCACCGACGCCAACCTGCGCGACCAGATCGCGGTGGCGCGCCAGGAGAAGGAGCAGATCGAGCAGCGCTACCAGCTCAGAAACCAGCCCAACGTCATCGCCGAGATGGCCGAGAACCAGGGCTGGCAGAAGGACTGGGACAAGGTCGACAGCTGGACCGGCGATGACGACCCGGCCGGCCAGGCGGACACGGAACGGTGAGGGATTCAGGCGGCAGGGGGCAGGGCCCCGGCCGCGGTGCTGGCGGCGCCGGCTCTCAAGGAGGGCCAGGCGCCGCTCGTCGTACGCCCGGCGGCCCGGGACGGGGAGGGCGCCAAGGGGGTTCGGCCCGTTCTGACGGGGCCCGTTCTGAGGGGTCGGGGCGCCCGGCGTCGCCGGAGAACCCGCCGCGCCAGCCGCGCAAGCGCCCGCAGGACCCTCTCGATCTGCCCTTCGGCCGCGACGACGAGCCCCGCGGGCGTTCGCCGCGCGACTCCGGCGACGACGCGCGCGGCCGCTCTCCCAGGGACGACGCCGACCGCGCCGATCAAGGGCGTTCCGGCCGTTCGCCGCGGGACGACGCCGACCGCGCCGATCAGGGCCGTTCGGGCCGTTCGCCGCGGGGCGCCGCCGACCGGGGTGATCAGGGCCGTTCCGGTCGCTCCCGTTCCGGCGGCTCCGGTGGCGCGCGCCAAGGAGGCCAGGACCGTGGCCGGCAGGGTGGCGCGGCGGGCCGTTCCCGTGGCGAGGTGCCCCGCGCCCGCTCGCGCGGCGAGGCCGACCGCGGCACCCGCAGGCGCCCGCACGACGAGGACGACCGGCCGCGTAGCCGCAACGTGCGCGGCGACGAGGACGAGCGGCCGCGCAGCCGCAACGGGCGCGGTGGCGGCGAGGAGGACCGCCCGAGAAGCCGTAACCTGCGCGGCGGTGACGAGGACGGCCGCCCGAGGGGACGGGCCGGGCAGGGACGTGATGAGGGCGATCGTCCCAGGGGGCGTGCTCCCCAAGGACGCGATGACGCCGATCGGCTCCGAGGGCGCGACCAGGGGCGCGACGAGCGGGTGCGCGGCAGGCCGGAGGACGACCTCCGGAGCAGGGGCAGAGACGAAGGGGCGCGGCGTACCCAGGCGGGCGGCCCCAGGCCGCAGGCCAGGCCGGAGCCGGCGCGCGGCCGGGAGCCGGGAGCCGTGCGCCGCGGCGGGGACGTGCCGCCCCCCAGAGGGCCGCGCCGGCCGCCGCCGCGACCGCCCAGGCCGCCGCTCGTGCTGCGGCTGGGCAACCCGCGCAGGCGCATCAACATCGGCCTGATCGGCATGACGTTCATCCTGTCGATCTTCGCCGGGCGGCTGATCCAGATGCAGGGTCTCGACTCCAAGGTGTACGAGGCCGCGGCGGTGGGCCAGCGCACGCACACCGAGGAGATCCCCGCCAAACGCGGCTCGATCACCGACCTCGACGGCCACGGGCTGGCCGTCACCGTCGAGGCCCGCGAGCTGTCGATCGACCCCTCCAAGGTGCTCCCCGACAAGCGCGCGGAGGTGACCAAGCTCCTGGCGCAGCAGCTCGGGAAGAGCGAGCAGGAGATCGCCGCGAAGCTGGCCAGGACGAACACCCGCTACCAGCGCCTGGCCACGGACGTCGACCCCGTCGTGGCCAGCCGCCTGCTGCAGGCCCGCGTGCCCGCGCTGTCGGCGAAGAAGACGTACCGCAGGCTCTATCCGGCGGGCGACCTGGCGGGCAGCCTGATCGGGTTCGTCGGCGACGAGGGCGACGGCCTCGGCGGCATGGAGCAGGCCAAGAACAAACTGCTGGCCGGGCGCGACGGCGAGCAGCGCGTCGAGACGGGCCGCGACGGCCTGCGCATCCCGATGACCAGCAGCCAGCACACCGCCCCCGTGAACGGGCAGGACGTGCGGCTGACCATCGACCGCGACATCCAGTGGGCCGCCCAGGAGTCCATCGCCGAGCAGGTCAAGAAGGCCGGCGCCGACAGCGGCACCGTGATCGTCATGGACGTGCGGACCGCCCAGATCGTCGCCATGGCCAACGCCCCCGAGCTCGACCTGAACAACTGGCGCAAGGCCCCCGCCTCCGCCTACATCAACAAGGCCGCCGCCGACGTGTTCGAGCCGGGCAGCACCAACAAGGTGATCACGGCGGCCGCCGCGATCGAGGCCGGCGAGGTGACGCCCGGCACGGTGTTCCGGGTCCCCGACCGGATCAGGTGCGCCGACCAGGTGCTGCGCGACGCGCACGCGCACAAGGTCGAGACGTTGACCTTCCGCCAGGCGGTGGCCGAGTCCAGCAACGTGGCCACGATCATGGCCGCGCGCAAGGTCGGCAGCGAGCGCCTCTACCGGATGCTGAAGGCGTTCGGGTTCGGCACGACGCCCGGCGGCGGCGTGCCGAGCGCGGAGGCGGGCCTGCTGCCCGACTACAAGAACTGGTCGGGCAGCCAGCACTGCACCGTCGCCTACGGGCAGGGCGTGTCGGTGACCGCGCTGCAGATGGCCAGCGTCTACCAGACCATCGCCAACGGCGGCGTCAAGGTCGAGCCGCAGATCGTCGCCGGTGCGACGGACGCGTCCGGCAGGTTCGTTCCCGCTCCCCCAGGTAAGCAGACCAGGGTGGTGAGCGCGACGACGGCCAAGGAGATCACGACGATGCTGGAGGCTGCGGTGAGCGCGGAGGGCACGGGACTGCTCGCCGCCATCCCCGGTTACCGGGTGGCGGGCAAGACGGGCACGGCCAACCGCTACGATGCGGAGCTCGGCCGTTACAAGGGCTACACGGCCTCGTTCGTCGGGTTCGCGCCCGCCGACCAGCCCCGGCTGGTCGTGCTGTCGGTGCTGCAGAACCCGAAGAACGGCCACTTCGGCGGGCAGCTGGCGGCCCCCGTGTTCAAGGATGTGATGACGTTCGCCATCAAGAGCAAGAAGATTCCTCCCACAGGCTCCACCGCGCCGCCAGTGCGGACGCGCGCGGGACAGTGAGCAGGGAAGGTACGCTCTCGCCGTGCGTCCCCCGTCGTCTATGCGTCCCACGACCAGCCCGCCCCGTCCGCTGACCGGGCTCGCGACCATGCTCGATGCCGACTCAGGCTCGTCCCGGTCGCCTCATGCCGCCCTGACCGGCGTCACCATCGACTCCCGCAACATCAGGCGCGGAGATCTCTACGTGGCCCTGCCCGGCAACCAGGCCCACGGCGCCGACTTCGCCGCCGACGCGATGGCGAAGGGGGCCGTGGCCGTGCTCACCGACCGCGACGGCCGCGCGGCGGCCGTCGCCACCGGGCTGCCCGTGCTGGTCGTGCCCGACCCGCGTGCCCTGCTCGGGCAGATCTCCTCCTGGGTGTACGGGCAGCCGGCCCACGACATCCAGATCCTCGGCGTCACCGGCACCAGCGGCAAGTCCACCACCACGTTCATGATCGAGGCGGGCCTGCGGGCCGCCGGCCACACGGCGGGCCTGGTGGGCGGCGTCGAGATCCACGCGGGCGGCGTGCGCTTCCAGCCCACGCTCACCACGCCGGAGGCGTCGGAGCTGCACGGCCTGTTCGCCCTGATGCGCGAGGAGGGCGTCAGCGCGGCCGTCATGGAGGTCTCCAGCCACGCGCTCGCGCTCGGCAGGGTCGACGGGATCTACTACGACGTCGCCCTGTTCACCAACCTCTCCCAGGACCACCTCGACTTCCACAAGGACTTCGAGGACTACTTCGCGACCAAGGTGCGGCTGTTCCAGCCGGAGCTGAGCCGGGTCGGCGTGACCAACATCGACGACCGCTACGGGCGGGAGCTGCTCGACCTGGCCAAGGTGCCGATGACCACGTTCTCGGCGCTGGGCGACCCGGAGGCCGAGTGGCGGGCGCTGGACGCCAGGCTGGGCGCGGACGGCAGCGCGTTCCGGGTGGTGGGTCCCGGCGGGGTCGAGGCGGACGCGCAGATCGCGCTGCCGGGCCCGTTCAACGTCGCCAACGCGCTCGGCGCCATCGTCACCCTCGTCGAGGCCGGAGTGCCGCTGCAGGCCGCCGTGCACGGCGTCGGGACGCTCACCGGCGTTCCCGGGCGCATGCAGCGGATCACGGCCGCGGACGACGAGTTCCAGGCCGTCGTGGACTACTCACACAAGCCCGGCGCCGTGGAGTCGGTGCTGCGCTCGCTGCGGTCCGTCACGGCGGGCACGCTGACGATCGTGCTCGGCTGCGGCGGCGACCGCGACATGGGCAAACGGCCTATCATGGGCGAACTCGCCGCTCGCCTGGCGGATGTGGCCATCTTCACGAGCGACAATCCGCGCTCGGAGGATCCGCTCGCCATCCTCGCGACGATGATGGAGGGAGCGCTCCGCGTTCCGCAGCACGACCGCGCTCATGTGATCATTGAGCCCGACCGTGCGGCCGCCATCGACCTGGCGATCGCCCGGGCCGGGCGCGGCGACGTGATCGTCGTGGCCGGCAAGGGTCACGAGCAGGGCCAGTACGTTTCAGGCGAAGTGATCCCCTTCGACGACCGCGAGGTGGTCGCCGAGTCGATCGCCGCACGCAAGGAAAGCACGGAAAGCAGGAAGCACTGATGATCCCGTTGCCTCTGGCCAGGATCGCCGAGATAACCTCGGGCGCCCTGTCGGGCATGGCCGATCCCCGCGCGGTGGTGCGCGGGCCCGTCGTGATCGACTCGCGGGCCGTCGAACCGGGATCGCTGTTCGTCGCCTTCAGGGGCGCGCGGGTCGACGGCCACGACTACGCCGCGCAGGCGATCAGGGCCGGAGCCGTCGCCGTGCTGGCCACCAGGCCGGTCGACGTTCCCTCGGTGATCGTGCCCGACGCCGCCGCCGCGCTGGCCGAGCTGGCCGCCGCCCAGGTGGCGTCGCTGCCCAAGGTCACGGTGATCGGCGTGACCGGCTCGGCGGGGAAGACCACGACCAAGGACCTCCTGGCCAAGCTCACCGCCCGGGTGGGGCCCACCATCGCCCCCGTCGGCAGCTTCAACAACGAGCTCGGCCATCCGCTGACCGTGCTGCGGGCCGACCTCGACACCCGCTTCATGGTGCTGGAGCTGGCCGCGCGCAACATCGGCCACATCAAGGAGCTCACCCGCATCGCGCCGCCGCAGATCGGCGTGGTGCTCAACGTCGGCACCGCGCACCTCGGCGTGTTCGGCGGCAAGGAGGCCATCGCCAAGGCCAAGGGCGAGCTGGTGGAGTCGCTGCCGCGCACCGGCGTGGCCGTGCTGAACGCCGACGACCCGTTGGTGCGGGCCATGGCCTCGCGCACGGACGCGCGCGTCACGTACTTCGGACGCGCCGAGTCCGCCTCCATCCGGGCCGAGAACGTCTCGGTCGACGCCCGGGGGCGGGCCTCGTTCACGCTGCGCACCCCCTCGGGGGCCGCGCCCGTGTCGCTCAAGCTGTACGGGGCGCACGCGGTCGAGAACGCCCTGGCCGCCGCGGCGGCCGGTTACGAGCTGGGCCTGCCGGTGGCCACCATCGCCGCGGAGCTGTCGGAGGCCACGCCGCGCAGCCGGTGGCGGATGGAGGTCACGGACCGGGCCGACGGGGTCACGGTCCTCAACGACGCCTACAACGCCAATCCGGACTCGATGCGGGCCGCCTTCGAGGCGTTCGAGGTGCTGGGGCGGGGGCGGCGGCGCTTCGCCGTCATCGCGGCGCTGCGGGAGCTGGGCGAGGACGGGCCCGCGCTCAACGCCGAGCTGGGCCGGCTGGCCGGCGGCTCCGGGCTCGCGGGGCTGATCGTGGCGGGTCCTGACGCGGGGCCCGTACTGGAGGGCGCACGCGCGGCCGCGGCGGAGGCCCAGGCCGCGGCCCAGGCGTCCCTGGACGCGCAGGCGGCGGCCAACGCCGCGGCCGGACTCCCGCCCGCTTCCGGACCGCACGCGTCGGGACCGTCCGCCTCGGGACCGCAGGTGCCGGGACCGCACGCTTCCGGACCGTACGCCTCCGGAGGGCCTCCGGGCCCCGCCGGGCCGCCGCCCCCCGGCCCCCACCAGGGCGCGCCACAGGGGTGGCAGGCGCCCGATGGCGGCAGCGCGCCGCAGGAGTGGCACGGAGCCGGTGCCGGGCAGGGCGGGCCTCAGCTCGCGTGGCAGGGGAACGAAGCCGCCGCCCAGCAAGGGTGGCAGGGGCCGGAGGCCGGTGGCGCTCCGCAAGGGTGGCATGCGCCTGCGGCCGGTGGACCTCCCAGCGGGGGACAGGCGGGGGCCGGGGCCGCGTATCCTGCGCAGGCGATGCGAATTGTGCATGTGCCCGATGCCGAGGCGGCCGCCGCCGAGCTGGGCGGATGGTTGCGTCCGGGAGACGCTGTGCTGGTGAAGGGACCGAGAGCCATGGGACTGGAACGGACGGCCGAGCTGCTGCTCGGAGGTGCCGCCCAGTGACCGAGATCATCATCGCCGGTGCGGTGGGCCTGATCCTCTCGATGCTGGGCACCCCGCTGGCGATCAGGCTGTTCTCGCGGCGCGGCTACGGCCAGGAGATCCGCGAGGAGGGCGTGCAGGCCCACCTCGGCAAGCGGGGCACCCCCACGATGGGCGGCATCGTGTTCGTGCTGGCCGCGCTGCTCGCCTACGGCGCCTCCCACCTGGCCACCTTCGCCGCGCCCACCGTGTCGGGCATGCTGGTGCTGTTCCTGATGACAGGGCTCGGCGCGGTCGGGTTCCTGGACGACTTCATCAAGATCTACAAGCAGCGCAGCCTCGGCCTCCGCAGCGGCGCCAAGGCGCTCGGCCAGCTGGTCATCGGCGCGGTCTTCGCGTTCCTGGTGGTGCGCCAGCCGAACGTCTACGGCATCACCCCCGCCGAGACCCGCGTGTCGTTCCTCCGGGACATCGGCCCGTCGATCGGCATCGTCGGCTTCACCATCTGGGTGCTCTTCATGATCGTCGGGTTCTCCAACGCGGTGAACCTCACCGACGGTCTCGACGGCCTGGCCAGCGGCGCGACCGGCGTCGTGCTCGCCGCGTACGTGCTGATCGGCAACTGGCAGCTCCGCAACAACTGCATCGACCAGCTCGGCCCCAACTGCTACTGGGTGCGAGACCCCCTCGACCTGGCCGTGGTGGCCGCGGCCGTGCTGGGGTCCTTGATCGGGTTCTTGTGGTGGAACGCCCCGCCCGCGCGCATCTTCATGGGTGACACCGGCTCGCTGGCGCTGGGCGGCGTGCTGGCCGGGCTGGCCATCGCCACCCGTACCCAGCTCCTGCTGATCATCCTCGCCGGCCTGTGCGTGATCATCACGCTGTCAGTGATCATCCAGGTCGGGTCCTTCAAGATGACCGGGAAACGGGTGTTCCGGATGGCGCCGCTGCAGCACCACTTCGAGCTGAAGGGCTGGGCGGAGACCACGATCGTGGTCAGGTTCTGGCTGATCGCGATGCTCTGCTCGGCGCTCGGCCTCGGGCTGTTCTACGTCGAGTGGATGCCGAGGCCATGAGCGTGACGTGCGTGGCCGGGCTCGGCGTCTCCGGCACCGCCGTGGCCAGGGTCCTGGCCGAGCGCGGCGAGCGGGTCGTGGTCGTGGAGGCGACGGAGGGCGAGCGGCAGCTCGCCGCGGCCGCCGAGCTCGCCGCGGTGGGGGTGGAGACCCGCTTCGGGGCGATGGAGGTGCCGCAAGGGGCGACGCGGCTGGTCACCACCGGCTGGGCGCCGCACCACCCGCTGATCGCCGCCGCGCTCGGCGCGGGCGTCGAGGTGGTGGGCGAGGTCGAGCTGGCCTGGCGGCTGCGGCCCGCGCAGGCGGCGCCGTGGCTCGCGCTGACCGGCACCAACGGCAAGACCACCGCCGTGCGCATGCTCACCTCGATCCTGCTCGCCGCCGGCCGCAAGGCCCTGGCTGTCGGGAACGTGGGCGTCCCCGTGGTGCGGGCCGTCGCCGAACCGTACGACGTGCTGGCCGTCGAGCTGTCCAGCTTCCAGCTCCACTGGTCGAGCACGCTGGCCCCGCACGCCGCGGCCATCCTCAACGTGGCCCCCGACCACCTCGACTGGCACGGCTCCATGGAGGAGTACGCCGCCGCCAAGGGCCGCATCTACGAGCGGGCCAAGACCGTGATCTACAACGCCGACGATCCCGAGGCGACCAGGCTGGCCGCGCCCTATCCGGGAGCGGTCGGGTTCACGCTGCGGGTGCCCAGACGGGGTGAGCTCGGCGTGGTGGAGGACCTGCTGGTCGACCGGGCGTTCGTGGCCGACCCCGTGGAGGCGGCCGAGGAGCTGGCGACGCTGGAGGACGTGCGCCCCTTCGCGCCGCACAACGTCGCCAACGCCCTGGCAGCCGCCGCCCTGGCCCGTTCGCTCGGCGTCCCTTCCGAGGCGGTACGCCAGGGACTGCGGGACTTCGTGCCCGACCCCCATCGGCTCGCCCATGTCGACCGGATCGGCGAGGTCGACTACATCGACGACTCCAAGGCGACCAACCCGCATGCCGCCGCCGCGGCGCTGGCCTCGTACCCGTCGATCGTGTGGGTGGCGGGGGGGCTGCTCAAGGGCGCCGACGTCGACGACCTGGTGCGCCAG
Organism: Nonomuraea sp. B19D2; assembly: GCF_040137845.1. Taxonomy (NCBI): domain Bacteria; kingdom Bacillati; phylum Actinomycetota; class Actinomycetes; order Streptosporangiales; family Streptosporangiaceae; genus Nonomuraea; species Nonomuraea sp. B19D2. The sequence goes on along the minus strand of NZ_JBEFAK010000003.1, from coordinate 274,526 downwards.
GCGGCCCCCAGGCTGCGCGGCGCGGTGCTGCTGGGCGCCGATCGCGCGGCGATCGCGGAAGCCATCGCGCGACACGCGCCGAATGTCCCCGTCGTGGACATCGCCGATCGGGACACTGGTGCGATGGAAAGAGTCGTCACCGAAGCCGCCCGGCTGGCCTCGCCCGGGGACACCGTGCTGCTCTCCCCGGCGGGGGCCTCCCTTGACATGTTCGCCAACTATCCGGCGCGGGGGGAGGCCTTCGCGCACGCCGTACGTGAGCTGAGGCTGCGACGTGAGCGGGAGCGCTGAGGAGCCGCGCGCCGACGAGGGGCCGGGCGGCTGGATGCGCGAGCAGCTCGGCGCGCTGAAGGAACTGCTCGACAAGCCGCTGACCACGTACTACCTGATCATCATGTGCAGCGCGCTGCTGCTCGCGCTCGGCCTGATGATGGTGCTGTCGGCCTCCAGCGTCGAGGCGCTGCAGAAGACCGGCAGCCCGTTCTCGTGGTTCTTCAAGCAGTCGATGTCGGCCGCCGTGGGCCTGCCGCTGATGTGGGCCTGCTCGCGGCTGCCGGTCAAGTTCTTCCGGTGGGCGGGCTATCCCATGATGGCGCTGTCGATTCTGGCGCTGGTCATGGTGCTGTTCATCGGCTCGTCCGAGCTGGGCGCGCAGCGGTGGATCTACGTCGGCCCGTTCACCCTCCAGCCGTCCGAGCCGGCCAAGCTCGGGCTCGTGCTGTGGGGCGCCGACCTGCTGGCCAGGAGGGCGCGGCAGGGCCGCATCGAGTGGCGGCAGATGCTGATCCCGCTCATGCCCGGCACCGCGATCCTGGCCGTCATGGTCATGCTCGGGCGCGACCTGGGCACCACGCTGGTGCTCTTCATGATCTTCCTCGCGCTGCTGTGGGTGGTGGGGGCGCCGGTGAAGCTGTTCGGCGGCCTCATGTCGCTTGCGGTGCTCGCCGCGATCATCATGATCAAGGTGGAGCCGTACCGGATGAAGCGCATCGGGGCCTATCTCAACCCGTGGGCCGACGCGCAGAACGCCGGATACCAGGCCGTGCAGGGGCAGATCGCGATGGGCTCGGGCGGCTGGTTCGGGCTCGGACTCGGCGCGAGCCGGCAGAAGTGGAGCTGGCTGCCGCACGGCGAGAGCGACTTCATCTTCGCCATCCTCGGCGAGGAGCTCGGACTGATGGGCACGCTGCTGGTGGTGGCGCTGTTCGGGCTGCTCGGCTACGCGGGGCTGCGGGTCGCCGTCCGGGTCAACGACGCCTTCACCAGGCTCACCGCCGCCGCCATGGTGGCCTGGATCGTCGGGCAGGCGACCGTCAACATGGGCGCCGTGCTCGGCGTGCTGCCGATCACCGGCATCCCCCTGCCGCTGGTCTCGTACGGCGGCTCATCGCTGCTGCCCACGCTCGCCGCGCTCGGCATGCTGCTGTCGTTCGCCAAACGCGAGCCAGGCGCGCGAGAAGCCTTGGCAGCTCGTGGCCCCGGGCCGGCCGCCAGGGGCCTAAGCTGGCTTGGCCTGGGGGCTACGACCAGAGGCCGAGTGACACGTTAGGGAGTGACCGAGATGAGGGTGGTCCTCGCCGGTGGGGGGACGGCCGGGCACATCGAGCCCGCGCTCGCCCTTGCGGACGCGCTGCGCCATCTTGACCGGGGCGCCGGCATCACCTGCATGGGCACGGAGCGCGGTCTGGAGACCCGGCTCGTCCCAGCCAGGGGCTACGAGCTGGCGCTGGTGCCGGCCGTGCCGCTGCCAAGGGCGATCACTCCGAGCCTGCTCACCGTGCCCGGGAGGCTGGCAGGTGCGATCAACGCGGCGGCCGGCATACTCGACCGGGCCGAGGCCGACGTCCTCGTCGGCTTCGGCGGCTACGTCGCGACCCCCGCCTACCTGGCGGCCAAGCGGCGCGGCGTGCCGATCGTCGTGCATGAGGCCAATCCGCGCCCCGGGCTGGCCAACCGGCTCGGCGCCCGGCTCACCGACCACGTCTTCACCGGCTTCCCCGACACCACGCTGCCCAAGGCCGAATACATCGGCACCCCGATCCGCCGCGAGATCGTCAACCTCGACCGGCTGTCCATGGGCGACAAGGCGCGCTCCTGGTTCGGGCTGGAGAACGACCGGCCGACGCTGCTGGTGTTCGGCGGCTCGCAGGGGGCCAGGTCGCTCAACGAGGCCGCGCTCGGCGCCGCCCCCGTGCTGCGCAGGGCGGGGGTGCAGGTGCTCCACGTGCTCGGCCCCAACCACACCGTCGATCACGAGCCCCCGCCGGGCGACCCGCAGTACGTGCTGCTGCCCTACGTCGACCGCATGGACCTCGCCTACGCGGCCGCCGACTTCGTGCTGTGCCGCGCCGGCGCGCTGACGTGCGCGGAGCTGACCGCGGTCGGGCTGCCCGCCGCGTACGTGCCGCTGCCGCACGGCAACGGCGAGCAGGCCATCAACGCCGGGCGCATCGCCCAGGGCGGCGGGGGCCTGATGGTCGACGACGCTGGCCTGTCACCCGAATGGATCATTCACAACGTGCTGCCCATCCTCCGCGATCCCGAGCGGGTCGTCGCCATGTCAGGGGCGGCGTCCAGGCTGGGACGCAAGGACGCCGATATCATGCTCGCCAGGAAAGTGTTGGAGATAGCCCGATGAGTCTCGTCAAGCTGGTCGATCCCGTCGCCGTAGCGGACCTGGGGCGGGTGCACTTCATCGGCATCGGCGGCGCAGGCATGTCGGGCATCGCCCGCATCCTGCTCAAACGCGGCGTGCGGGTGTCAGGCAGCGACGCGCGCAGCTCAGAGCTGATCACCGAGCTGCGCGAGCTGGGCGCCACCGTCCACATCGGCCACGCCGCATCGCACGTGCGAGACGTCGACACCGTGGTCGTCTCGACTGCCATCCGCGATTCCAACCCCGAGCTGGGCGAGGCGCTCAAGCAGGGGCTGCGGATCATCCCGCGGGCCGCCGCGCTGGCCTCCGTCATGGCCGGGCGCACCGCCGTGGCCATCGCGGGCACCCACGGCAAGACCACCACCACCTCGATGCTGACCGTGGCGCTGCAGAAGTGCGGGACCGACCCGTCCTACTGCGTGGGCGGCCAGCTCGTCACCACCGGGCTCGGCGCCGACGACGGCGAGGGCCAGGTGTTCGTGGCCGAGGCCGACGAGAGCGACGGCTCGTTCCTCATGCTGGCGCCCGACATCGCCGTGGTGACCAACGTCGAGGCCGACCACCTCGACAACTACGGCGACCCGCGGGCCGTGCACGACAGCTTCGCCAGGTTCGCCGAGCGGGTCGGCTCGCTGCTCATCGTCTGCGCCGACGACCCGGGCGCGGCCGAGCTGGCTCGCCGGGCGCGCGAGCGGGGGCTGCGGGTCAGGACGTACGGCGTGCAGGGCGAGGACTACCGCGTGAGCGGGATCAGGCCCGACGGGTTCGGCACGGTCTTCGACATCGAGGGCAGGGGCGACGTGCGGCTGGCCGTCCCCGGCGCGCACAACGCGCTCAACGCCACCGCGGTGATCGCCGTGGCCGACGAGCTCGGGCTGCCGTTCGAGGAGATCAGGCAGGGCCTCGGCGCCTTCACGGGGGCCAAGCGGCGCTTCGAGGCCAAGGGGGAGGCCGGCGGCATCGCGGTGTTCGACAGCTACGCGCACCACCCGACCGAGCTGACCGCCGACCTGAAGGCCGCCCGCGACGTGGTCGCCTCCTACTCCGGCGACGGCCGGGTCATCGCGATCTTCCAGCCGCACCTCTACTCGCGCACCCGGTTCTTCGCCGACGAGTTCGGTGCGGCGCTCGGGCTGGCCGACGAGGCCATCGTGCTCGACGTCTACGGGGCCCGCGAGGATCCCGAGCCTGGGGTCTCCGGGGCGATGGTGGCCGGGCGGGTGCCGCTGCCTCCTGAGCGGGTCGCGTACGCGCCGGACCGGGCCACGGTGCCCGCGCTGGTGGCCGAGCGGGCGCGGCCGGGCGACATCGTGCTCACCATGGGCGCGGGCGACGTCACGGAGCTCGGACCGCAGATCGTGGCCCGTCTCACCTCCTGACCGGCGGGAGAGTCTCCGCCCCGCCGCGAGTGCTGAGGGTCCTTGGGGAAAGGGGCGGGCGGTGGAGCGTTCAGCACGCCTCGGCCCCCGAAGGACCGCAACCGGGACGGCGGGAGAGTCTCGATCCCGCTGAGGCCCCTGGATGGGCGATGAGGGCGGGCTTGCCGCCGTTTGGGCGTGGCGTGCGGTGTTGCGACGTGCGTCGGCGTAGGTTCTGTGCCGACGCGCATGGGCCGGCATGGGGAGGGCGATGAAGGCGCGGACGGCGTTCCTGGTGCTGCTCACGGCGGGAGTGGTGGGCTCGGCCGCCTGGCTGGTGTTCTTCTCGCCCGTCCTGGGCGTGCGCTCGATCGAGATCGTGGGAAATCTCACAGTGCCGAGCGAGCGCATCAAGCAGCAGGCCGGCGTGGCCGACCTCCATCCTCTCGCCACCGTGAACCTCGCCGACGTCGAGGGCCGCGTCCTGGGCATCAGACAGCTCGCCAGCGCCAAGGTGGACCGGGTCTGGCCGGGCACGCTCAAGATCGAGGTGGTCGAGCGCGAGCCCGTCGCCGCGATCCCCGCGGGCGGCAAGTTCGCGATCGTCGACAAGCAGGGCGTGGTGATCGAGGTCAAGTCCGCGGCGCCGCCCATGCTGCCGGTGCTCAAGGTCGGCACGACTGCGGCGGACGACCCGGCCATGAAGGCGGCGATCCAGGTGATCCAGGCGGTTCCGGACGAGGTGGCGCCCAAGATCAGGGAGGTGCGCGCGGGAACGGCCGAGGGCGTGACCCTGAAGCTGTCGGACGGGCGGACCGTCATCTGGGGCGGCACCGACCGGCCCGAGGAGAAGGGCCGCATCCTGACTTCGCTCCTCAAACGGGAGAAAGCCACGGTGTACGACGTCAGCTCACCGGATGTGGTGACGCTGAAGTGATCAAGAGTGGGCAAGTCCGCGGCAAGGCATGGCCGAGCTTGTGCGAGGTGGGGGTCACGGCGTGAGAGCCTTAAGTCGTACGTCGGGCGGAGGAGCCCCCGACCAGGCGCGACTTCGGAGCGAAACGGACAGCCCGCGACACGCCGGACGTGCTTGCGGCGCGGTTAGTTGACCCGCCAGGCAGGGGACTCCTACTGTCCGTATCAATCCTCAGGTTGACATAAATCTAAATCTCAACCTGAGGTTGAGAGTTATCCGAAGAGACAAAAGCGGAGACAATCCGCACCGAAATGGCAAGTCAACGAGCGGAAAGGCCCCTCGTCGTGGCAGCACCGCAGAACTACCTCGCGGTCATCAAGGTCGTCGGCATCGGCGGCGGCGGAGTCAACGCCGTCAACCGGATGATCGAGGAGGGACTCAAGGGCGTCGAGTTCATCGCGATAAACACCGACGCCCAGGCGCTGCTGATGAGTGACGCCGATGTGAAACTCGACGTGGGCCGCGAGCTCACGCGCGGACTGGGCGCCGGCGCCAACCCCGACGTGGGGCGCAAGGCGGCCGAGGACCACCGTGAGGAGATCGAGGAGGTCCTCAAGGGGGCCGACATGGTCTTCGTCACGGCGGGCGAGGGCGGCGGCACCGGCACGGGCGGCGCGCCCGTCGTCGCCAACATCGCCAGGTCGCTCGGCGCGCTGACCATCGGCGTCGTGACCAGGCCGTTCAGCTTCGAGGGGCGGCGCAGGGCCATGCAGGCCGAAGCCGGCATCGAGACGCTGCGCGACGAGGTCGACACGCTGATCGTGATCCCCAACGACCGGCTGCTGTCGATCTCCGACCGGCAGGTGAGCGTGCTCGACGCGTTCAAGGCGGCCGACCAGGTGCTGCTCTCGGGTGTCCAGGGCATCACCGACCTGATCACCACCCCCGGTCTGATCAACCTCGACTTCGCCGACGTCAAGTCGGTCATGTCGGGCGCCGGCTCGGCGCTCATGGGCATCGGCCATGCCCGCGGCGACGACCGCTCGGTGGCGGCGGCCGAGATGGCCGTCTCCAGCCCGCTGCTGGAGGCCAGCATCGACGGCGCCCACGGCGTGCTGCTGTCGATCGCGGGCGGCTCCGACCTGGGCCTGTTCGAGATCAACGAGGCCGCGCAGCTCGTGTCCATGGCCGCCGCGCCCGACGCCAACATCATCTTCGGTACGGTCATCGACGACGCGCTCGGCGACGAGGTGCGCGTGACGGTGATCGCGGCCGGCTTCGACGACGTGCCGCCGCCGGTGGAGAAGCAGGTGCCCCGCCCGGCGAGCCGCCCCGCCCAGCCCGCCGCGCCACCCGTGTCGTCCCCTGCGCGGCCGAGCGTCGCGTCCCCCAGCGTGAAGTCGGAGCAGCCCGCGGTGCGCCCTGAGCCGCGCGCTGAGGTGCGTCCGGAGCCGCGCGGGGACTTCAGGCCCGAGCCGCGCCCCGAATTCCGCCCTGAGCCGCGTGCCGAGTTCAGAGCGGAGCCCCGCCCCGAGCCGCGCGCCGAGTTCAGGCCCGAGCCGCGTCCTGAGCCCCGACCGGAGCCGCCGCGCCCCGAGCCGGTGCGGCCGGTGGAGTCGGCGCAGGTCGCCGAGCCCGTGGACGACGAGCCCGCCGCCGAGGAGCCGTCCGGCCCCGTCTCGATCCCCCGGCCCACGCCCGAGCCCGCCAACCCGCCCACGCCCATCATCTCCCGCATGTCGGAGCCCCCCAAACGTCCTAGGGTGATCTTCGAGGACCAGGAAGAGGAGCTCGACGTCCCCGACTTCCTCAAATAGCCCGGCCGCCTGACGCCGCTCCCCGGCAGGATCCGGGAGCGGCGCCGTCGTGTGCGCGAAGGCGTACCCTGGGCCGGCCCGTAGTGAAAGGGAGACTCACGTGAGAAGGGACGAGATCGCGGCCGGGCTCGCCGAGGTCGACGCGCGCATCGCGGCGGCCTGCCACGCGGTGGGGCGCGACCGCGGAGAGGTCACGCTGGTCGCCGTCACGAAGACCCGTCCGGCCGAGGACGTGCGGATCCTGGCCGAGCTGGGCGTGCGCGACATCGGCGAGAACCGCGACCAGGAGGCCGCGGCCAAGGCGCAAGAGCTCGCGGGGCTCTCGCTGACCTGGCATTTCGTCGGGCAGCTCCAGACGAACAAGGTACGCTCCGTCGTCTCGTACGCCGACGTGATCCACTCAGTGGACCGCCTGCGGCTGGTGGAGGCGATCAGCACGGAGGCGGTGCGCCAGGGCCGCAGGATCGGCTGCCTGATCCAGGTCGCGCTCGACGACGACCCGGCCAGGGGCGGCGCCCGGCCCGCCGACGTGCTCGAGCTGGCCGACGAGGTGGCTCTGGCCGAGGGCGTGTGGCTCGGGGGCGTCATGGCGGTGGCGCCGCTGCACGAGGAGCCCGCCAAGGCGTTCGCCAGACTGCGTGACGTGGCCACGCGACTGGAGGAGCAGCACCCACGTGCCACGATGATTTCGGCCGGAATGAGCGAAGACCTCACGGAAGCCATCGCGTACGGCGCGACACACGTGCGGATCGGTACGGCGTTGCTCGGTCGCCGCAAGCCCTTCGTCAGGTAATGTCCCCCCAAGTGGGTCTTCAGGCTCACGACCAAGTAGAGGTCGATCAGCGGTGAGCTCCAAGGGGGTACGGCTACCGCCTCGGGCTCCGGCGACGGACCCCGAGCGAGTGCGACCAGGAGCAGGAGGACGACGTAGCGATGGCCGGCGCGATGCGCAAGATGGCGGTCTACCTCGGTCTCGTGGAGGACGACCGCTACGAGAGATATGAGACGTACACGGACGAGTACGCCTACGAGGACGAGGGGCAGCGAACCGGCGAGGAGCGGCCCGTGGCGGTCCAGGACCGCGACGACGAGCCCGACGCAGGGGTGCCCGCGCCGAGACCCGCTGCGGCCGTTCTGGAGCGTCGCACGACCGATCTGGCCCGCATCACGACCCTCCATCCGCGGACGTACAACGAGGCGCGTACCATCGGGGAGCACTTCCGCGACGGCACCCCGGTCATCATGAACCTGACTGAGATGGTTGACAGCGACGCCAAGCGGCTTGTCGATTTCGCGGCAGGTCTGGTCTTTGGCCTACATGGCAGCATTGAACGTGTTACCAACAAGGTGTTCCTGTTGTCCCCTGCCAATGTCGAGGTGACCGCTGAGGACAAGGCCCGAATCGCGGAACGCGGGTTCTTCAACCAGAGTTAGAGTCTCTGTATGTCTATCGCACCCAACCAGGTCTCGCCGAGGCCGGGAGGGCACATCAGAAGTGGAGGCGCGGCCGGGCCGTGGGGATCGTCAGTCAGATCTTGGTCGTAGTCCTGTCTCTCTACCTGGTGCTGCTCATAGGTAGGATGATCTTTGAGACGGTGCAGGCTTTCGCCCGCCAGTGGCGCCCATCCGGTGTCATCCTGGTGCTGGCCGAGGCCACTTACACCGCAACCGACCCACCACTCAAGTTCCTCCGCCGTTTCATTCCTCCGCTCCGGTTGGGTACGGTGGCCTTTGACCTAAGCTTCACTGTCCTGTTCATCGTCGTGCTGCTCCTGATCCAGATCGCGGGATCGCTGCGATGACCGGGCCGGTGTCGCGCCGGTCGTGTTCAAACTCGTGTCCGCGCTGAAGTGATTCGGGTTACCGTCCCCTCCGGACAGACTCCAAAGCGCGCCAAGGAGACCAAAAAATGCCGCTGACGCCCGCTGATGTGCGGAACAAGCAGTTCAGTACCACCCGGCTGCGGCCGGGCTACGACGAGGAAGAGGTCGATGCCTTCCTCGACGAGGTGGAGGCTGAGCTGGACCGTCTGATCCAAGAGAACGAAGAGCTCCGCGCGAAGCTGGCCGAGTGCCTGCGCGGGAAGGTGCCGGGCGGCATGAACATGCCCATGGCCTCCGCCCCGGTCCAGGAGCAGCCCAAGCCCGAGATGATGGCTCCGCCCCCGCAGCCGGAGCCCATGCGTGCCCCCGAGCCGCCCCCCGTGCAGCAGCCGGTGCCCGTGGCCATGAACATGCCTCCCGCCGAGGACAACATGGACACCGCGGCCCGCGTGCTCGCGCTCGCCCAGCAGACCGCCGACCAGGCGATCTCCGACGCCCGCCGGGAGGCGGACGAGACGGTCACCCGCGCCCGCCGCGAGGCCGACGAGATCCTCACCAAGGCGCGCCGCCAGGCCGAGCAGGTCATCGGCGACGCCCGCGCCCGCGCCGAGACGCTCGAGCGCGACGCGCAGGAGCGCCACCGCCAGGCGATGGGCTCGCTGGTGCAGACCCGCGACGAGCTCGAGCGCAAGGTCGAGGAGCTGCGCAGCTTCGAGCGCGAATACCGCAGCAGGCTCAAGCTCTACCTGGAAAACCAGCTCGCCGAGCTCAACGTCTCCGCAGAGGGCAGCGGTGGGTTCCCGGTGATGTCCGGTGGTCCGCAGGGTCAGGCTCCCGCCATGTCGCACGCCGTGTCGCAGAGCGGCCAGCAGCCTCTTCCCGGTGGTCCCAGCCCGTTCGGCGGCGAGGCTCCGCAGGGCGCCTTTCCCGGCGGTGACGGTCCTCACAACGACCGCCGGTAAAGTAACGGGTCGCTAGGACCTGTCACTCGAAAGAGCTCCCCTGTGATCCTTATCAGTGCTGGTTTGGTGCTCGCGGCAGTCGTGTTGCTGATCGCGGGCTTCGTACTGGCTAAGCCGTTCCTGATCATGTGGTCCATTGTGGTCAGCGTGCTGTCCGCGCTGTTCCTCGTGATCGGGGCGTTCCTGCGGCGAAACGAGCTTTTTCCCGGTGGTGGGCAGGCCGCTGCGCCGGCCACCCCACCGAAAGGGCTCATGCCGCCGGGCATGCCGTACACCCAGACCGGCCCTACGGTCACCCAGGCCGGCCCCACGGCTCACCATCAGCCTCCGAGGCCACAACCGCATCCGCAGACGCCTCAGCGGACGGCGACCGTTCCCGCCGCTCCGCGCCGCCCCGCGGCGAGCGGCATCTCACCGGATGCGATCGTGCTGGTGATCCCCGGACGCAAGCGTTACCACGTGTCCGGCTGCCGGCAGCTGAGTGGGCGGGACAGCGAGGAGCTCACCTACGAGGAGGCACGCGCGGAGGGCTTCACGCCCTGCACGACGTGCCTGCCTGACGCAGCGCTCGGCGGACGGCAGCTGCCGCCTGCCGCCGACCCCGAGCCCGTCGTCGCACCCGGCCCCGCCGCCACGGCGGAGAGCCGGGCGGAAAACTCCGCGGAGACCCGCGACGTACGTCCGCCGGTCGCCCCGCCGAAGCCCGGAATGAAGGCTTCCACCCCCACCCCGGAGCCTGCCGCCACCGACGAGGAAGGCGCCACCGGGTGGTTCGGCCGCCCCTCCACCTCCGCCGAACCTGACGAGGATCAGGCGGAGAAGCAGACTTCTTATTTCCGGCCGCCGTCGGCAGCGCACAGGCCCGGCTCGACGCCGCCCCGCCCCGCTTCTGGAGCCTCTTCCGCGGGCGGCCCCGCCAAGGGCGCGCCTGCCAAGCCATCGGCATCGCCTGCCAAGGCTTCCGCGTCGCCTGCCACGGACGAGCCCGCTCCGGGCGCTTCCGGCGCTCCGGGCACTCCGGGCAAGAGCGGAGCGCCGGCGGGCAAGCCGTCGCAGCGGGCCACGCCCGAGCAGCCCGGGAACAAGCCCGGTTCATCCACCGGTGCACCCCGGCCGTCCGGGACGAAGCCGGGACAGCCCTCGGCTGCGGCCGACGAGGACGACTCCTCGGGGCCGGCCACGGCGCCGCAGCCGCGCGTGCCCTCTTCGGCGGTGCCGGCCCGTCCAGGTGCCCAGGGTGGGGCTTCCGGGCCGTCACAGCGTCCTTCTGGGGCCGCCAAGGGGCCCGCCACGACCGGGGCGAGCGCGGTGGTGCCCGAGCGGCCCGCGTCCTCGGCCGAGTCGGAGGCCAAGCCCAAGGGCCCGCTTCCCCCCGGTTCCGGCACGACCGCCAGATCATCCGAGGGACGCCCTTCCGGTACGGGCCCGGCTGCCAAGCCGGCGGCGACGGGAAAGACCAGCCCCGAACGGCCGCCCGCCACGGGCGCGAGCCCGGAACAGCCGCCTGCGACCCCGTCCAAGACCGGTGGCCGGCCGTCCAAGGCGACGGGCGCACCCGTTGCGGCCGGGTCAGGCGGTGCGGGTCCGAAGCCCGGATCCTCCGGCCCACGCTCCGACGGCGACACGTCCGGCACGGACGCTCCCAAGGCCGCAGCGGGCAAGCCGTCCGCACAGAAGGGGGACACGCCCGATACGGGCGCCGGCAAGGGCGGGGCGTCCAGAGGAGAGGAGACCGGCGCGACGCCCAAGTCCGGTGCCTCGCCCGCGCCTAAGACGGGTGTTTCGCCCGCGTCCAAGACGGGTGCTTCGGCCGTTCCTGAGACAGGCGCTTCGGCTGCGCCAAAGACGGGTGCTTCGGCCGCTGCCAAGACGGGTGCATCGGCTCCGCCAAAGACGGGCGCCGCGACCGCGCCGAAGGCGGATGCTTCGGCCGCGCCCAAGACCGGCGCCGCCAAGCCTGAGGCCGCCGGATCCGCCGAGGGCGGTGACGAGCCCACCGGCCCTGCGGGCGCCGGGGCTGGAGGCAAGGGCGGGCGCACGGAGATGGTGAAGGTCATCGTCGGCACCCGCCGCTACCACAGCACCGCCTGCCCGTTGATCAGGGGTGCGGGGGAGACGGGCGTGGAGACGATGACGCTGGCCGCAGCCGAGGCGGCCGGGCTGACGAGCTGCTCGGTCTGCCAACACGACCGCGAGACGGTGAGCTGAGAACTGCCGCGAGACGGTGAGCTGTAAGCCGGTCGTCGCCCCGTTCCGAGCACCGACCGGCGCGCCGCCGTCCCCCTGTGGGCGCGCGGCCGGTCAACCGACCCGGGCGCGGTGGGCGCTGCGCGTGGCCATGCGTGGCCTGACGCAGCGCGGGCTGCGGTGAGATGGGGTTGCAGTGACCCCCTGTGTGGCGATATTGGCGCTTGAGGCCGGCTAGCAACCAGTGACGAGGCGCGGTGCAGTGGGTGCTGCGCGGCATAAGCCGTTGGTAGCGGGCCGTGGCGCTGAGGCGGGCGCGTTGGGGGCGGGCGCGGCCGCATGGTGGCCGATACAGGCATGGTGAGCTGCGGTGGGGCGGGCCCCACCGCAGCATCCGGTGTCGTCAGGCGCGGCGGAGCTGGAAGACCAGCGACAGGTCCTCGTCCGTGTGGGACGGGAGGTCCGGCGCCGTGCCCTCCGTGACCGTGGTCGCCAGGACCTCCTCCGCCACCACGTGCCCCTCGGTACGCAGGGCCGCGGCGAGGTCAGGGGAGGACGTGGTCCACCACAGGTCGATCCGGTCGGTGATCGACAGGCCGGTCGACTTGCGGGCGTCCTGGACCAGGCGGATGACCTCGCGCAGGAGACCGGCGCGGCGCAGGTCGTCCGTGAGCTCCAGGTCCAGGGCCACCGTCTCGCCCGTGCCGGTGCCGATCGCGCCCGTCTCCACCGCCCAGCCCGAGCGGGGCTGCTCGTTGACGATCACGTCGTCGGGGCCGAGCATGATCTCGCCCAGCTCGTCTGCCTCCACCATGACCGTGGAGCCGGAGCGGAGGGCGCGGGCCACGCGGGTGGGGTCGGCGGCGGAGACCGCGGCGGCCACCAGCTTGGTCTGGGAGCCGAAGCGCTTGCCCAGGGCCCGGAAGTTGGGCTTGACGGAGTAGGACACGAGATCGGCGCTGAATCCGGACATGTCCTCGAGCGCGTGGACGTTCAGCTCGTCCGCCACCAGCCCACGGAGCTCACCGGGCAGCGACGGCCAGCCGTGCGCCCCCACCAGGGCCCGGCGGAGCGGCTGGCGGGTCTTGACGCCCGAGGAGGCGCGGGCCGAGCGGCCCAGCTCCACCAGGCGCCGCACCAGAGCCATCTGGTCGGACAGCACCGGGTCGAGCAGGTCCTCGCGCACCGTGGGCCAGGAGGCCAGGTGCACCGAGGAGGGCGCCTCGGGGGCGCGCAGCACGTCCCAGAGGTAGTCGGTGACGAACGGCGTGATGGGGGCCATCAGCCGCGTCACCGCCTCCAGGCACTCGTACAGCGTCGCGAACGCCTCCAGCGACCCTTGCCAGAACCGGCGGCGCGAGCGGCGCACGTACCAGTTGGACAGGTCGTCGAGGAAGTCGGCCAGGCGGCGGCCGGCGCGCTGGGTGTCGTACTCGTCCAGGGACGCCGTGACCTCGCTCACCGTCCTGTGCAGCTCGGCCAGCACCCAGCGGTCGAGCAGCGGGCGCTCGGCCACCGGCGTGGCCTCCGCGAGCATGGACGGCGACCAGGACTCGGCGTTCGCGTAGAGGGTGAAGAACGACGAGGTGTTCCAGAGCGTCAGCAGGACCTTGCGGACGATCTCCTCCAGCGCGTTGTGCCCCACCCGGCGCGCCGCCCAGGGCGAGCCCGAGCAGGCCATGAACCAGCGCAGCGCGTCGGCCCCGTGCTGGTCCATCAGCGGGATCGGCTCGAGGATGTTGCCCAGGTGCTTGCTCATCTTGCGGCCGTCCTCGGCGAGGATGAGGCCGAGGCAGAGCACGTTCTCGTAGGAGGACTGGCCGAAGACGAGCGTGCCGACGGCCATCAGCGAGTAGAACCAGCCGCGCGTCTGGTCGGTGGCCTCGCAGATGAACTGCGCCGGATAGACGCCCTCCGGCTTGCCGTGCTCGCCCCACTGGGCGAACGGCATGGAGCCGGAGTCGTACCAGGCGTCGATGACGTCCGGCACGCGGCGCGCGAGAGCGCCGCACGACGGGCAGTCGAAGGTCACGTCGTCGACGTACGGGCGGTGCGGGTCGAGCGCCGAGATGTCCTGGCCGGCCAGGTTGCCCAGCTCCGCCAGCGAGCCGACGCACGTCACGTGGGACTCGTCCGCGGAGCACACCCACAGCGGCAGCGGCGTGCCCCAGTAGCGCGAGCGCGACAGCGACCAGTCGACGTTGTTGCGCAGCCACTCGCCGAACCGGCCCCACTTGATCGTCTCGGGGTACCAGTTGGTGTCGGCGTTCTCCGCCAGCATCTTGTCCTTGACCGCCGTGGTGCGGATGTACCAGGACGGGAGGGCGTAGTAGAGCAGCGGGGTGTGGCAGCGCCAGCAGTGGGGGTAGGCGTGCTCGAAGTGGCCGCCGCGGTAGAGCAGCCCGCGGGCGCGCAGGTCCTCGGTCAGCTCCTCGTCGGCGTCCTTGAAGAACCGGCCGCCGACCATGGGCACGTCGTCGAGGAAGCGGCCGTCGGGGCCGATCGGGTTGACGACGGGCATGTCGTACCGCTTGATCACGGCCATGTCGTCGGCGCCGAACGCCGGGGCCTGGTGGACCAGGCCGGTGCCGTCCTCGACCGTGACGTAGTCGCCGAGCACGACGTAGTGGGCGCCGGGGATGTCGACCAGGTCGAACGGGCGGGAGTACGTGGTGTGCTCCAGCTCGCGCCCCGTGTGGCGGGCCACCTCGGTCGCGCCCTCGCCCAGGACCGACAGCAGCGGCTCGGCCACCACCAGGACCTCGCCGTCCGCCGTGCGCGCCGCGACGTAGGTCACGTCGGGGTGCACGGCGACCGCCGTGTTGGACACGAGGGTCCACGGCGTGGTCGTCCACACGAGCAGGGAGGCGCCCAGCTCGGCCAGCGGCCCGGAGGTCACCGGCATGCGGACGTAGACCGACGGGCTGGAGACGTTCTCGTAGCCGCCGGGCTGGCCCAGCTCGTGGTCGGACAGCCCCGTGCCGCAGCGCGGGCAGTACGGAGTGATGCGGAAGTCGCGGAACAGCAGCCCCTTGTCCCACACGACCTTCAGCGACCACCACACCGACTCGATGTAGGACGGGTCCATCGTCCGGTACGCCTGGGACAGGTCGATCCAGTAGCCCATGCGCTCGGTCATCTGCTCGAACGCGTCCACGTGCCGCAGCACCGACTCGCGGCACTTGGCGTTGAACTCGGCGATGCCGTATTCCTCGATGTCCTTCTTGCCGGTCAGGCCCAGCTCGCGCTCGACGCCGACCTCGACCGGCAGGCCGTGGCAGTCCCATCCGGCCTTACGCGGAACGCTGAATCCGCGCATGGACTTGTAGCGCGGGAAGAGGTCCTTGAACACCCGGGCCTCGACGTGGTGCACGCCGGGCAGGCCGTTCGCGGTGGGCGGACCCTCGTAGAAGACCCAGGACGGGTTACCGGAGTTCTGCTCCACGGAACGCTCGAAGATCTTCCCGTCCCGCCAGCGGTCGAGGACCTCACGCTCGAGCGCGGGCAGGTCGACCTGCGCGGGAAGAGAGCGGAACGTTGGGGAAGACATTTCGGGCGTGACCTCCACGCATCATCGGCCGGCAGGCTTGCGTGAAGGGACGAAGCCATGCGGCTCCGCGGTACCACCCTTCTTGACCTCCCCCGGGGGAGGCCCTCTTCGTTTGGTCTGCTGCCGGGTCTAATGAGCTCGCACGAGCCGTTCTTCCGGCGGCTCCGGGGTGATATCCCTCACAGTCGGGCCCCATCAACGCCTTGCAGTCTCAAACCATAACGCAGAGTGGAGGCGAAGGCTTCCTGGTTTCCCGGGGACGCACCGTCCGGCGGCCCACGTCGGTACGCAACCGACAAAGTTGTGGGAATGGACGCCCCTGTGGAGGAGTTGAATGCGCGAGGCGGGATAGTACGGGGGAGGTAAACCGTCCGGCGGGTCGTTTGCCGTTCCGTTATCTGGATCCTAAGCTGCCCGCACCATTTACGGCCTTGATCAGCAATGGAGGCAGCCATGGCGGCAGTCACGCAGACCACCGCTACACCGTCGACGTGGTCGGAGCGGGAGCTGGCCGAGGTACGCGGCAGGCTTCAGAGCGAGATCGACGAGCTCAACGCGGACATCCGCCGCCACGAGACGGAGATAGCCTCTGGAGACGTCACCCAGGGAGCCGGCGACGACCAGGCGGACGCCGGCGCCAAGACGTACGAGCGCGAACGCGAGATCGCCCTTACCCTGAATGCGCGCGATCTGGTCGCGCAGAACGAACGTGCGATCGCCAGGATCGACGCAGGGACCTATGGAGTGTGCGAATCGTGCCACAAGCCGATCGGCAAGGAACGCCTTCAGGCGTTCCCGAGGGCGACGCTGTGCGTGGCCTGCAAGCAGAAGGAGGAGCGCCGGTAGCGCCGGCGGGCCGGTCCCGCGGGCGCCTCGTCGCCGTCCTCGTCGTGCTGGCGGCCGTGATCTACACGGGCGACCTCATCACCAAGACGGTGGTGCTGCGCACACTTGAGGGCCGGGCGCCGCTCGTCGTCATCCCGGACGTGCTGCAGTTCCGGGTGATCTTCAATTCCGGTGCCGCGTTCAGCATCGGCACCGGAATGACCTTCGTCTTCACGTTCATCGCCTTGGGCGTGGTCGTGGCCATCGTGCGCACCGCCCGCAAGCTGGGCAGCCGGTCCTGGGCGATCACGCTCGGCCTGCTGCTCGGCGGGGCGCTCGGCAACCTCACCGACCGGCTGCTGCGCTACCCGTCGGGCATCGGGCGTGCCACGCAGCTCCAGGGGCACGTCGTCGACTTCATCGAGGTGCTGCCCGGGCATTTCCCCGTCATCGACTACTTCCCCGTCTTCAACATCGCCGACTCGGCCATCGTCTGCGGCGGCATCCTGGCGGTGCTCCTGGCCTGGCGGAACGTGCAGATCGACGGGTCCAAGGAGGTGGCGAAGGGTGAGTGAGCAGCGCAGTCTTCCCGTCCCCGACGGCCTGGAGGGCGAGCGGCTCGACGCCGCGCTCTCGCGCCTGTTCGGCTTCTCCCGCACCCGCGCGGCCGAGCTGATCGTCGCGGGCGAGGTGCTGGTGGACGGGCGGCAGCCGGCCAAGTCGGACCGGGTGCACGCCGGCGCGTGGCTCGACGTGACGATGCCGCCGCCGGTCACCACGCCGATGCCGGTCGCCGAGCCGGTGCCGGGCATGACGGTCGTGTACGAGGACGACGACATCATCGTGGTCAACAAGCCGATCGGGGTGGCGGCCCACCCGACCGTCGGCTGGACCGGGCCGACCGTGATCGGCGGGCTGCTCGGTGCCGGTCACACCATCGCCACCAGCGGGGCGGCCGAGCGGCAGGGCATCGTGCACCGGCTCGACGCCAACACCACGGGGGCGATGGTGGTGGCCAAGAGCGAGACGGCGTACTCGCGGCTCAAGCGGGCCTTCAAGGAGCGCACGGTCGACAAGCGTTACCACGCGCTGGTGCAGGGACATCCTGACCCGTTCCGGGGCACGGTGGACGCGCCCATCGACCGGCACCCCTCTGGGGACGGGCGGTTCGCGGTGGTGGCCGGGGGCAAGCCGTCCGTCACCCATTACGACACCGTCGAGGCGTTCCGCGCGGCCTCGTTGCTGGACATCAAGCTGGAGACCGGGCGTACGCACCAGATCAGGGTGCACATGGCGGCGCTGCGGCACCCCTGCGTCGGCGACTTGCTGTACGGCGCCGACCCGACGCTGGCGGCCCGCCTGGGGGTCACGCGGCAGTGGCTGCACGCCGTGGCGCTCGGGTTCGAGCACCCGGCCACGGGGGAGTGGATGTCGTTCAGCACGGACTACCCGCAGGACCTGCAGAAGGCGCTGGACATCGTCCGCGACGAGTCCTGACCCGGCCGTCGGCGGGGCCGCGGGGTCAGCGGTGCCGCCTGACCTTCCTCCGCCCCCGGTCCGACGGCTCGACCGAGCCGGGGGCCTGGGAGGGCGTCTGGTCCTTCTGCTTCGGTTTCTTCTTTTTCTTGGTCTTGCTCTCGGTGGGCGTCGGCTCCCGGCTGGGGCTCTTGCGTTCGGCGGTGGGTGTCCTGTCCTGCTCCCGGGTGGCCGGCGGTGAGCTCGGCGGAGCGGGAGGCGTGGCGGCGGTCTGCGGAGGGCTCTGCGAGGTGGTCTGCAGTGTGGTCTGAGGGGACGTCTGGGGGGACGTCTCCGGGGTCGGCTCGGGCCCGGTGGCCGACGGGGTGGCGGTCACGACGGCGGGGGCGGGGCCCGGGTCGCGAGGCAGGTCGCTCGGGCGGTTGGACCACCAGGCCGCACCGCCCGTGACGACGGCCACGATCAGCGCGCCCCCGGCGATCGCGGCCACCGGCAGCCGGCGCCGCCGAGGTCGCGGCGCCACCGCGGGCATCGGGACGGGACCCGTCTGCTCGGGTGCGCCGCCCGCGATGATCGCGGCCAGCCGCCGCTCGGCCTTCTCCAGCGACATGCGCTCCGCGGGGTTCTTGCGCAGCAGGCCGAGCAGCATGGGGGCGAGCACGCCGGCGCGGGCCAGCGGCTCCGGCTCGGCGTGCATGACCGCGCCGAGCGTGGCCAGGGCGTTGTCCCGGTGGAAGGGCGAGTGGCCCTCGACGGCCAGGTAGAGCGTCACGCCCAGCGACCACAGGTCCGAGGCGGGCCTGGCCTGGCCGCCGGCCGCGCGCTCCGGCGCCATGAAGGCGGGGGTGCCGATCAGGATGCCCGTACGCGTCACGGGCGCCTCGTCCTCCGTGGTGGCGATGCCGAAGTCGGTGAGCACCGCCCGCCCGTCCTCGGTGAGCAGCACGTTGTCCGGCTTCACGTCACGATGCAGCACGCCCGCCGCGTGGGCCGCGCGCAGCGCTTCCATGAGCTGCAGCCCGAGCTTCGCCACCTCGGCCGGAGGCATGGGGCCGTCCTCGCGAATCAGCTCTCCTAAGGTGCGGGAGTGCACGAGCTGCATGACGATCCACGGGTGGCCGTGCTCCTCCAGGACGTCGTACACGGTGGCCACGCCCGGATGCGCCACCCGGCCCGCCGCCCGCGCCTCCCTGAACGTCCGCACGGCGAACACATCGCGCTCGGGGTCCGTGAGGTCGGGCGGCGGCAGGACCTCCTTGACGGCCACGTCCCTGCCCAGCACCTCGTCGTGGGCCTGCCAGACCGTGCCCATGCCGCCCTTGCCGATCGTCCTGAGCAGCCGATAGCGCCCGCCCACCATCTCCGCTGATTCGGACATGCACCGGCGACTACCCCAGAAAGAACCGGACAAGCGCGGTGACGACGGCCGCCGCGGCCAGAATGACCAGGAAGGGCGCCCGCAACAGCAGCGCGACGACTGCGGCGCCCAGCCCCGCCGTGCGGGCCGGGTCGAAGCGCAGCCCGCCCTGCTCCGTGAACATCTGCACCGCGATCAGCGCCGCCAGCAGCGCCACCGGCACCAGTTCCGCGAACCTGCGGATCGCCGGATGCTCAAGCACCCGGCGCGGCGCCGCCAGCCCGGCCAGCTTGAGCGCGTAGCAGCCCGCGCAGAGCGCGGCGATGGCCCACCACAGCGTCATCGCGCCATCCCCACCAGGACGGCCGCGACAACCGGCAGGGCGGAGAGCAGCACGGGCACCCCGGGCGGCAGGAACGGGGTGGCGCACAGCGCGATCGCCGCCGCGACCGCGGCCAGCCGGCGCAGCTGCGCGGTGGCGGTCAGGCGGGGCCAGAGGATGGCCAGGAACGCGGCCGGGCCCACCACGTCCAGCCCCAGCACGCCGGGGTCGCCCAGGGACGACGCGCCGTACGCGCCCGCCAGCGTGGTCAGGTTCCAGGTGAGGTAGAGGCTGACGAACGTGACCGTGAAGCCGGTGCGCGCCGCCTGCTCGTCCGGCTGGGCCAGCGTGACGGCCGTCGTCTCGTCGATCACCCCGTGCGCGGACAGCAGCCGGCGCGGCCCGCGTACCCGCAGCAGGCCGGCCAGGCGCAGGCCGTAGAGCGTGTTGCGGCCGCCCAGCAGCAGCGCGCCCAGGGTGGCGGTCACCAGGTCGCCGCCCGCGCCCACCGCGCCGGTCAGCGCGAACTGGGAGGCGCCGGTGAACGTCAGCAGGCTCAGCACGCACGCCTGCGGCACGCTGAGGCCCGCTGTGATCGCCGCGGCGCCGAAGGCGACCCCCGACAGCCCCACGGCCACGCCCACGCCGAGGCCGTCCCGCACGGCGGCGGAACGGTGTGTTGTCTGTTCCATACCGCAAGAGGCTAGGAGGTGGGGGAAGCGCCGGTCTTGTACGTTCCTGCAGCACGCTGGTAGGCGGCGGGCGGCACGCCTACGATGCGCTTGAAATGCCGGTTGAGGTGGGCCTGGTCGGTGAAGCCCACCTCGGCGGCCACCTGCGCGGGGCGTACCCCGGACTGGAGGAGGCGGCGCGCCTGGCGTACCCGGAGCGAGGTGAGGTAGGCGTGCGGCGGCAGGCCAGTCACGGCCTTGAACGCCCGCAGCAGCGCGAACGGCCGCGCGCCCACCGCGCCGGCCAGGTCCTCCAGCGTCGGCGGGTCGACGAGGCTCTCGTGCAGCAGGTCGAGCGCCTCCCGCACGGCCCGCGCGCCCCCGGCGGGCAGGACCGCGGCAGGGCGGGGAGTCGCGTGGCGAGTGACCAGCCGGGCGAACAGCGTGCGGCTCAGCGTCGAGGCGGCCAGCGCGTCGCCGTGCTCGGCCGCCTGGTGCGCCCTGGCCAGCAGCGCCGCCACCGCGTCGTCGCGCACGACCTGCTCGGGGAAGTGCGGCGTCGCGTAGGGCGCGCCCAGCTCGGCGGCGACGCCGGCCAGCGTGTCGATCGACGGGTAGAGCATGCGGTACGACCAGCCGTCCGGCGTGCCCGCCTGGCCGGTGTGCGCGGAGTCGGGGTTGACCAGCACCACCTCGCCCGCGCCCGCACGCAGCAGGGTGCCGCGGTAGTCGAACTCCTCGACGCCCCTGACGATCACACCGATGGCGTACCCGTCATGCACGTGCCGGGTGAAGCGGTGGGTGACGTAGCGGGCCTTGAGCAGGTCGGTGCCCGGCACCGCCGGATGCCGCCAGAAGTGCGCCTGCTCCTTCATCTCGGTCTGAACGTCTTCGCGAACGTCTCGAAGTAGCGCCTGTCGGCGGTCCAGCGGGAGTCGGGCGTCTCCCAGTAGAGGGCGTACGGGCGGCCGTCGGCGGTGCGGAAGCCGCGGTTGATCACATGGATCAGCACGCCGTCGCGTACCCGCGTGAACTCCCAGTCGGCGGCCTGCAGACCGAGATATCTGGTGCGGTCGATGCCGATGCGGGTGTACCGCGCGAACTGGCCCTTGGCCTGGATCTCCTTCTCCAGCGCCAGCCACTGCCGCGCCGGGTCCCGCCACGCGAACTCAGGAACGGTCCACTCGACCATCATCGCCCCGGAGGTGCCGGGGCCTTTGAAAGTGATGCTGTCCCTCTCGGGGTGCTTCGCCGCCTGCCACTGCCGGGGCATGGCGATCGAGAAGCGGCCCGCCGCGCTGGTGAAGGTCCGCCAGCCGGCGGGCACCGTGACCGTGGGTCCGCCGGTGGGCGTCGCCTTCGTGGTCTTCGTGGTGACCGAGGGCGCCGGGGTGGCGGTCGGCGCCGGGCTGGTCGTCGTGGGGGCGCTCGTCCAGCGGTCGGAGAGCAGGACGCCACCCGTGCCCAGCACCGCCACGGCGGCCACGGCGGCAGGCAGGCCGATCCACAGCGCCTTGCCACGCCTGGCGCGCGAGGCGAGCGTGGGGCGCGGCGCGCCGTCGGCCGTCGGGTGCCAGGCGGCCGTCCCGCGGCTCGCGTGGCTCTGGGCGCCGCCCGGCCGGCGGGGGTCGCCGCCGGGCGCGGGACGGGCGGAGGCGACCTCGTACAGGATCCTCGAGGCCTCGTCGGCCGGCAGCCGCTCGGCCGGGTCCCTGTGCAGCAACCCCATGATGACCGGCTCCAGCGCGCCCGCCCGCGCCGGCGGCCGGGGCACGTCGCGCAGCACCGCCGCCACCGTCGCCGCCCACGAGTCGCGCTTGAACGGCGGCTCGCCCTCGACGGCCGCGTACAGCGTCGCCCCCAGCGACCACAGGTCCGACTCGGGCCGGGCGGGCTCGCCGTTCAGCCGCTCGGGAGGCATATACGCGGGCGTGCCCACCAGCCCGCCGGTCGCCGTCAGCCCCCCTTCGGCCTCCAGCGAGGCGATGCCGAAGTCGGTCAGGACGACCCGGCCGTCGTCGGCCAGCAGCACGTTCTCCGGCTTCACGTCGCGGTGCAGCACCCCGGTGGCGTGCGCGGCGCGCAGGGCGTCCAGCACCCGCCCGCCGATCACCGCGGCCTGCCCCACCGTGAGCGGCCCCTGCTCGCGCAGCACCTCGGCCAGCGAGCGCGAGCGCACGAGCTGCATCACGATCCACGGCCGGCCGTCCTCCTCGACGACGTCGTGGATGACGATCACCGACGGGTGGTCGAGGCGGCCCGCCGCCCTGGCCTCCCTGATGGTCCTGCGGTTGAGCTCGGCCCGCTTGGCGTCGCCGACGCCCGTGTAGCGGACCTCCTTGATCGCCACCGTACGGTCGAGCAGCTCGTCATAGGCACGCCAGACCACGCCCATCCCGCCTTCGCCGAGCGGCTCGATGAGGCGATACCGGTTGCTGACCTGCCGTTCCACGCAGTGAAGCCTACTTTGCGGGTTTGAAGGTGGCGCAGAAGCCCTCGAAGAAGTCGTAGTCCTCTTTCCAGTGGCTCTTCAGCGTGTGCCAGTAGATCGCGTACGCCCTGCCGTTGTCGGTGATGAAGCCCCGGTTGCGCACGCGGGTCAGGCCGGTGTTGGTCCTCCAGGTGAAGTCCCAGTCGGCGGCGGCCTTCTGGTAGTCGACCCGGTGGATGCCGAGCTTCTTGTAGCCGCCGAAGACGTTGTTGAGTTTCGGCTCCTGCTTCTTCCAGTCCTTGTACGGGTCATTGTCGGACTTACCGCCATCCTCGATCATGAGGTACGCGTTGGAAGCCGCGCCCGGGCCCCTGAACCTGACCTGATTGTCGTCGCGGGTCAGCACGTCCCAGCCCTTGGGCAGGCCGACGGAGAAGCCGAGCTTCTTGTCCTTGTACATCTTCCAGCCCTTGGGCAGCGAGTCCTCCGGCTTCTCGGGGGACGGGCTCTGCGTGGGGGACACCGTGGGCGACACCGTGGGCGTGGCCGTCGACGGCGGCTGGGACGCGCTGGGCGGGGCCTGTGAAGGGCTCGCCGTGACGACCGCGGCCTGGGACTTGTCCTTGTCCGGCGTGCTGTCTTCCGGGGCCGAGCTCAGGCCGAGATAGCCGCCGACCGCGGCGACCAGCACGACCGCCACGCCCGCCGCGACGACCGGCCCGGCCCGCAGCCGGTCCGGCCTGGCCGCGTCCATCGTGGACTCGGCGGGAGGCGCCGGGTCCACGGTCGGCGCGGGGGTGATCCGCGCGCCGGTCTCGGGGGCGGCCGGTGCCTGCGCCGGGGACTGGGCCGGTGCCTGCGCCGGGGCCGAGGACCGGGACGCGTGCGGATCGGTCGGGGTGTCGTCCTCGACGGGCGCCGGACGCGGCTTGCCGTACGTGCGCGGCTTGCCATATGTGCGCGACTCGCCGTACGGGCGCGCCCTGTCCTGGGAGGGCTCCTTGGCCGGCGGCGGTGGCGGCGGCGGTGTGGTCTTGCGGAACGGGGTGGGGACGCGCACCGTCTCAGTCGCGGGGAACTGCATGGTCGGCGGCGGGGTCGCCTGCGCGATGACCTGGCGCAGCATCCGCTGCGCCTCCTCATAGGTGAGCCGCTGCACCGGCTCCTTCCGCAGCAGCCCGCTGATCACGTCGGTGAGCGGACCCGCGTGCGGCATGGGGTCGGGCTCGTCGGTCAGCACCGCGTGCATGGTGGCCAGGGCCATCCCCCGCTCGTGGGGAGAGCGGCCCTCCACGGCCGTGTACAGCGTGGCGCCTAACGACCACAGGTCCGACTCGCGCCGGGCGGGCAGCCCTTTGAGCCGCTCGGGCGCGATGAACGCCGGCGTGCCGGCCAGGCCCGTCACGGTGAGCTGCGTTTCCGTCTCGAGCGTGGCGATGCCGAAGTCGGTGAGGACGACGCGGCCGTCGTCGGCCAGCAGCACGTTCTCGGGTTTGACGTCACGGTGCAGGACGCCCGCCTCGTGGGCGCGGTGCAGCGCGTCCAGCACGGCCAGGCCGATCTCGGCCACCCGCTTGTGCTGCAGCGGCCCGTCCGCCTTGATCACCGCCCCCAGCGAGCGTGACTGGACGAGCTGCATGACGATCCAGGGCCGGTCGTCCTCCTCGATCACGTCGTGCACGACGATCACGTTGGGATGCTCGAACCTCGCCGCCGCCCTCGCCTCGCGCATTGTGCGCCGGTTCAGCAGCTGCACTTCCTCACCCAGGGCGGCGGCGTACCTGACCTCCTTGACCGCGACCGTGCGGTCGAGGAGCTCGTCATAGGCACGCCAGACGATGCCCATTCCGCCCCTGCCGATGGGTTCCTGCAGCTGGTAGCGGCCGGCGATGCGGCGTCCGTCCTGCTTGCGATCCGACATCAACGGCCTCAAACCCTCCTCCTGGCCAAGAAATACTCCCATAGCGAGGGATCAACGGCGACTCGCTTGAAGGTCAGTCCGCCATGTGAATAGTGCCGGGCAGCAGGTGGAGGCATGGGTGTAGGGTTTCAGACATGACTTGTCGCTACGCGTTTACCGAGCCGGCTCCGGGAGAGCCGGTCGTCAGCTAGCGACCACCTGGAGCCGGCACGAGGCAGAGACACCCGTCTCTGCCTCTTTGGTTTTCCCGCCGGCTTCTGGGGGCCGGCCCGAGATGGGGAGTCGAGGATGTCATCGACCTTGGAACGGCACTCTGTGGCGGTGGGTGACCTGCTCGTGGGCGAGGGGCCCGCCGTGGTGATCGGCGGCCGGGTCAGTCTGCGGGCGCACCACGGGCAGGTGGACGCGCATGAGGTGCTGGGAGAGCACGCCACGCTGGTGGAGCCGTACTCGGCCGCCGACCTGCCGGCGATCGCCTCCAGGGCCGACGCGGTGGTGGTGGGCTCGTCGTGGACGCGCGACATCCCGCTGGTACGCGCTGCCGCCGGGCTGGGGCTGCCGGTGGTGGTGGAGCGGCGGGCGTCGGCCTCCATGGAGGAGTGGCTGGGGCTGGCCCACTACTGCGCGGACGCGGGCGACGGGCGGGTGATCCTGTGTGCGGGCGGCCGGCTGGACCTGGGGCTGATGCGCGCGGCCCGCGCCGCCTCGGGGCGTCCGGTGCTCGCCGACGTGTCCCATGACGTGGGGCTGTCGGCCGCGGCGGTGGCGGCGGGCGTCGACGGCCTCGTCCTGGACGGGACCGGCGCGTCGGCGCTGCGGGTGGCCGAGGAGGCCGTGACGGTCGTCGGGGCGTTGGTGCGGCCGGAGTCGCCCGCCACGTTGCCGGAGTGCCGGCAGGCGATCGACCGGGTGGACGCCGCCCTGGCCACGCTGCTCGAGCGGCGGGCGGCGCTGGCGGGCATCGTGCAGCGGATCAAGCCGGTCGGCGGGTTCGCGGGGCGCGACCTCGCCCGGGAGCGCGCGCTCGTGGCCCGGATGGCGCTCCGGGCGCCGTCGCTGGGGGAGGCCCGGCTCGCGCCCATCATGAACGCCGTCATCGAGGCGGGCCTCCACCTGGCGGAGGAACGCTCAGACCAGTGACCCCCGGGTCAGGGGGTGGCCAGGAGGAAGTTGTTCATGGGCCGGCCGGGGCCGGCGGCGATCTGCCTGGTGATGAGCTCCGCGAAGCGGCGGTAGCCGTCGCCCGTCGGGTGGTAGCTGCGGGCGTTGACGGTGAGCTCCTCCATGTTCACGTTCAACCCGTTCAGGTACGGCTGCGGCCGCCCCACCTCGTGCCCGGCGAACGCCTCGTACGCGTCCA
Source organism: Nonomuraea sp. B19D2 (assembly GCF_040137845.1). Lineage (NCBI taxonomy): Bacteria > Bacillati > Actinomycetota > Actinomycetes > Streptosporangiales > Streptosporangiaceae > Nonomuraea > Nonomuraea sp. B19D2. Next base: position 248,894 of record NZ_JBEFAK010000003.1, on the reverse strand, counting down.
CGTACTCCACGCTCCCCGGCGCCCCGAACGCCGCGATCGCGCGGTCGAAGTCGGCCACCACCGACCCCACCGCGGCGTTGAGCCGGCGCGTCACCTCGTTGAGCCAGCTCTGGTCGGCCGCGCTGAGGTTGTCGACGCTCTCCACCGGCTCCTCGGGGAACGGCCGCGGGTAGCCGAGGACGATGATGCGCGCGTTCGGCGCGCGCACCCGCAGCTCGCGCAGCACCTTGAGCACGCTGGGCCGCAGCTCCTCGATGCGGCGGGCGACGGCGGCGTCCTGCTCGACGCACGCCGACGACCACGGCAGCTTGACGATGCAGCCCGTGAGCACCTTCGTGAAGCCGGCGTCGTTGCCGCCGATGCTCAGCGTCACCAGGCTGGCGGCGGGGCCCACGCGGGTGATCTGGGGCGGCTGGCCGTGCTGGCCCGACAGGAGCTGGCCGGTGGTGGCGCCGCTGCAGGCGTAGAAGGCGGTGCCGCCGCCGAAGCGGTACGTGTGGGCCACCAGCGGCACGTACGAGCCCGACGCCCGGTGGCAGCGGTCGGCGCCGTCGTTGACGGGCTTCTTGTCGAGGTCGTAGACGCCCTCGCCGGAGGAGTAGGAGTCGCCGAGCGCCACGTACATGCCGCTCTGCGCCACCTGCACGGGTGTCAGGCGGGTCGCCTGCGGCAGCCGCCCGTCCGGCTCCTGGGTGGCCGGGCAGCCCGCGTCCAGGACCGCGCAGGCCAGCTTGGGGAAGACGCCCAGAGGTAAGCACGCCAGGGCGAGGGCGATGCCGGCGGCTACCGCCGCCGCGGTCTGGATGATCCCTCGCCCCGCTCGTTTCCGCGCCTGTTCCGGTCTCTGCCGTGTCGCCTCGTCCAGTGCGGCCTCCCCCGTGTGGCTGCTCCGCGTGAGCGACATCGAGACTACCCAGTCAGGTGATCGACGACGTCCCGTTGCGGGTGCGGCGGCGGTTGACCACCTGCCAGCCGAGGGCGATGGCCACGACCAGCGCGGGGATGAGGAAGAACGCGACCCGCTGGTCCTCGTCGGCGACGGGCATCAGCAGCACGACCAGCGCCAGGAACGCCAGCGTGAGCCAGTTGGTGTACGGCGTGCCCGGCATCGGGAACACCGACCGGTGCCCCGACCTGCGCAGCCGCATCTGGCAGTAGACCAGCACGCCCCAGGTCGTGATCACGCCGAGGGAGGCGACGGCCGTGGCGATGTTGAAGGCCCGCTCGGGCAGGAAGTAGAACAGCGCCACCCCGGCCAGGAACATGATCGCCGTGAACAGGATGCCGCCGAGCGGGACGAACCGGGAGCTCAGGGTGCCCGCGAACCGGGGCGCCTCCTGTTTCATGGCCATCGAGCGCAGGATGCGGCCCGTGGCGTACAGGCCGGAGTTGCAGGACGAGAGCGCGGCGGTGATCACCACGAGGTTCATGGCGTCGGCGGCCCACGGGACGCCGAGGCCCGAGAAGACCGTCACGAACGGCGAGACGCCCGCGTGGTAAGCGGTCCACGGCAGGACCATCCCCAGCAGCGCCACCGACCCCACGTAGAAGACCGCGATGCGCCACACGACGCCGTTGATCGCCTTCGGCATGACCTGGTGCGGCCTGGCCGTCTCGCCCGCCGCGATGCCGACCAGCTCGATCGACGCGTACGCGAACACCACCGACTGCAGGCTCATCAGCACCATCGGGAAGCCCTTGGGGAAGAAGCCGCCGTGGGCGACGAGGTTGTGCGGGCTCGCCTGGCCGATCGTGAACACCACCAGCACCAGGCCGATGACCAGGAAGACGGTGATCGCCAGGACCTTGAGCATGGCGAACCAGAACTCCAGTTCGCCGAAGAGCCGAACCGACAGCAGGTTGACCGACAGGACCGAGCCCAGGGCGATGAGCGCCGTGAGCCACTGCGGGAACGCGGGCGCCCAGTAATGGATGTAGGCGGCGATGGCGGTCAGCTCGGCGATGCCGGTGAACGCCCAGTTGAGCCAGTACATCCAGCCGCTGGCGAACGCCGCCCACGGGCCGATGAGCTCGCCCGCGTACTCGACGAACGACCCCGACACGGGGCGGTAGAGCACGAGCTCGCCGAGCGCCCGCATGACGAAGAACGCGGCCACCCCGGCGGCGGCGTACGAGAGCACCAGGGCGGGCCCCGCGGCGGCCATCCGGCCCCCGGAACCGAGGAACAGCCCGACACCGATCGCCCCGCCGATGGCGATCATCTGGACCTGGCGGTTGCCGAGCGCGTGCCGGTATCCCTCGTCGGTCTGCGTGCGCACCGAGTGTCTCCTCAACTACTCACAGTGAGTACGACGATATCCGCGCTGCTGGTCGCGAGGGTCCCGGCGCGCCGGTCAGAGCACGTGCGCGTCACCTGCTCCGGGATGTCGGTCCGGACCACTAGAGTCGGAGCGCACAACCACATCGAGACCGGGAGGCGCCGCTCCATGTCGTCCAGCGAGTCGTTCGTCCATCTGCACGTGCACACCGAATACTCGATGCTGGACGGGGCCGCCCGGCTCAAGCAGATGTTCAAGAAGGTCGACGAGCTGGGCATGCCCGCGATCGCGATCACCGACCACGGCAACATGCACGGCGCGTACGACTTCTTCAAGCAGGCCACGGGCGCCGGGATCAAGCCGATCATCGGGATCGAGGCCTACGTCGCGCCGGAGCTGCGCCACAACAAGAAGCCGGTGTTGTGGGGCGAGCCGCACCAGAAGAAGGACGACGTCTCGGCGGGTGGCTACTACACCCACATGACGATCTGGGCGCGCAACAAGACGGGCCTGCACAACCTGATGAAGCTCAGCTCGCGCGCCTACACCGAGGGGTTCGTCCGCAAATGGGCGCGGATGGACGCCGAGACCCTCGCCGAGCACGCCGACGGCCTGATGGCCACCACCGGCTGCCCGTCGGGCGAGGTGCAGACCAGGCTGCGGCTCGGCCAGTACGACGAGGCGGTCAAGGCCGCCGCGAAGTTCCAGGAGATCTTCGGCAAGGACAACTACTTCCTGGAGATCATGGACCACGGGCTCGACATCGAGCGCCGCGTCCGCGACGGGCTGACCAGGATCAGCAAGGAGCTCGGCATCCCGCCGCTGGTCACCAACGACTCGCACTACACCTACGAGTCCGACGCCGCCTCCCACGACGCCCTGCTGTGCATCCAGACCGGCAAGCAGCTGTCCGACCCCGACCGCTTCCGCTTCGACGGCAGCGGCTACTACATCAAGAGCGCCGACGAGATGCGCGCGGTCGACTCCTCCGACCTGTGGGCCGAGGGCTGCCGCAACACGCTGCTCGTCGCCGAGAAGGTCGACCCTGAGGGGTTCTTCCAGCACAAGAACCTCATGCCGACCTTCCCCATCCCCGACGGCATGACCGAGGAGCAGTTCTTCCGCCAGGAGGTCTGGAAGGGCCTCGAGCGGCGCTTCCCCGAGGGCGTCGACGAGGAGCACCGCGCCTGGGCGGAGAACGAGCTGGGCGTCATCATCCAGATGGGCTTCCCGAGCTACTTCCTCGTGGTCGCCGACTTCATCATGTGGGCGAAGAACAACGGCATCCGCGTCGGCCCCGGCCGTGGCTCCGCGGCCGGCTCGCTGGTGGCGTACGCGCTGGGCATCACCGACCTCGACCCGATCCCGCACGGCCTGATCTTCGAGCGCTTCCTCAACCCCGAGCGCGTGTCCATGCCCGACGTCGACATCGACTTCGACGAGCGCAGGCGCGGCGACGTGATCCGTTACGTGACCGAGAAGTGGGGCGCCGACAAGGTCGCCATGATCGCCACGTTCGGCACCATCAAGGCGAAGGCCGCCATCAAGGACGCCGGTCGCGTCCTGGGCTATCCCTACGCGCTGGGCGACCGGGTCTCCAAGGCGTTCCCGCCCGCCGTCATGGGCAAGGACATCCCGCTGTCGGGCATCTTCGACAAGGACCACCCCCGCCACGCCGAGGCGGGCGAGCTGCGCAAGCTCTACGAGGAGGACGTCGACGTCAAGGCGACGATGGACCTCGGCAAGGGCCTGGAGGGCCTGATCAGGCAGACCGGCGTGCACGCCGCCGGCGTGATCATGTCGGCCGAGGTGCTGACCGACTACATTCCGATCATGCGCCGCGACTCCGACGGCGCGATCATCACGCAGTTCGACTACCCGACCTGCGAGACGCTCGGCCTACTGAAGATGGACTTCCTGGGCCTGCGCAACCTCACGATCATCGACGACTGCGTGAAGATGATCGAGTCCACGACCGGCGAGCAGATCGACCTGCTGAAGCTGCCGCTCGACGACCGCAAGTCCTACGAGCTGCTGGCCAGGGGCGACACGCTGGGCATCTTCCAGCTCGACGGCGGCGGCATGCGCTCGCTGCTGCGGCTCATGCGCCCCGACAACTTCGAGGACATCTCCGCCGCCCTCGCCCTCTACCGCCCCGGCCCGATGGGCGCCAACTCCCACACCAACTACGCGCTGCGCAAGAACGGCCAGCAGGAGATCACCCCGATCCACCCCGAGCTCGAGGAGCCGCTGAAGGATATCCTCGACACGACCTACGGCCTGATCGTCTATCAGGAGCAGGTCATGGCCATCGCGCAGAAGGTCGCCGGCTACTCGCTGGGCGGCGCCGACCTGCTGCGGCGCGCGATGGGCAAGAAGAAGAAGTCCGAGCTGGACAAGCAGTTCGAGTTCTTCGAGAAGGGCATGCAGGACAACGGCTTCTCGGCGGCGGCCATCAAGGCGCTGTGGGACATCCTGCTGCCGTTCTCCGACTACGCCTTCAACAAGGCCCACACCGCCGGTTACGGCCTGGTCTCCTACTGGACCGCCTACCTCAAGGCCAACTACCCGGCGGCCTACATGGCCGCGCTGCTGTCGTCGGTGAAGGACGACAAGGACAAGTCGGCCCTCTACCTCAACGAGTGCCGCCGCATGGGCATCAAGGTCTTCCCGCCGGACGTCAACGACTCCGACTTCGACTTCACGCCGCGCGGCACCGACATCCGCTTCGGCCTGTCGGCCGTCCGCAACGTCGGCGGCAACGTCGTCGACGGCATCCTGAAGGCGCGCCAGGAGAAGGGCCGTTTCGCCGAGTTCAAGGACTTCCTGCGCAAGGTCCCGGCCATCGTCTGCAACAAGCGGGTCATCGAGTCGCTGATCAAGGCGGGCGCGTTCGACTCGCTGGGCCACGTTCGCAAGGGCCTGGTCATGGTGCACGAGCAGGCCGTCGACGCGATCATCGACATCAAGAAGAACGAGGCCATCGGGCAGGACTCCCTGTTCGGGGCGATCGACGGGGGCGAGGACCAGACCTTCGACGTGCAGATCCCGGTGGGGGAGTGGGACAAGAACACGCTCCTGCAGTTCGAACGGGAGATGCTCGGCCTCTACGTGTCCGACCACCCGCTGTTCGGCGTGGAGCACATCCTCGTGGCGGGCGCCGACTGCTCGATCGCGGCGGTCCAGGACGAGAGCCGGGCCGACGGGCAGGTCGTGACCGTGGGCGGGATCCTGAGCGGGGTGCAGCGCAAGGTCACCAAGAAGGGTGACACCTGGGTGCTGACCCAGCTGGAGGACCTCGAGGGCTCGATCGAGGTGATGATCTTCCCATCGGCGTACCAGCTGTGCTCGACGATCCTGGCCGAGGACGCGATCGTCTTCGTCAAGGGGCGGATCGACAAGCGGGAGGACGTCGCCAAGATCATCGCCATGGAGGTGACGGCGCCCGACCTGACGCAGGAGGCGGGCGGGCCGCTGCTGGTGAGCCTGCCGCTGGCCCGCTGCACGCCGCCCGTCGTGGGCCGCTTGAAGGAGATCCTCACCACGCATCCGGGCACGTCGGAGGTGCACCTGCAGGTGCACAACGGGCCCAAGACGACGGTGATGCGCGTCGACGACCGGCTGCGCGTGACGCCCTCGCCTGCGCTGATGGGCGACCTGAAGCAGCTCCTCGGCCCTGCCTGCCTGGGCGCCTGACGCGGAGTCTCGGCCGGTCCGCCGGTTCCGAGGCCCGTCGAACGGTCCTTCTGGGGCTACGCACGGGGAAGCCGACCCGCCGCAGCGGTGCGCGGGACGGCGGCCGTCACGGCCCAGGATGGTGTTTGAGGTGGAGGGCGAGGCGGGCGCGCACCGGAACGGTGTGGATGGCGGTCGGCGTGCACCTCGGCTTCCACATCGCCAACAGGACGTTCCCGATCAAGATCAGCCAGTTCTCCGTGGAGCTCGTCATCCTGGCCTGCACGCTCACCGTCACGGGACTGCTCATCCTGGTCCAGCGGAGGGGAGGACATGCGGCGGTCCCAGCCGGAGAGCTTGGCAACCCTCGCCGTCGCCGCCCCGCAGCTCGTGGGGCAGGATCACAAGAGTGAGCGAACTCCACTACCTGAGCGCGACCGAGCTGGCACACCTGATCAGGACCAGGCAGGTGAGCGCCGTAGAGGTCGTCCAAGCCCACCTCGACCGCATCGAGCAGGTCAACCCGCACGTCAACGCCATCGTGACCCTGGTCGCCGAGCAGGCGCTCGAGGCGGCCAAGGCGGCCGACGAGCGGGAACCGGCGGGGGCGCTGCACGGACTGCCCGTCGCGCACAAGGACCTCGTCGACACGGCCGGCATCCGCACGACCTACGGCTCGCCGCTCTTCGCCGACAACGTTCCCACCCGGGACGAGGTGATCGTCCAGCGGCTCCGCGCCGCCGGGGCCATCACCATGGGCAAGACCAACACTCCGGAGTTCGGCACCGGCTCCCACACCGTCAACGAGGTGTTCGGCGCCACCAGGAACCCCTACGACCTGTCCAGGTCCGCCGGGGGCAGCAGCGGGGGCGCCGCAGTGGCCCTGGCCACGGGCATGGTCCCGCTGGCCGACGGGTCCGACATGGGCGGCTCCCTGCGCAATCCCGCGTCGTTCTGCAACGTCGTCGGCCTGCGCCCCACTCCCGGGCGCGTCCCCTACCCGTCCGACACCGCGGCCTGGTACACCCTGTCCGTGCAGGGGCCGATGGCGCGGACGGTCGAGGACGTCACGTTGATGTTCGGGGCCATCGCCGGATTTGACCGGCGCTCCCCGTACTCGATCAAGGAGGTCTTCGCCCCTGAGCCAGAGGAGGGCGTGGCGGGCCTGCGGGTGGCGTGGAGCCCGGATCTCGGCGGGCTGCCGGTGGACCCGAGGACGGCGGAGGTCACCGCGACGGCGCCGCCGGTGTTCGAGCGGCTGGGCGCGCGCGTCGAGCAGGTGCAACTGGACCTGTCGGAGGCGGAGGACGCGTTCAGGACCTACCGGGCGTGGAACTACACGCTGTCCTTCGGCGACCTGACCGGGCTCGGCCCCAACACCCAGTGGAACGTCGAGCAGGGCCGCAAGGTCACCGGCGCCGACCTGGCCAGGGCCGAGCAGGCGCGCAGCCGCCTCTACCAGCGGATGGCCGCGTTCTTCGACACCTACGACGTGCTGATCGCGCCGGTCAGCCAGGTGCCGCCGTTCCCGATCGAGCAGCCCTACGTCGACGAGATCAACGGGGAGAAGCTGCCCGACTACCTCGCCTGGATGCGCTCGGCCTACTGGATCAGCGTGCTGCACGCCCCGGCCGCGTCCGTGCCCGCCGGGTTCACCTCCGACGGGCTGCCGGTGGGGGTGCAGATCGTGGGCAGGCCGTTCGAGGACGCCAGGGTGTTGCGCGTGGCCCGTGCGTTCGAGCAGGCCACCGGGCACGGTCTCCGCCACCCGCCGCTCTAGCTCTCCCTCTTCCCGCCGACCGGCGCTCGGCGGGCGCCGCGGGGCATCGGGGAGAGGGCGTGATGGTCAGAGGGGCTCGGGCGGGTCGCCGTACGGGTGGCGGAGGGGGGACTCCCGGTAGCCGTGCATGCCCTCCAGCAGCGCGAACAGCCCCACCCCGAGCAGCGGCCAGGAGACCAGCACCCCTGAGGCGGTCAGCTTCAGCGCGCCGGGGACGATCTTTGCGCCGGGCTGGGCGGCGGCCTCGATCACGACCGCGCCGATGGTGAACGTCGACCCGACCCACAACGTCAGCATCGCGCCCAGCACCCCGCCCGCGCAGAGCCCGAGGAGCACCGGCAGCATCCATCGCCGCCCGATGAACCACCCGACCCCGCCGCACAGCAGTCCCAGCCCGCCGGTGATCACCGCGAACCAGCCGTCGGCCGCGATCAGCGCCTGTGTCGACGGGTCGGCCAGCACCGTCCCCTGCTCCGTGACCTGGTACGGAGCCCGTGGCGCGAGCCCCGACCAGAGCAGTCCGGCGGCGGCTCCGAGAGTGGCGAGTGTGAGGACAGTTACCGCAAAAGCGCGCACTTCCCTCGCCACGCCACTCCCCCTCACATGTACGTCCGAATCAGCTCGATGGTATCTCCCGGCTAGGCTCGCTTCGTGATGCAAGAAGAGGTCTGGTTGATAGAACCCTCCGGCCCGCTCCGGGGGGACGTCCAAGTACGCGGCTCCAAGAACGGAGTCTCCAAGCACATGGTCGCCGCCATGCTTGGCGGCAGCGAGAGCAGCATCCACAACGCCCCCGAGGTGGGCGAGGTGGAGATCACGGCCGCCATGTTGCGGGCGCTCGGCATCAACGTCGAGATCTCCCGTACGGAGATCAGGATCGAGCGTGGCCGGGAGATCGAGCCGAGGGTGCCGGACGCCTTCACGGGGCTGAACCGCATCCCCATCCTCATGCTCGGTCCCCTGCTGCACCTGGCGGGGGAGGCGTTCGTCCCGCTGGTCGGCGGCGACCCGATCGGGCGGCGGCCGGTGAACTTCCACGTGGAGGCCCTGCGCGCGATGGGCGCGGAGGTGGAGGTGGGCGACACCGGCATCTTCGCCAAGGCCGGCCGGCTCCACGGCACCAGGATCGAGCTGCCGTACCCGAGCGTGGGCGCCACGGAGACGGTCCTGATGTCGGCCGTGCTGGCCGAGGGCAAGACGGTGCTGAAGAACGCCGCGATGGAGCCCGAGGTCGTGGAGCTGGCGCTGTTCCTGCAGCGGATGGGGGCCAGGATCGAGCTCTCGCCCGACCGCAGGATCGTCATCGAGGGCGTCGAACGGCTGCGCGGCGCATCCACCTGGCTGACCGGTGACCGCATCGAGGCGTTCTCGTACCTGGCGGCGGGGCTGGTCACCGGGGGAGAGGTGCGCGTGCACGGCTGCCCGCAGGACCGCCTGGTCACCGCGATCACCACGCTGGCCAGGATGGGTGCCCAGTTCGACATCAACGACGAGTACCTGTGCGCCACCGCGCCGCCGGAGGGGCTGCGCTCGGCGGCCGTGCAGACCGACACCCACCCCGGGTTCATGACGGACTGGCAGACGCCGCTCATGGTGCTGTTCACGCAGAGCCAGGGCATGTCGGTGCTGCACGAGACGGTCTTCGAGAACCGCCTGGTGTACGTCCCCGCGCTGCAGAAGATGGGCTGCGAGATCGAGGTGTTCGACCAGTGCCTGGGCGGCCCGGCCTGCCGCTACCACGACACCAACGCCAGGCACTCGGCGGTCGTGCGCGGCGTGTCCAAGCTCAAGGGAGCCGACGTGACGCTGCCCGACATCAGGGCCGGGTTCTCGGCCGTGCTGGCGGCCGCGGTGGCCGACGGCCCGTCCACACTGCGCGGCGTGCACCACATCGAACGCGGCTACCACCGGCCGTTCGAGCAGTTCGCGTCGCTCGGCCTGCACATCCGCCGCCAGCGGTAAGGGTCCCGCAGGCAACGGTAAACAGCTGACAAGCGGTCGTTTGGCATGGATCCGGACGTCGCACACCAAGGTACGTGACCGTACTCAGATCCGTCGGCGCACTCGCGTTGGCGGGGGCGCTCGGCGGAGTGCTGACCGCGGCACTGGCCGCGCCCGTGGTCAGCGGGGGCGGCATGGCCGCCAAGAACGTCGCGAACACCTTCATCGAACTGCCGCCCGCGCCGCGCGAGGAGCCGCTGGCGCAGGTGACCAGGTTGCTGGACAAGGACGGCCGGCCGTTCGCCCAGTTCTACGAGGCGAACAGGACAGCCGTCCCGCTCAGTGCCGTCGCGCCGGTGATGCGCCGGGCGATCGTGGCCATCGAGGACGCCCGCTTCTACGAGCACGGCGGCCTCGACGTCAGGGGCACGCTCCGCGCGCTGCTCACCAACACCCAGGCCGGCGGCATCAGGCAGGGTGGCTCGTCCCTGACGCAGCAGCTCGTCAAGAACATCCTGGTCGAGAGCGCCCGCACCGAGGCCGAGCGCGACAGGGCCCGCGCCCCGAACCTGGCCCGCAAGATCACTGAGCTGCGGCTCGCGCTGGCCCTGGAGAAGAAGTACCGCAAGGACGAGATCCTGGAGCGCTACCTCAACATCGCCTACTTCGGCGCGGGAGCGCACGGCGTCCAGGCGGCGGCCAGGCGCTTCTTCTCCACGTCGGCCTCCCGGCTGACGCTGACCCAGGCGGCCACGCTGGCGGGCGCGGTGCGCATGCCGTTCTCGACCGATCCCTCGCTCGGCCCGGCGCACCGGGCGCGCCTGAAGATGCGGCGGGACCTCGTGCTCGACCGCATGGCCGGGCTGAAGCTGATCAGCCAGGAGGAGGCGGCGCGCGCCAAGGCCGCGCCGCTCGACATCAGGCTCAAGCCCGAGCCCGGCGGGTGCGAGCAGAGCGCGTACCCGTTCTACTGCCTGTACGTGCAGCGGGAGCTCCTGTCCAACCCCGTGTTCGGCAACACGGCGGCCGAGCGGCGGACCAGGATGGCCAGGGGCGGCCTGGTGATCAGGACCAGCCTCGACCCGATCGCGCAGCGCGCCGCCGAGCAGGCCATCCGCCGCTACGTCGCGCCCGAGGACACCGAGGTGGCCGCCGAGGCCATGGTGGAGCCGCGGACCGGGCGGATCAGGGCGATCGCCGCCAGCAAACGGTTCGGCCGCAACCCGGGTGACCGGAAGAACGGCCCCAAGACCACCTTCAACCTGGCCGCGGACGTGGCGCACGGCGGGGGCCAGGGCTTCCAGGCCGGGTCGACGTTCAAGGTGTTCACCCTGGCCACGGCGCTCAAGCAGGGGTGGCGCTTCAACGACGGCTTCATGACGCCGGGCGCGCTCGTGCCCGCGCAGGGCTACCGCGACTGCTCGGGACGGCCCGTCAACGACCCGGACGCCCGCGTTCTCAACGCCAGCGGCGAGGGCTCGGGCGGCCCGCACAGCATCGAGACCGGCACCTGGAAGTCGGTGAACATCTTCTACATGATGCTGGAGCGCAAGGTCGGGCTCTGCAACGTGGTGCGCACGGCCAAGGCGCTCGGCATCACCCGGGCGGACGGGCAGCCGCTGAAGGAGGTGCCGACGTTCACGCTGGGCGTCAACGAGATGGACCCGGTGACGGTGGCGGCGGCGTTCGCGACGTTCGCGGCCAGGGGGGTCTACTGCCGGCCGCTGGCCATCGTGGAGATCATCGGCAGGGACGGGCGGCGTACGCACGTGCCGCCCGCATGCGAGCGGGCCCTCGAGGAGGAGGTTGCGGACGCGGTCAACTACGTGCTGCAGGGCGTGTTCACCAAGGGCACGATGCACGGGCAGGGCATCGACCGGCCGGCCGCCGGGAAGACGGGCACCAACAACGGCTACACCTCGGCCTGGTTCGCCGGTTACACGCCCGCGCTGGCGGCGGCGGTCAGCGTCGGGGACATCCGGGGCTCGTACCGGTTCCCGCTGCAGGGCGTGCAGATCGGGGACCGCTACTACGGGTCGGTGCAGGGGGCGTCGCTGCCGGGGCCGATCTGGGTGGAATCGATGGGGTCCGCGCTGCGGCGCGTCGAGCCCAGGGGCTTTCCCGGGCCGGACATGTCCCGCTTCGGCGGCGGCTACACACCCGGGCTCGAGAAGCTGCTGGAGGAGGAGAGGCGGCGCGAGGCCCGGGACGGACGGGGTGAGCGGAGACGGGGCGAGCGTCCCTTCTTCCGGCGGCACCGGCTCTTCAAGTGGCTGGTGGGCCAGTCACCCCTGGAACCGGAGCTCGAGTGGCCGCCGCGGCGGCACTAGAAGTCCACGGAGGCCGCAGATCGCGACGAGGCTCAGCCGGCCTTGCCGATGGGGGCGGTGACGGCCCTGGTGAGCGTGATGAGGTTGTCGGGGGCGGTCTCGATCTGCAGGCCGCGCTTCCCGGCCGAGAAGTAGATCGTCTCGAAGTCGAGCGCCGAGGAGTCGACGACCGTGGGGAGCTGCTTGCGCTGGCCCAGCGGGCTGATGCCGCCCACGACGTAGCCGGTCACCCGCTCCACCTTGGCGGCCTCGGCCATGGCGGCCCGCTTGCTGTTGAGCGCGCCGGCCAGGGCCTTGAGGTCGAGCTTGCCCGACACGGGCACGACCGCCACTGCCAGGCCGCTCTCCACCTCGGCCACCAGCGTCTTGAAGATCCGCTCGTACGGCACACCGAGCGCGTCCGCCGCCTCCTCGCCGTAGGCCTGCGCCGCGGCGTCGTGCTCGTAGGGGTGGAGCGTGAACTCGGCCTTGGCCTTGGTCAGCGCCATGGTGGCCGGAGTGCCGCCCTTGCCTTTCGATTTGCTCACGGGAGCCCATTGTAGCGAATCTACATTGTAAAGGCCTTGCCCGGGGTGTACCCGAACGCCCGCCTGAACACGTCGATGAACGCGCTCGCCGACGCCCAGCCGCAGCGGTGGGCCACGGTGGTCACGGGGACGCCGTCGGCGAGGAGCAGGAGCGCGCGGTGCAGGCGGAGCTGGGTGCGCCACTGCGGGAAGCTCATGCCCAGCTCGCGCCGGCACAGCCTGGCGAGCGTCCGGTCGCTGGTGCCCACCTGACCGGCGAGCTGGGCGAGGGTCCTGCCGTCGGCGGGATCGCGGTGCAGGATCGCGCAGACGGCGACCAGGCGGGGGTCCTGGGCGGTGGGCAGGTGGAGCGGCTGCTCTGGCGCCCGTCTGAGCTGATCGAGCAGCACCGCCCACAACCGCTCCCGCTCCCCGCCGTCCCCGTGATCGCCGTGCTCGCGACTGCCGTGCTCGCGACTGCCGTGCTCGCCGGCGCCGTGACCGGTGCCGGCCGCGTGATCGCCGCTGCGCTCGTCGCCGTCGCCGTGGAAGGCGCCGCGGTGGTCAGCCGGGTCGCTGTCACGCCGACCGGTCGGGCTGGAGGGGGACCGGGGGTGGGAGCGGCCGATCGGATCGGCGTCCGCCGTGTAGGCGATGATCAGCTCGCGGAGCAGCGGGCCGACGGCGAGGACGGCCGGGCGGTCGAGGCCGAGGGGGTTGTCGGTGAGGCCCACCAGGCGCAGGTCGGTGTCGCCGTGGGCACGGTGCTTGTGGACCGTGCCGGCCGGGATCCAGATCGCGCGGTTCGCCGGTGCCACCCATGTGCCCGCGCCGGTGGTGACGGAGAGCACGCCGCGGCAGGCGTACACGATCTGGTGGGTGTCGTGCCGGTGCGCGTCGATGCCCGCTCCGGGCGCGAGCGGCCGCCGCCCCGTGGGGGCCTCGGGAAGGTGGCGGACTTGCGGCATGGGTTGTCATTTTATCGGAAGCGGGCCAGCCGCAGCCGGGAAATGATCGGAGGGTGAACAGGATCCCCATGCTCGCCGCCGGCCACGCGGCCGTGGACTTCTACCAGGGCGCCGTGCCCGCGCTCGTGCCGTTCCTGGTGGCCGGGCGCGGCTACGGGTACGTCGCGGTCTCCGGCATCGTGCTGGCCGCGACGTTGCTGTCGTCGATCGTGCAGCCGTTGTTCGGCATGCTGACCGACCGGTGGCGGATGCCGTGGCTGATCCCGTTGAGCATGGTCGTGGCGGGCGCCGGGGTGGCGCTCGGCGGCGTGACGGACTCGTACGCGCTGACCTGGCTGGCCGTGGCGCTGTCCGGCCTGGGCGTGGCGGCCTACCATCCGGAGTCCGCGCGGCTGGCCAGGATCGCGAGCGAGGGCAGCCACGTGCGGATGAGCTGGTTCTCGATGGGCGGGACGCTGGGCTTCGCGTCGGCTCCCGTGCTGGTGACGCCGTTGCTGGCAGGGTGGGGGCTGGGTGCCTCGCCGTTCCTCGCGGTGCCGGCGGTGGTGGGGGCGGTGGCGACGCTCCCGGCGGTCCGGGCGCTGGCCGGGGAAGGGCAGGCGGCGCGGGGCGCGGCGCCGGTGTCCGGCCGGGACGACTGGCCGTCGTTCGTCAGGCTGACGCTGGTGATCGTCTTCCGCTCGATCGTGTACGTCGGGCTGAGCGCCTTCGTGGCCCTGTTCATGGGAGGCGGCGCGGCGGGCGCGGTGGCGCTGTTCGTGCTGTTCGCGGGCGGGGCGGTGGGGACCGTGCTGGGCGGCAGGCTGGCGGCCCGCTGGGGGAGGGTGCGCACGATGCGCCTGGCCTACGCGCTGGCCGTCCCGGCGGTCGCGGGCGTGGTGCTCGCGCCCGGCCCCATCGCGTACGTGTTCGTCGCGGCCTCGTCGATCGCGCTGTATGTCCCGTTCTCCTTGCACGTCACGCTGGGCCAGGACTTCCTGCCCACCCGGGTGGGCACGGCGGGCGGCGTGACGCTGGGACTGGCGGTGAGCGTGGGCGGCCTGACGAGCCCGCTGGTGGGGGCGCTCGCGGAGGCCACCACCCTGAGGACGGCGCTGGCGTGCTTGATCGCCTTCCCGGCGCTGGCCTGGTTGCTGGCGCGGACGCTGACGGAGCCTGCTGTTGAGCCTGCCGCCCGACCGCGGCCGTGACCAGGCGATCAGCTGCCGGACGCGGGGGCGGTCGGGAGTGAGATCGTGCTGGTGTTGTCGGTCTGGGACGGGTCGAGGCCGGTGGATCCGACGTGGGCGGTGATGCGCGGTGAGGCGCCGGCGTCGCGGGAGACCTGGACGCGGGCCGAGAGCCGGACGGGGGTGCCGGGGCGGACGGCGGCGATCGTGCAGGTGGCCTGCTGGCTGGTCCGCTTGCAGGAGGCTCCTTCAACCGAGGACAGGCTCGTGCCTTTCGGCAGGGTGAGCGTGACGGGCACCCGCGCGGCGGACGTCAGCCCGCGCAGGGCCACGGTGGCCGTGACGAGGGCGGTGTCGCCGGGCTTGACCGGGCTCTTCGGGCCCGCGGCGCTGATGGACAGCGCGTCGTACACACCGCTCGGGTCGGCGCTCTTCACGATGGCGCCGTAGCTCTCGGCGTTGAGGGCGTTGGCGACGGAGAAGCCGCCGTCCTCGCCGTCCTCGCTGCCCGCCGACAGCACGCCGACCAGGTCGCGGGTGCCTTTGATCAGCCATGGGCCGCCGCTGTGGCCCCTGAACAGGTGGCAGTTGTACGTCTCGATCCGCCCGTCCGCCGGCACGGGGGCGGAGCCGGAGGCAGTGTAGAGGGCGCCGTCGATGATCCCGCCGGCCGGCATGGCCTTGCCCAGGCACCAGAGCTGGTCCCTGCCGTCGTACGGTCTCCTCCCGGACACGCCGGGGTAGCCCGAGGTGGCGACGGTGTGCCGGAGGCCCTGATTGAGCATCGGGGTGAAGGCGCCGACCGAGTCCTGGAGCGTGCGGTCGTTCTTCTTGCCGACCTCGAGGAGGGCGACGTCGTAGGTCGAGTTCCAGTCGCCGCCGCTCAGGCCGGTGTAGCCGGCGGGCTTCCACGCCCGCCGGGCGCCCCACCGCCCGTACGGCTCGCGCTGCCGCACGGTGCTCGCCCGCCCGTCGTACGCGGGCACGAATGCGAAGTTCGAGTGCCATCGGCCGGCCGAGGAGCCCGCCGGCACCCCGAACACGCAGTGGGCCGCGGTGACGACGAGCACCTTGGCCGCGGAGCGCACGACGGAGGCGGTGCAGGCGTCGTCCTTCCCGCTTGCGTTGACGTAGAACAGCCGGCCGGTGATCCTGCTGGCCGCCGAGCCGCTGTACGGGCGGCGCACGCGGGCGTAGCCGTTGGAGTCTCCGCCGGGAGTGAGCCGCTTGCTGGACGGCACGTTGCGCCGCGCGGAGGCCGGGACCGGCTTCCGCAGGGTCTTCGGCAAGTCCGCGCCGCTGGCCTTGGCCTGCTTGCTCGCGGTCCAGTAACGCACGGCCTGGCCGGGGTGCATCAGCGGGGACGACGCGGCGCGCCAGGAACTTGCCGTGGCCGGCGTCGCGGGCGGCGGCGGCTCGGCGGCGGCCGCGGGCATCGCGAGCGCGGTGCCGGCCAGCGTGATCAGCGTGGTGATCAAAGTCTTCGACACAGCGATGACTTTAGGTCACATCATGGAGACGAAAAGTAATTGAGCGGCACGTGTCGTCCTGGTGGCGCCGCCGTACGTGAGAGCCCGACGCGCCCGCGCCGCGGTCAGCCGGCTGCCTCGTCGGTGTCGCGGCCCGGCAGGATCTCCGCCGTGGTGGCCTCGTGCGGCTCGCGATCCGGTCGTACCCCGCGCCAGGACGGGTGGCGCAGCCGGCCGTCGCCGGTGACCTCGGCGTACTGCACCTCACCGACCAGGCGCGGCTCGACCCAGCGGGCGTCCCTGCCGTGCTCGCGCGGCACGGGCTCGTCGAACGGCGGGTCGGGCCGCTGCAGCTGCGCGAGGCGCTCGCCCAGGTCGCGCAGCGCGGCCTCGGTGAACCCGGTGCCGACGTGCCCGACGTACCGCAGCCGGCCCTGGGGGTCGTACGCGCCGAGCAGCAGCGACCCGAGCATCCCGGACCGCCGCCCGCCCCCGGGCTTCCATCCGCCGACCACGACCTCGACGGCGCGCACGTTCTTGACCTTCGTCCAGTCGGCGCTGCGCCTGCCCGGCCGGTACGGCGAGCCCATCCGCTTGCACACGACCCCTTCGAGCCCCAGCTGCCTGGAGGAGTCGAACGCGAGCCCGGCGTGGTCGGCGAACCACACCGGCACCTCCCACCGGTAGCCGGGCGTGAACGTGGTCTCGAGCAGCTCCCTGCGCCGGGTGTACGGGCGGGCGATGGTGCTTTCGTCGTCGAGGTGCAGGATGTCGAAGGCCATGTACGTCACCGGGACCGACCTGGTCAGCTCCGCGATCGCCGCGGGGTTGCGCTGGTGCATCCGGGGCTGCAGCGCCTCGAAGCTGGGCCGCCCGGTCTCGTCGAACGCCACGATCTCCCCGTCGATCACGGCCGCGTGCCCGCCGGTGGCGCCGGCCATGAGCTGGAGCTCGGGGTAGGCGGGGGTGATGTCCTTGTTGTTGCGCGACATCAGGCGGACGGCGCCGTCGTCGATGTAGGCGAGGGCGCGCACGCCGTCCCATTTCATCTCCACGGCCCAGCCGGCGCCCTGGACGGAGTTGAGTGAGCCGAGCTGGGCCAGCATCGGCGTGTAGGCCGGCAGCCGAACCATGGTGCATGCCCTGCCAATGGTCAAGTCGGGTGATCTTCGACGAGCTCGGCCAGGTCCACGCCGTGGGCGGCCAGCTCGATGACGGTGGCGCAGTAGCCGCGGAGGTACGTCCTGCCGTTGACCTGGTGCGAGACACGCAACAGCGGGCGATCGTCCAAGATGATCGCCTCCACCAGGAGCCCGTCCGGGCCTCGCCACTGTCCCACGCGGCAAGCGTATGGGCTCGGACATAATGGACACGCAATGTGAAAGTACTCACCTGGCCTCGATGGCCGGTGTGACTCGCTGCGCCGCGACACGTGCCTCTGTGGCCGCTCGGCAAAAACTGCTTGGCGCTTTTTTGGCGTGACACGTTAGGGGAGTGCTCCTGGCGGGCAGTGGTGTGGTCCTGAGCTTTCCCGGCCGTGGCCGTACCCCCCCGTGACGGTCGCGGCGGCTGCCCCGGCAGGCCCGGTCCGGGGTCGCGGCGGCCGTGGGCGCGACGTCGGCGAGCGTCGCCCACGGCCGCCCTGCATTCCCGCAGGGATCGCGGGTGGCGGGCGTCCCGAATGGCGGGTGGCGGGCGTCCCGGATGGTGGACAAAACCCGATTCGGGGGCCGGACTCCGTAGACTGTACGGGTGATTTCCCGTATCGACATGCGCGGTTCCCTGCCGGAGAACCTGCGCGACGTGCTGCCCCGCGCCGAGCTCGACGTCGAGGCCGCCCTGGAGAAGGTGCGGCCCATCTGCGACGACGTGCGCCATCGCGGGGCGGCAGCCGTACGGGAGCTGACCGCCAGGTTCGACGGTGTCGAGATCACCACCACCCGCGTCCCCGCCGAGGCCATCGAGCGAGCGCTGAGCGAGCTCGACCCCAAGGTGCGGGCGGCGCTGGAAGAGTCGATCAGGCGGGCCAGGCTGGTCCACCGCGACCAGCGGCGCTCTGACGTCACCACCCAGGTCGTGCCCGGCGGCACCGTGACCGAGCGGTGGGTGCCGGTCGACCGCGTGGGCCTGTACGTCCCCGGCGGCCGCGCGGTCTATCCGTCCAGCGTGGTGATGAACGTCGTCCCGGCCCAGGAGGCCGGCGTCGGCTCGCTGGCCGTGACCAGCCCGGCGCAGCAGGCGTACGGCGGGTTGCCGCACCCCACGATCCTGGCCGCGTGCGCGCTGCTCGGCGTGGACGAGGTCTACTCGGTGGGCGGGGCGCAGGCAGTGGCCATGTTCGCCTACGGCACGGAGGAGTGCCCGCCCGCCACGATGGTGACCGGTCCGGGCAACATCTGGGTGGCGGCGGCCAAGCGGCTGCTCAAGGGCCGCATCGGCATCGACTCCGAGGCGGGCCCGACCGAGATCGCCATCCTGGCCGACGAGACGGCCGACCCGGTCCACGTGGCCGCCGACCTGATCAGCCAGGCCGAGCACGACGTGATCGCCGCCGCCGTGCTGGTCACCACCAGCGCCGAGCTGGCCGACGCGGTCGAGAAGGAGCTGCCGGGCCAGGTGTCGGCGACCAAGCACTCCGAGCGCATCGCCGAGGCGCTGAGCGGCCGGCAGTCGGGCATCGTGCTGGTCGACTCCATCGAGGACGGGATCAAGGTCGTGGACGCGTACGCGGCCGAGCACCTGGAGATCCACACCGCCGACGCCGCGGAAATAGCCGGAAAAATCCGGAACGCCGGGGCGATCTTCGTGGGCCCGTACGCGCCGGTGTCGCTGGGCGACTACCTCGCCGGCTCCAACCACGTGCTGCCCACCGGCGGCTGCGCCTGCCACTCCAGCGGCCTGTCGGTGCAGTCGTTCCTGCGCGGCATCCACGTCGTCGACTACACCCGAGAGGCGCTCGCGGACGCGGCGGCCCATGTGTCGGTCCTGGCCGACGCCGAGGACCTTCCGGCCCACGGCGCCGCCGTCCGCGCCCGATTCGACTGGCAAGTTCCCACGGAGACCTCGTGAACCTCGACGACCTGCCCATCAGGGACGATCTTCGCGGCAAGTCGCCGTACGGCGCGCCCCAGATCGACGTCCCCGTCAGGCTCAACACCAACGAAAACCCCTACCCGCCCTCGCCCGAGCTGGTCGCCGACCTGGCCGAGGCGGTCCGGGCGAGCGCCGGAGACCTCAACCGCTACCCCGACAGGGACGCCACGGCCCTGCGTGCCGACCTGGCCGCCTACCTCGGCCACGGGCTGACCACCGAGCAGGTGTGGGCCGCCAACGGCTCCAACGAGGTGCTCCAGCAGATCCTGCAGGCCTTCGGCGGCCACGGGCGCACGGCCATCGGGTTCGAGCCGTCATACTCGATGCACCCGATCATCACCAGCGGCACCAACACCGAGTGGATCGCGGCCAACCGCGAGGACGACTTCTCCATCGACCCCGGCAAGGCGACGGCGGCGATCGAGGAGCACCAGCCCGACATCGTGTTCCTGGCCTCGCCCAACAACCCGACCGGCACCGCGCAGCCGCTGGAGACGATCAAGGCCGTGCTGGCGGCGGCCAAGGGCATGGTCGTGGTGGACGAGGCCTACGCCGAGTTCGCCCGCGAGGGCACGCCGTCGGCGCTCACCCTGCTGCCCGAGCACCCGAGGCTGATCGTCACCAGGACGATGTCCAAGGCGTTCGCCATGGCGGGCACCCGGCTCGGCTACCTTGCCGCCCACCCGGCCGTGGTGGAGGCGCTGCTGCTGGTGCGGCTGCCGTACCACCTGTCGACGCTCACCCAGGCGGCCGCGCGCGTGGCGCTGCGGCACCGCGCCGAGCTGCTGGGCACGGTCGACGCGCTGCGCCGCGAGCGCGACGACACGGTCGCGTGGCTGCGCGCCAAGGGCCTGGCCGTGGCCGACTCCGACGCGAACTTCGTGCTGTTCGGGCGCTTCCCCGACCGGCGCAAGGTGTGGGAGGGGCTGCTGGCGGGCGGAGTGCTCATCCGCGAGGTCGGCCCGCCACAATGGCTGCGGGTGTCGATCGGCACCGGTGAGGAGATGGCGGCCTTCCGCGCCGCCCTGGAAGGAGTCTTGTGAGTCGCGTAGGCCGCGTCGAGCGCGTTACGAAGGAGACCTCGGTCCTGGTGGAGGTCGGCCTCGACGGCACCGGCCGGGTCGAGGTCGCGACCGGGGTCGGGTTCTTCGACCACATGCTGGCCCAGCTCGGCAAGCACGGGCTGTTCGACCTGACGGTCAAGACCGAGGGCGACCTGCACATCGACTCCCACCACACGATCGAGGACACCGCGCTCGCGCTGGGCGCGGCGTTCCGCGAGGCGTTGGGCGACAAGTCGGGCATCAGGAGGTTCGGCAGCGCGTCGTGCCCGCTGGACGAGTCGCTGGCCCAGGTCACCGTCGACCTGTCCGGGCGACCATACCTCGTGCACTCCGAGCCCGAGGGCATGGCGCCGATGATCGGCCCCGACTACGACACGACGATGACGCGCCACATCCTGGAGTCGCTCGTCGCGCAGGCCGCGATCTGCCTGCACGTCCACGTCCCGTACGGGCGCAACGCCCACCACATCGTCGAGGCCCAGTTCAAGGCCCTGGCCAGGGCACTGCGCGAGGCGTCCGAGCTCGACCCGCGCGCCACGGGCGTGCCCAGCACCAAGGGCGTCCTATGACCGACAACCTCATCGCCGGCGTGATGGTCTTCCTCGGGCTGTTCCTCATCGGCGGAGTGTTCTCCCTGTTCAGGCAGGGTCTCAAGATCGGTGCGGCCATCTGCGCGCTGGGCGCCGCGATGGCGATCACGGCAGGGGTGCTCTGGTGGTGAAGAAGAACATCGTCATCCTCGACTACGGCTCGGGCAACCTGCGCTCGGCCGAGCGGGCGCTGGCCAGGGTGGGCGCCGAGGTGACCGTGACGCCCGACTTCGACGCCGCCCTCAACGCCGACGGGCTGGTGGTGCCTGGGGTCGGCGCGTTCGAGGCGTGCATGACCGGGCTCAAGAGCGTGCGCGGCGAACAGATCATCGGCCGCCGCCTGTCCGGCGGGCGTCCGGTGCTGGGCATCTGCGTCGGCATGCAAATCCTGTTCGCCAGGGGCGTCGAGCACGGCGTGGAGACCGAGGGCTGCGGCGAGTGGCCCGGCACGGTCGAACGGCTCGACGCGCCCGTGCTGCCCCACATGGGGTGGAACACGGTCAAGGCGCCCGCGGGCAGCGTGCTGTTCGCCGGTCTCGACGCCGCGACCCGCTTCTACTTCGTCCACTCCTACGGCGTGCGCGAGTGGGAGCTGCATGCCGGCGACGGGTTCGCCGAGCCGCTCGTCACCTGGGCCGAGCACGGCGTGCCGTTCGTGGCCGCCGTGGAGAACGGCCCGCTCATGGCCACCCAGTTCCACCCCGAGAAGTCCGCCGACGCCGGGGCCGTGCTGCTGAAGAACTGGCTGCAGACGCTGTGAGCGCCTCGAGAACCCGGTCCGGGACACCATGAGCAAGGAGCGTGCGCGCCGGCGGGCCGAGCGGGAGGCGGAGCGGGCGCGCGCGATCCGGGTCAACGAGGAGCGGCAGGCGCGCCGGGCGCGCCGCCGCGCGCTCCTGGCCAGGCTGACCCCGCGCCCGGTGCGGTTCTACCGCCAGGGCGGCCTGATCGCCCGTCGTCACCGCGCCCAGAACATCATGATCGCGCTGGGCTTCCTGTTCGTGCAGGCGATCGTCTGGCTGATGTGGGGATCGGTCTTCCTCAGTTTCGGTGTGTTCGTCTTCTCGCTGCTGCTCGCGCCCGTTGTCGTGACCCTCGCTTTCGACCGGAGGACCTGAATGTCGCTCGTATTGCTGCCCGCCGTGGATGTCGTCGACGGCCAGGCCGTACGCCTGGTGCAGGGCGAGGCCGGCACCGAGACCGGTTACGGAGAGCCGCTCGCCGCCGCGCTGGCCTGGCAGGAGGCGGGCGCCGAGTGGATCCATCTGGTCGACCTCGACGCCGCGTTCGGCCGGGGGAGCAACCGGGAGCTGATCGCCGACGTCATCGGCAGGCTCGACGTGAACGTGGAGTTGTCCGGCGGCATCCGCGACGACGACTCCCTGGCGGCCGCGCTGGCCACCGGTTGCCGCCGGGTCAACATCGGCACCGCGGCCCTGGAGAATCCCGGCTGGTGCCGGAAGATCATCGCCGAGCACGGCGACAAGATCGCGGTCGGGCTGGACGTGCGCGGCACCACGCTGGCGGCCAGGGGCTGGACCGAGGAGGCCGGGGATCTGTGGGAGGTCCTCGACCGGCTCGAGTCCGACGGCTGCCCCCGCTACGTCGTCACCGACGTGACCAAGGACGGCATGCTCCAGGGTCCCAATCTCGACCTCTACCGCCGGATCCTGGCCCGCACCGGCCGGCCCGTCGTGGCCAGCGGCGGCGTCTCCAGCCTGGATGACCTGGTCGCACTCGCCTCCCTCGTTCCCGACGGACTGGAGGGGGCCATCGTGGGCAGGGCGCTCTACGCTCACGCGTTCACACTGGAAAACGCGCTTGACGCAGTACGCGTGTAGCTCTTGCCGGGAGGGGGCGAGATGAGCGTTGGCATCTTCGGCATGGAAAGCACCGGCTCGCGGGTGTTCTCCGGCGGCATCTGGGAGGAGAG
Organism: Nonomuraea sp. B19D2; assembly: GCF_040137845.1. NCBI lineage: Bacteria > Bacillati > Actinomycetota > Actinomycetes > Streptosporangiales > Streptosporangiaceae > Nonomuraea > Nonomuraea sp. B19D2. Next base: position 226,097 of record NZ_JBEFAK010000003.1, on the reverse strand, counting down.
GTACGGCTACGCCCGCGCCGTCATCGCGGGTGATCGGGTGATCGTGTCCGGTTGCACGGCCACGGTCGACGGAGAGGTGCGCCATGTGGGCGACGCCTACAGACAGAGCCTGACCGCGATCGACATCGCGCTGGAGGCCGTCACGATGGGCGGTCTGACCTGCGAGGACGTGGTCATGGTCCGTTACTATGTGGTGGAGCAGCGCCACTTCGACCTCGTTGGGCAGGCCATCGGCGAGGTCTTCGGAAAGGTGCGTCCCGCCTGCACTGGAGTGAGGGTGGCCGGGCTGGTCGACCCTCGAATGCTGGTCGAGATCGAAATCGAGGCTGTTCGAGCATGACCGTAGCCGTAAGAGTCATCCCCTGTCTCGACGTGGACGCCGGGCGCGTGGTCAAGGGCGTCAACTTCGAGAACCTGCGCGACGCCGGCGACCCCGTCGAGCTGGCCAGGCGCTACGACGAGGAGGGCGCCGACGAGCTCACCTTCCTCGACATCACCGCGTCGTCCGGCGAGCGGGAGACCATGCTCGACGTCGTACGCAGGACGGCCGAGCAGGTGTTCATCCCGTTGACCGTCGGCGGCGGCGTGCGCGCGGTCGAGGACGTCGACCGGCTGCTGCGGGCCGGGGCCGACAAGGTGTCGCTCAACACGGCCGCCATCGCCCGGCCCGAGCTGCTCACCGAGGCGTCCCGGCGGTTCGGCGCCCAGTGCATCGTGCTGTCCGTGGACGCCCGGCGCGCGCCCGGCACCGCCAGCGGGTTCGAGGTCACCACGCACGGCGGGCGGCGCGGCACCGGGATCGACGCGGTCGAGTGGGCGGCGCGCGGCGAGGAGCTGGGCGTGGGCGAGATCCTGCTCAACTCGATGGACGGTGACGGCACGCTCGACGGCTACGACCTGGAGATGCTGCGCGCGGTGCGGGCCGCGGTGCGGGTCCCGGTGATCGCCAGCGGCGGCGCCGGCCGCCTGGAGGACTTCCCTCCGGCGGTGGCGGCGGGCGCCGACGCGGTGCTCGCGGCCTCGGTGTTCCACTTCGGCACGCTCAAGATCTCCGAGGTCAAGGACACGCTCCGGCTGGCGGGCCACCCGGTCCGCTGACCGCGCGTCCGTCGTGATGCGGCGCCGTGTCGTGGGGCGGCGCCGTGTCGCGGGGCGGTGCCGCGCGCGCGTCGGCCGGGCGGGGGTCCGTCAGAACACCCGCATGTGGTGGAACAGCTCGTAGGCGACGTCCTTGGCCGCGAACGCCGCCGCCTCCGAGCGTTTCACGGCCAGGTACGCGCTGCGCCGCAGCGGCCCCAGGGCCTCCATGAGCACCTCGTCGGCCTCCAGCGCGTCCAGCGCCTCGTCCAGGGACGAAGGCAGGCGCGTGTACTGGCCGGGCCGCGTGTCCGGGTCCACGTCCACGGCGGGTCCGGGGTCCAGCTTGCGCCGGATGCCGTCCAGGCCCGCGTGGATGACGGCCCCGAGCGACAGGTAGGGGTTGGCGGAGGAGTCCGACGGTTTGAGCTCCAGGTTCGGCTCGCCGGTCTCACCCAGCGGCGAGCACACGCGGACCGCGGCCTCCCGGTTGTCGGGCCCGTAGACGGCGTACGCGCTCGACCACATGCGGGGCGCCAGCCGCCGGAAGCTGTTGACGCTCCCGCACGTCAGCGCCGTCAGGGCGGGCAGGTGGGCGAGCAGGCCGCCGATGAACCCGTCGCGCACCTCGCTCTCCTCGGCGAACACGTTCTGCGTGTCGTTCCACAGCGAAAGATGCAGATGGGCCCCGTTGCCCGCCTGGTCGGCCAGCGGCTTGGGGGCGAGCGTGGCCCACATCTGCATGCGCAGGGCGACCCCGCGCACGGTCTCGCGGTAGAGGACGTGGTTGTCGGCGGCGCGCAGCGCGGGCGCGTGGCGTACGGACAGCTCCTGCTGTCCCGGCCCGAGCTCGGGATGGTAGTGCTCGACGCGCAGCCCCTGCTGTTCCAGGGCGTGGATGAGCTTGATCGTGTAGTCGTGGGCCATGTCGAACCCGACGTTCGCGTAGCAGAGCGAGTCATCCATGGGCACCAGCCGGTCGGGGCCGCCGGTCGGGTCCGGCAGGCGGCGGCCGAGGGTGAACTCCGGCTCGAACGCCGCCACCAGCGTGTAGCCCTCGGTCGCCAGCTCGGCGACGGCGTCCTTGAGGAAGGTGCGTGGGCAGGCCCCCCACGGCTTGCCGTCCGGCAGGCGCAGGTCCGACAGCATCGCCGCCGCGCCGGGGGCGTGGGGCAGCGGGACGTACGTGGCAGGGTCGGGGACGATGCGCACCTCGCCCACCGGACCCATGTGCTCGACCTCCTGGAGCTGGTCGAGCATGTTCATCGCCATCATGGCCACCGTGTGCCCGATGCCCGTGCTGAGCCGTTCGGCCAACCGCGACCGCGATGCCGCCTTACCCCGGATCACGCCTCCGTGGTCGGCGTAGAGAAAACGGATCAGCTCGATGCCCTCGAGCTCGGTTCGCTCGAGGATCCGCCGCGCATTGGGATCGAGCTGATTGATCTTGGTGCCGCTCGGGCGATCTCTCATTCTGCCTGCGTAACACGATCTGGCAGCGCGGGGAAGCATCTACCGCAGACAGAAGCTCGCGTCAGGTCAGAACATTTGTAAAGAAGACAGCCAGTTGGTTGGCGCCTTGGAGGATTCCATCAAACACTCCGTTGACCGCCGCCGCAGCCTGGGCCGGCTTGGTGAAAAGGTAGAACACCACGAACGCGACAGCCACGTAGGTGAGCACCTTCTTGACCTGCATGGGGGCCTCCTGCAGTCCATTCCCAGCCGTATATACCCGGATCTGGGCGATCATCGGCATCTTCTGTGAAGATGTTCATGATCATAACCGGGGGGCTTCTTTCCTCTGCCATGGTACGGGCTAGAACCCGATCGCGAGCCCCTACGACACCGGGAATTCTGCGATAGGCAATCCGGATCACCGGACGGCCCGGCTACACGCCCAGAGGGGCGTCGCGGAGCCGGTCGACGGCCTCAGGGTCGCCGGTCAGCTCCACCTGGGCGTGCCGCTGCCGCCCGAAGCAGAACATCAGCAGCTCGGCGGCCCGGCCCGTGACCTCCACCCTGGTGCCGCCGCGGGGACCGCCGAGCACCACGCCGCCGCCGAGCCGGTGCAGCACCACGCCGACCGGCGCTTTGCGCAGCATCAGCCGGGCACCCGAGGCGACCCGCTTCCAGATGAGCTGCTCGAACTCCTCGGACAGCTCGCGGGGCTCCCACTCCGGCTGGGCGCGGCGCACGTCCTCGTGGTGGACGAAGAACTCCAGCGTGTTGACCGCCTCGTCGAGGAACGGCAGCAGCCCGTAGACGCCGCCCGGCTTGCGCACGACGCCGACCAGCTCGGGGTAGGGATGCCTGGCCTTGAGACCGTCCTGCACGGAGGCGGTGTAGCCGGACAGCGGCTTGATCGCGATGCCACCCATCGCGTCGGGCCTGCGCTCGCGCAGCACCAGGTGGGCGGCCAGATCGTACGTGCTCCAGCCCGTGCAGAGCGTCGGCGCGTCGGGGCCGAGGCGGTCGAACAGGTCGCAGAGCGCGGAGCGTTCGTCGCGAGCATGAGTCACATGGGCAACCCTACCCGCGGGAATAACGTGCAGATCTGGAGAGATAGTGACTTAGGTAGAAATGGCAGATTGAAGGGATCAATTCCGCGTGGCGACCAAGGTCACCTCGGCCGTGATGCGTCAAGGGCTCCGTGTCCTTGGGGTGGCCATTCGCACGGAGAAGGCGGTGTTCGCGCTGGCGGTGCTGGCCAGCGCGCTCTACGGCGGCATGACCGTGGGCTCCGCGTGGGCGCTCGGCTGGGCGACGCAGCACGTGGTGCTGCCCACGTTCGCCCAGGGCAACGTCGCCTCGGGAGCGCTGTGGGTGGGCACGTTCCTGATCCTGGGTGCGGCGTTGCTCAAGTCGTTCGGCGTGGCCGGGCGGCGCATCCTGGCCGGGGTCATCCAGTACCGCATGCAGGCCAGGTCGCGCAGGGACGTGACCAAGCAGTACCTGCGGCTGCCGTTGTCCTGGCACCATCGGCACCCGACCGGGCAGCTGCTGTCGAACGCCAGCGCCGACGCCGAGGCCGCGTGGGCGCCGCTCGCGCCGCTGCCGATGGCCGTGGGCGTGATCGTCATGCTGTTCACCGCGGCGATCGCGATGGTGTTCACCGACCTCACGCTCGCCTTGGTCGGTTTCCTGATTTTTCCAGCTATCGCCGTACTTAACCTGATTTATCAGCGCCAGCTCAGCCCGCTCGCCACCCGCGCCCAGCAGTTGCGCGCCGAGGTCAGCGAGATCGCGCACGAGAGCTTCGACGGCGCGCTCGTCGTCAAGACCCTCGGCAGGGAGGGGCTGGAGACCGACCGGTTCCGGCGGCGCGCCCACGAGCTGCGCGATGCGAACATCGCGGTCGGGCGCGTGCGCGGGCTGTTCGACCCGCTGCTTGAGGCCCTGCCGACGATCGGCGTGCTCGCGGTGCTCGCCGTCGGCGCGATGCGGCTGTCGGCCGGTTCGATCGGCTCCGGCGACCTGGTGCAGGTGGCGTACCTGTTCACGCTGCTGGCCTTCCCGATCAGGGCGCTCGGCTGGGTGCTGGCCGAGCTGCCACGCAGCGTCGTCGGCTGGCAGCGGGTGCAGGCGGTGCTGGATGCGACCGGCTCCATGGAGTACGGCAGCGTAGTCAGCGGGGCCGCCACGGCCTCCTCCGCACCGGCCGCGCTGGAGGTCTCGGGCGTCTCCTACGCCTACGGCGAGGCCGAGGTGCTGCACGACGTGAGCTTCGACGTGCCCGCCGGCCGTACCGTGGCCCTGGTGGGGCCCACCGGAGCGGGCAAGTCCACGCTCGTGCAGCTGCTCGTCCGGCTCGTGGACCCCGACTCAGGGCGCGTGCTGCTCGACGGCGTCGACCTGCGCGATCTCGCCTACGGCGGCATCGCCGAGTCGGTGGCGCTCGTGCCGCAGCAGACGTTCCTGTTCGACGACAGCGTGCGCGGCAACATCGCGCTCGGGCTGGAGACGAGCGACGAGGACGTGTGGGCGGCCCTGCGGCTGGCCCAGGCCGAAGGGTTCGTCGCCCGGCTCGCCGACGGGCTCGACACCCGGGTCGGCGAGCGCGGCGCGTCCCTGTCCGGCGGCCAGCGGCAGCGGCTCGCGCTGGCCCGCGCGGTCGTGCGCCGGCCGCGCCTGCTCATCCTCGACGACGCGACCTCCAGCGTGGACCCGCAGGTCGAGGCCAAGATCCTGTACGGGTTGCGGGACGCGGCCGAGGCGTCGACCGTCGTGGTCGTCGCCTACCGGATGGCCACGATCGCCCTGGCCGACGAGGTCGTCTACCTGGACCACGGCCGCGTCGTGGACCGCGGGACGCACGAGGAGCTGCTCGAGCGCTGCGCCGGCTACCGCAACCTGGTGACCGCGTACGAGCGCGAGGAGGCCGAGCGCGCTGCCATAGAGGTGACAGTGGAAGGGGAAGAGGTCGGCGCATGACGGCGCAGAGCATCCAGGGCAATTCCGAACGTTCCGCGCTGGACACGATCCGGCAAGGGCTCGCACTCGCCCCCGAGTTCCGCAAGGGGCTGGCGGGGACGCTGGCGCTGGCCGTCGTGGCGACCACCGGCAAGATCATTGTGCCGATCGCGGTCCAGCAGACGATCGACACGGGCCTCAAGAGCGGCTCTCCAGACATTCCCTACATCACCCGAGCCGTCCTGATATGTGCGGTGGCCGTGCTGCTCACGGCGCTCGCCGCGTACATCATGAACGTCCGCCTCTACAAGGCGACGGAGTCGTCCCTCGCGACCCTGCGCGTGCGCGGCTTCCGCCACGTGCACGACCTGTCGGTGCTCACCCAGAACACCGAGCGGCGCGGCGCCCTGGTCTCGCGCGTCACCAACGACATCGATCAGATCAGCAACTTCATGCAGTGGGGCGGGCTGATGATCATCGTGGCGTTCGGCCAGCTCTTCGTGGCCACCGCCCTGATGTTCGTCTACTCCTGGCAGCTCACGCTGCTCGTCTGGGCCTGCTTCGTCCCGCTGATGATCGCCCTGCCGCGCTTCCAGAAGCTGCTGTCGCGGGCGTACACGGTCGTGCGCGAGCGCACCGGCGACATGCTGGCGGCCGTCAGCGAGTCCGTCGTCGGGGCCGCCGTCATCAGGGCGTACGCCTCCGAGCGCCGCACCGCCGAGCGCATCGACAAGGCCGTGAACGCCAACAGGAGCGCCCAGGTCAGGGCGCAGACCATCGTCGGCTTCGTCTTCCCGCTGACCGAGATCGTGGCCGCCGTCGCCATCGCCGGGATCGTGCTGCTCGGCGTGCGGCTCGGCCTGTCAGGGGACATCACGCAGGGGGAGCTGGTGGCGTTCCTGTTCCTGGTCACCCTCTTCGTCTCGCCGCTGCAGACCGCCACCGAGGTGCTGAACGAGGCGCAGAACGCCGTCGCCGGCTGGCGCCGCATCCTCGGCGTCCTCGACACCCCGCCCGACGTGGCCGACCCCGGCGACGAGGGCGTGGAGCTGCCCCGCGGCCCCATCTCGGTCGCCTTCGAGGACGTGCACTTCTCCTATCCCGGTGGCGCGCCCGTGCTGCGGGAGATCACGCTGGAGATCCCGCCGCGCTCCCGGGTCGCCGTGGTGGGGGAGACGGGATCGGGCAAGACCACGTTCGCCAAACTCCTGACCCGCCTCATGGACCCGGCCGCGGGACGGGTCACGGTGGACGGCCGCGACCTGCGCGAGATCCGCTTCTCCTCCCTGCGCGAGCGGATCGTCATGGTGCCGCAGGACGGCTTCCTGTTCGACGGGACGCTGGAGGAGAACATCCGCTACGGCAAGCCGTCGGCCACCACCGAGGAGATCGAGCTCGCGATGACCGAGCTGGGTCTGGCCGACTGGCTGGAGGGCCTGCCCGCGGGCCTGGACACATCCGTGGGCCAGCGCGGCGAGTCCCTGTCGGCCGGCGAGCGGCAGCTCGTCGCGCTGGCGCGCGCCTACCTCGCCGACCCCGACCTGCTCCTGCTGGACGAGGCCACCTCGGCGGTGGACCCGGCGACGGAGGTACGGCTCGCGCGGGCGCTGGAGGGCGTCACGCGGGGCCGTACGGCCATCTCGATCGCGCACCGCCTGTCGACCGCGGAGAACGCCGACGAGGTCCTGGTCTTCGACGCGGGCCGCCTGGTGCAGCGCGGGCCGCACGCCGAGCTGGTCAAGGAGCCGGGCGTGTACGCCGACCTGCACGCGTCCTGGGTCTCGGCCGCCCATTCGTGATCAGGGGTTCACGGCGGCGAAGGTCACCGTCGTGCCCCCCGGCCCGGACACGATCGTGATGTGCTCGCACAACATCCGTGTCAACCACAACCCCCGCCCGCGGAACTCGAACCCCGCGGGCGGCCGCGTGTCGCCCATCCACCCCGTGGGCAGCCCGGGCCCCTCGTCGGTCACCTCGCACCACAACCGGCCGCCGTGCGACCACAGCCGCAGCCGACCGTACCCTCCGCCGTGGACCACGGCGTTGGTGGTGATCTCGTTGACCGCGAGCACGAAGTCCTCCAGGCGCCTTCCGCTCAGCCCCTCGTAGGCGGCGTGCTCGGCGACCGCCTTGCGAAGGAGCGTGATGCGCCCGCGGGCGAAGCTCGCGCACAATATCTGTCTACGCATCGCCCACCCGGCGAACGGTGATGAACTCATCCGCCCTGATCAGACGGAGCACCCTGGCCATGGACTCGCCGCACACGACCACGGTGGACCCCCGGGGCCTGGCCATGGCCGTGACGGTCAGCAGCTGCGCCGAGCCGGCGTCGATGAAGGCGAGATCGGACGCGTCGATCACTACCTCGGCCGGCTCCTTCTCCAGCCGCCCCAGCAGCGACGCGAACGCCTGCCTGTTGGTCAGGTCGACGTCGCCCCAGACCCGCAGCCCGCCGGGCTCGTTGGCGAAACGCAGCAGCGCCTGCTCGGGTGCGATCGGGTGCACGGACATGGCCCGTTCGATGGCCTCGCGTGGGAACAGGTTGCGGTCGTACTGGCAGACGGCCGCCAGCCACCGGTCGCCGAACAACTCGTTGGCCGCCGCCTCGAACGCCGCCTGCCCCTGCGCGTCGCACACCCCCCAGGACGCGTCGACCAGGGCGTACACGCCGTGCTGCCCGTGCTTGCGCGCCCGGTCCTTGGCGTCGGCCAGCTTCCTGAGCACCCGATCCGGGTCGAGCCGGCCGTCGATGAAGTGGGTGTCGGCGCAGGCCAGGATCTCGACCTGCCCGGCCGACTCGGCGTCGGCGAACCCCGGCACGAGCGGCGCCAGCCAGCCGCGCGTCCGCTCCGGGCTGTCGGCATGGGTGATGATCATCACCTTGGTGCGGCGGCGCAGGCCGTTCACCGTGAACGCCGTCGTGGCCGCCATCCGCTCGCGCTCGTCCTCGAACGGCAGGCACACGTGATCCCCCAGGTCGGGATCGAGGACGGAGCCCTGCACCACGATGGTGTCCTCCCTGCACACGTCGCGCCCCGAAGCTACTCTGTTCGGAGCCGTCACGCAGCGCATTGTCAGGAAAACCTACCGTGACGCGCCGCAGACAGGTGTACCTTTTCGGCGGGGCGGGAGAAGGCATGAGGAGCACGGGCGTGGATATCCTGCGAATGACGCGACGCCAACACGGCGATCTCGTGGTGGTCAGCCTGGCGGGCGAGGTCGACGTGGACAACGTGTCGCAGGTCCGGCAGTGCCTCGACGAGGCGGCCTCGGCGCCCAGGCCGCGGCTGGTGGTCGACATGACGGGGCTGACCTTCATCGACACGACGGGCCTCGGGGTGCTGGTGCGCCTGCTGGCCACGCTGCGCGAGCGCAACGGCACGCTGGCCCTGGTGGCCCCGGACGGCCAGGTGCTCCGGCGGCTGCGCCGCACGAACCTGGCGCCGCTGTTCCCCATCTACGACACCCTCTCCCAGGCCCTGGCCTGACCCCACCCCGCGGGACGGGGTGCGGTGGTGGCGGGGGCGTGCGGGTGGGCTGGTTGAATGGGTGCATGTCCCTCGATCCCAAGGTGGCCGCGCGGTTGAAGCGCAACCCCGACGGCCTCGTCGCCGCGATCGTGCAGCAGTACGACACCGGCGAGGTGCTCATGCTGGCCTGGATGAACGACGAGGCGCTGCATCGGACGCTCACCACCGGCAGGGCCACCTACTGGTCCCGCAGCCGCGCCGAGTTCTGGGTGAAGGGCGACACCTCCGGCCACGTGCAGCACGTCAAGTCCGTCGCGCTCGACTGCGACGGCGACGCCCTGCTCGTCAAGGTCGACCAGGTCGGCGCCGCGTGCCACACCGGAGACCGCACGTGCTTCGACGCCGACCAGCTCGAGATCGCGCTGGGTTAGCGGGGCCAGATGGGGCACAGAGAGCTGTGGGGCTGGCTGGGGGCGACCGCCCTGGGGTGCGTGCTCGTGCTGTTCGCCGCGAGCCGCACCTGGGTGCGCCTCCTGGAACCGGGAGGTGCGGGCGCGCCCACCGGCGGGGAGCTCAGCCCCGTGCTGACGCCCGTGGCCCTGGCCGGGCTGGCCGGGATCGTGGCCGTGCTGGCCACCAGAGGCGCGGGGCGGCGCGTCGTCGGCGCGCTGATCGCCCTGTGCGGTGCGGGCGCGGCGGCCGGTACGTGGACGGCGCTGAGCGGCGACACCGTGACCGGCTGGCTGCGCGAGCGCAACGTGCTGCGCGGCACCGCCGACCTCCCCTGGGAGATCACGCCGCTCTGGCCGGCCGTCGCCGCCGTCGGCGCGGTCCTGGTGATCGCCGGTGGGATCGTCGCCGTCGTACGCGGTGGCAAGTGGGCGGGGATGTCGGCACGCTACGACAGGACCGCCGGCAAGCCCCGGGCCCAGGCCAAGGACGACCGGGCGCTCTGGGACGCGCTCGACCGCGGCGACGACCCCACAGACCCGCGCTGAGCCCGCCGGGCGCCCGCCCGGCCTGCGGCGAGCCCGCACCGGCTATGACGTTTTCTTTACTGTTTTGATCCTGTGTCTGCTTGGCAAACGTTTCCTCAATAAGCTGCCGTTGCAACTCGCCACGAACTTTTTGAGGAGCCAAGGGCATGAGCTACGGGGATCAGGGCGGTAGCGGCGGCTACGGCGCACAGCCGCCCGGCGGCGGATACGGTCAGCAGCCTCCCAGCGGGGGTGGCGGCTATGGCCAGCAGCCGCCGAGCGGGGGCGGTGGCTACGGTCAGCAGCCGCCCAGCTACGGTGGCGGGTACGGCCAGCAGCCGCCCAGCTATCCGCAGGAGCAGCCGCTCGGCTACGGTCAGCAGCCGCCCAGCGCTGGCGGGTACGGCCAGCAGCCCCCGAGCTACGGCGGCTACGGCCAGCAGGGCTACGGCCAGTACGGAGCGCCGCCCCAGCCCGGCAGGTCGACCAACGGCATGGCGGTGGCCTCGCTCGTCCTGGGCATCGTCGGCCTGATCTTCTGCGGCCTCACCAGCATCCCGGGTGTGATCCTCGGCCACATCGCGCTCAACCGGATCAAGAAGACCGGCGAGGAAGGCTCGGGCATGGCCGTCGGCGGCCTGGTCACGTCGTACATCACCGTCGTGCTCTGGGTGATCGGCTGGATCATCTTCGGCGGCATGCTGCTGTCCCTCATCGGCCTCAGCGCCGCCGCCACGTCGTCCACGTACGACTACTGACCGTTCGATCAGCTGCTGATCCACGTAGCCGGACCGTGACGAGCCGCTTGCGGTCCGATTACGAATTGTCCGCAAAATGGACGTTTTTCCACGTAGGGCACGCATCCTCGCTAGGCTGCCGCGCGACTCACCACAAAGATGACGACATGAGGGGTCATTAGCATGAGTTACGGCAACCAGGGCGACGGCGGCTACGGGGCCCAGCCGCCGGGCGGCGGATACGGGCAGCAGCCTCCGAGCGGCGGCGGCGGTTATGGGCAGCAGCCCCCGAGTGGCGGCGGTTATGGCCAGCAGCCGCCGAGCGGTGGTGGCTACGGCCAGCAGCCGCCGAGTGGCGGCGGTTACGGTGGTGGTTACGGGCAGCAGCCGCCGAGCGGTGGTGGCTACGGCCAGCAGCCGCCGAGCGGCGGCGGTTACGGTGGCGGTTACGGGCAGCAGCCCCCGGCCGGGGGGACCCCGCCGGACAACCACCTGGTCTGGGCCATCATCACCACCCTGTTCTGCTGCCTTCCGCTGGGCATCGTGTCGATCGTCAAGTCGACGCAGGTCAACTCGAAGTGGCAGATGGGCGACTACCAGGGAGCCGTGCAGGCGTCCGAAGAGGCCAAGACCTGGTGGAAGCGGAGCCTGATCGCCGGCATCATCTGGTGGGTTCTGGTCATCGTCGGCTACATCTTGCTGTTCGTCATCCTGGCAGCCAGCGTCCCGAGCACGTCCTCCTACTGAGCTGGAAGGCGGATACTAGGAACATGAGCATCGCAACCACCGAGCGGCGCGGCACGGCTCGCCTCAAGGCGCTGCTCGCGCCGCTCGGTGTTGCGGGCGCGACGGGCGCCGTGTTCGCGTTCGTCGGCGTGGTGGACCCCAACCAGCCCGGCCACTACCCGACCTGCCCGTTCCTCTGGATCACCGGCCTCTACTGCCCGGGCTGCGGCACGCTGCGCACCATCCACGCGCTGGCCCACCTCGACCCCGTCACCGCCCTCGGGCTGAACCCGCTCGCGGTGGCCATGATCCCGCTCCTGCTGTTCTGGTGGGGGAGATGGGTCGTGCGCGCCTGGCAGGGCCGGCCGAGACGCACCACGCTCGCCCATCCGGCGTGGCTGTGGGCCTTCATCGCCCTCATCATGGTCTACTGGGTCGTCCGAAACTTGCCTTTCGGGGCGTTCCTCGCTCCCTAGTCAGGGGGCCTGTGGTGAGGTGACCCCACTCGGGCCGATACCATCGCAGGACAAGGCAGAGAGCGGACGCGACGCGAACTCTCCGCCGCCCCCACTGTCGACCGGAGGGACCCCAATCGCGTGAGTGAGCGGACGGAAGGGCCGAGTGTCCTCGACGACATCCTCGACGGGGTGCGCGCCGACCTCGCCGCCCGTCAGCAGGCCGTGTCCATTGACGATCTCAAGCGGCGGGCCGAGCGGGCCCAGGCCCCCAGAGACGCGATGGCCGCGCTCGGGGGTGACCGGATCTCGGTGATCGCAGAGGTGAAGCGGTCGAGCCCGTCCAAGGGCGCGCTCGCCGCGATCGCCGATCCGGCCGCGCTCGCGGCCGACTACGAAGAGGGCGGCGCTCACGTCATCAGTGTGCTGACCGAGCGGCGCAAGTTCGGTGGCAGCCTCGACGACCTGGCGGCCGTCCGGGCCCGGGTCGACATCCCGATCCTGCGCAAAGACTTCATCCTGACCTCTTACCAGCTCTGGGAGGCCAGGGCCCACGGAGCCGACCTGGCGCTGCTGATGGTCGTCTGCCTGGAGCAGGAGGCGCTGGTGTCGCTGATCGAGCGGGCCGAGTCGATCGGGCTCACCCCGCTGGTCGAGGTGCACACCGAGGAGGAGCTCGAGCGGGCGGTCGCCGCCGGCGCCCGGGTCATCGGGGTCAACGCGCGCAATCTGAAGACACTCGAGGTCGACCGCGAGGTCTTCACGAAGCTGGCGCCGAAGATCCCGGACAATGTGATCAAGATCGCCGAGTCGGGCGTGCGCGGCCCGCACGACCTGCTCGCCTACGCCAGGGCCGGCGCCGACGCCGTCCTGGTGGGAGAGAGCCTGGTCACCGGCAAGGACCCGCGCAAGGCAGTGGAGGCGCTCGTGACCGCCGGCGCCCATCCGTCGACGCGCCCCGACCACTCAGCAGAGGGATAGCAGTGGCACACGAAGGCTCCATCCTGACCACCGCCGACCTGGCAGGCAACGGCGCACAGGGCGACGACCCCGACGTGCACGGCAAGTTCGGCATCTTCGGCGGCCGGTTCGTCCCCGAGGCGCTCATCCCGGCGCTCGACGAGGTGGCCGCGGTCTACGAGAAGGCCAAGAACGACGCGCAGTTCATCCGCGAGTTCGATCACCTGCTGCGCACCTACGCGGGGCGGCCGACCACGCTGACCGACGTGCCGCGCTTCAGCGAGCAGGCAGGTGGCGCGAGGATCATCCTCAAGCGCGAGGACCTCACCCACACCGGCGCCCACAAGATCAACAACGTGCTGGGCCAGGCGCTGCTGACCAAGCGGCTGGGCAAGAAGCGCGTGATCGCCGAGACCGGCGCGGGCCAGCACGGTGTGGCCACCGCCACCGCGGCCGCCCTGCTCGGCCTGGAGTGCGTGATCTACATGGGCGCGGTCGACTGCGAGCGCCAGGCGCTCAACGTCGCCAGGATGAAGTTGCTCGGCGCCACGGTGATCCCGGTGACCAACGGCTCCCAGACGCTGAAGGACGCCATCAACGAGGCCTTCCGCGACTGGGTGACCAACGTCGACACCACCCACTACCTCTTCGGCACGGTCGCGGGGCCCCACCCGTTCCCCGAGATCGTGCGCGACTTCGCCCGCATCATCGGCGTCGAGGCCCGCCGCCAGATGCTGGAGCTGACCGGCAGCCTGCCCGACGCGGTGTGCGCGGCGGTCGGCGGCGGCAGCAACGCGATCGGCATCTTCCACGCCTTCATCGGCGACCAGGGCGTCCAGCTGCACGGCTACGAGGCCGCCGGGCGCGGCCTGGAGAGCGGCGAGCACGCGCTCACGCTCACCGCGGGCTCGGTCGGCGTGCTGCACGGCTCGCGCACCTACGTGCTGCAGGACGACGAGGGCCAGACCATCGAGTCCCACTCGATCTCGGCCGGGCTCGACTACCCGGGCGTCGGTCCCGAGCACGCCTGGCTGAAGGACTCGGGCCGCGCCACCTACCACGGCGTCACCGACGACGAGGCGATGGCCGCGTTCTCGCTGCTGGCCAGGACCGAGGGCATCATCCCGGCCATCGAGTCCTCCCACGCCCTGGCGGGCGCGCTGCAGCTCGGCCGCGAGCTCGGCCCCGAGGCGACCATCCTGGTCAACCTCTCCGGGCGCGGCGACAAGGACATGGGCACGGCCATGAAGTACTTCAACCTCTAATCCGCGACGGCCTGCGCCGGGCCGCCCGCCGCGCATCCGCCCAGGACCCTGACTCAGGGGTAAGGGCACGGCAGGGCATCATGGTGAGACTCGACCTTCGAAACGGACAGACATGACGACTCTTCAGACGGTTTTCGCCAAGGCGAAGGCGGACAACCGGGCCGCGCTCGTCGGCTACCTGCCCGCGGGCTTCCCCTCCAAGGGCGGCGACGTCGCCGCCGCCGCGGCCCTGGTGGAGGCCGGCTGCGACGTCATCGAGATCGGCCTGCCCTACTCCGACCCGCTCATGGACGGGCCGACGATCCAGGACGCGGTGCACAGGTCGCTGATCAACGGCACGCGCATCGCCGACGTGCTGCGCACGGTCGAGGGCGTCGCCGCCACCGGCGCCGCCACGCTCGTCATGACCTACTGGAACCCGATCGACAAGTACGGCGCCGAGCGGTTCGCCCGCGACCTGGCCAACGCCGGCGGCGTGGGCACGATCACGCCCGACCTGACGCCGGAGGAGTCGGAGCCGTGGCGGGCCGCGTCGGCGGGCGCGGGCATCGACACGGTGTTCCTGGTGGCGCCCAGCTCGACGGAGCAGCGCATCAAGGCCGTCGTCGACTGCTGCACGGGCTTCGTGTACGCGGCCTCGCTGATGGGCGTCACGGGCGCCAGGGAGACGGTCAACTCCGCCGCCGAGGGCCTGGTCCAGCGGACCCGTGCGCACACGGACCTGCCGGTGTGCGTGGGCCTGGGGGTCGGCACGGGAGCGCAGGCGGCCGAGGTGGCGGCCTACGCCGACGGCGTGATCGTGGGGTCGGCGTTCATTCGGCGCATCCTCGACGCGCCCGACGAGGCGGCGGGCCGGGCCTCCATCGCCCAGCTGGCCGGCGACATGGCCAAGGGCGTGCGCCGGTAGGCCAGAGCTTTACCGGCCATATGACGAAATTTCGCGATTAGTGCAAGGTTCTGGCGCTTAGGTCCTTGGCGTGCGGTCCGGCACGGGTGATGATCGGGTCCCCGAGCGGTGTGACGCATGACCCGAAAGGACACCAATGCGTCCCAGTCCCGTCATCTTCGCGGCAGCCCTCACCCTCACAGCCCCACTCCTCGCCGGGACCATGGCGATGAGTGGGACCGCCCCGGCGTCCGCCGACCCCACACCCGCGCCCACGTACGAGTTGTCGTCCCCGGAGCCGTCCGCGACCGGAGCGCCCCCGCCCAGCCCCACCGCGCAGAACGTGCCGCCGAGGCCCGCGGACGTGGCGAACCCGATCACGATCTCGTCGCCCGCGCTCAACGTGGAGCTGGACCCCGCCTTCCCGCGCGTCCTGCGCTACCTCGACCGGGCCGGCGGCGCCTGGCTCGCCGGCGGCGCGGGCGTGCCCGCCGTCGTGCTCAATGGCCAGGCGCGGACCGCCGCCGTGACGCTGACCGGGAACGACGGTACGACCGCGCGCTACCGGCTGGCCTTCCCCGATCTCGAAGGCGTCTTCCTGGGAGCCAGCATCGGGGTCAAGGGCCGGGTGACGACGTTCAGGATCGACTCGGTTGCCGACACCGAGGCGTTCCGCGTCAACACGATCGACCTGCCGGGCCACGACCTGGTGTCGGTGTCGAGCGCGCAGCCGGGCGCGGCGACCGCGTTCACCCGGCTGGATCCGAACTCGACCCGCACCGCCGACGTCTTCGCCCAGGTCACGGCGGACACCGCGCCCGACGCCGGCCCGGTCGGGGCGACGTACGCGATCGTGAACACCGATCGGCTGGCCGCGGCGGTCGAGTCGAACTCCACCTACGACCGCCCCTCCGGCGTCACCGACAAGGACGCGGCCAGGCTCTGGCACCAGGCCAGGAAGGACGCCGGCGGCACGGTCACGGTGGGCGTGTGGAGCGGGCAGTGGACGCACCGCGCGGACGGCTCGCCGTTCACCGAGGAGCCGCCCTGGGCCAAGGTCGTGGTCACCCCGGACGCGAACGGTGACGGGACGCTCGACTGGCAGGACGGCGCGGTGGCGTTCAGGGACATCGCCGTCAAGCCGCCCGGCGCCGAGCAGACCAGGGACCGCGTGGTCACCCACATCCCGTTCAACTTCTCCAGCCAGGCGACGCACCCGTTCCTGCGCACGCTCGACGACGTCAAACGCATCTCGCTGGCCACCGACGGCCTCGGCCAGCTCGCGCTGCTCAAGGGCTACCAGTCGGAGGGCCACGACTCGGCCCACCCCGACTACGGCGGCAACCACAACCGGCGCGCCGGGGGCCTGAAGGACCTGAACACGCTGCTCAAGGCCGGGAAGGGCTGGAACGCCACGTTCGGCGTGCACGTCAACGCCACTGAGTCCTACCCCGAGGCCAGGAGCTTCAGCGAGCAGCTCGTCAACAAGGACACCAAGGGCTGGAACTGGCTCGACCAGGCGTACCTGATCGACCAGCGCGGCGACCTGACCAGGGGCACCCTCGCGCGGCGGTTCGCGCGGCTGCGCCTGGAGACCGACAGGAACCTGGCCGTCCTGTACGTGGACGTGTTCAGGCCGTTCGGCTGGGTCGCCGACCGCGCGCTGGCCGAGCTGCGCAAGCAGGGCTGGCAGGTGACCACCGAGTGGTCGGACAAGCTGGAACGCTCGTCGCTGTGGTCGCACTGGGCCAACGACCTCAACTACGGCGGGGTCACCAACAAGGGGCTGAACTCGCAGATCATCCGGTTCGTCCGCAACGACGAGAAGGACGTCTGGAACGCCCACCCGATCCTCGGCAACGCCCGCATCGTCGAGTTCGAGGGCTGGCAGGCGAAGAACGACTTCACCGCGTTCTACCGCAACATCTGGGAGCACAACCTGCCGGTCAAGTACCTGCAGCACTACAAGATCATGGACTGGAACGCGGACGAGATCGTCTTCACCGGCGGCGTGCGCGGCACCTACCGGAACGGGAAGCGCGAGCTGTTCGCCGGCGGGCACAAGGTGCTCGACGGGTCCACGTACCTGCTGCCGTGGCAGGGCAAGTACTACCACTTCAACCCGGCCGGAGGGGTCACCACCTGGGACGCCGACCGTCCGATGACCGTCTACCGGCTCACCGACCAGGGCCGCGTCAAGGCGGGCACGGTCACCCCGGCCGACGGGAAGATCACGTTACGGGCGGAGGCGGGCGTGCCGTACGTGCTCTACCCCGGCCGGGCGCCCGAGCAGGCCGACCCTGACTGGGGGCAGGGCAGCGGCGTGCGCGACCCCGGCTTCAACGGCGACCGGCTCCGCGGGTGGACCGTCACCGGCCCGGTGAGCGTGCGGAAGAACGACCTGGGCCACCGGGTGGCGCTGCTCGGCGGCGGCGCGCGGGCGCGGCTCGAGCAGCGGCTGAGCGGGCTGCAGCCGGGACGTACGTACACCGCCTCCGCGTTCGTCGAGGTGGAGCCGGGCAAGGCCCGCGAGACCACCCTGGAGGTCGCCGGGCGGTCGGTGACCGTCAGCCGGTCCACGGCCAGGAACTACATCGCCTCCGACGAGAAGCACGACACCTTCTTCCAGCGGGCAAAGGTGACCTTCACCGCGCCGGGCGAGTCGGCCACGCTGCGGATCACGGCCGCCGCCGCCGAGGGGGACGTGCGGGTGGACGACGTGCGGCTGTTCCAGCGGGAGCCGGAGGGGCAGGTGGAGACGTTCGAGTCGGCCGAACCCGGCTGGGGGCCGTTCGTGAAGGGTGACGCGGGCGGGTCGTTCGACGCGCGCACGCACCTGGCGGAGCGGCACGAGCCGTACACGCAGGCCGGGTGGAACGGCAAGACGGTCGACGACGTGCTGGACGGGAACTGGTCGCTGAAGGCGCACGAGGAGCGGCAGGGGCTGATCTACCGTACGCTGCCGTGGACGGCGCGGTTCGAGCCGGGCCAGGCGTACGAGGTGTCGTTCCGCTACCAGAGCGCGCAGGCGGAGACATACCAGTGGGTGACCGGCTACGACAAGGGCGGTTCCAGCGTCGAGACGCGCCGCACGCCGATCCCCGAGCGGCGCGCCACGGCCACGTTCACCGAGCGGGTGGTGGGCGGCTGCGGTGACGTGTGGGTGGGGCTGCGCTCGCTCAAGGCCGAGCAGGCCGGGGCCGACTTCATCCTCGACGACTTCTCCGTGACCGGCCTCGGCCCGGCGCCGGACGCGCCGGCGTGCGGGTCGCTGGACGTGGCGCCCGCCGCGGTCTTCGAGCAGGGGTCGGCGGGTGAGGTCGTCACCACGTTCACGAACCTTGAGGACGTGGCGGTGGGGGACGTTCGCGTGGTGCTGGGCGTACCGGACGGGTGGGCGGTCAGCGGCGACGGGACGGGCGCGGTGGAGCCCGGCGGGAAGCTGACCACCACCTGGCAGGTCACTCCGCCCGCGGACGCCGCCTACGGCGCCTATCAGCTCACGGCCGCCGCGACCTACACCGCCGGAGGGGCGGCGAAGCGGCTCACCGCCTCCGCCACCGTGCGCACGTTGCCCCCGCCGCCCGCCGGGGACGCCTACGCGAGCGACATGGAGTGGGTCAGCGCCGCCAACGGCTGGGGCCCGGTCGAGCGCGACCGGTCCAACGGCGACACCGGCGAGGCCGACGGCGGGCCGATCGTCATCGGCGGGCGCACGTTCGCCAAGGGGCTCGGCACCCACGCGCCCGCCAAAGTGCGTTTCTACCTGAGGGGAGCGTGTACGGGGTTCACGGCGTTCGTCGGTGTTGACGACGTGCAGGCCACGCGGGGTTCCGTGCAGTTCAGTGTGGTCGCCGACGGCGTGGAGAAGGCGCGCAGCCCGGTGCTGAGAGCCGCCGACGCGGCGTACGAGCTGAGTGCCGACGTGTCAGGAGCCCGGTACGTGGACCTCGTGGCCGGGGACGGCGGCGACGGCAACGGCAACGACCACGCGGACTGGGGTGAGGCCGCCTTCAGGTGCGGCTGAGCTCGTCACGAAGCTCGGCGTAGAGCGCACGTAATTGAGGCCGATGGGGAGCCCGATGTCCACCGCCAGGGTGAGCAGGCCCTGAGCCGGGTGTTCATGCCTTGACCGCCCGGGCGAACAGCCCGGCCAGCTCGTCGGCGTACTCGGCCAGGTCGGCGTCCTGGTCGGCCTCCAGCAGGAACGGCAGCCCGTCGAGGGCCCGCTGGATCGCCATGGCCGTCACCCGCACGTTGAACTCGCCGAACTCTCCCGTCTCCTGACCCCAGGCCAGCAGCCGTTCGACGTGGGACAGCGCCGACAGGTCGGTGGCCGCCTCCCGCGCCGACGAGCCGTCCTGCGGGTGGAAGTTGAGGAAGATCTCCGTGGCCGCGCGCATCTCCGCGCGGTGCTCGCTGATGTACTCCACCAGGGAGCGGATGTACGTCTCCAGCGCCGCGCCGGGCGTGCGCTGGGCGCTGACCCGCTCGCTCATGAACGCCGACAGCTTCCCGTAGATCGTGACCATGGCCTGGCCGATCAGCTCGTCCTTGCCGTCGAAGTGGTAGGAGATCAGGCGCGTGCCCCGACAAGGACCGCTGCTTAATCAGTGCTTATCTGCCACGTGGTCATATGGGATCCCGGTACTGTGCCCATCCCGGCACAGAGAAAGAGGAGATGACCTGTGGACGCGTCACTACCGTCACGCAGCGCCTTTTCAGCGATACCCTGGGTGACGACGGTTGCCCGGCTGGTCCTGGGCGGAGTGCTGATCGCGGCGGGCGCGCTCAAGATCGGCAACCCGGCCGACTCGGTCGTGGCGGTCAAGGCATACCAGCTGCTGCCCGAGTCGGTCGCCGTCACGGTGGGCTACGCCCTGCCGATCCTGGAGATCGTCGTCGGCCTGCTGCTGGTCGTCGGTCTGCTGACCAGGGTGGCCGCGGTGATCGCCGGGCTGCTCATGTTCGCGTTCGTGTTCGGCATCGCCTGGGCCTGGGCGAACGGCCTGCGGATCGACTGCGGCTGCTTCGGCGGCGGCGGCCAGCTCGGGGCGGGACAGGAGCCGGCATACCTGCTCGACATCTTGCGCGACTTCGGGCTCGTGCTGCTCGGCGCCTGGACCGTGCGCTTCCCGCCGGGCCGCTACGCGCTTGACGGAGCCCTGGGCCTGGGGGGCGACAATCATAATGAGGGGGAGTACGACGATGAACAAGGCTGAGCGCACCAGTGCCAAGACGGCGCGCGAGAAGATCAAGGCACAGCAGGCCGCCGCACGTGCCCGTGACAAGCGCAAGCGGATCACCACCTACGTGACCGCGGGCGCGGTCGCGGTGGCGGCGGTGGGCCTCGGCTGGTGGTACGCGGCCAGCAGCTCGCGTTCGGAGGAGGCCGCCGGTGCCCTCGCGCCGATCACCGTGCAGGCCGACGGGTCGGTCATGATGGCCAAGCAGGGCGTCACCGCGCCCGTGGTCGACATCTATGAGGACTTCCAGTGCCCGGCCTGCAAGGAGCTCGAACGGGTCAGCGGCCAGACGTTCAAGAACCTCGCCGCGGAAGGCAAGGCCAAGGTCGTCTACCACCCGATCACGATCTTCTCGCAGGAGCCGACCAAGTCCAACTCCGTGCGCGCCGGCGGCGCCGCCCGGTGCATCGCGGACGGGAAGCAGTGGATGGCCTTCCACGAGCTGCTCTTCCAGAACCAGCCCTCCGAGACCGAGGCCGGTTTCACGCCCGATCAGCTGAAGAGCTGGGGCAAGCAGGCCGGGGTGAGCGCGCCGGACTTCGACCAGTGCGTCACCACGGGGAAGAACGCCAACGCGCAGCTCTCGTACAGCAAGAAGATCATGGACGCGCAGAAGCTCAACCATACGCCGACGGTGAAACTGGACGGTAAGGAAATCGACAATTCCGCACTCTTCAGCCCGCAGGAACTGCGCCAAGCGATTACGGGGGCGGCTAAGTAGGCTCAGTTCCGCTACCCTCACCTGACATGCCCCTTGCCTCGATTCCCAGCCCTTCCCAGGGGGTCTGGTATCTCGGAATCATCCCGATCCGGGCTTATGCGCTATGCATCGTGCTCGGCGTCATCGTCGCCGTCTGGCTGAGCGAGCGGCGCTGGCAGGCCCGCGGTGGCCAGAAGGGGACGATCGTCGACATCGCGGTCCCCGCGGTCATCTTCGGCCTGATCGGTGGCCGCCTCTACCACGTCATCACCGACTGGCAGACCTACTTCGGCAGCCGCGCGACCAAGGAGCCCATCCAGGCGCTGTACATCTGGGAGGGCGGCCTCGGCATCTGGGGCGCGATCTCGCTCGGCGCGCTCGGCGTCTGGTTGTCCGTGCGCCGGCGTGGCATCTCGATGGGCGCGGTCGCCGACACGGTCGCGCCCGGCATCGCCTTCGCCCAGGCCATCGGCCGGTGGGGAAACTGGTTCAACCAGGAGCTGTACGGCTCGCCCACCACGCTGCCGTGGGGCCTCGAGATCGACCCCGACCATCGGCTGGAAGGCTACGAGGACGTGGCCACCTTCCACCCGACCTTCCTGTACGAGTCGCTGTGGGACGTGGGGCTGGGCTTCGTGCTCCTCTTCGCGGGGCGGCGTTTCGCGCTGCACCACGGGCGGCTGTTCGCCCTCTACGTCGCGGGCTACACGCTGGGCCGCTTCTGGATCGAGGGGCTGCGCATCGACCCGGTCGGCGGGGTGGACCACGCGGTGACGTTCCTCGGGCTGCGGCTCAACCAGTGGACGTCGATCGTGCTGTTCGTGGCGGCGCTGGCGTACTTCTGGCTGGCCAGGAAGCGGGACAGCGCGGAGGTCGTGCTGCCGCCCGACCAGGCCGGCTCGACGGGTGCCGAGGCGCCGCAGGACGGCGATCCGGGGGCCGATGCGCCGGACGCCGACCGGCCGGAGGAGGATCGGTCGGGGGACGATCAGGCAGCGGATCGTGACACGCCGGAGGACGCCACTGCGGCAGCCTCCGAGACCGAGCACTCGGCGGCTCCTGAGAAGGAAGCCTCCGAGGAGCCGGGGCCGGATGCCTCTGACGCGAAAGCCGCCGAGGCTGAGGTCGCACCGGAGGACTCTGACTCTGACGGCGAAGTCGTGACGAAGGAGAAGAACCCTAGATGAGTGGTCGCGCGGAGATCCACCACCAGCATCGCGACGTCACCGGTGGCTGGTTGCGGCCGTCGGTGTTCGGCGCGATGGACGGCCTGGTGTCGAACTTCGCGCTCATCGCGGGTGTCGCGGGCGGCACGGCCAACACGAGGGTCATCGCCCTCGGTGGCGTCGCCGGGCTCGCCGCCGGTGCGCTGTCCATGGCGGGCGGCGAGTACGTCTCGGTGGCCAGCCAGCGCGAGCTGGCCCAGGCCGAGATCGCCGTGGAGCAGCGCGAGCTGACCCGCCACCCTGACGACGAGCAGGCGGAGCTGGCGCAGACCTTCATCGACAAGGGCGTGGCACCTGACCTGGCCGCCGAGGTGTCCAGGCAGATCTCCGGCAACCCCGACCGCGCGCTGGAGGTCCACGCCCGCAACGAGCTGGGCGTCGCCCCCGGCGAGCTGCCCTCGCCGATGGTGGCCGCGGTGTCGTCGTTCCTGTCCTTCAGCGTGGGGGCGGTGCTGCCCCTGCTGCCGTACTTGCTCGGAGCCCGGGAGCTGGTGTTCTCCGCGGTGGTGTCCTGCCTGGCGCTGTTCGCGGCAGGCGCGCTGGTCTCGGCCGTGACGGCGCGCAGCTGGTGGTTCTCGGGGCTGCGGCAGCTGGCGGTGGGCGGGGTCGCCGCGGCGGTCACGTTCGGCGTCGGCAACCTCATCGGCGCGGCGGGGGTGTGATGGCCCGCAGACGAGCCGGCTCCGGGTCGCACGGCAGACCTTCGCCGGGTACGGACGGCACGGGGCGCCCCCGCGGCACCCGCCATGCACCGGGCACCGACGTCCCCACCGGGGCGGATGGCACCCGACCGGGCCTTGGTGCGGATGGTGGCGGTTGGTCCGCGCAGGGTGCGGATGGTGGTGGCTGGTCCGCGCAGGGTGCCGAGGGTGGTGGCTGGTCCGCGCAGGGTGCCGAGGGTGGTGGCTGGTCCGCGCAGGGTGCCGAGGGCGGCACTTGGTCCGCGCAAGGTGCTGACAGCGGCGGTTGGTCCAGGCGTGGTTCAGGTGGCCGCCGGTCCAGGCATGGTTCGGACGGTGGCGGTCGGTCGGCGGGTGTGGAGAGCGGTGGCTGGTCCGCGGCGGACACGGGCAGTGGTGTCAGTGGTCACGCCTCGGGCGGCTGGCCGGAGGCCGGTGCGGATGGTGGCTGGGAGTCGAGTGCCGGTGGCCGGTCGATGGCTGGCGCCGACGACGGCGGGCGCTCGGCGGGGTCGCGTGGCGGGCGGAGGGCGGCGCGCATGCGGCGCGGCCGCTCGGCGGGCGATGCCGATGCCGGCAACTGGCCGGCCGATGATGGCGCTTCACCTGCTGGTGCCCATGGCGGTGGGCCAGCTCATGGTGGCGGACCGGCCCATGGTGGAGCTCCGGTCGGTGGGGATCACGGTGGATTAGCGGCCGATGGTGGCGATCCGGCCGGTGGCAAGGGTCGTCGTTCAGCCGACGGGGCTACGGGCGGTCGTTCGGCTGGCGGGTCGCGTGGCCGGCGGTCGACTGGACGGGTAAGTGGTGGCTATCCCGCAGATGGGTTCCACGACCGGGGTTCGGCGGATGGGGCCGTTCCTTCGGCGGTCGGTGCCGATGGTGGCGAGTCCGCCGGTGAAGTCGATGGTGGGCGGTCCGGTCGGTTCTCGAGCAAGCGGCGGCGTACCCCGCCCTCTGACTGGCAGCTTCCGCTGCTCACCGACTGGGGGCTGCGGCCGAAGCAGCAGCGGCTGCTCGTCATCATCGTCTCCGTCGTCGGCGTGCTGGCGGGCCTGGGCGGGCTGGTGGCCGTCGTCAACTCCCTCGGCACCTACTCCGCCCCGGAACGTCAGACCGGCGCCGCCGTGGTGGGTCCCGACACGGCGCTGCCGCACGTCTTCAGGGGCTGGGGTTCGCCCAAGCTGTTCGAACCCGTCACGGACCGGGCCAAGGACCAGCGGGCGCTCACCGAGAAGGAGGTGTTCGGCCAGCGCGAGCTCGCCGTCTCCAAGAAGCTCAAGCTCAAGCTCGTCAGCAAGAAGCTCGACACCGACTGCTCCGCGGCACTGTGGGGTGCGAGCCTCCTCGAGCAGGTGTCGGACGCCGGATGCACGCAAGCCGCGCGTGGCCTCTACGCCAGCTCCGACGGCCGCTACATCGGCCAGTACACGTTGCTCAACCTCAAAGACGGTCAGTCCGCCGCTGACCTGGTCGAGTCGTTGAAGACTCTTTACCGGGGCGGGTGGACGCGACCCCTGGAGTCCTCCAAGGCCGCCTTCCCCGCAGGTGGCTACTCCGAGGCGGGCGGCTACGCGCTCGGCCACTACGTCGGCCTGGTGTGGCTCGGGAGGGCCGACGGCGCGGAGCCAGGCGCAAAGGACGACTTCGTCTCGCTCACGCTGGCGTTGCGCGGAGCGGAGAAGGCCGTATACCGCCGCGTTGTATCGATCGCAGGGCCATCCTCTTGACGTCAAGCCATCTAGCCTTGTCCGCCATGTCATGCCATCCGGCTCCGGTCGTCGGCAGTCGGGGGCCCAGTTGCTCTGGCCGGAGCTCCGGCTGCCTGACAACTCCCGCCACGCCAGGCTCGGATGCCGTCCGTTGCTCGGCACCTGCCGCGCCGGGGCGCTCCGGAGTCGCTCGCCGGGTGCTGCCCGTCGTGTCGCGGCGTTCCGTTGCCTCGTGCCGGGTGGTGACCTGCGCACCGTGGTCCCGATCCGGGGGCTCGTGCCGGGTGATGTCCCTTGCGTCGTGGCCTCGATCCGGTGGCGTTCCGCCGATGCCTTGTGACGTTGTGACGGCCACCAGGGGTGGTCATCCGAGGTCCTGTGCTGGGGTCGCGTTCTTGGGGGTGGCCGGCTGATGTCGCGTCGTGTCGTCATCGCCGTTGTGCTCGTCAGCGTGGCCGTCATCGCCGTGGGCGGCTGGTTGTGGCTGCGCCGCGACGCCCCCAGGCCCGCCAGCCTCCGCGCCGAGCCCACCTCCGCCTTCTACGCCGCCATCGACACCCGCCAGAACGACGCCGCGCCGCTGACCCTGAACGAGGTCTTCACCCCGGCCACCCGGACCCTCGGCACCATGCGGCTGGACTCCACGCGGCAGGTCACCGACTGCGACGAGGTGCTCTGGGGCGTCTCCGCCACCGGCTGCACGCAGGCGCTCCAGGCGACGTACAAGGGAAGCACGGTGTCGGGCCAGTTCCTCATCTTCAACGTGAGCGACGGGCGAGCGGCCGACGCGCTGGTGTCGGCGCTGGGCAAGGACGGGTTCGTACGGCAGGACGGCGTGTTCGAGGCCGCCCGCAGCCGGGCCCAGGCGCGGGCGATGGGCCACTACGTGACCGTGAGCTGGGTCGGAGGGACGGCGCCCGACCAGGATCTGGTCACCGCCCTCGTGGCGCTCGACGGGCTCGGACGAGTGGTCCAGAGCCGCATCGTCGCCGCGACCTGACCTCGGCTCGAGCCTCACGGGCGGACGCCGCCGGGGCCGGGGTGGTGGTCAGGTGGTCGTCGTCAGGGCCGTGACGGTCGCGGTGACGGCTTCCGGGAGGCTGGACAGGCGGTGGAGCGGGGCCTCCAGCGGGGTCAGGCCCTCCGCCCACGGCGCCGCCTCGCCGATGAGCGCGCGGGCCTCGTTCTTGGTCAGGGTCGTGCCCTGAGCGCGGGCCACCGCGATGAGGGCCTCGCGCCAGGTGTTGGCCAGCTTGGCGTGCCCGTTGTCCAGGATCCTGCGCAGCACCGAGGCGGCCTCGCCGTCCGGCTGCGGCAGGCGTACGGCATCCAGGACGCCGCCGGCGGTACTCAGCTTGTAGACGGTGGACAGCACGTCCGGCAGGGGCGGGAGGCCGGACCCCGCGACGCGTACGTGGGATGCGCGGGTCGCCAGGAGCAGGCGCGGCAGGGCCGCCTCGAGGCCGGGCGGCAGGGCCACGGCCACGCGGTCCGTGGCGGCGGCGTACGGCTTGGAGAGCCAGGTCGAGAGCCGTGTCCGGGGCTGGGTGAGCTCCTTGGGCCAGTCGCCCACCAGCAGGTCGGGGTTGAAGCCCTGAACGGCCTCCAGCGACGCTGAGAGGGCGCTCTGGGGGCTTTCGACCGATTGTGGGCCTTGTGTATAGATGGCGGTGGTTTGACGGCTTAGCCGGGACGTCACGGCCGGGCGGGTCTTGGTGGTGGGACGGAGGATGTACAGGTCGGCGGCGGAACCGATGGCCTCTGCCCCGAAATATCGGTTGAAGTCGGGATAAATGGCTTCGTAGGCGAGGTTGAGCTCCCCGAGGGCCTGTTGGACCTTCAGCGCCAGCATCGGGGTGCGTTCGCCGGCGCCGTACGCGAGCAGGATGCGGCCGTTGTCCTTCACGCCCTCGGCGGCGCGTGCCGCGAACAGCCCCGTGCCCTCCGGCGTGTACGGCGGGTCGGTGATCGCCAGGTCGTGGTCCCGGGCGGAGGCGGGCAGGCCGAGGCGCAGGTCGGCCCAGCGGGTGCGGACGCCCAGCCGCTGGTCGTCGATGTAGGCCAGGATGCGCTCGTCGATGTCGACCACCGTGACGTCGGTCTCCGGGTGGACCAGCTTGACGGCCAGGGAGGTGAGGTCGTGGTCGCCCACGCAGAGCAGGCGCGTTCCGGGCAACCAGAACCGGGAGCCCAGCAGCAGCGCCCGCCGCAGCACCGTCTCCGGCGTGGCCGAGACGTGGTCGAGCACGTGACGGCCGCGCGGGGCCCTGGCGATGAGGTCGTTGAGCCGGTCAAGCTCGTGCGTGTAGTGGGGGAGCAGGTGGGCCACCGGGTCCTCGGGCGGCGGGGCCAGGGCGATGAGGTCCTGGTAGTCGGGGACATGGGTCAGCGGGATCCGGAAGGTGTCGCCCCTGCGCTCCAGGGGGAGCTCGCGCAGCAGGGCCTCGATGGTACGCCTGGCCGTGGCGGTCTCCCTGACCAGGTCCGCCAGCGTCCACCACCGGGCGTCGCACAGGAGGGTCAGGGCGTGCCTCAGCCGCCTACTGTCGGCCCCGGCCTCGGCGAGCAGGCGCTCCACCCCGTCGCGCTCCATGAGGCAACCCTATCGAGAGGGTCTTCCCGTCACCGGTCCCGGCCGCACGCCCCCCGATGCTCTCCGCGGTTGCGGGGAGTGGCCGTTCCGCCGATCGTCACCGTACGACGTCTCGCCGGCCCGGGGCCGGCGAGACGGATGGGCGTCAGGGGAGTCGCGGCATGCGGGCGTCGGAGAGTCGGGAGTTGCGCCCCGTGCCGGAAAACATGCCTGTCGAGCGGGAATTTTGGGGCCCAGATCCGGGGTTTGGGATAGAGAGTTCGGATGCTGGGATGAGCTCGAATGTTCGCAATGCGGACGTGCCGGGCACCATTCCGGCAGCGTGCGGTAATCTCTACCCACGATATGCAGCAGGGCCAACGTCGTCCCCGCCTGTAAAGCAGTTCTAGACAGACGATGACGACGGGAGGGATTCAATGCCTGCTGCCCACCTCGGGTTCCCCGAGCCCCAGGGCCTGTACCACCCCGCCAACGAGCATGATGCCTGCGGTGTCGCCATGGTTGCCGACGTCGCCGGACGCCGGGGGCACGGGATCGTGGTCAAGGCGCTGACGGCTCTGTGCAATCTTGATCATCGGGGGGCCAAGGGTAGCGAGCCGGACACCGGCGACGGAGCCGGGATCCTGACGCAGATCCCCGATGGGTTCTTCCGCGCGAGTGTGCCGTTCGCGCTTCCCTCTGCCGGCGCGTACGCGGCCGGCATGGCCTTCCTGCCGATCGACGAGCAGGCCAGGAGCGTCGCCAAGGGCCTGATCGAGGAGATCGCCGCAGAGGAAGGTCTCACCGTGCTCGGCTGGCGTGAGCTGCCGGTCGACCGCGCGCTGCCCGGGCCGAGCGCCAGGGCCGTCATGCCGCACTTCGCCCAGCTGTTCGTCTCGGACCCGCAGGGCCGGGAGGGGCTGGAGCTCGACCGGCTCGCGTACTGCGTGCGCAAGCGGGCCGAGCACGAGGCCGACGTGTACTTCCCCTCGCTGTCCGCCAGGACGATCGTCTACAAGGGCATGCTCACGCCCGACCAGGTCGAGCCGTTCTTCCCCGACCTGAGCGACGAGCGTTACGAGACGGCGATCGCGCTGGTGCACTCGCGCTTCTCCACCAACACGTTCCCGAGCTGGCCGCTGGCCCACCCGTACCGCTACGTCGCCCACAACGGCGAGATCAACACGGTCAAGGGCAACCGCAACTGGATGCGGGCCCGCGAGGCGATGCTGCAGTCTGCCCACATCCCGGGCGAAATTTCGCGACTTTTCCCCATCTGTGACCCGGATGGCAGCGACACCGCGAGCTTCGACGAGGTCCTCGAGCTGCTGCACATCGGCGGCCGGAGCCTGCCCCACGCCGTGCTGATGATGATCCCGGAGGCGTGGGAGAACCACACCGAGATGGACGCCGCGCGCCGGGCCTTCTACGAGTTCCACTCCTCGATGATGGAGGCGTGGGACGGCCCCGCGTCGATCACGTTCACCGACGGCACCCTGGCCGGCGCCGTGCTCGACCGCAACGGCCTGCGCCCTGGCCGCTTCTGGGTGACCGCCGACGGCCTGGTCGTGCTGGCCTCGGAGGCCGGCGTGCTGGACTTCAAGCCGGAGGACGTGGTCAGGAAGGGCCGCCTCCAGCCGGGCCGCATGTTCCTCATCGACACCGCCCGCGGCAAGATCATCGAGGACGACGAGATCAAGGCCGAGCTGGCCGCCGAGCTGCCGTACGCCGACTGGCTGCACGCGGGGCTCGTCCGCTTCGAGGAGCTGCCGGCGCGGCAGCGGGAGATCCCCACGCACGAGGCGCTCGTCAAGCGGCAGCAGACCTTCGGCTACACCGAGGAAGAGCTGCGCATCATCCTGTCGCCGATGGCCAAGGTCGGCCAGGAGCCGATCGGCTCGATGGGCACCGACACGCCCGTCGCGGTGCTGAGCGAGAAGCCGCGCCTGCTGTTCGACTACTTCACGCAGCTGTTCGCGCAGGTCACGAACCCGCCGCTGGACGCCATCCGTGAAGAGCTGGTCACCTCGCTGGCCAGCACCATCGGCCCCGAGGGCGACCTGCTCAACCCGGGTCCGTCGTCGTGCCGCCAGCTCGTGCTGCCGTACCCGGTGATCGACAACGACGAGCTCGCCAAGATCATCCACATCAACGACGAGCACGACCTGCCGGGCTTCCACCCGTACGTCATCAGCGGCCTGTACGAGGTCGCCGGCGGCGGCGAGGCGCTGCTGCGCCGCCTGGAGGAGATCAGGGCCGAGGCGTCCCAGGCGATCGCGAACGGTGCGCGGATCATCGTGCTGAGCGACCGCGGCTCGTCCGACACGCTCGCGCCGATCCCGTCGCTGCTGCTGACCGGCGCGGTGCACCACCACCTGATCCAGGAGAAGACCCGCACCAAGATCGGCCTGGTGGTCGAGACCGGCGAGGCCCGCGAGTGCCACCACATGGCGCTGCTCATCGGGTACGGCGCCGGCGCGATCAACCCGTACCTCGCGATCGAGACCATCGAGGACCTGGTCGACACCGGCGTGCTCCAGCTCGACAAGCGCAAGGCCGTGCGCAACCTGATCAAGGCGTACGGCAAGGGCGTCATCAAGGTCATGTCCAAGATGGGCGTGTCCACGGTGGCCTCCTACACCGGCGCGCAGATCTTCGAGGCGCTCGGCCTGAGCCAGGAGGTCATCGACTCCTGCTTCGTCGGCACCACCTCGCGCCTGGGCGGCGTCGGCTTCGATGTGCTGGCCGAGGAGGTCGCGCAGCGCCACCGCCACGCCTACCCGCGCGCGGAGAACGCCCACCGCAGGCTCCAGGTCGGCGGCGAGTACCAGTGGCGGCGCGAGGGCGAGCCCCACCTGTTCAACCCCGAGACCGTCTTCAAGCTGCAGCACGCCACGAGGACCCGCCGCTACGAGATCTTCAAGGAGTACACGAACCTCGTGGACTCCCAGGCGGAGCGGCTGATGACCCTGCGCGGCCTGTTCAAGCTGCGCAAGGGCAACCCGATCCCGATCGAGGAGGTCGAGCCGGCCTCGGAGATCGTCAAGCGGTTCTCCACCGGCGCGATGTCGTACGGCTCCATCTCGATGGAGGCGCACGAGACGCTCGCCATCGCGATGAACCGGCTCGGCGGCAAGTCCAACACCGGCGAGGGCGGCGAGGACCCCGAGCGGCTCTACGACGACACCCGCAGGTCCGCGATCAAGCAGGTCGCCTCCGGCCGGTTCGGCGTCACCAGCGAATACCTGGTGAACGCGGCCGACCTGCAGATCAAGATGGCCCAGGGCGCCAAGCCCGGCGAGGGCGGCCAGCTGCCCGGCCACAAGGTCTACCCGTGGATCGCCAAGACCAGGCACTCCACGCCGGGCGTCGGCCTCATCTCGCCGCCGCCGCACCACGACATCTACTCGATCGAGGACCTGGCCCAGCTCATCCACGACCTGAAGAACTCCAACCCGGAGGCCCGGGTCCACGTGAAGCTGGTCGCCGAGGTCGGCGTCGGCACGGTCGCCGCGGGCGTGTCGAAGGCGCACGCCGACGTGGTGCTCATCTCCGGGCACGACGGCGGCACCGGCGCCTCGCCCCTGACGAGCCTCAAGCACGCGGGCGCGCCGTGGGAGCTCGGCCTGGCCGAGACCCAGCAGACGCTCCTGCTGAACGACCTGCGCGACCGCATCGTCGTCCAGGTCGACGGCCAGCTCAAGACCGGCCGCGACGTCGTCATCGCCGCACTGCTCGGCGCCGAGGAGTACGGCTTCGCCACCGCGCCCCTCGTCGTCAGCGGCTGCGTCATGATGCGGGTCTGCCACCTCGACACCTGCCCCGTGGGCGTCGCCACGCAGAACCCGGAGCTGCGCAAGCGCTTCACCGGCAAGCCGGAGTTCGTGGTCAACTTCTTCGAGTTCATCGCCGAGGAGATCCGCGAATACCTGGCCGAGCTGGGCTTCCGCTCGCTCGACGAGGCGATCGGCCACGTCGAGATGCTCGACATGTCGGCGGCCGAGGACCACTGGAAGGCCAGCGGGCTCGACCTGGCGCCGATCCTGCACAAGCCCGAGCTGCCCGCAGGCACGCCGCTGCGCCGCGTCATCGAGCAGGACCACGGGCTGGAGCACGCGCTGGACAACACGCTGATCCAGCTCGCCGAGGGCGCGCTCAACGAGGGCACCCCGGTCACGCTGGAGCTGCCCATCCGCAACGTCAACCGCACGGTCGGCACCATGCTCGGCTACCAGGTGACCAAGCGGTACGGCGGCAAGGGCCTGCCCGACAACACGATCGACATCTCGTTCACCGGCTCGGCGGGCAACTCGTTCGGCGCGTTCGTGCCGCGCGGGGTCACGCTGAGGCTGACCGGCGACGCCAACGACTACCTCGGCAAGGGCCTGTCCGGCGGGCGGATCACCGTCCGGCCGCACGAGGAGGCCCCGCTCGACGGCCACATCATCGCCGGCAACGTCGCCCTGTACGGGGCCACGTCCGGCGAGGTGTTCGTCCGCGGCGTCGTCGGCGAGCGGTTCTGCGTCCGCAACTCCGGCGCCACGGCGGTCGTCGAGGGCGTGGGCGACCACGGCTGCGAGTACATGACCGGCGGTCGGGCCGTGGTGCTCGGCCCGACCGGGCGCAACTTCGCGGCCGGCATGTCGGGCGGCATCGCGTACCTGCTCGACCTGAAGCCCGAGCGGGTCAACCGCGAGATGGTCGCCATCGAGACGCTCATTGAGGAGGACGGCGAGTTCCTCAAGGAGGCGGTCGAGAAGCACTTCGCGGAGACCGGCTCGCCGGTCGCCAAGGAGCTGCTGGCCGACTGGGACTCGGCGCTCGCCCGGTTCGGCAAGATCATGCCGACCGACTACAAGCGGGTGCTGGCGGCCGCCGAGGCCGCCCGCATCGAAGGCAGGGACATCGACGAGGCGGTCATGTCTGCCGCGGTTCAGGGTTAAGGGAGGCGTACCGAATGGCTGACCCGAAGGGTTTTCTCACGCACGACCGGGAGCTGCCGGCGCGCCGCCCCGTGGACGTCCGCATCAGCGACTGGCGCGAGGTCTACCAGGACTTCTCGCAGGAGAAGCTGACCAAGCAGGCGGCCCGCTGCATGGACTGCGGCATCCCGTTCTGCCACAACGGCTGCCCGCTCGGGAACCTCATCCCCGAGTGGAACGACCTCGTCTACCGCACCGACTGGCGCGAGGCGATCGAGCGGCTGCACGCCACGAACAACTTCCCCGAGTTCACGGGCCGGCTCTGCCCGGCCCCGTGCGAGGCGGCGTGCGTGCTCGGCATCAACTCCGACCCCGTGGCGATCAAGCGGGTCGAGGTCGAGATCATCGACCGGGCGTTCGCCGAGGGCTGGGTGACCCCGCAGCCCCCGGCCGTCAAGACCGGCAAGAAGGTCGCGGTCGTCGGCTCGGGCCCGGCGGGCCTCGCCGCGGCGCAGCAGCTCACCAGGGCCGGGCATGACGTGGTCGTGTTCGAGCGGGCCGACCGGATCGGCGGGCTGCTGCGGTACGGCATCCCCGAGTTCAAGATGGAGAAGCGGCACATCGAGCGCCGTCTGGAGCAGATGCGGGCCGAGGGCACCGAGTTCCGCACCGGCGTGCACGTCGGCGTCGACATCACCGCCGCCGAGCTGCGCGAGCAGTTCGACGCCGTGGTGCTGTCGGGCGGGGCGACCCAGTGGCGCGACCTGCCGGTGGCCGGGCGCGAGCTCAAGGGCGTCTACCAGGCGATGGAGTACCTGCCGCTGTCCAACAAGGTTCAGGAGGGCGACTTCGACAAGCCGCCCGTCTCGGCCGAGGGCAAGCACGTCGTGGTGATCGGCGGCGGCGACACCGGCGCCGACTGCATCGGCACGGCGATCCGGCAGGGCGCCGAGTCCGTCACCCAGCTGGAGATCATGCCCCAGCCGCCGGCGAACAGGCCCGGCAGCCAGCCGTGGCCGACGTTCCCGATCCTGTTCAAGATGGAGAGCGCCCACGAGGAGCTGGCCGACGGCGTCGCCGACGAACTCGGTGGTGGAGACCGGGTCTACGCGGTCTCCACCACCGAGTTCGTCGGCGACGCCGACGGCAACGTGCGGGCGCTGCGGCTGGTCGAGGTCGGGGGCCCGCAGGCCGGGTTCAAGCCGATCCCGGGCACCGAGCGGGAGATCCCGGCCGAGCTGGTGACGCTGTCCATGGGCTTCGTCGGGCCGGAGAAGGGCTCGCTGCTGCAGGACCTCGCCGAGGTCGCCGGTGACGGCTTCTACGACGCGCGGGGGAACGTCTCGCGCGACAAGACGTACATGTCCAAGGTGGACGGCGTCTTCGTGGCCGGCGACATGGGGCGCGGGCAGTCGCTCATCGTGTGGGCCATCGCCGAGGGGCGCGCCGCCGCCTCGGGCGTGGACCGGTATCTGACCGGGGACACGGCGCTGCCGTACCCGATCCTGCCGACCGCACGTCCGCTCGTGTGACATTCAGCCCGGGGCTGCCATCAGCGCGGCCCCGGGCTTTTCACGTGCACTCGCGGGCGATGGCGTCGAGCACGCTCTGCGAGTCCGGGTCGGCGGCGCGGTAGATGATCAGCCGCTGCTCGGGGGTCTGGAGCGGGGCCAGCACCTCGTAGTCGACGGTCAGCGGGCCATGTGCCCTGTGTCGTAGCCGCTTCTGGCCCCGGCCGTTCACCCGCACGTCGCGCAGCGCCCACAGCCGCGCGACCTCCTCGCTGCCGGTCGTGAGCTCGTCGATCAGCTCCGTGAGCGCCTTGTCGTCGGGGTGGGCCGCCCACGAGGCCCGCAGGTCGGCGATGCCCTCGCGCAGCGCACGCTCCCTGTCGCAGAAGTAGTCGCGCAGGCCCGGATGCAGCATGCACAGCCACAGCGTGTTGCGCTGCGGCGCAGGCAGCGTGGCCAGGTCCATCGACAGCAGCGCCGCCATCTCCGGGTTCCACGCCAGGATGTCGAAGCGGTGGTTGACCAGCATGGCGGGCAGTGGCGACAGGTCCAGGACGAGCTGCGCCAGCGGACCGGCCTCGTCCGCCGGGGGAGCCTGCCGGGTGGGCCGCTGGCGGGCCAGGTCGAACAGGTAGGCCCGCTCGTCCTCGTTCAGCCGCAGGGCGCCGGCCAGCGCCTCCAGCACCTCGGGCGAGGGACGCAGACCGCGGCCCTGCTCCAGGCGGATCACGTAGTCGACGCTGACGCCCGCCAGCTCGGCGACCTCCTCCCTGCGCAGGCCCGGAGTGCGGCGCTGGGCGCGGCGGGCGGGCAGGGAGACGTCGCCGGGGGTCAGGCGCTCGCGGCGGGTGCGGAGAAAGGCCGCGAGCTCGCGGGTCTGATCCACGGTGCTCATCCCTTCGATCCTACGACGCGCCTGCCTAGGAAAACTCTTCCCAGGAAGAGCCTTCCCTTCCGCCCCGCTCGCCGGCGGAGCAGCCTTGATGGCATGACGACTCTTGACACCTACCGCCTGCTCGGGCGGTCCGGCCTGCGTGTTTCGCCGCTGGCGCTGGGGACCATGACGTTCGGCACGGATTGGGGCTGGGGCTCGGACAAGGACGAGTCGCGCCGGATCTTCGACACGTACGTGGACCGCGGCGGCAACTTCATCGACACCGCCAACCAGTACACGGAGGGCACCTCGGAGACCCTCGTGGGCGAGTTCGCGTCGGGGCGGCGCGAGCAGCTGGTGCTGGCCACGAAGTACACCCTGGCCAGACGGCCCGGCGACCCTAACTCCGGTGGCAACCACCGCAAGAGCATGGTGCAGTCGGTGGAGTCGAGCCTGCGCCGGTTGAACACCGACTACATCGACCTGCTCTACCTGCACGCCTGGGACTCACCACCCCGGTGGAGGAGATCCTGCGCGGCCTGGACGACCTCGTCAGGGCGGGCAAGGTGCTCTACGCCGGCATCTCCGACACGCCCGCCTGGCAGGTCTCCCGCATGCAGGCCATCGCCGACCTGCGCGGGTGGGCGCCGCTGATCGCCCTGCAGATCGAGTACAGCCTGGTCGAGCGGACCGTCGAACGTGACCTCATCCCGATGGCGCGGGAGATGGGGCTCGGGGTGGTCCCGTGGTCGCCGCTGGCC
Source organism: Nonomuraea sp. B19D2 (assembly GCF_040137845.1). Classification (NCBI taxonomy): domain Bacteria; kingdom Bacillati; phylum Actinomycetota; class Actinomycetes; order Streptosporangiales; family Streptosporangiaceae; genus Nonomuraea; species Nonomuraea sp. B19D2. Next base: position 190,930 of record NZ_JBEFAK010000003.1, on the reverse strand, counting down.
AGCGGGGTGCTGACCGGCAAGTACAGCCGCGCCGACCTCGACCAGGCGGTCTCCGCCGATCCGTCCGGCACGCGCAAGAACGTCGCGGCGGCCAACGGGTCGCTGACCGAGCGCGCCCTGGACATCGCCGACGTGGTCAAGCAGGTGGCCTCCGAGCTGCGCGTGACGCCGTCGCAGGTCGCCCTGGCCTGGACGACGCTCAACCCCGGCGTCACGGCGCCCATCGTGGGAGCGCGCACGCCGGCGCAGCTGGAGGACAACCTGGGGGCCTTGGAGGTGCGGTTCAGCGAGAGCCAGCTGGCCACGCTGGAGGAGGCCAGCCGGGTGGATCTGGGGTTCCCGCACGAGTTCCTGAACCGCCCCATGCCCCGCCAGGTCATGCTGGGCGGCGTCAAGCTCGACCTCGCCCGCTGACCGACCCCGCCCGGACCCACGGCAAAGCGGACCCCATGGCTGGGGTCCGCTTCCCTCCTTCCCATCCGAAATTTCACTGAGAAGTTGCATCAGCCGATGGCTGTCGGGAAGATGCAGAATCTGCGGCACTGGGTGGATGGGGGAAGTATGCGGCGAGTTGCCTCTGGCTTGGTGGCGCTGGCCGCCGTGGCCACGTTCACCGCCTGCTCCACCTCGACCCCGACCACGACCCCGCAAAAGCCCGCCGCCCCCCGGGGCGCCGAATACCTCGTCTTCTACGCCGAAGGGCAGCAGCGCCAGGCGCGGGAGGCCGTCGAGCGGGCCGGCGGCACCACGATGGGAGGGGACGCCAGACTCGGCTACCTGACGGCCTCGGGCAGTGGCGGGTTCCTGGAGGCGGTGGGCGCGGACCGGGCCATCATCGGGGTGTCCCCGGACCGGAGCATCGGCTTCGCCACCAACCGCGTCATCGCTCCTGAGGGCCGTACCGGAGCCAAGTCGAGTACGGCGGGCTCCCCCGACGCGGGGTCGTTCACCAAGAACCGCGCGGGAGAGCCGCTGGCAGGCCGCCAGTGGGACATGCGGATGATCGGCGCGGAACGCGCCAACGCCAAGGCGCCGGGCACCAAGCAGGTGCTGGTCGGCGTCATCGACACCGGCGTGGACGGCAAGCACCCCGACATCGCCCCGAACTTCAACCGCGAGCTCAGCCGCAACTTCGTCACCGACAAGCCCAAGGACGAGAACGGCGAGATGCTCGACGGCCCCTGCGAGGCCAGCGGCTGCAAGGACCCCGTGGACGAGGACGACGACGGCCACGGCACCCACGTGGCCAGCACGATCGCCTCCCCCATCAACGGCATCGGCATCGCAGGCGTGGCCCCCAACGTGCAGATCGTGAACATCCGGGCGGGGCAGGACTCCGGGTTCTTCTTCCTCAAGCCCAGCCTCGACGCCCTCACCTACGCCGCCGACATCGGTGTGGACGTCGTGAACATGAGCTACTACGTCGACCCCTGGCTGTTCAACTGCAAGGCCAACAAGGGCGACACGAAGAAGCAGCAGCTCGAACAGCAGGCCATCATCACCGGCATGCAGCGGGCACTCGACTACGCCCGCCAGCACGGCGTCACGCTCATCTCCGCCCTCGGCAACGAGTCCATCGACCTCGGCAGCCCCAAGGTCGACAAGGCGAGCCCCGGCTACCCGGCGGGCGAGAAGAAGGTCCGCCAGATCGACAACTCCTGCATCGACGTGCCCGCCGAGTCGGGCGGCGTCATCTCCGTCTCCGCGCTCGGCCCCTCCGGGCGCAAGGCGATCTACAGCGACTACGGCGTCGAGCAGACCGACCTGGCCGCGCCCGGCGGCGACGCCCTGGACGGCAAGGGCGCCAAGGCCACCAGGTCGATCCTGGCCGCCGCACCCGAGCGCGTGCTGCGCGCCGCCGGCCGGATCGACGAGAAGGGCGAGCCCAGGGGCGCGGACGTCGTCAAGGACTGCACAGCCGGCCCCTGCTCGTACTACCAGTACCTCGACGGCACCTCCATGGCCGCCCCCCATGCCACGGGCGTCGCCGCGATCCTCATCAGCCGCTTCGGCAAACCCGGCAAGGGCGGGCTCGACCTGTCTCCCGCCACGGTCGAGGACCTGCTGTACAAGACGGCGACCCAGAAGGCCTGCCCGACGCCCCGCAAGTACGTGTACAAGACCTATGGCGAGACCGTGACGCAGGACTGTGAGGGCGACCAGGCCGACAACGGCTTCTTCGGCCACGGCGTCGTCAACGCCTGGAACGCGGCTACCGTCGAGCCATGACGTATCGCATCATCGCGGACGCCGCGATGGTGGTGCACTTCGCCTTCCTGGCCTACCTGGTGGTGGGCGGGTTCGTCGCGTGGCGGTGGCGGTGGCGGTGGCGGCGTACGATATGGGTGCATGCAGCGGTCGCAGCCTGGGGCGTGATCTCGATCGTGACCGGCGTCGAGTGCCCATTGACGGTGCTCGAGGACTGGGCACGCCACCAGGCAGGGTTACGGGGGCTGCCGCCCAGCGGGTTCATCGACAACTACATCGAGGGCGTCATCTACCCCGAGGAGTACACGAACTTGGCACGCCTGGGGGTTGCCGTTCTCGTTCTGTTCTCTTATGTGGGCTACGTTCTCCGTCGTCAGTGACTGCCAGTGGTCTGTACCAATTAAGGTAGGACTCGTGACTCGTCGCGCGAAAATCGTTTGCACCCTAGGCCCCGCCACATCCTCCGAAGAACGCCTGCGTGAGCTGATCGCCGCAGGCATGGACGTGGCACGGTTCAACCTCAGCCATGGCAACCATGACATGCACAGAGAGGTCTACGACCGGGTCAGGGAGGTGGCGGCCGACCTCGGCCGCGGCGTAGGCGTGCTCGCCGACCTGCAGGGCCCCAAGATCCGCGTGGGCACCTTCGAGGAGGGCCCCGTCAGGCTGGGCTTCGGCGACGTCTTCACCATCACCACCGAAGACGTGCCGGGCGATCGCGAGCAGGTCTCCACCACCTACAAGGGGCTGCCCAACGACGTACGCCCCGGTGACACGATCCTGGTCGACGACGGCCGCCTCGTGCTCGAGGCCACCCGCGTCGACGGCGACCGCGTCATCACGCGCGTCGTCATCGGCGGCATGATCTCCGACAACAAGGGCCTCAACCTCCCCGGCGTCAACGTCAGCGCCCCCGCGCTGACCGACAAGGACGAGGCCGACCTGCGCTGGGCGCTGCGCACCGGTTTCGACATGATCGCTCTGTCCTTCGTGCGCCGCCCCTCCGACGCCGACGTGGTGCGCAACATCATGGAGCAGGAGGCCGTACGCCTGCCGCTGATCGCCAAGATCGAGAAGCCGCAGGCCGTCGACCGCCTTCCCGAGATCGTCGACGCCTTCGACGGCATCATGGTGGCCCGCGGCGACCTCGGCGTCGAGCTGCCGCTGGAGCAGGTGCCGATCGTCCAGCGGCGCATCATCGAGCTCTGCCGCGAGAAGGCCCACCCGGTCATCGTCGCCACCCAGATGCTCGACTCGATGATGAGCGCACCCCGGCCCACCCGCGCCGAGGCCTCCGACGTGGCCTACGCGGTCATGGACGGCGCCGACGCGATCATGCTGTCGGGCGAGACGTCGGTCGGCAACTATCCGATCGAGTCCGTCTCCACGATGGACCGCATCGCCTGCGCCGCGGAAGAGACGTCCCTGCGCGCGACCCACAAGCTCGAGCGCATGCCGGAGACCACCGGCGGCGCCATCGCGCGCGCCGCCGCCGAGGTGGGGGCCGTCGTCGGGGCCAAGGCGCTGGTGGCCTTCACCATGTCGGGGGAGACGGCCCGCCGCCTGGCCCGCTACCGCTCCCCGATCCCGCTCCTGGCCTTCACGTCCTCGCCCCACGTGCGGGGGCAGCTGTCGGTGACGTGGGGGGTGGAGACGTTCCACGTGCCGTTCGTGCACCACACGGACGACATGGTGCGGCAGGTGGAGGCGTCGCTGCTGTCGTCCGGGCGGCTGGAGAAGGGCGACAAGGTCGTCATCGTGGCCGGCTCCCCTCCCGGCACCCCGGGCTCCACCAACGCCCTCCGCGTCCACACCATCGGCTCCGCGGTGTCCCACGCCCACTGAGCTTCAGGTCCGCTACGGCTGCGCACGGTGAGTGCTGCTCTACGGAGCCGCTTTGCCCGCCTCACCGGCGCGCCGTGGCCCCGTTCGACCGGCACGCAGGCCGGCCCATCCACCGTTGTGTGCGCGGGCGGCGTGGGCACCAAGCCTGCGGCGCCGCCCGCGAAGCACGAAGAACAGGGCGTGAGCTCTGGAGCTGCGCCCGCGAAAGAACAGGGCGTCAGTTGGCGTGCAGAGCGGCGTTGAGCTCGATGCCGTCGCCGGTGCGGGGCACCGCCTCAACCGCGCCCGACTGCGAGTTGCGGCGCAGCAGGATCCCGTTCGAGCCGGACAGCTCGGCCGCCTTCACCACCGTGCCGTCCGGGAGGGCGACCTTCGTGCCCGCCGTCACGTACAGTCCCGCCTCGACCACGCAGTCGTCGCCCAGCGAGATGCCGATCCCCGCGTTGGCGCCCAGCAGGCAGCGCTCGCCGATCGAGATGACCTGCTTGCCGCCGCCCGAGAGCGTGCCCATGATCGAGGCGCCGCCGCCCACGTCGGAGCCGTCGCCGACCACCACACCGGCCGAGATGCGGCCCTCCACCATGGAGGCGCCCAGGGTGCCGGCGTTGAAGTTCACGAAGCCCTCGTGCATGACCGTGGTGCCGCTGGCCAGGTGTGCGCCGAGACGCACCCGGTCGGCGTCGGCGATCCGCACGCCGGAAGGCAGCACGTAGTCCACCATCCGCGGGAACTTGTCCACCTCGTACACCGTCACCGCGCCCCTGGCCCGCAGCCGCAGGCGCGTCTGCTCGAAGCCCGGCACCGGGCAGGGGCCGAAATTGGTCCACACGACGTTGGCGAGCAGGCCGAAGACGCCCTCCAGGTTCACCCCGTGCGGCCTGACCAGGCGCGAGGAGATCAGGTGCAGCCGCAGGTAGACGTCGTGGGCGTCCACGGGCGCCTCGGAGAGCTTGGCGATGCCGGTGCGCACCGCCACCACCTCCACGCCCCGCGCCGCGTCTGGACCCGTCAGTTCGGCCAGTTCGCCGGCCTCGCCGGCGGAGAGCCGCTCGGTGCCCGTCGAGGGCGCGTCGCCCAGCTCGGGGGCGGGGAACCAGGTGTCGAGTACGGTGCCGTCGGCGGCGATGGTCGCGAGTCCGACGCCGAAAGCGCCGGTCGAGGTGGGATCGATAGCAGTCACGGGCCCAAAATACCGTTTCCCGGGTCAGCGGAGAGCGCGCAGGTCCGCCGTGGTGTGTCCGGGCCGGCTGGGAGCCCGTCGGCCGGGGGAGCGGCCGGGAGTCAGCCGAGAGCGCCCAGGTCGGCGGAGAGCCAGTGGTCTGGCCGCATCGTGAACGTCATGAGCACGTGGAGGTCCGAGCCCTGCACGTATCCCTCCACCGCGTCGGGCGGCAGATAGCGGGAGGCGATGCGGGTCAGGTCCTCCAGCGTCGTGGGCTCGGAGGATATGACGGGGCCTTCAACGGACACGTACCGATATGTCGGGCTGACCCGCTGCACCAGCATCGAGAACCTGCCGGCCTTCGCGATCAGCTGGGCCTTGCGCGAGTCACCGTCCGTCAGGAACCGGATGTCCCCGCCGGGGACGTAGTCGTACCAGACGGGCACGGTCAGCGGTGCCCGCCCGTCATCCGCCTCCACGGCCAGGCTCGCGATGTGCGGCTCCGTCAGGAACGCCTCCCGCGCCGCCACGCTCAACGGCATCCTGCCCCACCCCCGATTCATCGATCTTGAGACGGCTATTCCCGGTGGGAGCGATCCCGAAAGCTCATCACCACTGCTTTTGTGACCTTGCGAAGGCTGCGGACGCGCGGTTCAGACCCACGGAAGGCGCCCCTGCGTCCGAGGGCGGGGGAAGGCGTCGCGCAGTACGAGGCCGCGGACGGCGCCGCCATCGTCATCAAGCTCGCCACCCTCGGGCCCGGCGGCCCGACAGGCGGGTTCTACGACGACGGGACCGTGCCATGGTGACGGTCAGTATTTCGGGCCGACGTGGAGGTCGAGCAGCTCCACGGCCTCCCGCCTGGCGACCGAGAGCTCGTTGCGTTTGTTGAAGCGCCAGGCGACCCCGAGCAGATCCAGCGCCTCACCGCAGAGTGCCAGAATGTCGCGGGACTCGTTCTTGAACAGGTAGCGCGGATACTCGTACCAGCGGACGCCGCTGGGGAGGACGCGGCGGACGCGATTCATCCCTCGGTAGCCGTCGGAATGCATGAGGCCTCGCACAAACTTCCCGGGATGCGCCGCGACGATCTCCCGCTGCCACGGGTCGAGCACGATCGCACGGTTGTGCTTCTTGCCGGGGCCGTGGTGCGGGAACAGATGTGGCCAGTGCTTGGAATAGGAGTTGACGTCTTTGCATCCTTGTAGCTGTCTCACACGGACCTTGTTGGTCGGCCGAATGGCTTGAAGGGCTTCGATGCATTCTTCGACGAGGCCGGGCCACCTGTCGGCGCATGCGATCCGCAGGGCCCAGACCTGCTTGGATCGGTCGCCGACCCAGCAGATGCAGCCGTCGCCGAGGTAGAGGCCCAGCAGGTAAGCGTAACTGTCGGCAGGAGCAGGGGAATGGGGTTGCAACGCACAACGTGGGCATGTGCCGGATTGGAGAGTCATGCGTCGGCCGGTTGTGCCACCGACGGCTCGTGGCGGGGCTGACACCGGTCTGGCGGCTGGTCTCGCTGATGCTGAGTCCCGAGGCAAGCTGGCAGAGCGCTTCGTCACGGACGGTGAGATCGTACATGCGGAGAGTGTTGCATCTAGGTCCGACAAAACCGCCCGGCAAAGAGCCGGGCGGTTGATCTGTGCCCCGGGTGGGACTCGAACCCACACTGTACGGGTTTTGAATCCGCTCCCTCATGCCAGTTGGGGTACCGGGGCTTGAATCCGAAAATTTCCGGATTCATTCAGATTGCACGGTCGAAGCTTAGCCCAAGCCTGAGCCGCACCAATCCAGCGTGGCTCTAATGTACCGGACATCGGTACTCTTCTGCTCGTGAGTACGCAGCGGCGAGTAGTGATCGCGGAAGACGAGGCCCTGATCCGCCTCGACCTCAAGGAGATGCTCCAGGAGGACGGCTACGTCGTCGTGGGTGAGGCCGGGGACGGTGAGCAGGCGATCCGGCTGGCCGCCGAGCTGAGGCCCGACCTCGTCATCCTGGACGTGAAGATGCCCGTGCTCGACGGCATCTCGGCGGCCGAGCGGATCGTGGCCGAGCGGATCGCCCCGTGCCTGATCCTGACCGCGTTCTCCCAGCGTGACCTGGTCGAGCGGGCCAGGGATGCGGGGGCGATGGCCTATCTGGTGAAGCCGTTCACGAAGGCGGATCTGGTGCCGGCGATCGAGATGGCGGTCAGCAGGCACGAGGAGATGGTGGCGCTGGCGGCCGAGGTGTCGAGCCTGTCGGAGCGGCTGGAGACGCGGAAGCTGGTGGAGCGCGCCAAGGGGCTGTTGATGACGCAGCACGGTTGGAGCGAGCCTCAGGCGTTCAGGTGGATCCAGAAGGCGTCGATGGATCGGCGGTTGAGCATGCGTGAGGTTGCCCAGATCGTTATAGACGACGCGGCCGAGCGGAGCTGAGCTCGGTCGTCGACGGCGGTCAGTCGGCCAGGCCGCAGACTTTGGCTGCCCATTTGATGAGGTAGTCCTGCTGTGGTTTGGGCAGTGTCACGACGACCACGCGTTCCTGGCCTCCGTCGACGCTTGCCCGCACGGGGAACAGGAACGCCTTCTTGGCCTCGGCGAACGCGTGGGAGTCGCAGCGGGCCGGAGTGAGCGTGATCGGCACTTCCAGTCGTTGCTGGTCCGGCTCGAGCGTGGCGAGCGGCCGGTGCTCGGGCTCGACCTGGTAGTGGGTGGTGCCGCCCATGTCGTTGAGTGTCACTTTGCCGGGGTTGCGGCGTGCGATCATCAGCTCGCCTCGCATGGTCTTGCCGGACGGCTTCCACTCCGGGCCGAACTCGATGTCCGCCACCTGTTTGATCAGGTACGCGGAGCATTCGTCGCGGAGCAGTCTGGCCAGCAGCGGGTCGGGGTGGGGCACCTTGAAGACCACCTTGTACGGCTGTCCGGAGCCGGTGCTGAGGTGGGCCACGACGGTGGCGGGGCTCACGTCGGGCAGGCCCTGGGGCGGGCAGTTGCCGGCGCCGTACGGGATGCGCAGGTCGGTGCGCTCGGTCCTCTTGAGCACGGCGTCGGTCTTTTCCGCGGGGAGCGTTTTGAAGGACGGCGTGACCAGCTGGAGGTCCGCGAAATGTACTGGCGTGTCGGTGGTATTACGGACGGCTACATGAAGCGCGTGCAGCGGCTCGTCGGAGCGCCATTGCACCAGGGAGACGGATACGCCTGCGGGTGGTGTGGCAGGTGGGGGCGCCGGCGGCGCGGAGCTGGTGCAACCGGCGACGAGCAGGCCTAAGGTAAGAAGTGGCGTAAAACGCTTCACTCGATGAACATTAAGCCTCCTTGCCCAGGTCCGTAAGTTGAGGACTGATTACGACTCCGCATCCAAGTGCCGACAGTTCCTCGCCGGATCTGGTTTGAACACGCTGCGGTTTTATACCTTTCCAGCATTCGATCGGGAACGCTCGGCGGTGCTGACGATCCCGGCCTGGCATTGAAGGAGACACTTCATGATCCGCATTGCTCCCGTGGGGCGGGCGCTGGCTGTCGTGGCTGCCACCAGCCTCGCCCTGACAGCCTGCGGCGGTGGCGGCGGCGACACCGCCACGCAGACTTCCCCTAGTTCTGCGGCGCCCGCCTCGTCGGCACCCGCGGCGAAGGGCGACGGCACGCTCACTCTCGGCACGCTGCTGCCCCAGACCGGTTCGCTCGCCCAGCTCGGCCCGCCCGAGTTCGCGGGGGTCGACCTCGCGGTCAAGGAGATCAACGAGGCCGGGGGCGTTCTCGGCAAGCCGGTGACCAAGTACGACACCGACTCGGGTGACACGTCCACCAACATCGCCTCGCAGTCGGTGGACAAGCTGCTGGCGCAGAAGGTCGACGCCATCATCGGTGCGGCGTCGTCCTCGGTGTCGCTGTCGGTGATCGACAAGATCACTGGCGCGGGTGTCGTGCAGTTCTCGCCGGCCAACACCTCCAACGAGCTCACCACGGTCAACGACAGGGGGCTGTTCTTCCGTACGGCGCCGCCGGACAAGCTGCAGGGCCGCGTGCTGGGTGACCTCGTGGTGTCCGACGGCAACGACACGGTCGGCATCCTGGCGATGCAGGACTCGTACGGCACGGGCCTGGCGGACCAGGTGACGCAGACGGTCACCGACGGCGGTGGCGAAGTGGTCGAGCGCGTCGACTACGACCCGAAGGCCGCTGACTTCTCCGCCGACGTCGCCAAGATCAAGGCGAAGAACCCCAAGGGCATCGTCCTGATCGGCTTCGAGGAGACCACCAAGGTCGTGCAGGAGCTGGTCAAGCAGGGCCTGACGTCGGACAAGCACAAGTGGTACATGGTCGACGGCAACCTGTCGAACGAGAACTTCCTCAAGTTCCCGAAGGGCACGCTCGACGGTGTCAAGGGCACGTACCCCGGCGCCGCGGCTCCTGACGAGTTCCGGAAGAAGCTTCTGGGCATCAACAAGGACCTCAAGGACTACCCCTACGCCAGCGAGTCCTATGACGCGACGAACCTGATCGCGCTGGCGGCGGAGGCCGCCAAGAGCGACGCGGGCACCGACATCGCCGCCAAGCTGATCGAGGTCAGCAAGACCGGCGAGAAGTGCAAGAACTTCAAGGAGTGCGCGGACCTGCTGAAGGCGGGCAAGGACATCGACTACGACGGCGTCAGCGGTCCGGTCGAGTTCAACGAGGCCGGTGACCCGGCCGTCGCCTCCATCGGCATCTACCAGTACGGCAAGGACAACACCTACCCCGCCAAGGCGGTCGAGTACAAGAACGGCAACATCTCCGGCTAGGTCGGCGTGAGGAGGGGCCCGGTCTTCGTGACCGGGCCCTTTCGCGTTACTTGCACCCCGCCAGGATCTCGTCGGCGGCCGCCCGGTACTGCTTCAGCAGCGCGACCTGCCGCTCTCGTGGCAGGTCGCTCTTGGACAGGCCTCCGGTCGCCGTCTTGAGCCGCTCCGCGGCCCCGTGCAGCGATTGGGGCAGCCGGTCGCCGTACTCCAGCGTGATCCCGCGCGCCTCTGCCAGGCGGCCGATCAGGGCGTCCTCGAAGTTCTGCCGGTCCTCCCGGCCCTTCGGCTCCAGCATGAGGCCGGCGTAGCCGATGGCGGAGACCACGCGGGCGCAGGGGTCGTCGGTGGGGTCGCCACCGGTGCTGTACTTCGCCGTCGAGGAGGCGTTTCCCTGGCAGCCCATGAGCAGGGCGGGGATCATGAGCGCGACTGTCGCTAAACGTTTCACACCGCTCATTAAAGAACGGCGGAGGGGCTCATGGGAGCCCCTCCGCCGTTCTCGATCGCGTGTTACGCCTTGGCGAGCGTGCCGAGGTAGAGCTGGATGACCTTGGGGTCGTTGGCCAGCTGCTGCCCGGTGCCGGTGTAGGCGTTGCGGCCCTGGTCGAGGACGTAGCCGCGGTGGCAGATCTGCAGGCAGCGGCGCGCGTTCTGCTCCACCATGATGACCGTGACGCCCGCCTTGTTGATCTGCTGGGTCTGGATGAACACCAGGTCCTGCAGCTTGGGCGACAGGCCGGCCGACGGCTCGTCCAGCAGCAGCACGGAGGGCTCGGTCATGAGGGCTCTGGCCATCGCCACCATCTGCCGCTCACCGCCGGACAGGGATCCGGCGCGCTGCTTGCGCCGCTCCTTGAGCGCGGGGAACAGCTCGGCGACGAACTCGAAGCGCTCCTTGAACTTCCCCGGCACCTGGAAGGCGCCCATCTCGAGGTTCTCCTCGATGGTGAGGCTGGGGAAGACGTTGTTGGTCTGCGGCACGTAGCCGACGCCGCGGGAGACCAGCGCGTGGGCCTTCATGTTCGTGATGTCCTCACCCTTGAGCAGCACCGTGCCGCTGCGGATGGTGACCAGCCCGAACATGGCCTTGAGCAGCGTCGACTTGCCGGCGCCGTTGGGGCCGATGATGCCGATCAGCTCGCCCTCTTTGACGTAGAGGTCGGAGCCGTTGAGGATGTTGACGCCCGGCAGGTAGCCGGCGATCAGCTCGTCGCACCGCAGCACGGCGTCCTTGGCGCCCTCCAGGTGAGCGCTGCGGTCGGTGACGGCCGCCTTGGACTCAGGGACGGTCACTTCTGCGTCTCCTCTTCGATCTCGGCCTCCAGCGCCGCCTCCGCCTCGTGGAGCTGGACCTCCAGCTCGGTATCCGAGAGCGGCGCGTCGTGGTGCGCGCCGAGGTAGGCGTCGATCACGCGCTCGTCGGACATGATCGTCCCGGGTGGCCCTTCCGCGATGACCGCGCCCTGCGCCATGACGATCACCCAGTCGCTGATGTCGCGGACCATGTCCATGTCGTGCTCCACGAACAGCACCGTCATGCCCTGCTCGCGCAGGTCCTTGACGTGGCCGAGCAGCGACTGCGTCAGCGCCGGGTTGACCCCGGCCATGGGCTCGTCGAGCATGACCAGTTCGGGCTGGACCATCAGCGCGCGGGCCATCTCCAGCAGCTTCCGCTGGCCGCCGGACAGCGATCCGGCGAAGTCGTCGCGCTTGGCGTCGAGCTTGAACCGCTCGAGCAACTCCTCGGCCCGCCCGGTGATCGCGTCCTCCTGGCCGCGCCAGAAGCTCGGCACGAGCGCGCGGAAGAAGTTCTCGCCCTTCTGCTGCTGGGCGCCCAGGCGCATGTTCTCCAGCACCGTCAGGCGGGACAGCGCCTTGGTGAGCTGGAACGTGCGCACCATGCCGGCGCGCGCCACCTTGTGCGCGGGCACGCCGTTCATGGGCCGCCCGTTGAACGTCCACGAGCCGGAGTCGGCCGTGTCGAACCCGGTGAGCTGGTTGAAGAACGTGGTCTTGCCGGCGCCGTTGGGGCCGATCAGCGCGGTGATGGAGCCACGCTGGATCTCGACGTGGTTGACCTCGACGGCGGTCAGGCCGCCGAAGCGGCGCACCACGTTGTCTATTACGAGGATGGGGTCAGGCTTGGGCACGCCGGGCTCGTGCGCCAGGTCCTTGAACGCCGCCAGGGCCGCGGCCTTGCGCCCAGTGGCAGTGGTTTCAGCGTGCATCGATTGCTATCTCCCTCTTGTCACCGAAGATGCCCTGTGGCCGGAAGATGAGCAACAGGATCAAGCCGAGGCCGACCAGGATCCAGCGGATGGCGCCGACCTGGTTGCTGTTCATGAACGTGATGTACCCAGCGCCGACCGCCTCGGCGAACACGTTGTAGATGAGGACCAGCAGCCCCCAGAAGAGCATCGAGCCGACGACGGGGCCGAGCACGCGGGCCGCGCCGCCGAGGATGACCATCGTGTACAGGTAGAACGTGGTCTCGGTGCCGAACACGTCGGGCTGCACGGAGGCGTAGGCCAGGCCGTAGAGGAAGCCGCCGAGAGCGCCGACGACGCCGCCCAGGACGAGCGACTGCATCTTGTACGAGAAGACGTTCTTGCCCAGGCTGCGCACGGCGTCCTCGTCCTCGCGGATGGCCTTCAGCACGCGGCCCCACGGGCTCTTCATGAGCAGGTAGACCAGGGCGCAGCACAGCGCGATCAGCACCCAGCCGACGAGGATGACCCACAGCTGCCGGTTGCTCCAGAAAATGGGCACCGGGCCGAGGTTGATGCCGTACTGCCCTTCGGGGAAGGGGTTGAGCGCGTAGAAGCCGTCGGAGAAGCCGCGCCGGCCGTCGGACCCGCCGAAGATTTCCTTGAACTTCACCGAGCGGAAGACGAGCCTGACGATCTCGGCGGCCGCGATGGTGACGATGGCCAGATAGTCGGCGCGCAGCTTCAGGGTCGGTATGCCGAGCAGGATCGCCAAAATCACGGCCGCGACCACGCCGATGGCGAGGCCGAGCCAGAACGGCAGGCCGAAGGTGCTGACGGTGACCGCCAGGCCGTAGCCCGCCACGCCCATGAAGGCGGCCTGGCCGAAGTTGAGCAGGCCGGTGTAGCCGAATTGGATGTTGATGCCGATGGCGGCAACGCCGTACAGCACCGTCTCGACGCCGATCGCGGCCTTGAGCGTGGTGCTGATGATCGTGATCCAGTCCATTCTGATCCTCCCCCGATCAGCCGATCCGCTCGCGGCGGCCCAGGATGCCCTGTGGCCGGACGAGGAGCACGATGATGAGTACGGCCAGCGCGCCGACGCTCTTGAGCTCCGGCGGCACCCACAGCGTGGAGACCTGGATGAACAGGCCCACCACCAGCGAGCCGACCAGCGCGCCGAACGCGGTGCCGAGCCCGCCGAGCGTCACTCCGGCGAAGATGAGCAGCAGGACGTCCTGGCCCATCGTGTATCTGAGGTTCTGCGACAGGCCGAGCATGATGCCCGCCATCGCGGCGATGGCGCCGCCCACAGTCCAGATGATCCGGATGACCCGGTCGACGTTGATGCCGGACGATGCCGCGAGCGCGGGGTTGTCGGCCACCGCCCTGGCCGCCTTGCCGGTGCGGGTGCGCAGCAGCGCGATGCCGACGATGATCAGGACCGCGAGCTCGAGGCCCATGGCGACGAAGTTCTTGGGGGCCGCCGTGATCGGGCCGATGTCGATGCCCGGCTGCGCGGTGTACTGCGCGTAGGCCTCGTTCTGGGGGCCGAAGAAGATCAGGAAGACGTACCGGAGCACGAGTGCCACGCCGATCGAGATGATCATCATGGCGATGGTGCCGGTGCCGCGCTTGCGGAGCTGGCCCCAGAACAGGCGGTCCTGCAGGTAGCCGAGTATCGCGGCGACCGCGACGGCGATCACCGCGGAGGGGATGAGATGCAGGCCCATGCCCACGTTGAACGCGTACGCGAGGACTGCGCCGAGCGTGACCAGCTCCCCGTGCGCGAAGTTGGTCAGGCCGGTCGTGCCGTAGATGAGCGACAGACCGAGCGCGGCCAGGGCGATGATGAGGCCCAGGTTGAGCCCCTCGAAGGTGAGCTGGGCGGCCTCGTCCAGGAACGAGGACTCCCCGCCGGTGCCCTGCTGCTGCGGCTGGCCCGGCACGCCCTTGGGCGTGAGCGCGTACAGGACCGTCGAGCAGTTGCCCTCGTAGACGGTCGGCGTGCGGACATTGTTGCCGCCCCGCACTTCAGCATTCTTCGGGAGGGTGCTGACATCCAGGGTGACCTTGTACTTGCCGGGTTTGTCGACCTGAACGTCCCACGCGCCTTGTGCGTTACTGGTGACCTCCTTGACGGGTTGTCCGCTCTCGGTGGTCACGGCGATTTTGGCGCCGTTCACTGGCTGGCCTTGGAGTTTGAGTGTCCCCTTCAGTCCCTGGCAATCGGCGGGACCCGCATGGGCGGGCCCTGCCAGCAGGAAGACGAGTCCACCCAGGAAGGCCGTGAACGCGATCACGGCTCTGCGCAATGGTGCTCCCTCAAGTAGGTCAAGAAGGGGTTGTGCCCCTCCGTCTCGACACGCGCGCATCGCAGGCACAACTGGGATGCTGTGGCGGGAGCTTATTCTGGTGCCGCCCGTTTCAGTATCGTTCGTCACCAATTAGTGACAAGTGCGTGTCACTCATGTGAGGAACCAACAAGCCTGGTCAGGGGCTAAATCGGGGTAGACGCCTGGCGCTTTCTGGAACGAATGCGTAACGATCAACAGGAAAGCTGGACGAGCCCGCGAGGCGGCCTTTGGGGCCGTGTAAGGCTTCCCCGGCCATACACGTTATCTACTGGGCCTTCCCGCGGGCTCGCGTTCGGACCACCGTAGCGACCCGCGGGCGCTGCGCGCAAAGGGATGGAAGTTTCACCTGTCGCGCAGCATGCAGGTGAGGCGAGAGGTGCAGATGAGTTTGCCCCGCTCATCTGTGATCTCGATGGCGTACGTCGCTAATGTCCGGCCGCCGTGCAGCCTGGTCGCGACGCCGGTGACGTACCCCGAGGTGGCCGGGCGGTGGTGGGTGGCGTTGATCTCGATGCCCACCGCGATGCGCTCGGGCCCCGCATGGATGGCCGCCGCCACCGAGCCGAGCGTCTCGGCCAGCACCGCCGACGCCCCGCCGTGCAGCAGGCCGTAGGGCTGGGTGTTGCCCTCGACCGGCATCCGGCCAACCACCCGCTCGGGGCCGGCCTCGAGGAACTCGATGCCCATGCGATCGGCCAGCGTGCCCTCGTGCGTGGCGCCGTACAGCGAGAAGTCCATGGGGTTGGTCTGCGTCAAAGGGACGTCTCCACTCTTCCGAGCTCAGGTTTTCTGTCGCAGACGCAGACTAGGCTGCGTGTGTGCCGAAGAGTGAAGTGACCCCCAGCCGCCCGCGCCTCCTGCTGCTTGACGGGCATTCCCTGGCCTACCGCGCGTTCTTCGCGCTGAAGGACGCCAACCTGATGACCACCGACGGTCAGCACACCGAGGCGGTCTACGGGTTCACCTCGATGCTGACCAACGTCCTGCGCGACGAGCAGCCGACCCACGTGGCGGTGGCCTTCGACAGGTCGGAGCCGACCTTCCGCCACGAGGCGTACTCCGACTACAAGGCCAACAGGAGCGAGACGCCCGAGGACTTCCGCGGTCAGATGCAGCTCATCTTCGAGCTGCTCGACACCTTCCGCATCCCGCGCCTGTCCAAGGCCGGGTTCGAGGCCGACGACCTCATCGCCACGCTCGCCACCCGGGCCGACGAGCAGGGGATGGACGTCCTCATCGTCACCGGCGACCGCGACGCGCTGCAGCTGGTCAACGAGCGCGTCACCGTCCTGATGACGCGGCGCGGCATCAGCGACATGACGAGGTTCACGCCCGAGGCGGTCATGGAGAAATACGGCCTGACCCCGGCGCAATACCCCGACTTCGCCGCCCTGCGCGGCGACCCCAGCGACAACCTCCTGAGCATTCCCAGCGTGGGGGAGAAGACCGCCGCCAAGTGGGTGCGCGAGTTCGGCTCGCTGACCGCGCTGGTCGACCGGGTCGACGAGGTCAAGGGCAAGGTCGGTGACAAGCTGCGCGAGCACGTCGCCCAGGTGCTGATGAACCGGCGGCTGACCGAGCTGCTCCGCGACGTCTCGCTCGACGTCGACCTCGGCGACCTCACGCAGGGCACCTGGGAGCGCGAGGAGATCAACAAGCTGTTCGACAGCCTGCAGTTCCGCGGCGAGCTGCGCGAGCGGGTGTTCAAGGTGTTCGGCTCCGGCGAGCAGGAGCCCGAGCAGGGCTTCGAGGTCGAGACCGTGCTGCTCGGCCCCGACCGCGTGGCGGGCTGGCTGTCCGCGCTGCCCGAGGGCCGGGCCGGGCTGGCCTTCAAGGGAGCCTACGGCAGCGGCACCGGCCGCGTCGACGGCATCGCCATCGCCTCGCCCGGTGGCACCGCCGCCCACATCGACCCCGTCAAGCTCACCGAGGCCGACGAGGTGGCCCTGCGGGCCTGGCTGGCCGACGACACCAAGCCCAAGGCCGTCCACGACGCCAAGGGGCCCATCCTGGCGCTGTGGGCGCAGGGCATGGAGCTGCGCGGCCTGAGCTGCGACACCGCGCTCGCCGCCTACCTCGCGATGCCGGGTCAGCGCACGTTCGCGCTGGAAGACCTGGCCAGGCGCTACCTCAACCGCGACCTGCGGGCCGAGGAGGAGTCCACCGGGCAGGCCGCGCTGTTCGGCGACGACGAGGACGCCCCGGCCAAGGACCTCGCGCTGCGCGCCCACGCCGTGCGCGAGCTGGCCGATGCGCTTGAGACCTTCCTGGCCGGCCGCGGCGGCACCCAGCTGCTGGCCGACGTCGAGCTGCCGCTGCTGGCCGTGCTGGCCGAGATGGAGCGCGCGGGCATCGCGGTCGACGGCGAATACTTCGCGGGCCTGGAGGCCGAGTTCGGGGCCGCCGTCAAGCACGCCGTGGAGGAGGCGCACCGCTCCGTCGGCGAGCAGTTCAACCTGGGCTCGCCCAAGCAGCTGCAGGAGATCCTCTTCGTCAAGCTCAACCTCCCGAAGACGAAGAAGATCAAGACCGGCTGGAGCACCGACGCAGACCAGCTCGCCTGGCTGGCCACGCAGACCGATCACGAGCTGCCGACGATCATGCTGCGCCACCGCGACCAGCAGAAGCTGCGCACCACCGTCGAGGGCCTGATCAAGGAGATCGCCGACGACGGGCGCATCCACACCACGTTCAACCAGATCATCGCCGCCACGGGCCGGCTGTCGTCGGAGAAGCCCAACCTGCAGAACATCCCGATCCGCACCGCCGAGGGCCGCCGCATCCGGCAGGGGTTCGTGGTCGGCGAGGGCTACGAGACGCTCCTGACGGCCGACTACAGCCAGATCGAGCTGCGCATCATGGCCCACCTGTCGGGCGACGAGTCGCTGATCGCGGCCTTCGAGTCGGGCCACGACTTCCACCAGGCCACCGCGGCCAGGGTGTTCGACCTGCCGCCCGAGCAGATCGACGGCGAGCTGCGGGCCCGCATCAAGGCCATGAACTACGGCCTGGCCTACGGCCTGTCCGACTTCGGTCTCGGCGGCCAGCTCAACATCCCGGTCTCGGAGGCGCGGGCGCTGAAGGAGGAGTACTTCGAGGAGTTCGGCGGCGTGCGCGACTTCCTGCAGGCCATCGTCCAGCAGGCGCGCTCCGACGGCTACACCGAGACGATCATGGGCCGCCGCCGCTACCTGCCCGACCTCACCAGCGACAACCGCCAGCGCCGCGAGATGGCCGAGCGGATGGCGCTCAACGCCCCCATCCAGGGCTCGGCCGCCGACATCATCAAGGTCGCCATGCTCAACGTCCACCAGGCCATGCGCGAGGAGGGGCTGACCTCCAGGATGCTGCTGCAGGTCCACGACGAGCTCGTGTTCGAGGTGGCGGCAGGGGAGCTGGAGCAGCTCACCCAGCTCGTGCGCGACCAGATGAACGCCGCCTACCACCTGCGGGTCCCGCTGGAGGTCTCCGTGGGCGTCGGGCGGACCTGGGAGGACGCAGGTCACTGATTTTTTTGGGTAGATCTGCACTAGCCTGAACTTAATTTCACCGAGCGGTCGGGAGTTCTGTGCGGATCTCAGCGTTCTCCACACGGATCATCGGCATCGCGAACGTCGTGGTGGTAACGGTGGCCGTCATCGGCCTGATCCTGTTACCGGGCGACGACCGTCCGCCCGCCAGGAGCAAGACCGCGGCCAAGGTCCAGGGCAGCGCCGAGCCGCCGAGCCCCTCCCCGGTGGGCGAGCCGCCGGGGGTGGTGGCCACCCCCGACTTCGCCCGCCAGGTGCACGCCAACGAGGCCGGGCTGGTGCCGGTGCTGATGTACCACCGCATCCTCGCCAAGCGGCTGGCCTCGATCGACCGGACGCCCGGCCAGCTCAGGAAAGAGCTGGAGAAGCTGGCCAGGCAGGGCTACGTGCCGATCACCGCCAGAGAGTTCGCCACCGGCGACATCAGGGTCCCTGCGGGGAAGTTCCCCGTCGTGCTGACCTTCGACGACGGGCACCCGAGCCACTTCGCGCTCGACGAGAGCGGCAACCCCAAGCCCGGCACGGCGGTGGGCATCATCCAGGAGGTGGCCAGGAAGTACCCGTCGTTCCGGCCGGTCGCCACTTTCTGGATCAACCGGGAGCCGTTCGGGCTGACCGACGGGGAGGCCCAGGCGGCCGCGGTGAAGTGGCTGGTCGACCACGGCTACGAGGTGGCCAACCACACCTGGGGCCACCCCAACCTGCGCGTACTGGGGAAGAAGAAGGTCCGCGAGCAGATCGTCCGGATCGAGCGCCTGCTGAAGAAGGTCGGCGCGCCGCCGTCCAAGACCATGGCGCTGCCGTTCGGCTCGATGCCCCGGTCGAAGAAGATCGCCCGCACCGGATCCTGGGACGGCACCCGCTACGATTTCGCCGGCGTGTTCCTCGCCGGAGCCGAGCCGTCGCTTTCGCCCTACGCGAAAAAATTCGACCGGGGAGCGATCCAGCGCATCCAGAGCAACGGCAAGAAGGGCGAGTGCCGCAAGTGGTGCTCGCAGTACTGGCTGGAATGGCTGAACAAGCACCCCCGGGAGCGCTACGTCTCCGACGGCGACCCGGCCCGGATCTCCATACCTGAGAAACTTCGGGGTAATATCGTCGCCAAGCGTGGGCTCCAGATCATTGCCTATTGACAGGTCCCCGGATTGACCGCGTGGCGAAGGTCTCATATGCTGATCGCTGCGCTGTGGGCTCGCGCGCGCCTCAGACGGAGCGGGCTCGCGCTCGGTCACGTCGATGTCGTAATTCCTCGGCTTGATGCGGAAGAGGGCCTGCGGCGCAGTCCGCCACATCGACATCCTGTCCGCGTTCGGAGCAATTCCACACATGACGTCCAGCACTGAGGCCACCTCGAGCACCCCGCAGGTAGCGGTCAACGACATCGGGTCCGAGGAAGCCTTCCTCGCGGCGATCGACGAGACCATCAAGTACTTCAACGACGGCGACATCGTCGAGGGCACCGTCGTCAAGGTCGATCGAGACGAGGTTCTTCTCGATATCGGCTACAAGACCGAGGGTGTCATCCCCTCGCGCGAGCTTTCGATCAAGCACGATGTCGACCCTGCTGACGTCGTGGAGGTCGGGGAGCACGTCGAAGCCCTGGTTCTCCAGAAGGAGGACAAAGAGGGCCGCCTGATCCTGTCCAAGAAGCGCGCGCAGTACGAGCGCGCCTGGGGCACGATCGAGAAGATCAAGGACGAGGACGGCATCGTCACCGGCACGGTCATCGAGGTCGTCAAGGGTGGTCTCATCCTCGACATCGGCCTGCGTGGCTTCCTCCCGGCGTCCCTGGTCGAGATGCGCCGTGTCCGCGACCTGCAGCCGTACGTCGGCCGCGAGCTCGAGGCCAAGATCATAGAGCTCGACAAGAACCGCAACAACGTGGTCCTGTCGCGCCGCGCCTGGCTCGAGCAGACGCAGTCCGAGGTTCGCCAGACGTTCCTCAACACCCTCCAGAAGGGTCAGGTCCGCAAGGGCGTCGTCTCCTCGATCGTCAACTTCGGCGCATTCGTGGACCTCGGCGGCGTCGACGGCCTGGTCCACGTGTCCGAGCTGTCCTGGAAGCACATCGACCACCCGTCCGAGGTCGTCGAGGTCGGCCAGGAGGTCACGGTCGAGGTCCTCGACGTCGACATGGAGCGCGAGCGCGTCTCCCTGTCGCTCAAGGCCACCCAGGAAGACCCGTGGCAGCAGTTCGCCCGCACCCACCAGATCGGCCAGGTCGTGCCGGGCCGCGTCACCAAGCTGGTGCCGTTCGGCGCGTTCGTCCGGGTCGAGGAGGGCATCGAGGGCCTGGTCCACATCTCCGAGCTGGCCGAGCGCCACGTGGAGATCCCGGAGCAGGTCGTCCAGGTCGGCGACGAGATCTTCGTCAAGATCATCGACATCGACCTCGACCGTCGTCGCATCAGCCTCTCGCTGAAGCAGGCCAACGAGGGCGTCGGGGCCGAGGTCGAGTTCGACCCGACCCTCTACGGCATGGCGGCCACCTACGACGACCAGGGCAACTACATCTACCCCGAGGGCTTCGACCCGGAGACCGGGGAGTGGCTCGAGGGCTTCGACAAGCAGCGCGAGGAGTGGGAGCGGCAGTACGCCGAGGCCCAGCAGCGCTTCGAGGCCCACAGGAAGCAGATCGAAGAGGCCCGCAAGGCCGAGGCGGAGGCGGGCGAGGCTGCTCCCTCCTCCTACAGCGGCGAGACGCAGGCTCCCTCGGGCGGCTCCTCGTCGAGCCCGGCCGGTGGCGCCCTCGCCTCCGACGAGGCCCTCGCGGCTCTGCGCGAGAAGCTCGCCGGCGGCCAGAGCTGACGATCTGGTCTGACTGACCCGTTTTCCGGAAGGCCCCGCACCCAACGTGGTGCGGGGCCTTCCGCGTTCTGCGACCGGCCCGCTTCGTGCGAGGGACCTTCCGGAAAAGGATGAACGCGGAACGATCCTTGCCGCATTGGCTCCTATGGTCGTCCCCATGAACGAGATCAAGCCCTTCCGCATCGACATCCCGCAGGAAGACCTCGACGACCTGCGGGCGCGGCTGCGGCGTACCAGGTGGGCGCGCCGGCTGCCCGGCGGATGGAGCAGGGGCGTGCCCGTGGCGTACCTGAGGGAGCTGGCCGAATACTGGGCCGACGGGTTCGACTGGCGGGCGCAGGAGGCCAGGCTGAACGCGTTCCCGCAGTTCACCACCGACATCGACGGCCAGACGATCCACTTCCTGCACGTCCGCTCGCCCGAGCCCCACGCGCTCCCGCTGATCATCACGCACAGCTGGCCGAACTCCATCGCCGAGTTCCTCGACGTCATCGGCCCGCTCACCGACCCACGAAGGCACGGTCTCGACCCCGGCGTCGCCTTCCACGTCGTCGCGCCCTCCCTCCCGGGCTTCGCCTTCTCGCCGTTCCCCGAACCGGCCGACGAGCGGCCGTGGAGCATCGAGCGGGTGGCCGGTGCGTGGGCCGAACTGATGCGCAGGCTCGGATACGAGCGCTACGGCGCCCACGGCAACGACGCCGGGGCGCTGGTCACGCCGCAGCTGGCCGCGCTGGACAGCGAGCACGTCGTGGGCTCGCTCATCACGGCCGGGCTGGGCATCCCCACAGGGGACTCCGCGCAGCTCGAAGGGCTGAGCAAGGACGAGCTGAAGGAGCTCGAGGAGATGTCCGCGTGGATGACCGGAGGCAGCGGGTACGGGCCCTACCTGGCGAGCAGGCCGCAGACGCTCGCGCACGGGTTCGCGGACTCGCCCGTGGCGCAGCTCGCGTACCTGGTGGAGCGGTTCAAGGAGTTCGACGGGTGGGGGTCGGGCGCCGAGCCGATCGACCGGGACCTGGTGCTCACCAACGCGGCCGTCTACTGGCTGACCGACACCGGCGGGTCGTCGTCGTGGACGTACTACGAGGGCGCCGCCGGGCTGCCGATCCACCAGAGCGCGGTGCCGACCGGCGTGACGCACGGCGGGTCCGCGCTGATGCGGCGGATCGCCGAGCGGGACAACGACATCGTGTACTGGGGCGACGCCCAGAGCCCCAGCCACATGGTCGCCATGGCGGCTCCGGAGCCGCTGGTGGCGGGCATACGCGCCTTTTTCCGGATGATCCGCTGAGCGGGCCGCAGATTTTACCTTGAGGTCCCCGCGAGCCCGCCACCCGCCGGGCCCTGCGCTGCCAAACTGACCTGCGCTGTTGACACCTACGATGCTCAGGGACGATGCGGTGGGCAAGGCTCAGCGGGTGACCATCCTGGTGACGGCCGTTCTGGCGGCCGCCGCCGCCGTTTCGCCGGCGGCGAGGGGCGGGGCCGCCACGGCCCTTCCCCAGTGGCAGGACTGCGGCGACGGGTTGCGGTGCGCCAAGCTGTCCGTGCCCGTCGACTGGGCCAGGCCGCGCGGGCCCCGTACCGAGATCGATCTCGCCCTGATGCCCGCGCAGGTCCCGGAGCAGCGCTTCGGCACCCTGGTGGTGAACACCGGCCATGGCCCGGCCATCGAGGCGGTACGCGCTCAGCCCGACACCGTGAGCGAGCTGACCAGGTGGTTCGACGTGGTGCTCGTCGAGGCGCGCGGGCTCGGCGACCGGGGGAGCGCGGCCATGGTGCGCTGCGCGGTGGCGCAGCCCAACCCGCTGCGCCTGCTCCTCGCCTCTGGAAAGGCCGGATGGCGCTCCTACGCGCGCGACAACGCCGCCTACGACAACAGCTGCCGGGCCGCCGCCGGGCCCGTCTACGACGGCCTCACGTCCTGGCAGGTCGCTCACGACCTCGAGGCCCTGCGCGAAGCGCTCGGCGAGCCGCGGCTGCGCTACTTCGGCTCCTCCTACGGCGCCGTGTACGGTCAGGCGTATCTGGAGCTGTTCCCGCACCGGGCCGGACGCATGTACCTCGAGGGCGGGTTCGACCACACCGAGCCCGGCCTGGAGCAGCGGCTGACCGCCGAGGCGCGGGCGGCCGAGCGGCGGCTCATCGCCTTCCGCGACTGGTGCAGGACCAACCAGGTGTGCCCGCTCAAGGACGATGACGCCGTGTCGGTCCTCGACGACCTGCGCCGCAGCACGCCGCTCAACGCCGGCCCGGGGCGCACGGTGAAGCTCAGGCGGCTGCTGGCCGCCGTCAACGCCGGGCTCGCCCCGCAGCACTGGCCGGAACTGGCCCGGGCCCTGTCGGCGGCCAGGGAGGGCGACGCGAGAGCGCTGGCCGCGATGGCCACCGTGACCGCCCCGGCGCCGCCGGGGACGGTGACGGGCTCCATGTTCTGCCACGACTTCATGCCCGCCGTGCCGAGCCACCGGCGCTTCCTCGCCATGGAGACGCGGCTGCGCGAGGTGGCGCCGCGGGTCGGGTGGATGGCCGGCCGGTACGAGATCGCACGCTGCCTGGGCATGTCGCGGCAGGACGCGCCGAGCTGGCCCCCGCACGCGCCGGACGTGCGTAACGGCCGGCCGGTGCTGGTCGGCGTCGGGCGGCTGGACACCTCCGCCCAGCCGCTCGGGCAGATCCCCGGGGCGCGGGTGCTGTGGCACGGTGACGGGCCCGGCGCGTACCTGCTCCAGGGGGCCGGCAAGCTCCGCGCGACCTGCCTGCGTACACACGTGCACGACTACCTCGTCAACGGCGTCCTGCCGGAGAAGGACACCTCCTGCCCCAGAGAGCTCACGGCGAGCCTCTATTCGTGACGAGTGGCGGTAGGGTGCTGCCCGTGCTGATCGAACGGGCGGTGGCGGCGGACGCGGGCGAGATCCTCACCGTGCAGCGGGCGGCCTACGTGAGCGAGGCCCAGCTGTACGGCGACCCGTACATCCCGCCGCTCGTCGAGTCGCTCGAGCAGGTCCGCAAGGTCATCGAGAGCGCCGTCGTGCTCAAGGCGCTCGACGCGGGCCGTGTCGTCGGCTCGGTGCGCGGGCAGGTCGCCGGCACGACCTGTCTGGTCGGCCGACTGGTCGTCGCGCCCGACCGCCAGGGCCAGGGCCTCGGCACTGCCCTGCTGACGGCCCTGCACGAGGCGGTCCCGGAGGCCGAGGCGTTCGACCTGTTCACGGGGCATCTGTCCGACGCCAACCTCAAGCTCTACCGCCGTCTCGGCTACCGGGAGACGCACCGGGAGCGGATGGACGACCACCTGACGCTGATCCACCTGCGCCGGCAGTCGTGACCATGGCGCGGCCCGGACGATCGTGGACTTCATACCTTCGACGATGACCCCGTAGGCTTTTCCCGTGTTGAAGACAGGGCTCACGGGCGGGATCGGATCCGGCAAGAGCGAGGTGTCGAAACGGCTCGCGGCCAGGGGCGCCGTCGTGATCGACGCCGACAGGATCGCGCGCGAGGTCGTCGAGCCCGGCACGCCGGGGCTGGCCAGGGTGGTGGCCACGTTCGGTGACGAGGTGCTCCGCCCCGACGGGTCGCTCAACAGGGAGCAGCTCGGCTCCATCGTCTTCGCCGACTCCGAGCGGCTCGCCGCGCTCAACGCGATCGTCCACCCGCTGGTGGGCGAGCGGGTGGCGGAGCTGCAGAGCCGGGCGGCCGACGACGCGATCACCGTGTACGACGTGCCGCTGCTCGCGGAGAACAACCTGGCCCCCATGTACGACGTGGTCATCGTGGTCGACGCGGCCGACGAGGTCCGCATCAGACGCCTGGCCGAGCACCGCGGCATGTCCGAGGCCGACGCCAAGGCCCGCATCGCCGCCCAGGCGAGCCGGGAGGACCGGCTGGCCGTGGCCGACATCGTGATCCCCAACGAGGGCACGCTCGACGAGCTGGACGCCCGGGTGGAGGAGGTCTGGGAGGAGCTGACCAGGCGCGCCGCCCGCGGCTGAGTGAGGCCGTTGACGGTCAGAAGGGTGAGTCGAGGGGCACCTGCCGCACCCCCGGCAGGTAGGCGTCGAGCTCGCCCAGCTCGAACCGCGACATCCCGATGACGTGCCAGAACTGCCCCGCGGGCGCCCCCTGGACCTTGTAACGGCCGTCGGGCGCGAGCGCCGCCCACCCCTCGGTCAGCCCGAGCAGGGTCGCCCGCCGCTCGCCGCCCTCCCAGAGGATCACCACGCCGTCGTCGCCCGCGCTGGCCAGCAGGTCGGAGACGGGGCTGAAGGCGACCGACCACACCCGGCGGGCGTGCCCGGCCAGCTCCTGCAGCGTCTGCCCGGTCGCGGTCTCCCAGACCCGCACCACCTGGTCGTCGCCGCCGGTGGCCAGCCGGTCGCCCGAGGCGTTGAAGGCCAGGCTCCACAGCCGCCCCTCGTGCCGCAGCTCGTGCACCAGCCGGGGCTGCCAGGCCTGGCCGGGGCGCAGCTCCCACAACATCGCCCGGCCGTCGTTGCCGGCGCTGGCCAGGTGGCGGCCGTCGGGGGAGAAGGCCACCGAGTAGACCCGGTCGGTGTGCCCTTCGAGGGTGGCCACCCGGCCGCCGGAGGCCACGTGCCACAGGCGTACGAGCTTGTCGTCGCAGCCGGTGGCCGCGTACTCGCCGTCGGGGCTGAACGCGATCGAGCGCACCCGCCCGCGGTGGTCGGCCAGGTTGACCGCCAGCCGCCCGGTCGGGCGGTACCAGATCCTGACGCTGTCGTCGTCGTTGGCCGTGGCCAGGAGATCGCCGTCGGGGCTGAACGCCTCGGCCCAGACGTGGTCGGTCTCGGCGTGCAGCTCGCGCTCGTAGTCGCCGGTGGTGGCGTTCCAGAAGTGCACGCCGCCGTCGTTGCTGGAGGTGGCCAGCACCGGCCCGGCGGGGGAGAACAGGGCCGAGATGAGCCGGTCGGCCGTGCCGGTGAACTCCCGCAGCCGCCGCCCGGTGCGCGACTCCCACACGCGTACGACGCCGTCGTTGCCGCTGGTCGCCAGCATCGAACCGTCGGCGCTGAACCTGACGGACGAGATGCGCCGCCCGTGCCCGCGCAGCACCCGCTGGCACTTGCCCGACTCGGGGTCCCACAGGCGTACGGTGCCGTCGTTGCTGCTGGTGGCCAGCTGCTGCCCGTCGGGCCGGAACGCGAACGGCCAGACCGAGCTGCGGTGCCCCGCCAGCTCGACCCGCCGCCCGCCGCCGATCGGCTGGAGCCGGACCACGCCGCCCGAGTCGCCGCTGGCCACCGTCTGCCCGTCGGGGCTGAACGTCACCTGGTAGACGGCCGCCGCGTGGGTGGTGTGCACGCCCAGGGACTCGCCCGACGCCTCCCACACGCGTACACCGCCCGCCGTGTCCCCCGTGGCCAGCCGCGAGCCGTCGGGGGAGAACGCCACGCAGTAGACGCTGCCCGCGTGCCCGGTCAGCACGTGCAGCGGCGTCCACGTGGCGGCGTCCCAGAGGCGTACGGTGCCCGCCTCGTCGCCGGTGGCCAGCAGGCGGCCGTCCGGGCTGTGCACGGCGCGGTAGACGCTGCCGCGATGGCCGTCGAGCGTCTCCTTCACCTGCCCCGACGCCAGGTCCCAGACCCGCACCACGCCGGCCGCGTCGCCCGTCACCAGCGTCGAGCGGCCGAACGACACCGTGTAGATCGGCGCCCGGTGCCCGCCCAGCTCGTGCGCGAGCCGCCCGGTGGCGCTCTCCCACACGCGTACGACGCCGTCGCCGCCACCTGCCGCCACCAGGTCGCCCGAAGGGCTGAGGCGTACCGGCCAGACACCGTCGGCGTGGCCGGTCAGCCAGCGCAGGCGCTCACCGGTGAGGGCGTCCCACAGCACCAGGGTGCCGTCGCTCGCGCCCGTGGCCAGCAGGTCGCCCGCGAACGTGACCGCGTAGACGCGGCCGCGGTGCCCCTGCAGCGTGCGCACGGGCGCACCGCCGACGCAGAGCAGCACGCCGCCGTCCTCGTTGCCGATCGCGATCGTGGCGCCGTCGGGGCTGTAGGCGATGGGCTCGGGCAGGCGGGTGGTCTGGAAGTGGTAGCCGTACGGGACGCCGATGCCGGCCGGCGCGAACTCCACCTCCACCGGCTGGCCCGGCACCACCGCCGCGCCGTGCAGGTGGGGCAGAGTGCCGGTCACGTTGATCAGCGAGGCCCGGTGCCAGCGGGCGCCCTCGACCGCCGCGTCGCTCAGGTCCACCTGCGCCAGCCGCGCCCCCGACAGGTCGGCGCCGGTCAGGTCGGCCCCGGTCAGCGCCGCGCCGTCGAGCCGCGCCCCGACCAGCCTGGCCTCGCGTAGGGTGGCCCTGGACAGGTTCGTGCCCGCCAGGGTGGCCTCCGACAGGTCGGCGCCGGTCAGATCGACCTCGCGCAGGTCCCTGGCCGACAGGTCCTCACCCTTCAGGTTGGCGCCGCGCAGGTCGGCGCGGGCGGGCGTGCGCAGCCTGGCCGAGATCTTGACCGCGTTCGCCCTGGTCACGTCGTCGCCCGGCGGGTCGGCGACCCACGCGCGCAGCGCCCGCACGTCGGCCAGGTCGCACAGGAACTCCACGGTCAGCGCCGACAGCGGCCTGCGTGACAGCAGCGCGAGGTTGTCCAGGGCGATGTGGCGGGCGATCAACCACTCCATCACCGACGCGTGGATGAACCCGAACATCCCCTCCTCGGTCCGCACCAGCAGGCTGCCCGAGCCCATCCGGTACGCCGCGTGCGCCGCCGACAGCTGACCGTCGGCCAGGTCGGTCAGCGTCTCGCCGAGCTCGGTCAGCTCGGCCACGCCCAGCAGCGACTCGCCGGTGTCCCACAGCCGCACCGCCAGCGCGGTCACCACCCGCCACAGCTCCTCGACGGTCAGCGCGGTGGCCGCACCGGGGACCCTGGCCCGCCGCTCCTCGAAGGCCAGCCAGGAGCTGAGGATCTCCTCGTACAGCAGCGCGGGGCTGATCGTGTGGCGGGCGCCGGCCACCGTACGCAGGCGGTCGGCGTCGAGGTCGGCGATGAAGCTCAGCATGCGTGGGTTCTGTGCCAGCGCGAGCAGGTCCGCGATCTCGCTCATCAGCGACATGCGCGCCCTGGCCTCGTCGCCGTCGTCGAACCGGTTGGCCAGGTAGGAGCGGATCTGGTCGTGCGTGAAGTCCTCGACGCTGAGCACCCGCCGTTGCGGCAGCACCCCGACCATCTCGCCGAGCGAGGTCAGCACCTGGCTGTGCGACTTGAAGTGCTGGGTGCGGCTGGCGACCACGATCTTCGCCTTGTCCTCCGCCGCCGCCAGCAGCGTGGCCAGGTGATCGGCCGCCCGGTCGAACGTCAAGCGGGTCACCAGCTCGTCGAACCCGTCGAACAGCAGCACGATCCGCCCCTGCCTGAGCAGGTAGCGGAACGCCTTCAGGTCGATGACCTCCTCGCCGTGGCCGGCCAGGTGGGCCGCCACCAGTGCGTCCACCGAGTGCGCCTTGTCCAGGGCGCGCAGCTCGATCAGGATCGGCGTCAGGTGCGGCAGCTCGGCCGGGATGCGCCGGGCCAGCTCGCGCAGCGCGAACGTCTTGCCGTGGCCGAAGTCGCCGAGCAGCAGCAGGAAGCGGCCGTGGTCGGTGGCCAGCAGCCGCATGAGCTCGTCGGTCAGGCCCTGCCTGATCTGGTTTTCCGGGCGGTCGAGCTCGCGGTAACGCTGCGGCACGTACAGGTCGTGCGGGTAGCGGCGGTCTGTCGTCAGCCTGGCCGTCTGCTCGGTGACGTAGCCGGTCAGGTCGAGCAGGCCCTGGAACTCGGTGAAGCTGCGCAGCCGCACCCCCTTGCGCATCAGGTCGTCGCGGAGCGCCCGGGAGGCGGGCGGCCCCTGATAGACCAGCTCGGCGGCCAGGCCGGTGGCGTGCGCCTGCCGGACGAACCCGTCGGCGGCGCCGCCGGTCAGCTCGCCCACGTGTGCGCCGATCATGGTCTGGCGGACGAAACCGTCCTCGGGGTGGGTGACCACCAGATGCGAGTCGAACCTGCGGATCCTGGCCCGCTCGTGCCGGGCCTCGCAGACCTCGGCGATGCGGTCGAGCAGCAGCTCGACCGGGCTGGGCGCGCGCTCGTCCGGCTTGGGCGCGGGCGGCTCGGCCGACGGGCTCTCGCCGGTGAACGTGGCCCGCACGGCCCTCCACCGGTGCGGGACCGGTTCGGGCTCGCCCGCGTCGGGCAGCCACGTGCGCAGCCCGTCAGGGGTGATCTCGACCACCTGGTGCCGCCCGGAGCGCGGCGCGGCGATCCTGCCCCCGTCCCCATCACTCGGCGCGCCGGCCGCACCCCCGTGGAAGAGCAGGTTGAGCCGGTGCGCGAGCAGCCGGTCGAACGCCGGCGCGTCCCGCAGCTCGCCCGTCGGATGCCCGATCGCGCCCAGCCGCAGCCACGCGCCCTCCTCGTACGGCCGCAGCCGCTCGGCGAACCAGGCCGCCTGCGCCTCGCCGAGCATTGCGTACGCGTCGCGCTCCAGATGGCTCATCGCCATCGTCGAGTTGAGCCCCGCCACGACCACCTTCAGGTCGGGCACCTCGAAGAGCGTCCACGGCTGCCCGCCGTCGAACACCCGGTCGTCCAGCCCCTGGTAGACCTCGCCGAACAACCCCGCGAAATGCCGCCACTTGGGCCAGTAGGGAGGCTGCGGGCTCACGTCGTCGGCCTCGCAGGTCATGAAGTACGCGCTGGCCGCTGCCTTGGTCACGTCGCGCGGCCCGGGCAGCAGCACCAGCCGGTGCGGCTCCAGCCCGATCAGCAGCCGCAGGTCGGTCACGAACCGCGTCGCCTGCCCGAACTGCCCCAGGCTGCCGGACTCGGTCAGGTCGCCGCTGACCACCATGAGGTCCGGACGTGGCATGCCCCGGTCGTACATGGCGGTCAGATCCGCCCAGATCCGCGCCTGCATGTCCTCCGGCGTGAACGGCTCGCCGGGATCGGGCAGCGCCCTGCCGAACCTCGGGCCGCCGATGTGCAGCACGCTGATCGACTCGCGCCCCCGGTCGGCCTTGGCCGCCGGGGGGAACTTCGGCGCCGTCACCGGCGTGCGCCGCGCCCTGGCCCGCTCGCCCGGCTCGGGCAGCGTCGGGGCGGGCGCCGGCACGCTCGACCCGTCGGGGAACGCGGGCGCCGCCTCCGGCTTGGCCCGGCCCGCCATCGCCTCCCGCACCCTGCCCAGCAGCAGCGCCCTGGCCTGCCCCGGGTCGGTGACGCCCAGCAGGTCGACCCAGGTGATCGTGGACAGCAGGCCCTCGAGCCGGACGTCCTCCAGCCTGATCGTGACGAGCTTGTTGGAGGGGTTGTCGGGGTCGGCCCGCATCGCCGCCTGCCACTCCATCCGGCCGTAGCGTGAGGTCAGGTAGTTGCGCGAGAGCACCGCGACGACCAGCTGCGCCTCGCTGACGCCACGGTCCATGAAGTCGATGAAGTTGGTGCCCGGCACGAAGTCCCACGCCTGGATCATGGTCCGGTAGCCCGCCGCCTCGAGCTCCCATGCGATCCAGGTGGCCCAGGCCGTGTCGGCCGGAGAGTAGCTGACGAAGATCTCTGTGGGCCTGCCGTCACGCGCCATGAGCTCAGTATCCCCTGTGGGACAGGGGTTTCAGCGGCTGAACCAGCCAAGCCGTAAGATCGACGGGTGTGGCGGCGTCTTGGCGTGCTCGACAGGATCAGGATCGGGCTGCTCGGTCTCGGTGTGGCGTTCGTGCCGACCGGGCTGCTGCCGTGGGAGGCCGCGGCTGAGAGCCTCGACGAGATCGGGCCGCTGCTGATCTTCCTGGTGGCGATCATCGTGCTGGCCGAGCTCACCAAGGAGGCTCAGGTCTTCGACGCCATCGCGGCGAGGATGGCGGTGCTCGGGCGCGGCAACTACGCCGCGCTCTTTTTTCTTTGCACTGCTTTTGCGTCATTTATCACGATATTTCTGAACTTGGACACGACGGCGGTCCTGCTCACCCCGGTCATGCTCGCCCTGGCCCCCAAGGCCCGCATCGCCGCGCTTCCCCTGGCCATGACCACGATCTGGCTGGCCAACACCGCGAGCCTGCTGCTGCCCGTCTCCAACCTGACGAACCTCCTGGGCATGGAGAAGATCGGCCTCGACGCCCAGGAGTTCGCCGCGCGCATGTGGGCGCCGCAGCTGGCCTCGATCGCGGTGACGATGGCGTTCCTGTGGGTGTTCTACTGGCGCCGCGGCGAGCGGCGCGACCTGCGCTACACGCCGCCGCTGCTGGAGCCGGTGGCCGACCGTGTGCTGTTCGGGGCCGCGTCGGCCGGCTGCCTGCTGTTCATCGCTCTGCTGCTGTTCGAGGCGCACGTGGCCGCCGCCGCCACGGCGGCGGCCGCGATCGTCGTGGTGGCCTTCCTGGTACGGGACCGCAAGCGCCTGACGTGGAGCCTGATCCCGTGGCAGCTCGTCGTCTTCGTCACGGGGCTGTTCCTCGTGGTGCCCACCCTCAGCAGGCACGGCCTGTCCGACCTCATGACGTGGCTGGTCGGCACGGAGGGTGACCCGTACCGCACGGCCGCCGTCGGGGCCGGGCTCGCCAACACGATCAACAACCTGCCCGCGTACAAGGCCGTCGAGACCGTCATCCCGGCCGGCGACACGAACCAGCTGTTCGCCTTGCTGGTCGGCGCCAACGTGGGCCCGGTCGTCACGCCGTGGGCGTCGCTGGCCACGCTGCTGTGGTTCGAGTCGTGCCGCCGCCACGACGTCAAGGTGCCGATGCGCCGCTTCCTGCTCACCGGCACGGGCCTGGCCGTGGTGGGGCTGCTCGCCACCGTGTGGGCGCTGGTGCGGTTCGCCTGAGTGACAAAAGACACACATCTTCTGCGGACTTCTCCTCACTTCAGGAGGGCGAGGAGCCCGGGCATGGCCCGCGGATGGGCGGCGACGAAGCTGCGGTCGTCGGGCGTGCCGTCGAAGCACTCCTCGAACGGGCCGCCGTCCAGCGCCCTGATCTCGATGCCCGCCTCCCTGGCCAGCAGCGCGCCCGCCGGCAGGTCCACCGCCTCGGCGCGGTAGCCCACGATGCCGTCGATGTCGCCGCGCGCCAGCATCGCCCACGACAGCAGCGGCGCCCACAGCTGCAGCAGCCTGCGCGCATGCAGCTCCAGCGCCGTCTTCAGCGCACGCACCGCCGTGTCGTCCCTGGTCACGTCGTAGCCCTGGGTCCAGGCCAGCAGCGGCCCGTGCGGTCTCGGCGCGTACGGGGGCGCCAGCCGCACCCCTGAGGACGACCCCGCCGGGGCGGACAGGGCGCCATGCCCGCGGATCGCCGACCACGTCTTCGCGGAGACCGGGTCGTGCACCACCCCGAGCACGGGACGCCCGCCCCGGCACAGCGCCACGCCCACCACGTAGGCGGGCAGGCCGATCGCCACGTTGTTGGTGCCGTCCAGCGGGTCGACCAGCCACGTCCACTCGCCGCCCGCGGCCCCGACCAGCCCCGACTCCTCGGCGATCACCGCGTGCGACGGGTACGCCGTCAGGATGCGCTCGAGCAGCAGCTTCTCCGAGGCCAGGTCGAGATCGGTCACCACGTCGCCGGCGTCCCCCTTGGCCCGGACGCCGACCGCGCCTCCGACTGAGCCCCGCATGCCCTCCAGGAGCAGCGCTCCCGCGGCCTCGGCGGCCTCGACGGCGACCGTGCGGGCGTGATCCAGGTCCATCGGGTGCCTCTCAGGTCAGGTGCGCCGTGATCAGGCGTACGGCCAGCTCGGTCTCGCGGGCGTCCAGCGGCTGCCTGGCCACGTGGTGCGGCCCGCCGTCCAGCGGGCCGAGCGACAGGTCGCGGCTGCCCGGGCGGCCCCGCCCGAGCGCGATCGTGGCCGCCTCGCCGCCCTCGGGCACGACGCTGCTGTGGAAGCGGCCGGCGGCCAGCGTGTACGTCTCGCCGGGACCGAACACCTCCACCAGGCCCGTCGCCTGCCGCACGGTGCGCCGGGTCGGCGAGATGCGGTCGCCGCCGGCCCCGCTGACCACCTCGAACACCCGGTGCGTGGCGTCCGTCGCGGTGTCGGTGACCACCATGTGCACGTTGCGCACCTGGCCGTAGAGCACGTGGCTCACCAGGTCCCAGCTGTGGCAGTGGATCTGCGAGGTGGTGCTCTCGGCGTGCGCGAGCGAGTCGGACCACAGGTGGATGCATACCCCTTCGCCGCCGTCGCGCTCCAGCGGCAGGCAGACGAATCCGAGCGGGTGGCGCACCGCGGTCAGGTGGCCGGCCGAGAGCGTCTCGAGCGCCCACGACCTGGCCTCACCCTCGAGCACCCGCTGGTGGACGCCGTGATGGCTCATGGTTCTCGCGGGTGAGCGGCCGGGAGCGGCTCACCATATGGGTCCATGGCGCGTAACGCCTTGCGGGCGATGTCGACGACGTCACGGCCGTTGTAGGACTTGGGCAGGGGCACCCCGATGCGTTCGAACAGCTCCTGCACCTCCTCGATGGTGGGCTCATCGCTGAGCGGCACCTTCTTGTACATCTCCAGCGGCACCCGCCGCGCCTGCTCGAAGCTGAGCCGCAGCTCGGTGTCGCAGTTTTCGTAGTAGAACGTGCCGGCCAGCGCGGTCATCGCCTTGTTGGGGTCTTCGACCGTCATGATGAGACGGGTGGCCGACAGGTCCCAGCGGAACGTGGTCATCGTCGACGACAGGCCCACCGCGATGTCGAGCAGGCCGTAGCGCTGGCGGTGCCAGAAGGCGGCCAGGATCGTCGCGTACGACTCCTTCCTGGCCCGGTCGGTCGTCCACGTCTCGCCGGTGCCGTCGGGAGCGTCGGACAGCGAGCGGCGGTAATGCGCGTACGTCTCGCACACCTCGGGGTTGGACGGGTCGATCACCTCGACCCTGACCGTGAGGTGGCGCTTGTCCCTGCGGGCGGCCGCGACGCACTCGGGCAGGGTCACCGCGCGCAGGTAGGTGCCGGTGCCGCCCTTGAAGCTCCACCTGGGGGTGTCCTTGCGCGCCTCCGCGTGGGACTGGGCGATCTCCTGCTTGCTGCCCAGCACCCTGACGAGCTGGAGGGAGTCGAGGGCCTTGCGGGTGCTGCCGACCAGCGTCTCGATCTCCTCCATGCGCGCCAGGCGCACGGGCAGCTCGGCCAGCGCGCCCGAGGTGATCGTCTCCTCGACCGGGGCCTGGCGGGCGCGGTCGCGCAGCAGCGCGGTGGCCACCAGCGCCATGATGACCAGCGTGGCGGCGTTGACCAGCTGCGTCTGCACCTCGGTCGGGACGATCTCGTTGGGCAGCACGCCCAGCACGCCGATCACGATCGCGAGCAGGAGGGCGATGGCGCCGTCGGCGTTCTGCGCCGCCCATGGGGCGATCCGCTTCACCGCCGCCACGAACCGTGCCATCGCCTCGCCCCGCCGTCCGACGATCATTGAGTCCCCGACGTCATGGTAACGACCGCGGCATGCGACTGCCAGGGCACGCAAAGGAGCGATCACCTACCCGTCGGCCGCCCCGCCGTTGGTCGGCGGGGCGGCGGTCGGGGTCAGAACCAGCCGCGGTGGCGGGCCATGGCCTCCAGCCCGCGCTGCAGCGCCGCGTCCGCCGCGTGGGGCGGGTCGTCGTAGCGCACGGTGAAACGGTTGTAGGCGTCGTGGCTCGAGGTCAGGAAGCCGCCCCGCTTGTCGGCCTCCAGGATGACGTCCATCTGCCGCGGCCCGGCGATGAACGTCAGCTCCAGCTCGTTGAAGTGGCGCCGCCACTGCCCGCCCGCGTAGTACTCGATCTCCTGGAAGAACGGCATCGTCGAGCCGTACAGCGTGCCACGCTCCAGGTCGGCCTTCTTGAACTGGAAGCCCAGCCGGTCGAGCGCGCCGATCACGTGGTCCTGCGCGGGCAGCGGGCTGACGAACAGCGGGTCGAGGTCGCCCTTGTCGAACGCGCCCGCCAGTGCCAGCTCCGTCTGGACGCCCAGCTTCATGCCGTGCAGCGGATGCCCGGCGATGGCGCTGATCGGCGTCTCCCACGGAACCGCGATCTCGAACGGTTGCTGGTGCTGCGCGCCCGCGGCCAGCTGGAACGTCCCCGCGACCTGCTGGCGCAGGAAGCTGTAGGTCGTCTTGTACTCGCTGTCGCCCGACTCGACCTCGACCACCGCGGTCAGGTCGATGTGGATGCCCTCGACCTTGTAGTCGGAGTTGCCGCCACGGAAGTGGACGACGCCGCGCAGGAGCTCGCCGGGGCGCACGCCGGTGTTGGTCAGCACCGTGTCTACTTCGACGCCCGCGCCGAACGCGGCCATTAACTTGCGGAACACCATGGGGGTTCTCCTAAGAAGGTGTGTGGCCGTTCAGCTGGCCGGTACCCGTGCCCGAGATGCGGGGGAGCAGCTGGGCGAGGAGGAGGGTGGAGAGGGCGGAGTCCGACTGGCCCTGCTGGGTCCGTACGACCAGCGGCTGGGGGGCGTTCTCCGCGAGCTTGGCGCCCACGTCGAGGCGCCTGCGGGCCAGCTCGTACTGCAGCACGGCCCGGTTGTCCCGGTACGACTCGGCCAGGCGGCGCAGCGCCTTGGCCTCGTTCTCGGCGGCGGTCAGCTCGGCCCGGCCGCGCGCCTCGATCTCCCACGTCACCCGCTGCGCCTCGGTCTCCTGCTCCTCCAGCATGCGCGCCACGTCCTTGCGCGCCTTGTTGTGGGCGGCCTTGACCTCGACGACGCGGGCGTCACGGGTCTTCTTGGAGCGCTCGATCTCCATCAGCAGGGTGTCGATGCGGCGCTTGCGGGTCAGCTCCCACTCGCGCTCGTAGGCCGAGAGCTCCTTGGCCACCTTCTCGCGGGTGGCCAGGTGCTGCTGGTACTGGTCGGGCAGCTGGACGTCGGGGATGTTGGCGCCCGTGATGCGCACGCCGTACCGGCCGAGCTGGCGGTTGAGTGCCTCCTGCATGTCGCCGACGTCGGAGCCGCGCAGGTCGTACGCGCGCTCGGTGTTGACCCGGCGGCTGCGCTGCCTGATCGCGTCCTGCACCGCGCTGGAGAGCACCAGGTCGAAGTTGCCCGCGCCGATGGTGCGGACGAACGCGACCGGGTCCACGATGCGGAACTTGAGGAAGAACTCGATCGACTTCAGCGGCACGCTCTCGGCGGTCGGGCAGGCCACGATCGGCGCCGAGTACGGGATCTCGGTGGAGGTGTCGACGACCGCGTCCACCCGGTCCCACGGCAGCCAGAGGTAGTGGCGGCCCGGCGGGAGGGTGCCGGTGATGGCTCCCCAGCGGCTGCGCACGCCGGTGGTGCCCTCCTCGATCTCGATGATGGCCTTGCGCCACATCGTGACCAGCGCCACGACCAGGAAGAACAGCGCGGCCAGCGCGGGGATCAGGGTGAGTTCGGTCAGGACGGCCATGCCGGCGAAGTACAGCGCCAGGAACACCAGCGCCATCCACGCGAAGCCGCGCCGGTCCTTGGGGATCACGACGGGCACGAGCTGGCCCTGCTCGCCGCCGCGCAGCAGCTGACGGATGTCGCCCCAGGAGGCGAGCGACTCCTTGATCTTGGAGAACTCGCGGGTCATGTCAGATCTCCCCCTTGCCGGGCAGCAGGCGTTCGACGGTTCGCTCCAGCTCCGCGTCCGGCTCCGGCGGGGCCTGGGGCTCGGTCACGTCGGCGGTGGCCTTCTTGAGCAGGGCGGAGATCTCGGCCTCACGGCTCTGCACGCGCGCGCCGATCTCGTCGAGCCTGGCACGGATCGCGGCCATGTCCTCGGCGGAGAACAGCGCCGCGTCCTTGCCGCCCACGAGCTGCTGGGCCAGGGCCAGGAAGTCGATGTCGGTCTCCTCGCCCACCTGCACCACCTGCGGCAGCCTGGTGGCGACCGACTCGAGCTTGTTCAGCAGGTCCTGCTGGAAGCGGTAGTCGAGGATCTCGGGCGCCTCCGCGGCCGACAGCGCCCGGATGTCCAGCGCCTGCGCCTCCAGGAGGGCGGCGTTGGCGTTGGCCGTGGACTCGGCCTCGACCAGGCGCTGCCTGGCCTGGGCCGTGGCCTGGTGGGTGGCGCGTTCGAGCGCGGTGTCCATGCGGGCCTGGTAACCGGCGATCTCCGCCTGGATGGCGCTCAGCGTCTCCTGCAGGCCGGCCAGCTCCTTGACCAGGTCGCCCTCGTTCTGCTCCTTGCGCAGCTGGAGCTCGTACTCGTAGGTGTAGGCCTCCTTGGCGACGCGGACCATCTCGGGGGCGGCCAGGTCCATCCGGTATTCCTGGCTGGACGGCTCGGCGTGCGTGATGTTCACGTCGGTGAGCCGCACGGCGGGCAGGAACTGCTGGTTGAGGCTCTCCAGCATGCCCAGTGTGCTCTCGCCCACCAGGTCGTAGATCTCCTCGGCCCGCTGGGCGTAGATGAGGGAGCGCGTGACCTCGCTGATGGCGTTCTGGAGCTTGGACTGGAAGCCGCTGACCGAGCCGAGCACGAAGATGAACTCCGCCGGGTTCTCGATCCTGAACTGCAGGAACAGGTCCACGCTCGCCTTGACGCCCTGCTGGGTCGGCGCCTCGCTGATCGGCGCGTTGAACGGGTACTCGCGCGTGGTGTTGACGATGTAGCTGACCCGCTTCCACGGGTTGAACAGCGTCACCCGGCCCGGGTCCGCGATGTGCACCAGCTTGCCGAACTGCGTGATCAGCGCCTTGCAGCCCTCGGGCACCATCACCACGCTGCGCCGCCACCACAGGAACCCGGCCGCCAGGACCAGCACCACCCAGTAGTGGGGACCGAAGATCAGATCGGTGTTCGGGATGACGTTGCCGAGCGCGCCGATCAGTCCCAGCACCACCAGGATGCCCAGCGGCACGACCACCTTCGCCGTGCTGCCCTTGGGGATGACCACCGGTGAGATGACGTGCATGCCGTTCTCGGCGAAGCTGCGGTTGACGATCTCGCCGGCCTCGTTCAGCGACGCCGACCTGGCCTCGATGACAGTACCGACGGAGGCGCCGCCGTCGCGCGCCGCGGCGAAGTCGTGCGGGTTCAGCGCGAAGCCCCGGGCCTGGCCCGCCAGTTGCCCCGCCTGGTCGACGACCTGGCCCACTGCCTGCCCCATCGCCTGCCGTACGTCACCCCCTTGGGCAACCGCTTGGGCTATGCCCTGCCCCGCTTGGATCATTGCCTCTCTGGGTCGTGACATCGAACCTTCCTTTTCCGCTACAGGCGAATCCGACCGTATCGGGTGTGACTTACTGTTCGCTTGCAATGTCACGTCCACTCGGCGCCGCTGACTCACGCGGCCGCCGCCGTGGAGATCGGCGGATCCCTGGCGGCCGGTGCGACCGCGCTCGTGCTGCTCGCCTGGGCCATGGCTGGGCTGGTGCTGGCGCTGCCGATCCTCTATCGGATGGCAGGGCACGAGTTGGGTGCGTAGCTAATAGTGACTGAGTGTGCATCAAGGTACATGAGGCGACTCTGTTGCGATATGGCACGGTGTGGATTCGCTGGAAACCCCGTGCGCAAAGGGGTGGCCCTCGTCCGACATACCGCTGTCGCGTCAGGGCCGCCTGCCGATCAGGGCTCAGCCGGGCGGGCCGCATATGAGCCTGCTGGTGTATCGCGCATATGTTCTATCGGTAGGGCAAACTCTTGGTATCGTTGCGGCCACGCAGCGTGAAAATCCGAGGAGAGTGAGTGCCAGTCGTGCCGGCGTGCCTGTTCGGCCGCGATCCAGAAGCGCTGACCGCCCGTGTACGTCGGTCGGCCATGAACCGCGACGGCATCGCGCCGGAGTGCCTCCGACATGGCTGAGCTTCGCGCGATCGCCTCCGCCTTCGTGGTGCCCGGCCCATCCGGTGTCGCTGTCCGCGACCGGCTCAAACACCTCACGCCTGAGGATGACAGGGTGTTGCGCTTGGTTGGCGCGCATCTGGGCGTGTTGGCCTCGGCCGACCTGAAAGCGCGATGCGCCGACGGGCTGGGACACTGCGCCGATACCTGGGCGGCCCGTAAGCGTGCGCTGACCGCGTTGTCGTCGGCGCGGTGGGCCGGGGCCATCACCAAAGCGTCCCACGATCAGTGGGCGCTGGCCCGCCGCTGCCAGGCCGACCACATCCGCGACCTCGCCGCTGCCATCGCCACGATCACCCGTCGCCTGTCCTTGCCCATCGGGAAGAAGGGAACCGGCAAGGAGCCGGGCGGATACCGCTCGGCGCAGGAGTGGTTCGCCAAGTCCCGCCGCCTGCACCTCCTGCACGACCGGCTCAAGCGGCTGCGGGCCGACCACCAAGCCGGACGGGTCCGCGTGGTGCGCGGCGGCAAACGCCTCGCCCGCGCCCGCCACCACCTGGAGGCCGCCGGACTCACGGAGGCCGAGTGGCGGCAGACCTGGGAGGCCGAGCGCTGGTTCCTGGCCGCCGACGGCGAGTCCGGTAAACGCTACGGCAACGAGACCATTCGCATCACCCCGGACGGGCAGGTGTCGATCAAGCTGCCTGTGCCGCTGGCGCACCTGGCGAACGCGCCGCACGGCCGCTACGTGCTGGCCTGCCGGGTGGCCTTCGCCCACCGGCGCAGCGAATGGGCCGACCGCATCGAGGCCAACCGGGCGGTGGCCTACCGCATCCACCTGGACACGGCGTGCGGACGCTGGTACATCACCGCCTCCTGGCAGCGACCCGCTCCCCCGGCCGTGCCCCTCTCGGCTGCGCTCGCCGCAGGGGTGATCGGGGTGGACACCAACGCCGACCACCTGGCCGCCTGGCGCCTGGACGTGCACGGCAACCCCATCGGCAACCCCCGCCGCTTCACCTACGACCTGTCCGGGTCGGCAGACCATCGTGACGCTCAGGTCCGCCACGCCCTGACCCGGCTGCTGCACTGGGCAAGGGCCTGCGGCGTGAAGGCCATCGCCATCGAAGACCTCGACTTTCAGACCGAGAAGACCCGGGAGAAGCACGGCCGCCGCAAACGCTTCCGAAAGCTCATCTCCGGCATACCCACCAGCAAACTTAGGGCCCGGCTCACCTCGATGGCCGACGCCACCGGGATCGCGATCATCGCCGCCGACCCGGCGTATACCTCCAAGTGGGGCGCCCAGCACTGGCAAAAGCCCCTCACCAGCAAGACTCGCACGACCACGCGCCACGACGCAGCCGCCGTGGCGATCGGCAGACGCGCCCAAGGGCACCCGATCCGGCGTCGGACGGCACCGCCCCCTGCCCACCGGAGTGATGGGCAGGGGCATCGGACCGTCCAGGCCGGAGCGGCCGCTCGCGGGCGTGAGGGACCCCGCCCCCGCGCACCCGGGCCACGGACGCGATCCGCCGGCGCCGGACGCGGCGAGTACGCGGGCGACCAGAACGCTCAACACCGTTCGGAGCGTTCGGCTGAGCATGCGCAACTCAAGCTCAGTCCTTAGGGACGGTGGCGTTTCTGTCGGTGGAGCGGCCTACAGTGGCAACATGCGACCGGTCACAGATTTGCAGCGGAAGGTGGCGCCGTTCGAGGTCGTCACCGAGATGACTCCCTCTGGCGACCAGCCGACGGCCATCGCCGAGTTGGAGCGCCGCGTCAAGGCCGGGGAGAAGGACAGCGTGCTGCTGGGCGCCACCGGCACCGGCAAGACCGCCAGCATCGCCTGGCTGATCGAGCGGCTGCAGCGGCCCGCGCTGGTCATGCAGCCCAACAAGACGCTCGCCGCGCAGTTCGCCAACGAGCTGCGGGAGATGCTGCCCAACAACGCGGTCGAATATTTCGTTTCTTATTACGATTATTACCAGCCTGAGGCGTACGTTCCGCAGAGCGACACGTACATCGAGAAGGACTCCTCGATCAACGACGAGGTCGAGCGGCTGCGCCACTCGGCCACCAACTCGCTGCTCACCCGCCGCGACACCATCGTGGTCGCCTCCGTGTCGTGCATCTACGGCCTGGGCACGCCGCAGGAATACGTCGACCGCATGGCCAGGCTGCGCGTCGGCATGGACGTCGACCGCGACCAGCTGCTGCGCCGCCTGGTCGACATGCAGTACACGCGTAACGACCTGGCCTTCACACGGGGCACGTTCCGGGTGCGGGGCGACACGATCGAGATCATCCCGAAGTACGAAGAGCTGGCCGTGCGCATCGAGATGTTCGGCGACGAGATCGAGAAGCTCTCGACCATGCACCCGCTGACCGGCGAGGTCATCACGGAGGACGAAGAGCTCTACATCTTCCCTGCCTCCCACTACGTCGCGGGCGAGCAGCGCATGGCCGCCGCCGTGGCGGGCATCGAGGCGGAGCTGACCGAGCGGCTGGAGGAGCTGGAGCGCCAGGGCAAGCTGCTGGAGGCGCAGCGGCTGCGGATGCGCACGACGTACGACATCGAGATGATGCGGCAGATCGGCACGTGCTCCGGCATCGAAAACTACTCGCGCCACATGGACGGGCGCGAGCCCGGCAGCGCGCCCAACACGCTGCTCGACTACTTCCCCGAGGACTTCATCCTGGTCCTCGACGAGTCCCACCAGACCGTGCCGCAGATCGGCGCGATGTACGAAGGCGACGCCTCGCGCAAGCGCACGCTGGTCGAGCACGGGTTCCGGCTGCCGTCGGCGCTCGACAACCGGCCGCTGAAGTGGGAGGAGTTCCTGGAGCGCATCGGCCAGACCGTCTACCTCTCGGCCACGCCGGGGTCGTACGAGCTGGGGCGGGTCAAGGGCGAGGTCGTCGAGCAGGTCATCCGCCCGACCGGCCTGGTCGACCCCGAGATCGTGGTCAAGCCGACCAAGGGGCAGATCGACGACCTGGTCCACGAGATCCGCGAACGGGCCGAGCGCGACGAGCGCGTGCTGGTCACGACGCTGACGAAGAAGATGGCCGAAGACCTCACCGACTACCTGCTGGAGCTCGGCATCCGGGTGCGCTACCTGCACAGCGAGGTCGACACGCTGCGCCGCATCGAGCTGCTGCGGGAGCTGCGCACGGGCGAGTTCGACGTGCTCGTCGGCATCAACCTGCTGCGCGAGGGCCTCGACCTGCCCGAGGTGTCGCTGGTGGCCATCCTCGACGCCGACAAGGAGGGCTTCCTGCGCTCGGATACGTCCCTGATCCAGACCATCGGCCGCGCCGCCCGTAACGTGTCCGGCCAGGTCCACATGTACGCCGACAAGGTCACGCCGTCGATGGAGCGGGCGATCGACGAGACCAACCGGCGGCGGGCCAAGCAGATCGCCTTCAACGAGGCCAACGGCATCGACCCGCAGCCGCTGCGCAAGAAGATCGCCGACATCCTCGACTCGCTGCAGCGTGAGGACGCCGACACCGACCGCCTGCTCGGCGGCGGCCGGCAGCAGTCGCGCGGCAAGGCCCCGGTGCCCGGCTTCGGGGCGCGGCAGGCCGGCCAGCATGCCAAGGCGATCGCGGGCGAGATGCCGCGGGCGCAGATGGAGTCCCTGATCGAGTCGCTGACCGAGCAGATGCACCAGTCGGCGGCCGATCTGCAGTTCGAGGTGGCGGCGCGGTTGCGCGACGAGATCAAGGAGCTCAAGCGCGAGCTACGCGACATGCGCGAGGCCGGGGTCAAGTGACGCCAGGCGCGTGACACGCGGAGACGCTGCTCCCTCGCCGGGCGCGTGACGTCGGGAGGCGCCCACCGCCCGCCTGACGCGCGACTTCAGGGTGCGCGGCGCCGGCTCCGTGCCGCGCGCCAAGCGGCCGTCCGCCACCCGCCCGTCGCGTCGGTCGGCTGCCCGGGGAGAAGACGATCAACACGGGTCGTCGCACTGCGAGGGCAAGAGGGGCAGTCCGGGCGCGGGCTACGGCAAGGCGGTCCGGACGCGGACTACGGCAGAGGGCAGTCCGGGCGCGGGCTAGGGCAAGAGGGTTGCCAAGGTGCGGGCGAAGGCCTCGGGGTTGTCGAGCATGATGTTGTGGCCCGACTCGGGGATCGCGACGACCTCGACGCCGCTTGCCCGCAGGCCGTCGGCGTCCTGCGGCGGGTCGCCCTCCGGATACAGGAAGGCGCGGGGGATCGGGAGGGTCTTGAGGAGCTCGCGCATGGTGGGCGTGGTGCCCGCCGCCAGGCTGACGGCCGTGCGGTGCAGCCCGCGCAGGTCCGCGAGGCGCATCGTGGACCACCAGTGAGGGCCTACGCGGTCGCGTACCTCCTTCCACCCGTGCGAGACGAACTCCTCCTCGGTGTAACTCGCGATCCCGCTGCTGCCCGGCTGGACCGGGGTCGGGGGATACGGGTCGAGGTTGGCGTCCACGAGGACCAGGTTGGCGACCAGCTCCGGATGGCGCGCG
The DNA here is from genome assembly GCF_040137845.1 of Nonomuraea sp. B19D2. NCBI lineage: Bacteria > Bacillati > Actinomycetota > Actinomycetes > Streptosporangiales > Streptosporangiaceae > Nonomuraea > Nonomuraea sp. B19D2. The sequence goes on along the minus strand of NZ_JBEFAK010000003.1, from coordinate 147,809 downwards.
GCCAGGACGATCGCCACCGCGCCACCCATGCTGTGGGCGATCAACGACGCCCCGGCGACCCCGGCTTTGCGCAGCGCCTCGGCCAGGGCGTCGGCGTGGGCCTCCAGGGTGTAGGCGAAGTCGCGCGGCCGGTCGCTGATGCCGAAACCGAGCAGGTCGATCAGGAGGGAACGCTTGCGTGGCAGGAGCGGGTGGGCGGCGACCTCGGCGTAGTAGGGGGCCGAGGTGGCGCCGAGCCCGTGAACGTAGACGCGCGGCGGAGCGGCCCCTGGCAGCTCGACCCAGCGCATTCGGGTGCCGTTGGGGTGAACGATGGCATCATGCATGGCGTCTCCTTTGTATCGCGGCCAATATACATCGGGTTCGAGGTATAAGCTTGGGTCATGTTGGAGCTTGCGATACTCGGCTTCCTGAGGGACCAGCCGTTACACGGCTACGACCTGCGTACACGGGTGGCGGCGTTGATGGGCCACGTCCGCCCCGTGGCCGACGGCACGCTCTATCCGGCGATCAAGCGGATGGCGGCGGCCGGATGGCTGCTGAGGAACCACGAGCCGGGGCTGGTCGCCGCACCCCGGCGGATGCTCTACCTGACCGTCGAAGGCCGTCAGGAGCTGGAACGACGGCTGAGGGAGCCGGGCGAGCTCGACATCAGCGACGAGAACCGGTGGTTCACGCTGCTCGCGTTCCTCCGGCACCTGGACGAGCCCAAGGAGCAGGCGGCCGTGCTCCGCAGGCGGCTGGCGTTCCTGGAGGAGCCGACGAGCTTCTTCTACGAGGACGGGCGGCCGATGGCGGCGGAGGAGTTCGCCGACCCGTTCAGGCAGGGGCTGCTGACCATCGCCCACGCCACCAGCGAGGCGGAGCTGGCCTGGCTCCGCGCCACCATCGACTCGCTCGAGCCCCTCGAGCCGCCCGGCCCACACCCCGAGCGGCCGTGAGCCCGCCGCCCAGCGCCCTCGGGGTGCCTGGGACGTGTGGCTGTCGCGCGGCACGCCGGCGGCATGCGGCGGCTTCGGCAGGCTCGCGATCAGGAGTTCAGACCGGCCTCCTTGCGGAGGAGGGCGGCGAGGGAGTCCGGGTCGGCGGCCGGTACGCCCTTGGCGGCGAACCAGGTGGCGACGTTGTGCGCGTCCCGGTCGAGGAAGGACGGGCCGGTCGGGTGCGCGATCACGTCCACGATCTGCGGCAGGTCGATGATCACCAGCCTGCCGTCGTGGACCAGCAGGTTGTACGGTGACAGGTCGCCATGGGCCAGCCCCTCCCTGGCCAGCGTGGCCATGGCCGTCACGAGCTGCTCCCACAGATCGTCCAGATCGTCGGACACCTGCGCCAGCCGCGGCGCCGCGTACCCGTCCTTCGTCCCGATGAACTCCTGCAGGATCTCCGTCCCGACGATCTGCACCGGGTACGGGACGGGGACCCCCAGCTCCCACAGCCGGCACAGCGCCGAGAACTCGGCGACCGCCCACTGGGCGGCGATCACCTGCTTGCCGAACGCCGTGCGGTTGGCCATGGCCCGGTTCATGCGGCTCTCGCGGGTCCTGCGGCCCTCCAGATAGCCGGAGTCGCGGTGGAAGAGCCGGTGGTCGGAGGAGCGGTAGCGCTTGGCGGCCAGCAGGCAGACCCGGTCCGTGCCCGGCACGCCGCGGGAGATCAGGTGGACGTCGGCTTCCTTGCCGGTCTTGAGCACGCCGTACTCGGTGTCGACGGCGGCCAGCTCGGTGACCAGCCAGTCGGGGTACGGCCTGGGCCCCTTCTCGGTCGGTGTGCTCTGGTCCCAGGTGGACCAGCGGTCACCCTCGGGCGGCCCGTCGTCGGTCTCGGGAGTGCTGCTCTCCAGCCATTCGATGTCGTCGGCGTCGAGAGCGTGCTTGCCACGGGTACGGTGCTGCGAGTGCTTCGGCACGGTGGGATTGCTCCAGGTGTGAGGCCCACCGGCGCGCCGATCAGATCAGTGGCGGACACCCGGTGGGAAGGTTTGGGGACGCGGAAAACGGCACGCGAACAGTCGTCATCACGGTCTCACCCTCCCTTCGCACAAGGCTCAGCGATCAACGCGCCTGAGTATGCCGGGCCATGCGAGAGCCTCGCAACCCATTTAAAGGCGCATGGAAAATGTGGTGTGGCGGGTCGGGCCCAGGGGCCGCCAAGGCCCTCCGCCAACAGCCGCGCCACGGAAGCGGAACCCGCCGCGGTCATCTACCGCGAGTGGGCTTGCGACTGATCCCTAAGCCGGTGGCCATGGCAAGGTGAGATCGAGGTCCACGTCGAATCCGATGTGGGTCTGCAGTCGCTTGCGGTGAATGCCGGTGGGGACGTAGGCCTTGACGGCCGGCTCAAGCTCGAAGGTGTAGACGACGGGCAACCCGTCTTCCTGCTCCACTCGCCAGAAATACTTGATGCCCGCATTCGAGTATTTGATCGGCTTGGTGGTCCGATCCCTTTCCCTGGATTCGTCTGAGACCACTTCGACGACGAGGTGGACGTCCTCGGGCTTGAATGAAGTGACTTTCTTGCTGAAGGCTGACCGCTTGACCAGGAGAATATCCGGCTCCGGCCGCTGGCGAACCCCCAGCGTCACCGTCATTTCACGCGCGATGAGGAGCTCCTGTGGTGGACGGAGCGCTTGCTCGAACAGCCGAAGTGTGAGCATGTGGAAGGCCGTCTGCGGCGACATCATGATGAGTGACCCGTCGATCAGCTCGACGTGCCGAGGCGCGTCGGGGGGAAGATGATCAAGCATGTCGGCGGTCCAGCCGCCGGCAGGGCCGGGATAGAACCACTCAGGAAGGGTCATAGTCATAAGTCTGCCTCCTCAGCGTCTTACGCAGCGCATTCATTTTGCCACGTTGAGTACCTGTCAGGAGAGGTCTTTGCGCTCTTCCATGGAGCGGCGGTAGAGCTCGTCGATCTGGTCCAGTGGGTCGGGTGCGTGGCGGCGGGCCTCGATCTCCAGGTCGGTGCGGGAGCTGAGGTCGGCGATGCCCGTGGCCGTGTGCCGGACCTGGTCGCCCAGGAGGTCGGCGCGGATGCGGGCGCACATGGCTGTCAGCTTGGCCTGGTGCTCCCTGAGCCGGTCGAGCGTGGCGTGGTCGACGTACGGCGACACGCGGCGCTGCTGGGCGTACATCCCGAGCTGCCCGTCGTGGACGTCCGCCTGCGCCGACAGGTCGGCCATGAGGCGGGGTAGGTCGCCGAGGCCCCAGCCCTGGCTCTGGGCGTGGTCGACGGCCTGGCGGGTCAAAGACACCTCGCGGCGCAGGTCGAGCCGGAGGCGCTCGACCTCGGCGGCGTCACCCGTGCCCATGGCGTTGACGTGCGTGGTGAGCCGCGTCGTGGCCTGCTTGGCCTTGGACGCCGCCTTCTTGCCCAGCTTGACCAGGAGGTAGATGCCCACGCCTCCCAGCAGCAGGACGAACGCCAGGATCACCAGTAGGACGACAAGCAACTCGCTGATCTCCGCCACCCCCTGTCGTTGTTGATGAATTGAAGGATAGTGCGCCGAGGCGGATCCGGCGCAGCCTGCTACCAAGCAAGCACTTGATCAGATGGGCGAGGCTGTGCTTCAGTGCTGGCAGGAGGGCGACGTGCTCAGTGGCAAAGTTGTGATCATCACGGGTGGCGCCAGGGGATGGGGGCGGCCACCGCGCGGCGCTGCGTCGCGGCCGGGGCCCGGGTCGTGATCACCGATGTGCTGGTGGAGGAGGGTACGGCCACCGCCAAGGAACTGGGCGCCCGGTTCGTGGCCCATGACGTGACGGATCAGGGCCAGTGGACGGGCGTGGTCGCCGACACCGTGGCGGCGTACGACGCAGCCGCTCGGGGCCGTGTCGGGAGACGGCACCTTCCCGCTCGCCGCCGCCGGGCGGTGGGGCGAGCCGGAGGAGGTGGCGGAGGCGATCGTGTTCCTGCTGTCGGACGCGGCCTCGTACGTGTCCGGTGCGGAGCTGGCCGTGGACGGCGGGTGGACAGCCGGCGAGGGTGCGCTGATGTCCTGGGCGCAGGGTGAGGGGCGGTAGATGCCGTACGCGGACGTAGGCGGAGATATCCGGCTCTTCTACACCGACGACGGGGACGGGCCGCCACTGCTGCTCGTCCACGGGTGGGGCGCCGACTCCCACCAGTGGTCCTGGCACATCGACGCGCTGGCGGCCGCTCACCGGGTGGTCGCCGTCGACCTGCGCGGGCACGGCTACTCGTCCGTTCCCGAGGACGGCAACACCCCGCGCATGATGGCCGAGGACCTGCGCGTTCTCCTGGAGAGCCTCGGCATCCCTCAAGTGATCGCCGTCGGGCACTCGATGGGCGCCCAGGTGGTGTCCATCCTCGCCGTCGAGCACCCCGAGCTGGTGCGCGCGCTCGTCGCCGTCGACCCCGGCTACGGCATGACGGACGAGATCGCCCAGAGCTTCCCCAGGATGATCGCGGGCCTGCGCGGCGAGCACGCCCACGCCGTCGCCGAGCGGATCGACGAGTGGTGCACGAACGCCGGCACGCCCCCGGTACTCAGGCGCTGGCACAAGCGCAGGCTGTACGGCATGCCGCCGCACGTGCTGGCCCAGGCGTTCGAGGCCATGTTCACGGCCCGTGACGCCATCGGCCTGCGCCCGGCCAGCGACGGCTACCTGGTGCGCAGGCAGTGCCCTGTGCTGTCGATCTGGTCGGACCGGGAACGGGCGAGCTGGGAGTCGGGCCTGCTCAAGGACCCCGCGTCCAAGGTCGTGTGCTGGGAGGGCGCCAGCCACCGGCTGCACGAGGAGCGCCCCGAGGAGTTCGTCAGCCTGGTGGAGGAGTGGCTGCGCGCTCAGAGCTGACCGCGCGCCGCCCTTCTGCGGGCGCGGAATCGGCGTACCCGCCTGATCAGCCACCATGCCAGCACGGCGAGCACGAGCAGTGCGACGATCACGAGCACGGGGGCGAAGACGGCGACCACGCTCATGCCCAGTGAGCCCGCGTCCTCCATCGTGCTCACCACCGGAGCGCCCACGCCCGCCGTCCCGACGTTGATCATCGGACGGGCGGCGGCCTTGATCGCGTGTACGGCCAGCGCCATCACGATGCCCAGCAGCCAGCCGGCCCACGGGTGCTCGGCCATCCAGGTGGAATTGTCCAGTTCGGCCGCCGCACTCGTGGCCGAGAAGACCACGCCGCCCGACGCCGGGCGCACCACGGTCTGGATGGTGTCGTTGATGCTGTCCACGGCGGGCACCTTGTCCAGGACGAACTCGGCCACCAGCAGGACGGCGATCACCGCGAGCACGCCCCAGTTGGAGAGCCAGGAGTAGCCGTCGGGGAGCTGCACGGCGTCGGTGAAATTGGCCAGGACGCCCACGACCAGGAGCGGGATGTAGGCGTTCAGCCCGGCGGCCGTGGACAGCCCCAGGCCCGTCAGTGCGGCGATCATGCCCCTAGTCTGCCCGCGCCGCCTCCTCCATGATGTCCGTAAGGCCGGATCCGGTGAACTCGGCCACCGCCCGCTCGTACTTCTCCATGCCCCACGACCAGAAGTCGAAGTCGATGGTCTCGTTCGAGCCGTCCTGGATGGCGGCCCAGAGCGTCCAGCCGTACTTGGACATGAGGCCGAGCAGGCGGGCGCGGGCGATCTTGTGGCGCAGGCGGCGGCCGTAGTACGCGGTGACGAGCTCCTCCAGGTGGCCGGGCGGCAGGTCGGACTCGCTCCAGATGTTGCCGAGCTCGAAGCAGGGGTCGTTGTTGCCCGCGTACTCGTAGTCGATCAGCCAGAGGCGGCGGCCGTCGTCGAGGATGTTGCCGGGGAGGAGGTCGTTGTTGCACGGCACGGTGCCTTCCGCCCGTATTTCCAGACATTTCCGGATCCGGTCAACGGCGGGCATGAAATCGAGATATTTCGCGGGAAGTCGGTAACCGCGTTCCCGGACGATCCCCAGGTAACGCCGCTGGACGTCGAACATGTCGAAGTCCCGTACGAACCGCGGCCCGGCATGCAGGCGACGGCACGCCTCCGCCACCCTGGGCAGGTTCGCCGGGTCGCGGAGATCGGCCTCCGTGAACGTCCGCCCCGGCAGGAACCCCACCACCAGCACCCCCAGATCGGGCAGGTACGCGTGCACCGGCGCCCCCACCCCGGCCGCCTCGGCTGACAGGGAGCAGGCGTGCTCGGCGTCCCTGTCGATCCCCAGCAGCGAGCCGTCGCCGGCCCACACGCGCGCCACGTACACCCCGCCGGGGGTCGTGACCTTGTAGTTGCGGTTCGTCAGCCCTCCGGGCAGCTCCTCGACGGAACGCGGCACGCCGGAGAGCAAGGGGATGCGATCGAGCACCTCGGGCAGGGCCATGCTCGATGCTAGGACGTGCGACGCTAAACGGTCTAGACCTTTTATGGCCGGAGGGCTAGCCTCGCCCCATGAGCGACTCGGCCCGCATCGTGATCATCGGCGGCGGAGTGGGCGGCGCGTCCGTCGCCTACCACCTCACCCAACTCGGCGAACGCGACGTCGTCCTGCTGGAGCGGGACGAGCTCACCAGCGGCTCCACCTTCCACTCGGCGGGCCTGGTCGGCCAGCTGCGCGCCGACCCCACGCTGACCAGGATGAACCAGTACTCCGTCGAGCTCTACCGCACGCTCGACGCCGGATGGACGGAGTGCGGCGGCATCAAGCTGGCCGCCACGCCCGAGCGCATGGCGGAGATCCGCCGGCAGATCGGCTGGGCGCGGACGTTCGGGCTGCCGCTGGAGGAGATCTCGGTGGCCGAGGCCGTCGAGCTGTTCCCCCTCATGGATCCCGAAGGGGTCGTGGGCGCCGCGTACCTGCCCACCGACGGGCAGATCGACCCCTCGCAGCTCTGCTACGCGCTCGCCCGGCGAGCCCGCGAGGGCGGGGCGGTGATCCGCACCCACACCAGGGTGCTCGGCATCAAGACGGCGAACGGCCGCGTCACCGGCGTGCGCACCGACCAGGGGGACATCGACTGCGAGATCGTGGTGAACTGCGGCGGCATGTTCGCCGCCGAGATCGGCCGCATGGCCGGGGTGCGGATCCCGATCGTGCCCATGTCGCACCAGTACGTGGTGACCGACGCCTGCCACGACCACACGGGGCTGCCCACGCTGCGCGATCCCGACCTGCTGGTCTACTACCGGCAGGAGGTGCAGGGCCTGGTCATGGGCGGGTACGAGCGCACGTGCGCCCCCTGGACGGCCGGCCTGAACGCCTACGACGCCGTCCCCGCCGACTTCAACGGCCGCCTCCTGTCCGAAGATTGGCCAAGATTCGAGGAAATTTCCGATAATTCGCGGATTCGTGTGCCGGTGATGGCCGACGTCGGCATTCGCAAGCTGATCAACGGCCCGGAGGCGTTCACCCCCGACAACGAGTTCTGCCTCGGGGAGACGGAGGTCGGCGGCTTCTTCGTCGCGGCCGGGTTCTGCGCGCACGGCATCGCGGGCGCGGGCGGCATCGGCAAGGTGCTGGCCGAGTGGATCGTCGAGGGCGAGCCGAGCATGGACGTCTGGCACATGGACATCCGCCGCTTCGGCCGCCAGTACCGCTCGCCGTCGTACACGATCAAGCGGGCGGTCGAGAACTACGAGACGTACTACGACATCCGCTACCCCGGCCACGAGCGGTCGGCGGGCCGCCCCTTGCGCGTCTCGCCCGTGTACGGCTGGCACGCCGCGCACGGCGCCGTCTTCGGCGAGAAGGCCGGGTGGGAGCGGGTCAACTACTACCACTCGAACCTCTCCGGCGAGGACGAGCGCCCGGAAGGGTGGGCCGGGCGGCTGTGGTCGCCCGCCGTCGGGGCCGAGCACCGGGCCACCCGCACCACGGCGGGGCTGTTCGACGAGAGCTCGTTCGCCAAGATCGAGGTCACCGGGCCGGACGCGGCCGAGCTGCTGGAGTGGGTGTGCGACAACCGGGTCGCCCGCGAGATCGGCGCCGTCACCTACACCCAGGCGCTCAACCGGCGCGGCGGCATCGAGTGCGACTTCACCGTCACCAGGCGCGGGGAGGAGGAGTTCCTGATCGTCACCGGCACCGCGTCCGGCTCGCACGACCTGGGCTGGCTGCGCAAGCAGGCCGCGCTCACCGGCTCGGCGGCCAGGATCGCGGACGTCACCGGCCAGTACGCGTGCTTCGCCCTGTGGGGGCCACGTGCGCCCGAGATCATCGCGGGGCTCACCCCGGATCCGATGGACTTCCCGTTCATGTCCTCGCGCGAGATCACGGTGGGCGACGTGCCGGTGCTGGCGCTGCGGGTCACGTTCGTGGGCGAGACGGGCTGGGAGCTGTACTGCTCCAGCGAGTACGGACTGGCGTTGTGGCAGGCCCTGTGGGCGGCGGGGGAGCCGTACGGGCTGGTGGCGGGCGGCTACCGGGCCATCGACAGCCTCCGGCTGGAGAAGGGGTACCGGGTGTGGGGCGCCGACATCGACCCCGAGACGACGCCGTACGAGGCGGGGCTCGGGTTCTGCGTCAAGCCGGACAAGGACTTCCTCGGCCGGGACGCGCTGGACCCGGCGCCCGAGCGGCGGCTGCGGTGCGTGACGCTGGCCGGCCCGAGGGCCGTCGCGCTCGGCAACGAGCCCGTACGGCTGGACGGGCACGTCGTGACCCGGGTCACCTCCGGCGGGTACGGCTACACGGCCAAGGAGTCCATCGCCTACGCCTACCTGCCGGTCGGGCCGGGAGCCCGGGTGGAGATCGAGGTCGAGGGCGTCTGGGTGCCGGGTGTCGTGGTCAGGACCCCTCTGGCGCCGTGACCCCGCTGCGTACCGAGATCCGGACCCGGTCGGGACGGAACAGGTCGCGGGCGAACTCCACCGGCGTGCCGTCCCCCGCGTACGCCGTGCGCTCGATCAGCATGAGCGGCGCGCCCGGCGCGATGCCCAGCTCGGCGGCCTCCGCCGGGCGGGCAATCACCGGGTCGAGCTGCTCGACCGCCGTACGCGGCTCCAGGTCGTAGCCCGCGGCCAGCAGGGCGTAGAGGGAGCCGGTGAGGTCCTGGTCGAGGAAGCCAGGGAGGGGCGGGAAGTAGGAGCGTTCGAGCGCCACGGGCGAGCGCCCGGCCGATCGCACCCTGGCCACCTCGTGCACCGGCGAACCCGCCTCGACCTCCAGCGCCACGGCCGCCGCCCGCGGCGCGGGAACCGTTGCGGCCGTCAGGATCCGCGCCTCGGCCCGCAGGTGGGCCCGCCGCATCTGCTCCGTGAACCCCGCCAGCCCCGTCAGGTCGCACTCGATGCGCGGCTCGGCCACGAACGCGCCGCCCGACCTGCCCGGCACCCTGATCAGCACGCCGTCGCGCTCCAGCGTGGCCAGCGCCTGCCTGAGCGTCATCCTGCTCACGCCGAGCCGCCCGGCCAGCTCCCGCTCGCCGGGCAGCCGGTCGCCCGGCGCCAGCTCGCCACTGGAGATCGACTCCAGCAGCCACCGCTCGATCTGCACATGCGCCGGAACGCCGATGCCACGCTCCAGCTCAGGCGGTGTCCCGACCACACGCGCATCTTGACATGGGGTGGCATGAATGCCAAAGCCCAGGTCCTGCGCCACCCGACGTTCATGTGGTCCGACCATGGCCGGGGTCTTCTGGGAACGGGAACGGCGGGGTGGAGACCCTGCCTCAACAGCCTTCAGACAGGGGAGGAAATGCTGCATCCCTCCTTTCGCGTGGTATAGCCGTAGCCGTCCGCGCGCTGGAGCAGACGGAAGTGCTTGTGCCCAAGTCCTTGGACAAGACCGTGGCGAGTGCGGATGTTGAAGCTGCCGGTGGCGCGGACGGCAATGCGGCCGATATAGGTCCCTTGCTTCTTGCCGGCGGGGATCGCAGCGCGGGCAAGGTCCCCGGTCTGGTAGCCGAAGAACGTTTTCTGCCGAGGTAGGCGCAGACGGGGGAAGCCGTAGGCGTCAGTGCGGGTGCGGGTATAGGTGCCACGCCCCGTCGCGGTGACGGCGAGTACCGTCGCCGGGTACGCGCTGATGCTTTCGAGCCAGCCGACGCACAGTGCATCGAGAGTGTGAGTCTTGGGCAGGCCGGCGCGGGTGCGGTTCCACTTGGTACGCGCGCCGGAGGCGGTCCGTATCTGGCCGGGGAAGGCGGTAGCGAGAGCCCGCCACAGCGCCCAGCGGGTGGCGTTTACCGCAGCGGCATCCCGCAAGGGCGCCTTGGCCTGGGCGAGAATTGTCGCGAGCCGCTTCGGATCGCGTCGCAGAAAGTCCTCGATGGGCCGGTTGGACTTAGCCTGGTTGCAGGGGATACAGGCCAAGACCAGATTGCTGACGCGGTCGGACCCACCCCGTGAGCGGGGCTGGATGTGGTCGATGTTCAGCGGCACGTTGTTTGCGCCGCAGTAGGCGCAGGCCCGCCGCCACTTGGCGAGGAGGTACTCGCGTACCTCGTGTCCAGCGAGTGTCCCGTGCTGGTATTCCACCCCTTCCAAGGGGCGTCCGGCGGTGAGGGCGTGGGTGTCGAACGCCACCCGCTCCATGTGCACTCCGCGGACCGGAGCCCAGCGAGCCAGCCGGTGAACCCATGACATGACGGTGTCTACTCGATGCCGAAGAGACGGGGCGAGCCACCCTTCCGGGCGGCGCCGGTTGTTGAACCGGGGAGCGCGGTAGCGAAGGTTTCGCGACCGTCGGCCGCGCCGGTAAGCGGCCCGCTGCGCGAGCTTGTCCCGGATGACACTGCCGCGGTGGGTGAGGTCGATCGCATACAGCCCGCACCGGATGCCACGAGTCATGGTGAATATGGCGATGCCGGTGTGCTTCGATCCAGGGTCGATCCCGAGTTCCGCACCGTCGACCTGCGACTGGTCGGCGGTGCGGTCCTTGAGCCGGATCACGAACGGCGTATGGCGATGCACGACCGCCCGACCAGCCTTGAGCAACTTGCGGGCCCTCGCGGGCGTGGTCGGCTGCAAGGGGGCGCCGTCCTTGTCGAGCACGAACACTATTGGGTGGCCCTCACGGGCCTTCTCCCCAACCGAAGGGTTGGGGGTGACGCCGCCGGTGTCAGGTGAAACGCCGGCGATCTCCCCTCGCACATGTCTGCTACCGGGTGCCGTGCGGCGCTGTGGGCCCGTTTCGTCCCTGTCCCCGGGGTTGTCTGCTGCCCGCAGTTCAAGAGCCAACTGCTGAGGAAGCACAGTTGGGTTGGTCTGCTGTCCTGTAGCGAACGTAGCCATCTGGGTCACCTCCCTTTGGTGATGGCTGGTGCTGGTAACGGCGGGCCTCAGACCTTGTTGGCCGAGAGCCCTCGCCTTCAGGCGAGGGAACCCGTTACGTGGTCGTGGAACCAGTCCCTGTTGGTGCTGGTCGTGCTGGTGGCACCTCACGCTCCCAGGGGAGCGCCCACTGATCATGCGACGCCTGGTGATCGCTCCCTGGCAGTCAGTCCTTGAGACAATCGCGGACTGCCAGGCCGGATAAGGCAACTGTGACAGATGGCCCCTCGATCGGCCGCAGGTCAGCAAGGTTCGGCTCCAGCACCAAGCGGGCACAGCCCTTCGCCGAGCAGTACGGACACGAGGAGGTCAACGTATTCCGATCGCGAGCACAGCAGTACGTCTGCGTGGCTTCCACCCGACCTTCCTTTCATTACTCCTCGTGACCGCCAGGTTACCAAAACTTGGCTCTGTCGGGTAGAACATGTGAGCGATTCGCGGCCATCCTGGGGGGCAAGAGCGCTGCCTGCCGCCCGCTTCACACCGCCGCGCGGAACCTCCGCCGACGGCGCGCTCGCCCTGGCCAGGGCCGCCGCCGGCGGCGAGGTCCGGCCGCGCGACCCGTACCTGTACGTCTTCGCGGCTAGTCCGAGCCGGTCAGGCGCCGGAGCCGCGCCACCGCCTCCCCGAACTCGCTGATCATGTCGTAGACCACCTCGCGGGCCGGTCTGACCTGGTCGAGCTGGCCCACCACCTGGCCCACGAAGTAGTTGACCAGCTCCAGCGCCCCCGCCTCGCCCTTCTCGGCCGCCGCCTCGATGCGGGCCATCGCGCCCTCGGCCACCAGCAGCTGCAGCGGCATCCCCAGCGGCCCGGGGCTCTCCTGGCCGGAGTCCCACTCCTCCGTCCAGGCCGACTTGAGCTGCCTGGCCGGCTTGCCCGTACGGGACCTGGACCTGACCGTGTCCAGCGACGAGGCGGCCAGCAGCTTGCGCTTGACCGCGGGGGTGGTCTCCGCCTCCTCCGTGGTCAGCCAGACCGAGCCGCACCACACGCCCTGCGCGCCGAGTGCCATGGCCGCCGCCATCTGCCGGCCCGACGCGATCCCGCCCGCCGCCAGCACGGGGATCGGGGCCACGGCGTCCACGACCTGCGGCACCAGCACCATCGTGGAGACCTCGCCGGTGTGCCCGCCCGCCTCGGTGCCCTGCGCCACGATGAGGTCCGCGCCCGCCGCCACCTGCCTGCGGGCGTGCTCGACCGTGCCGACCAGCGCGGCCACCGGCACCCCGGCCTCCCTGGCCCTGGCGACCATCTCGGGCGGAGGCGGCCCCAGCGCGCTGGCGATGAGCCCGATCGGGTGCTTGAGCGCCACGTCGATCAGCCCCGTCGCCCCGGCCGCCGTCACCCGCCTGCCGAGCTCGTCCGCCACCGCCGTCAGCGGCTGCAGTGGGGCGCTCACGCCGTACTTGGACAGCAGGTGCGTGACGAAGTCGCGGTGACGGTCGGGGACGAAGTCCATGAGGTGCGCATGCCGGTCGAGCGCGGAGGCGTCGACCTTGCCGGGCACGAGCACGTCCACGCCGTACGGCCGGCCGCCCACCTGGGCGTCGATCCAGCTCAGCTCGGTGTCCAGCTGTTCGGGGGAGTACGCGATCGCGCCCAGGACCCCGAACCCGCCCGCGTTGGTGACGGCGGCGACCACGTCGCGGCAGTGGCTGAAGGCGAACAACGGGAACTCGATGCCCAGGCGCTCACAGATGGCGGTCCGCATGATTCGACGCTATCCGGCAGAAGCTTGTTCGGTCCATCCCCCGGTCCGTCCCCTTCGTCCGGCGTCGAGGGGTCAGGAGGCGGTGGCGCGGCGGTTCAGGGGGATGGGGCCGGAAGGGGCGTGCCAGCCGAGCTCCGGCGTGTAGCCGCGGACCAGCTTGGCCGGGACACCCGCGACGACGCTGTGGTCTGGGAACGTGCCGCGGACCACCGCCCCGCCCGCCACCACGCACTGGCGGCCCAGCGTCGTGCCGGGCAGGATGATCGCGCCGGCCCCCAGCCACGAGCCGGAGCCGATCGAGACCGGGCTGTTGCGGGGCCACTGGCGCCCGATCGGGACGTCCGGGTCGTCGTAGACGTGGTTCTGATCGGTGATGTACACGTACGGCCCGGTGAAGACGTCCGCGCCGATGTCGATCGACTGGTGGGCCACGATGTGCGAGCCGCGGCCGATCGAGCAGCCGCGGCCGATGCGCAGGATCGAGTCGGGCCCGAGGTCCGCGCCGGGCATCATGCCGCACGAGATCGACACGCGCTCGCCGATGAGCGTGTGGTCGCCGATCTCGATCCACTGCTCGCCGAAGATCGCGCCCGGGGGGAAGGCGATGCTGACTCCGTCGCCGAGCCGGCGGAACCGATAGCCCGCGGGGCTCAGCGGGGTGATGGCGCCGGCGTGGCGAATCGCCCCGTAGACACGGTGAATCAGCGCGCCCGCTGCCCGCCGTACGAATGACATAGGGACCAAAGTTACCGCTAGGTTAATCCGTTCGGGCATGTCGGGGGCGTTGTTTGATATCCTGAGAGCCCGTGGACACTTCGACCACACCTCGAGCCACGGGAGCCCCTTTGCGCAGCGCATCGCAAACCAAGCATCTGTTCGTCACCGGCGGTGTCGCCTCCAGTCTCGGCAAGGGGCTCACGGCATCCAGCCTCGGTCGCCTACTCAAGACCCGCGGTCTCAGGGTCACCATGCAGAAGCTCGACCCGTACCTGAACGTCGACCCGGGGACCATGAACCCGTTCCAGCACGGCGAGGTGTTCGTCACCGACGACGGCGCGGAGACCGACCTCGACGTCGGCCACTACGAACGTTTCCTCGACACCGACCTGCACGGCTCGGCCAACGTGACCACCGGGCAGATCTACTCCAACGTCATCGCCAAGGAGCGGCGGGGTGAATATCTGGGCGACACCGTCCAGGTCATCCCGCACATCACAAACGAGATCAAGGACCGGATCAGAGGCATGGCCGGTCCTGACGTGGACGTCGTCATCACCGAGGTCGGGGGCACCGTCGGCGACATCGAGTCGCTGCCGTTCCTGGAGGCCGTGCGGCAGATCAGGCACGAGGTCGGGCGCGACAACGTGTTCTTCCTGCACGTGTCACTGCTGCCCTACATCGGCCCGTCGGGCGAGCTCAAGACCAAGCCGACGCAGCACAGCGTGGCGGCGCTGCGCAGCATCGGCATCCAGCCGGACGCGATCGTGCTGCGCTCCGACCGGCCGGTGCAGGCGGCGATCAAGCGCAAGATCAGCCTGATGTGCGACGTGGACGAGGACGCCGTCGTCTCCGCCGTGGACGCGGCCTCGATCTACGACATCCCGAAGGTGCTCCACTCCGAAGGGCTCGACGCCTATGTGGTGCGCCGGCTCGGCCTGCCGTTCAGGGACGTCGACTGGAAGGAGTGGGAGCAGCTCCTGCGCCGGGTGCACCGGCCGGCCAAGGAGGTCACGATCGCCCTGGTCGGCAAGTACATCGACCTGCCGGACGCGTACCTGTCGGTCACCGAGGCGCTGCGGGCCGGCGGGTTCGCCAACGACGCGCGCGTCAACATCCGGTGGGTCAAGAGCGACGACTGCGAGACCCCCGAGGGCGCCGAGCGCGAGCTCGACGGCGTGGACGGCGTGCTGATCCCCGGCGGGTTCGGCGTGCGCGGCATCGAGGGCAAGATCGGCGCGATCCGCCACGCCCGCGTGGGCAAGATCCCGCTGCTCGGCATCTGCCTCGGCATGCAGGGCATGGTCATCGAGGCCGCGCGCAACATGGCCGGCATCGAGGAGGCCAACTCCACCGAGTTCGACCCCGACACCAAGCACGCGGTCGTCTCCACCATGGCCGACCAGGAGGACGTCGTCGCCGGCGAGCGCGACATGGGCGGCACCATGCGGCTGGGCATCTACACCGCCAAGCTCCTCGAGGGCACCCTGGCCAGGCAGCTGTACGCCGGCAAGGCCAAGGCCGACGAGCGCCACCGCCACCGCTACGAGGTCAACAACGCCTACCGCGAGCAGCTCGAGAAGGTCGGCCTGGTCTTCTCCGGCCTGTCGCCCGACGGCCGCCTGGTCGAGTACACCGAGCTGCCCACCGACATCCACCCGTTCTTCATCGGCACGCAGGCGCACCCCGAGTTCCGCTCGCGCCCCACGCGGGCCAACCCGATGTTCAAGGGCCTCATCACCGCCGCCCTGGAGTACGCGGACGCCAGGGTCGGTGCGAAGGTGAGCCGGTGAAAACGGCGGACACGCCCGAGGCGTGGGACGTCGTCGACTCCAAGGAGCGGTTCCGCGGCCACATCATCAACGTGGTCACGGACACGGTGAAGATGCCCCGCGACGAGGTCGCCGACCGCGACTACGTGGTGCATCCGGGCGCGGTCGCCGTGCTCGCGCTCGACGACCGGGACCGGGTCCTGCTGATCAGGCAGTACCGCCACCCCACCCGCATGCTGATGTGGGAGCTGCCCGCCGGGATCCGCGACGTCGAAGGCGAATCGCTGGTCGCCGGCGCAGCCCGCGAGCTCGCGGAGGAGGCCGGCTACCGCGCCGACACCTGGCACACGCTCGTCGACCTGCGCACCTCGCCCGGCATGAGCGACGAGCGGATCAGGGTGTTCCTCGCCCGCGACCTCACCAAGGTCGAGACCGACTTCGTCCACCGGCATGAAGAGATCGACATGCCGGTGGAGTGGGTGCCGCTGGCGGACGCGGTCGAGAAGGCGCTCATGGGAATGATCCACAATTCCCCGGCCGTGGCCGGTATCCTCGCCGCGTACGCGGCTTCGGTTGAGGGGTTCGCCCTGTTGCGCCCCGCCGACGCCCCTGAGGCGTGACGGAAGGACCAGCTCGTGGAGGCGGTGCTCTCCAGCTACCTCGCCCATCTGGCGGTGGAGCGGAGCCTGGCTGCCAACACGCTCGCGTCCTACCGGCGTGACCTGCGGCGATACGTCGATCACCTGCACGCGCGCGGCAGGATGGAGCTCGACGAGGTGGGGGAGGCCGACGTGCTGGCCTTCCTCGCCTCGCTGCGCGAGGGCGACGGCGAGCACGCCGCGCTGGTCGCCAGCTCGGCGGCGCGCGCCGTCTCCGCCGTGCGCGGGCTGCACCGGTTCGCTCTGCGCGAAGGCGTCACGGCCCATGACCCGGCCCACGAGGTGCGCCCGCCGCGCCAGCCGCGCAGGCTCCCCAAGGCCATCGCCGTGGACGAGGTGGAGCGGCTCATCGCCGCCTCCGGCCCCGACGGCGCCCCTCTCACGCTGCGCAACCGCGCCCTGCTCGAGGTCCTGTACGGCACCGGCGCCCGCATCTCCGAGGCCGTCGGCCTGGCCGTGGACGACCTCGACGACGACCAGGTACGCCTGCGCGGCAAGGGCGGCCGCACCCGCGTCGTGCCCTTGGGCCGCTACGCCCGCTCCGCGCTCGACGCGTACCTCGTACGGGCCCGTCCAGGGCTGCTCGCGCACGGGCGCGGCACCCCCGCCGTGTTCCTGAACGCCAGGGGAGGCCGGCTGACCAGGCAGGGAGCGTGGGAGGTGCTCCAGGCCGCCGCCGAGCGCGGCGGACTTGCCGGGATAAGTCCCCACGTTCTCCGACATTCCTTCGCAACCCATCTCCTGGACGGCGGCGCTGACGTTAGGGTGGTCCAGGAGCTGCTTGGCCACGCCTCCGTGACGACCACCCAGGTCTACACGCTGGTCACGGTCGACAAGCTCCGCGAGGTCTATGCCGCCGCGCATCCGCGTGCCCGGCAGTGATCTATAGTCTTTTGCGACGTGCGCCACCCTCGGCGTGCCGCCTTGCCGCATAAAGTGGCGACGCCATAGTGTCCGTCCGGACGGTCCGGTTCGGGATCGTCAGGGAGGTTCGAGCTGGTGACTGTGACGACCAAGGGTTCGACCCCGGGGACCCCCGACAACCCCTGGGGCGACACGAAGACCAACGCGCCTTCCAACGGCGTCAACCTGGGGCCCACGCGGCGGCCCCGACCCGTGTTCCCCGAGCCGGTGCCGCCCTCGGTGCACGGTCCGGCGCGCGTGGTCGCGATGGTCAACCAGAAGGGTGGCGTCGGCAAGACCACGACGACCATCAACCTGGGGGCCGCGCTCGTCGAATACGGCCTCAAGGTGCTGCTGGTCGACTTCGACCCGCAGGGGGCGCTCTCCGTCGGCCTGGGGATCAACCCGCTCCAGCTCGACCTGACCGTCTACAACCTGCTGATGGAGCGCGGCGTCACCGCCGAGGACGTGCTCCTGGAGACCGGCGTCGAGGGCCTCGACCTGCTGCCGAGCAACATCGACCTGTCGGCCGCCGAAGTCCAGCTGGTCACCGAGGTGGCCCGCGAGCAGGTGCTCGGCCGGGTGATCAAGCCGCTGCTGCCGCACTACGACGTCTGCCTCATCGACTGCCAGCCGTCGCTCGGCCTGCTCACGATCAACGCGCTGACCTGCGCCCACGGCGTGATGGTGCCGCTGGAGTGCGAGTTCTTCGCGCTGCGCGGCGTGGCGCTGCTCATGGACACGATCTCCAAGGTCCAGGAGCGGCTCAACGAGGACCTTGAGATCGAGGGGCTGCTGGCCACCATGTACGACGCCCGCACGCTGCACGGGCGCGAGGTGCTGGCCCGCGTGGTGGAGGCGTTCGGCGACAAGGTGTTCCACACGGTGATCAACCGTACGGTCCGCTTCCCCGACGCGACGGTCGCCGGCGAGCCCATCACCACCTTCGACCCGTCCTCGCTGGGCGCAAACGCCTACCGTGAGCTGGCCCGCGAAGTGCTGTCGCGCTGGCCGGCGCCTGCCACAATGGCCAGGTGACCGCGGCAGAGCAGACTCCTCAAGGGTTCCAGGTTCACCTGGACGTCTTCGAGGGCCCCTTCGACCTGCTCCTTGGCCTCATCGCCAAGCACAAGCTGGACATCACCGAGGTCTCGCTCTCCAAGGTCACGGACGAGTTCATCTCGTACATCCGCTCGCGCGGGCCCGAGTGGGACCTCGACCAGACCAGCCACTTCCTGCTGGTCGCGGCTACCCTGCTGGACCTGAAGGCGGCCCGGCTGCTGCCTTCCGGCGAGGTGGAGGACGAGGAGGACCTGGCGCTGCTGGAGGCCAGGGACCTGCTGTTCGCGCGGTTGCTCCAGTACAAGGCGTACAAAGAGGTGGCGAAGTTCTTCGCGGGGCGGATGGCGGAGGAGGCGCTGCGCTTTCCCCGTACGGTGCCGATGGAGCCACAGTTCGCCAACCTGCTGCCCGAGCTCATCCTGGGCATCGGGCCCGAGCAGCTCGCCAGGATCGCCGCCAAGGCCTTCACCCCCAAACTGCCGCCCACCGTCAACGTCGGGCACATCTACCAGCCCCTGGCGAGCGTCAAGGAGCAGGCGGCCATCCTGGTCATGCACCTGCGCCGGCTCCGGCGCGCCACCTTCCGCGCGCTGGTGGCCGACTGCGATGGGACCTTCGAGGTCATCGCGCGGTTTCTGGCGGTGCTGGAGCTCTTCAGGGAGTCCGCGGTGACGTTCGAGCAAGTCGAGCCGTTGGGGGACTTGCACATAACCTGGACGGGCGCTGACGACGGCGACGTCACGGTGGGCGACGATTACGAAGAATCCGCGGAGAAACCACGCAATGACTGACAACCCACTGCCCACTCCCCGCCGATCCCCCGACTCCGATCCGCCGCTGCCCGCCTGGATGGCCCTCCCGGGCTCCCTCGCCCAGCCCTCCGCCCCGGCTGTGGAGGATGAGGTGCTTGAGGACGACGCGCTGCCGGACGACGGCTCACCGTCCCCCGCGACCGCCGCCCCTTCCGGCGCCGGGTCCGTCGACGGTGAGGTGGCGGAGTCGGGTGCGACGGGCGCGGCCGAGGACGTGGACGCTCCGGAGGCCGGTGAGGCGGAGCCCGCGGCCGGCGGTGGCGCGGCGCGCGCGGTCGGCGTCGCACCTGTGACCGATGGTCCGGACGTTGATGCTCTGGACGCTGATGCTTCTGGCGTTGATGCTTCGGACGCCGATGGGGAGGTGGCTCAAGCGGAGGCTGCCCCGCCTGCGGGTGCTTCCGAGGCCGCCGCTGTGCCGGATCCATCGGGCGCGGGGCCGGCGGCTCGTGGCGCGGCGGAGTCCGGCGCGACGCGCGCCGCCGAGGACCTGGACGCCCCGGAGGCCGGTGAGGGAGCGGCGCAGGCCTCGGCGCAGGAGGAGAGC
Source organism: Nonomuraea sp. B19D2 (assembly GCF_040137845.1). Classification (NCBI taxonomy): domain Bacteria; kingdom Bacillati; phylum Actinomycetota; class Actinomycetes; order Streptosporangiales; family Streptosporangiaceae; genus Nonomuraea; species Nonomuraea sp. B19D2. Next base: position 128,417 of record NZ_JBEFAK010000003.1, on the reverse strand, counting down.
GACGAAGACTCGGGTCAGGAAGGCGGCGGGGAGGGGCCGACGCTGGCGGCGGCGTTGGAGGCTATCCTGCTGGTCGTTGACGAGCCCGTCGCCGAGGTGACTCTGGCTCAGGTGCTGGAGCGGCCCACCCACGAGGTCGCTACGGCGCTGCGGGGGCTGGCGGCGGAATACACCGCTGCCGGCCGGGGTTTTGACTTGCGAGAAGTCGCGGGCGGCTGGCGGTTCTACACGCGGGCCGACTGTGCACCCCTGGTCGAGCGGTTCGTACGCGACGGCCAGCAGACACGGCTGACTCAGGCCGCGCTTGAGACACTCGCGGTCGTGGCTTACCGGCAACCGGTGAGCCGGGCTCGCGTAGCCGCGGTACGCGGCGTCAACAGCGACGGCGTCATGCGGACGCTCGTCGCAAGAGGGCTGGTCGAGGAGGCCGGCACCGACCCGGAGAGCCAGGCAGTGCTCTACCGGACAAGCTCATACTTCCTTGAACGTCTGGGACTGCGGGACCTCAGCGAGCTCCCAGAGCTCGCGCCCTTCCTCCCCGACGACGTGGAAAACCTCGAGGAGACAACAAAGTGATCAACAGGCGAAGCACCCCGTCCGGTGATGGACGCGGTCGTGGACGTACCGGCGGCTCGGGCCAGGGCCGCGGCGGACGTCCCGCCTTCCGTTCCGACTCCGGTTCGGGCTTCCGTTCCGACGACGCCCGCAGTGGGGGTCGGCGCGACGACTCCCGCGGCGGATCCCGTGACTCCCTTCGCGCCGACCGGAGTGGATCGCGTGCCGGGTACGGGTCCGGTGCACGTGAGCAGCGGCCCTCGCGTGGCGAGCGCGACGACCGTTACCGCCGCGACGACCGGGGCAGCCGCTACGGCGACCGCGAGGGCCGTTACGACGGACGCGAGGGTCGTTCCGGCGATCGTGAGGGCCGTTACGGGCGCGAGGAGCGGCGCTACGAGGGCGACCGCTTCGAGCGGCCCCGCGGCGGCGACCGGACCGGATACCGCCCCGAGCGCCGCGACGACGAGCGTGGCGGTGGCTACGGCGCCGGCCGTCGTGAGGAGCGCGGTGGCTACGGTGCCGGGCGTCGTGGTGAGGAGCGCGGTGGTTATGGTGCCGGCCGTCGTGAGGAGCGCGGCGGTTACGGTGCCGGCCGTCGTGAGGAGCGCGGCGGTTACGGTGCCGGGCGTCGTGACGAGCGCGGCGGCGGCTACGGTGCCGGGCGTGGTGACGAGCGCGGTGGGTTCCGGGTCGATCGGAGCGGGCGCAGGGAAGGCGCCGCCCCGGCCTCCTCTCGCTCCAGGTATGGCAAGCGCGACGCCGACGCCCGGACCGAGCGGGCCCCGCGTACGACCCGGCGCGACGACGTACAGACCATCGGAGGCGACCGCCGGACGAGCGCGAGCGGCGGCCCCCAGCGCGACCGCCGGACCGGCGCGAGCGGCAGCCCCCAGCGCGACCGCGTGAAGGCCGCGCGCCAGCCCCTCCGCGACCGCGACTTCTACCCCGACGACTACACCGACGAGCGCGACACCACCGAGGTCCCCAACGGGGTGCGGCTGCAGAAGGTGCTCGCCCAGGCGGGCGTGGCCAGCCGCAGGGCGTGCGAGGAGATGATCGGCGAGGGCAGGGTCACCGTGAACGGCCAGGTCGTGCGGCGCTTCGGCGCCAAGGTCGACCCGGCGACGCAGGTCATCCACGTGGACGGCAAGCGCATCCCCACGGCCCCCGACCTCGTCTACTACGCCATCAACAAGCCCATCGGCGTCGTCTCCACCATGAACGACCCGCAGGGCCGCCCGTGCCTGGCCGACTACGTCGAGGAGCTGGCGCCGAGGCTGTTCCACGTGGGCAGGCTCGACACCGAGACCGAGGGCCTGCTGCTGCTCACCAACGACGGCGAGCTGGCCAACAGGCTGACGCACCCCAGCTACGGCGTACAGAAGAAGTACTGGGCCAAGGTGCCCGGCCCGATCCCGCGGGACCTGGGGCGCCGGCTCAAGCAGGGCATCGAGCTGGAGGACGGCATCGTCAGGGCCGACGAGTTCGCCATCGTGCAGGAGCACGGCCAGCAGGCACTGGTCGAGATCGTCCTGCATGAGGGCCGCAAGCACGTCGTACGACGCATGCTGGAGGAGGCGGGGCACCGGGTGATCGACCTGGCCAGGATCGAGTTCGGCCCGGTGAAGCTGGGCCGGACCAAGCCCGGCACGGTCAGGGCGCTGACCTTGAAAGAGGTCGGCGAACTTTACGCTGCCGTAAAGCTGTAATCTGGCTGGACGCAGGAGCCCGTGCGCATCTCCGCACGGGCTCTCCCGCTATGGAAGGGGACGAACCACATGGTGCGCGCGATCCGTGGGGCGATCCAGGTGGACGCCGACGACCGCGACTCGATCATCGCGGGCACGACCGAGCTGGTCAATGCGATCATGGAGCGTAACCGGCTGACCACGGACGACGTGATCAGCGTGCTGTTCACGGCCACGCCCGACCTGACGGCCGAGTTCCCGGCACTCGCGGCGCGTAAACTGGGTTTTCACGAGGTGCCGCTGATCTGCTGCACCGAGATCGCCGTGCCGGGCGCGCTGCCTCGCGTGGTGCGCCTCATGGCCCACGTCGCGACCGACCGCCCGCGGTCCGAGATCCAGCACGTTTACCTGCGTGGCGCGGTGGCGTTGCGGCAGGATATCGCGCAGTAAGCAGCTGAAAAGCGCACCACGAGACACTCAAAACCCCAATAGCCGGATAAATCAGGACACCGACATGGAACTTCGTACCGTGCTCGTCGTCGGCACCGGTCTCATCGGCACTTCCGCGGCCCTGGCGCTGCGCAAGCGCGGCGTACGCGTGCTGCTCGCCGACCGTGACCCGGGCGCCGTACGGCTGGCGCGGGAGCTCGGCGCCGGTGAGGAGTGGCAGACGGGCGAGGGGCAGAGCGAGGGGCCTGCCGAGCAGGTGGACCTGGCGGTCATCGCCGTGCCTCCCGCCCATGTGGCGAGCGAGCTGCTGGAGCTGCAGCGGATCGACGCGGCCAGGTTCTACACCGACGTTGCCAGCGTGAAGGTCGAGCCCCTCCACCGGGCCGCGCAGCTCGGCTGCGACCTGGCCTCCTACGTGGCCTCCCACCCCCTCGCGGGCCGCGAGAAGTCGGGCCCGGGGGCGGCCAGGGCCGACCTCTTCCTGGGCCGGCCATGGGCGCTGTGCCCCACCGAGGACTCCGGCCCCGAGGCGAAGGCGGCGGTGCTGCGGCTGATCGAGCTGTGCGGGGCCAACGCCGTCGAGGTGAGCGCCGCCGACCACGACCGCGCGGTCGCCGTCGTCTCCCACGCGCCCCACGTCGCCGCCTCCGCCGTGGCCGCCCGCCTGACCGACGCCACCGACGTCGCGCTCGGGCTGGCCGGCCAGGGCGTACGCGACGTCACCAGGATCGCGGGCAGCGACCCCGGGCTCTGGCTCGGCATCCTGTCGGGCAACGCCGCCCCGGTCGCCGCGGTGCTCGAGGCCGTCGCCGCCGACCTGGCCGAGGCCGCCGGCGCCCTGCGCGCGCTGGCCGAGGGCGACGGCACCGCCACCGGCGAGATCACCCAGCTGCTCAAGCGCGGCGTCGCGGGCCACGACCGCATCCCCGGCAAGCACGGCGGCCCGGCCGCCCCCTACTCCGTCGTCCAGGTCGTCATCGGCGACCGTCCCGGCCAGCTCGCCCGCCTGTTCCAGGTGTGCGACGAGGTGGGGGTCAACGTCGAGGACGTGCGCCTGGAGCACGCCCCCGGGCTGCCCCTGGGCATCGCCGAGCTGTCGGTGCAGCCCGACGCGATTCCCACGCTCTCCGACGCCCTGCGCGAGCGCGGCTGGCAGGTTCCCTGAGGGCGCCGTCACCGACGCCTCGGTGCCCGGCGTCGCCGAGCACGCTCATGTCTACGACGACCACGCGGGCGCCGTAAGGTACGCCGAGCACCTCGGGAGCGGCACCTCGATGCCGGGAGAGCGGGCCCGCGCCTGCCTGGACGCGGCGCTGCGGCGACTGGGCGTCGAGGTGCGTCAAGCGTGGTCTGGTGCCGGTCCGGACCTTCGCGCTGAGCGCCGGGGGCGCCTGAAACAGCACGCCGGGCGGGACCGTACGGCCCCGCCCGGCGCACTCCACGCGATCAGCGCTTGGTCACCGCCGCGCTGACGGCGTTCGGGCCGTCGTACTCGCGGTCGGGCAGGGCCTCGAGGGCCCTGATGATCTCCTGGCTCGCGTTGTGCTCGCGAGCCGCTCTGATCAGTTCCTGCTTGCTGGCCGGGTAGTCGATGCCACCGAGGTGCTTCTGCAGCTCGATCGGGTTAAGTGTTGTCTTCATAACTCTCTGCTGCCCACTGTTCACGCCACGTAACGCCAGGTGTGGAGTTTGTCGGAAAATGCCGGTAGATTTCGCCTCCACTCGCAGCGGGGCGTCTCGCCGATGCGCGGATCAGCCACCGGACCGCTCCAGCCTGCGCCGTGCCTGCTCCACGGCGCGCGGCAGCTCCCGCCGCTCGGCCAGCGCCCGCGGCAGCCTCGGCACGGCGCTGCGCAGCCCCTCCCAGCCCACGGGGCCGCCCCGCAGGGCGTCGAACGACCGTCGCGCCACCACCCGCCACGGGCGGCGCAGCACCGCGGTCAGCACGGAGTTGCGGGCGGCCAGCACCTGCCTGCCACGCGGGTCCCTGGCCCGAGCGGGGTGGTGGTGGGCCACGACGTCGTCCACGTACGCCAGCCCCCACCCCCGCGCGGCCAGGTCCACGGCCAGCCGCTCCTCCTCGCCGAAGAAGAAGATCACGTCGTCGAACCCGCCCGCCGCCAGGAACGCCTCCTTGCGCACCACCGCCCCGCATGCCAGGAACCCCAGCACGCTCGGCCCCGGCAGGTCCGGCTCCATGCCGAGCGGCGAGTCGCGCATCTGCTCCGACACCGGGTCCAGCCGCTCCTCGGGGCCCACCAGCACGCGCGCGCCCAGGACGGCCAGTCGCGGATGGGCGTCCAGCACGTCGGCGGCCCGCTCCAGCGCTCCAGGGGCCCACCAGGAGTCGTCGTCGGCGAAGGCCACGTAGGGGGTCCCGGCGAGCCGGACGCCGATGTTGCGGGCGGGCGCCCCCAGGTTCGTGCCCGCCTCGACCAGGTGGACGTCCGGGAAGTGGCGTCGCACGAACCCCGCCGTGCCGTCGGTCGAGCCGTTGTCGACCAGGATCACCGGGCGGGGATGCATGGGCAGCGTACGGGTCAGCGCCCGCAGCCTGTCCTTGCTGGCCACCACCACGGTGACTCTCGCCTCGCTCACATGGGGCCCACTTACCTCGACGGCCGTTCTTAGTCCTTGACGTGCCTCCCCGGTGAGCGTACAAAGGTGGGTAACAGTGTTACCGAACAGAAACGGCGTTACCGTGACCAGCGCGTACCAGCAGGCCCAGCAGGAGGGGCAGCACGTCGTCAGGGCCGCGATCCTCGACGCCGCCACCCACCTGCTCGTCACCGAGGGGCCGGCGGCGCTGACCGTGCGGCGGATCGCCGGCGAGGTCGGCTGCTCGACCAAGGTGATCTACACGCTCTTCGGCGGCAAGGACGGGCTCAGCGAGGCGCTCTGGCTGGAGGGGTTCGCGAGGTTCGAGCGGTGGATGGTCGAGGTGTTCCGGGACGACGATGCCCTGACCTCGCTGCGCGGGGGCCTGGACGCCTACCGCGCCTACGCGCTGGCCGAGCCCGAGTACTACCGGGTCATGTTCTTGGGGGCCATGGCCAGGTTCAAGCCGGGTGACGAGGCCGTGGGGGCCGCCAGGCGCACGTTCGACCTGCTCGTGCAGGGCGTGGGGAGGTGCCTGGAGGCGGGCGCGCTGCGCGGGGGAGAGGCCGAGGAGATCGCCGACGTGCTGTGGATGGCGATCCATGGCGCCGTGAGCCTGGAGATCCTGGGCTATTTCGACGAGCCCACGGCGGCGCGGCGCTACCGGCTGCTCTACGACTCGGTGCTGTCCCCCTTCCTGGCCCCCGACGAGAGGCCAGATGAGAGGCCCGACGAGAGGAACGGATCATGACGGACTACACCGGCGGGTTCGCCCCCGTGACAGAGGAGGTCACCGCCTTCGACCTGGAGGTCACCGGACGCATCCCGGCCGAGCTCAACGGCCGCTACCTGCGCAACGGCCCGAACCCGCTCAGCCTCGACGACCCGAGCGCGAGCCACCTGTTCCTCGGCGAGGGCATGGTGCACGGCGTGCGGCTGCGCGACGGCCGCGCCGAGTGGTACCGCAACCGCTGGGTACGCAGTGCCCGCGTCGCCGAACGGCTCGGCGAGCCGCCCAGGCCGGGACCGGTGCACGAGGGCATGGACTTCGCCGCCAACACCCACGTCATCGGGCTGGCCGGGCGCACGTTCGCGCTCGTCGAGGCGGGCGCACGGCCGTACGAGCTGGGTTACGAGCTCGACACCGTCGGCCCGTGCGACTTCGACGGCGGCCTGCCCGGCGGGTACGCCGCGCACACGCACCTCGACCCGGCTACCGGCGAGCTGCACGCGCTGGCCTACTTCTTCGGCTGGGACCACCACCAGCACATCGTGATCGGCCCTGAGGGCACGGTCACGCAGGTCAGGAACATCCCGATCGCCGACGCCCCGATGCTGCACGACTTCGCGCTCACCGAGCGGTACGTGGTGATCTACGACCTGCCGGTCACGTTCAGCATGGCCCACGCGGAGCAGGGCCGGCCGCTGCCGTACGCCTGGAACGACGCCCACGGCGCCCGGCTCGGGCTCATGTCGCGTGGGAGCGGCGACGTGCGCTGGGTGGACGTCGATCCGTGCTGGGTCTTCCACACGCTGAACGCCTACGACGACGGCGACGAGGTGGTCGTGGACGTGGTCCGCTACCCCAAGCGGTTCGTGGACGCCCGGCTCGACCAGGGCGGCCTGCCGACGCTCGACCGGTGGCGGATCGATCCGGCCGCCGGCAAGGTCCGCGAGACGCGGCTGGACGACCGGTCGCAGGAGTTCCCGCGCATGGACGAGCGCCGCACCGGTCGGCCGTACCGCTACGGCTACACCGCGACCGGCGGCGACCTCGACGGCGTGCTCAGCAAGACCGACACCGAGCTGGAGGACCTGCCCGACGAGGCGTTCGACAACACGCTCATCAAGCACGACCTGGAGCGGGGGACGACGCAGGCGCGGCAGTTCGGGCGCGGCGCTTACGCGGGCGAGCCGGTGTTCGTGGCCTCAGGGGCGGCCGAGGATGACGGGTACGTGCTCTCCTACGTCAACAACGAGGCCAGAGGCGCGGCCGATCTGGTGATCCTGTCGGCGCAGGACTTCACCGGCGAGCCGGTCGCCACCGTGCACCTGCCCGCCAGGGTGCCGCTCGGCTTCCACGGGAGCTGGATCGCCGATTGAGCCGGACACGGTACTCTCTCTTGGTGATGCGGTGACGGGATCGACGCATCCGGCCGGTCCACCCACGCGGCGAGGACCTGGTGTTCGCTGGAAAGCTCGTGAAGAGGGAGAGGCCGTGACCGGTCTGGTCGTCGCCATGGACGGCCCTTCGGGGTCGGGTAAGTCGAGCGTGTCGCGCGGGGTCGCCAAGGCGCTGGGCCTGCGCTATCTCGACACCGGGGCGATGTACCGCGCGATGACCTGGTGGATGCTCCAGCAGGGCGTCGACCTGGCCGACCCCGCCGCCGTGGCGGCCCGCTGCGGCGAGCCCCGCATCGGCTCCGGCACCGACCCCGACGGCCCCACGATCCACGTCGACGACGTCGACGTGGCGGGGCCGATCAGGCAGGCCGAGGTCACCGGGGCGGTCTCCGCGGTGGCCGCCGTTCCCGAGGTGCGGGCCCGCCTGGTCGCGCTCCAGCGGGAGATCATCGGCGCCGGTGACATCGTGGTCGAAGGCCGCGACATCGGCACGGTCGTCTGCCCCGACGCCGCCGTCAAGGTCTACCTGACGGCCAGCGCCGAGGCCCGTGCCAGGCGGCGCCACGCCGAGCTGGCCGGCTCGACCGTGGCGGCGCAGCAGGAGGCCATGGCCAGGCGTGACAACCTGGACTCGACGCGTAAGACGGACCCACTCTCGATGGCGGATGGCGCCGTCGAGGTCGACACCACCGCGCTCACCCTTGAAGAGGTGATCGCCGAGGTGTTGAGGCTGGTCCCGGAGCGGAGGAGCTCGGAAGGAGAGAGCGAAGCCAACGAGTTCCGAAGCGGCCGCGACCATGTCCGCGAGCGCACCTGAGGCTTTCAGGTGCGGTACTCACATTAAGGAATTCATATCGTGCCAACGGGGGATTGGGTCGAGGCCGACCTCGACGACTTTGAGATCACCGAGCACGGCGACAGCACGCCGCTGCCGGTCGTCGCCATCGTGGGGCGGCCGAATGTCGGCAAGTCCACGCTGGTCAACCGCATCATCGGCCGCCGCGAGGCGGTCGTGGAGGACGTGCCGGGCGTCACCCGCGACCGGGTCACGTACGACGCCAACTGGCGCGGCCGCCGCTTCACCGTGGTCGACACCGGCGGATGGGACCCGGACGCCACCGGGATGAACCTGCGCATCGCCGAGCAGGCCCAGGTCGCCGTCGAGCTGGCCGACGCGATCGTGTTCGTCGTGGACGCCACCGTGGGCGCGACCGACGCCGACGAGATCGTGGGCTCGGTGCTGCGGCAGTCCGGCAAGCCGGTCATCCTGGCCGCGAACAAGGTCGACAACCAGCAGCTCGAGCTGGAGGCCGCCGCCCTGTGGTCGCTCGGGCTCGGCGAGCCGTACCCCGTCTCGGCCCTGCACGGGCGCTCCAGCGGCGACCTGCTCGACGTGGTGCTCGACGCGCTGCCCGAGACCCCGGCCGTCAGCTTCGAGGGCGAACGCGGCCCGGCCCGCGTCGCGCTGCTCGGCAAGCCCAATGTCGGCAAGTCCTCGCTGCTCAACAAGCTGGCGGGCGAGGAGCGGGTGCTGGTCGACCCCATGGCAGGCACCACCCGCGACCCGGTGGACGAGCTGATCGAGCTGGGCGGGCGCACCTGGCGGTTCGTCGACACGGCCGGCATCCGGCGGCGCGACCGCGAGCTGCAGGGAGCCGACTACTACGCGGCCATGCGCACCCGGGCGGCGCTGGAGCGCACCGAGGTGGCGATCGTGCTCATCGACGCCAGCGAGCCGCTCACCGAGCAGGACCTGCGCATCATCGGCCTGGTCATCGAGTCGGGGCGGGCGATGGTCGTGGCGTTCAACAAGTGGGACCTCGTCGACGAGGATCGCCGCTACTACCTGGAGAAGGAGATCGACCGGCAGCTCGTCCGCACCCCGTGGGCGCTGCGGGTGAACATCTCCGCCAAGACCGGGCGGCACGTCGACCGGCTGGTGCCCGCACTGGAGAAGGCGCTGGACTCGTGGTCCACCCGGGTTCCCACGGCGCGGCTCAACGCCTTCCTGACGGAGCTGGTGCATCAGACGCCGCCGCCGGTGCGGGGCGGGAAGCAGCCCAAGATCCTCTTCGCCACGCAGGCCTCCGTCGAGCCGCCGAAGTTCGTGCTGTTCACGTCCGGGTGGCTCGAGGACACCTATCGGCGGTTCATCGAGCGGCGGATCCGCGAGGAGTTCGGGTTCGCGGGGTCGCCGATCGAGGTCGCGATGAAGATCCGGGAGAAGCGCGGCAAGAAAGACAAGTAATGGCTTTGCCGTTCACCTGCGCCTGATCGTAGGATCTACGGCAACGCGTCGACGGAGACGAGTAGCCAGCGGGCCCGCAGGGGTCCAGAGAGCCGCCGGTAGCTGCGAAGGCGGTCCCGTGCCCCGCTGGTGAAGACACTCCTGAGTGCGGGGAGGAAATGCCCCGCCGGTCTGACCCCCGTCATCGGGTCGTCGAGGCCGCCTGTCTCGCGGCGGCGAAAGTGCGGTGGCACCGGGAGCTCCCTTCTCCCCCGCACTCCCAAGGGGTCATGCACTTCCTCGTGAGGAGCTGTAATGATCTCTCGTGTCATGTCGGCGGAGCTCGCTGAGCACGCCGGCCAACGAGTGACGATCGCCGGCTGGGTCCATCGCCGCCGGCAGCTGAAATCCGTGTCCTTCCTCGTCGTCAGGGACCGCGCCGGCCTCTCCCAGGTGGTGGCCGCGCGCGAGCTCCCCGGCGAGGAGAGCGTCGTCGAGGTCACCGGCACCGTGCAGGCCAGCCCGCAGGCGCCCGGAGGCGTCGAGCTGGTGGAGCCGGAGATCGAGGTGCTGGCGGAGCCGTGCGCGGCGTCGCCGTTCGACCTGTACCGGCCCGTCGTGCCGGCCGGGCTGCCGACGGTCCTCGACCACGTGCCGGTCGCGCTGCGGCACCCGCTGCTCAGGGCGCCGCTGGAGATCTCGGCCGCGAGCGTGGCCGGGTTCCGGGAGGCGCTCGACGGGCTCGGGTTCACCGAGATCCACACCCCGAAGATCGTCGCCTCGGCCACCGAGTCGGGCGCGAACGTCTTCAGCATCGACTACTTCGGCAGGCCCGCCTACCTGGCGCAGTCGCCGCAGTTCTACAAGCAGGCGATGGTGGGGGTGTTCGAGCGGGTGTACGAGGTCGGGCCGGTCTTCCGCGCCGAGCCGCACGACACCGTACGCCACCTGGCCCAGTACACCAGCCTCGACGCCGAGCTGGGCTTCGTCCGGGACCATCGGGACGTGATGGCGGTGCTGCGGGAGGTGGTGGCCGGCATGCTGGAATCGGTACGGCGCCGCGCCGGCTCCGCCGTCGAGCTCATCGGGGCCGTTCTGCCCGAGGTGCCCGCCGAGATCCCGGCCATCCACTTCACCGAGGCGCAGGAACTGACCGGCTCGCCGGAGCCGGACCTGTCGCCCGCGCAGGAGCGGTGGCTGTGTGAGTGGGCGGTGCGCGAGCACGGGTCGGAGTTCCTGTTCGTCACCGGATACCCGATGTCCAAGCGGCCGTTCTACACCCACCCCGACCCGGCGCGGCCCGGGTACTCCAACGGGTTCGACCTGCTGTTCCGCGGGTTGGAGCTGGTGACGGGCGGTCAGCGGCTGCACCTTCACTCCGACTACCTGGCGGCGCTGGCCGCCCGGGGTGAGGGGCCGGAGGCGTACGAGGGGTACTTGCAGGCCTTCCAGCACGGGATGCCGCCGCATGGCGGGTTCGCGCTGGGGCTGGAACGGTGGACGGCTCGGCTGACGGGCGCCGTCAACATCCGCCAGACCACCGCCTTCCCCCGCGACCTGCACCGGCTCTCGCCCTAGGCCCTGGGAGTGTCGCCTCGACACGCGATTCGACCATTCAATAGAAAGGATCAGAGCCAGGACCTGAGCGAATGACGTGGAATCGGGGCGCGGATGAACCGACTCTCCACCAGATGGCCCTGGTACGCCTCGTTCATCCCGGCCGCCCTGATCGTCAGCGGGACCTTCGTGAACATCCTGTCTCCGCGTGACTATTGGGGCGACTACCAGCTGGGCGCCGCGGTCGTGCTGGCCGGAGCACTGCTCTCGCTACGGCACACGATCGCGGTCGCGGCGGCCTTCGTCCTGGCCGAGCTGGCGCTGTTGGTCAAGGACGGTTACTTCGGTCATGCCCCCGGCACCTACTCGCTGATCAACGCGGTGTTCACCGCGCTCGTCGGCCTCGGGGTGAACCGCGTGGTCGCCCGCCACGGGCGCCGCCTGGAAGCGGTGCGTTCCGTCGCCGAGGCCGCCCAGCGTGCCGTGCTGCCCGCACCGCCGGCGTGTGTCGGCCCGCTGGCCATCGCCGCCGTCTACAAGACCGCGCAGATCGAGGCATTGATCGGCGGAGACGCGTACGCCGTGCAGGACACGCCGTACGGCACCAGGCTGCTGATCGCAGATGTGCGGGGCAAGGGCCTGGGCGCGGTCGGCACGGTGTCCGTGCTGCTGGGGGCGTTCCGGGAGGCGGCAGACCAGGCACCCGACCTCGTGGCGCTGGCCGAACGTATGGAGCACGCACTGGTCAAAGCGGCCTCGTCGCGCGAGGAGGACATCCGGATGGAGGGGTTCGTCACGGCGGTGCTCGGCGAGATCACACCGGGCGCGGACCGCGTGCGGCTGCTGAACTGCGGCCACCCCTCGCCGTATCTCCTCGAGGGCGACACGGTGTCCTCGCTGGATCCGGGCGAGCCGGGTCTTCCCCTGGGCATGCGCAGCCTGGTTGGGCCGCAGGCAGGGCCCGAGAACTGGCCGTTCCCGGCTGGGGGCACGCTCCTGCTGGTCACCGACGGAGTGACGGAGGCTCGAGACCGGTTCGGGACCTTCTACGAACCGGCCAGCCGGCTCGGCGGCCTGGGCCCGTTCCGCCGGCCGGACGAGGTGGTCGAGATCCTGGTACGCGATGTCGAGCGCTGGACCGGCGGCCCGCGCGACGACGACATGGCGGTTATGGCGATCACCAGGCCGGCCTGAGGGGTGTCCGGGCTCACCTGGCTTTGCGAGAACCCTCGTGAGGTGGCATCAGCAGCGCGACGGCCGCGCCGAGCAGGCAGACGAACGCCGTGACCAGGAACATCTCCGTGTACTCCGTGTGCAGCGCCGTCTGCACCTTCGCGGTGTACTCGGCCAGCTGCCGCTGGTACGTCACCGCGTCCACGCCGAAGGGGAGCGGCGTGTCCAGGTGCGCGGTCAGCGACTGGAACCGGTAGAAGCCCCAGGCCGACACCGCCGCGATGCCGATCAGCATGCCCATCATCCTGGCCACCACGACCGCCGCCGACGCCACGCCGTGCTGGGCCGCCGGGCTCACGCGCAGCACGGCCGAGGAGACCGGGGCGATGACCAGCCCCAGACCCAGACCGGCCAGCACCAGGTCGAGGTCCACGACGAGACCCGCGCTCCGCAGGTCGAGCGGCCACTGGCTCATCAGCCAGTAGCCCGCCGCCCCCAGCGCCATGCCCGCCACGGCCACGGCGCGATCGCCCAGCCTGCGGCCCAGGAGGCCGCCCAGCAGGGCTCCGACGGTGAGCGCGGCCAGGAACCTGGCGAGGACCAGCGACGCCGCCAGCGCGTCCAACCCGAGCAGGGTCTGGGCGGTGAGCTGGACGAACACCATGGTCACCAGGAGCGCGGCCCCGGCCAGGAAGCTCACGGCCAAGGTGGCGAGCAGAGGGCCCTTGCGGGTGGTGGCGAGGTCGAGCAGGCGTACCGGGGAGCGGATCTCCCACCACACGAAGATCCCGGCCACCACCACCCCGGCCGCGATGACGACGAGGCCCCACGGCGGGAGCACGGTTCTGGCCGGGTCGGGGTTGTAGAGGCCCACGACCAGCAGGCCGAGCGCCAGGGCCAGCAACGCGCCGCCGACGACGTCGATCCGCCTCGCCGGCGGCTCGGACCCGCCCTTGGCCTGCGACTCCTGCCCATCCCCACCCTCGGTGCCCGCCTCCGGGCCGGCCGCGCTCGTGGGGCCGGACGACCCGTGCGGCACGCGTGTGGCGCCCGCCGGCCGCGCCGCCGCCCCGTCCGTGACGCTGCCGGCGTGGATGCCGGTGGTCGAGGGGTGTGACTTACCGGATGGCACGGTGAGCTGCACCGCGACGGCGGCCAGGGCGGCCAGCGGGACGTTGATCCAGAAGATGGCGTGCCAGCCGCCCAGCTCCACCCCCGCCACCACGGTGGCCGGGATCCCCGCCAGCACCCCGCCGTACAGGGGCCCGAGCGCGCTGCCGAGTTCCTGCGCCGCCCCCACTGCCCCCAGCGCCACCGGCCGCTCGTGCTCGTCCCACAGGTCGCCGATGAGGGCCATCGTGATCGGCAGCAGCGCCCCGCCCGCAATCCCCTGGACGCTGCGCCCGGCCACCACCATCACCTCGCCGGCGGCCAGGGCGGTCAGCACCGAGCCCAGCGCGAAGGCGGCCAGGCAGGCGTGGATGAGCGGCCGCCGGCCGTACCGGTCGGAGAGCTGGCCGAGCAGGGGCATCGCGGCGACGTACCCGAGCAGGAAGCCCGTGACGATCGGCGTGGCCCGCTCCAGGTGGTTCAGCGGGATGCCCACGTCGGCGGCGACGTCGATCAGGACCGTCACCACCACGTACGCGTCGAGCGCGGCCAGCAGCACCACCGCGCCACCGGCGCCGAGCACGACCCGGCGGGCGCCCCTCATCCGGCGGCGGGCGGCGTGATCGTGACCGGCGCGTCGTAGTCGCTGAACGACACCGTCACCGTGCCGTCCTGCAACGGCAGGCTGGCCTTGGTGAGCCGGCTGGTCGCCTTGTCGAGCCAGACCTTGGCGTTCACGCCCTGAGAGACGCCCGGGACGATCTGGCCGAGAACCTGCCCGGGCAACGTCGTGGCCACCCGGTACGAGTCGCCCTCCAGCGCCTCCACCTTGGGATCAGTGGCCGAGGCGAGCAGCTGTGCGATGCCCTTGGTCGGCTCGAGGATCACCGAGGGGTCGTAGATCTGCGCGAGCTGCTGCCGCGTCATCTTCTGGAAGCCGCCCGTCGGCCCCTTGAAGTGCACGGTGTCCCCGACCACGACGAAGCTGATCTCCTGCAGGCCCAGCACCTCGATCGTGATCGTCCCGTCGGCGTCACCGGCGGCCGTGAGCCTGCCGTCGGCCTTCTTGACCGGCACCTTAGGCTTGCCCTCCGTCGCGATCGAGAAGCTGGCCGACTTGACGCCCTTCATGGCCTCGGCGGCCTTCTTCATCAGGCCGGGACCGTCGGGCAGCGCGTCGCCGCCGCCCGACGAGCATGCCGACACGAGCGCGAGAACCGCCACGATCAGAAGCTTTCGAAGCATGAGCGGATCGTAGCGAGCGCTTGGGAACGTCCGTGAGCCGTCGCGGATATCGGTTGGATGTCAGCGCAGCTTCTTCAGATGCTCGACGATCGGCTCGAAGGCCGCCTCGAGCGCTTCGAGCTGGTCGTCGCTGAGGCGGTCGACGAAGTGCTCGCGCACGCTCGCCACGTGGTGCGGCGCCACCCGCTGGATCGTCTCCCAGCCCTCGTCGGTGAGCACCGCGAACGTGCCGCGCCGGTCGTCACGGCAGTCCTCCCTGGTCACCAGGCCCTTGGCCTCCATGCGGGAGATCTGGTGCGACAGCCGGCTGCGTGACTGGATCGTCGCGTCAGCCAGGTCGCTCATCCGCATGCGCCGGCCCTGGCTCTCCGAGAGGTTGACCAGGATCTCGTAGTCGTTCAACGAGAGCTCATGCGCCTGAAGCTCGCGGTCGAGCCGGTGCATGAGCAGCTTGTGCAGCGCCAGATGCGTGCGCCAGGCACGCTGTTCGGCGGGTGAAAGCCAGCGAGGCGCGCTCATGATCTCCAATGTAGCGCACGTAAGTGCGGCGCTATGGAGCAGCCGGAGCCGGGGGAGAGCCTGGGGACCGTCAGGGGATCGGCACCCGCCTGGCAGGGGCGTCCGTGACGACGGCGACTCTGATGTCAGGACCGGCGCTCCACTCCAGCAGGTGGCGGCCCGCCAGGTCGTCGCCGCCCGCGTGGAGCTTGTCGAGCGTCAGCTCGCCGCGCTTGATCAGCGCCTCCTTGCGCGTCCAGTGCCTGATCAGCTCGTCGTTCCCGGTGACCAGCGCGCGCTCGCGCGGGGTGCAGACCCGGTCGGCGAGCGCCAGGTCCAGCGCCCCGGGCGGCACGTGCTCGGCGTCCACGCCCACCTTGCCGGGCCCGGCCGCCGCGCACACATAGCCGCGCGTGTGGCTGAAGCTGACGCCCAGCTCGGGCGCCTCCTCGATGTACGGCTTGCCGTGTCCAGGGCCGTGCAGCTCGCAGCGTTGCTGCAGCGTCAGCTCGTACGGCTCGGTGCCGAGCGCGGCGGCGGCGCAGAGCCGCACGAGGAGGTGAGCGGCGACGTAACTGGCGCGATCCCCCTCGAACCGGAACCGCGCGGCTCGCTCCACCTCCACCTCGGTGAGCCAGTCCTCCGGGGCGCGCACCTCGTCGGGGCGGCCGCCCATCGCTAAAGGGCCGATGGTCAGTCCTTCTTCTTCTGGTCGCCGGTGAGGTTGTACTGGTCCTCCGAGGCCGCGCCGAGCACGGTCACGTCATGGATCTTCCAGGTCCCCTTCTCCTTCACAAGGCTGATCTTAAGGTGCGAGTCCTTGACGGAGCGGATCGCCTCAGAAGTGTTCACCTGCTGGTCGACGACGACGATGGCGTGCGCGGTGGCCTCGTCCACGTCGGCCAGGTAGACCTCGCGTACCGTGGCCTGCGAGGTGGCCTTGAGCTTGACGATGACCTGTGCCATCGCGCCGCCGAACGCCGCGTCGTACGTGGCCAGGAAGTCGCCCGTGGCCTGGGCGGCGAGGGTCGAGCGGGTGGTCTGGAGGTTCTGGTAGTCGTAGCTGAGCAGGGCCTTGCTGAACGCGCTCGCCGCCCCGGACACCTCCAGCCGCAGCGCCCGCTCGGTCTCGAGCCTGGCCCGCGCGTCCTCGGCCTGGGTGGCGGAGATCCACTGCAGGACGGCGGTGGCGGCGAGCGCGGCCACCAGCATCGCCGCCAGCGTCCCGAGGAT
Source organism: Nonomuraea sp. B19D2 (assembly GCF_040137845.1). NCBI lineage: Bacteria > Bacillati > Actinomycetota > Actinomycetes > Streptosporangiales > Streptosporangiaceae > Nonomuraea > Nonomuraea sp. B19D2. The sequence continues at coordinate 111,956 of NZ_JBEFAK010000003.1, read as the reverse complement.
CCTGGACCGCGTGACGCGCTCCCGGCCCTTGACGCCGGCCGCCCCCTCACCGGCCGCCCCCTCACCGGCCGCCCCCTCACCGGTTGTCTCCTCGCCGGTTTTCTCCTCGCCTTTGGCGCTCGCGTCCGCCGTCGTCGGCTGCTTGCCCTCGGTGCTCGGGTCCGCGGGCTCGGCCGACGGATCCGTCGTGGCGGAGGCGGCGGTCTCGCTGGGGGCCGGGTCGGGCTGGGCCTCCTCGGTGCGGGTTTCCTCGGCGAGGTCCTGCTTGGTGGTCATCATGACTCCTCACGGCGGCGGGCGGCCCGGCCCGTCGCGATCCAGCCCACGATCCCACCAGTGGCCACCACGGCGAGGAATATCCCGGCAATCAGCGGGGTGGTGTTCAGCGGGACGGGGGACGCGGGGCCGGTGGCCGCCGCGCCGCTGGGCGACGGGGTGGTCTCCGGACTCTTGGTCGGTTTCTCGGTGTCCTTCGCCACCGGGTGGGCGGACGCGGCGGGTGAGGCGGTGTCCGGCCGTCCGGCGGCGTCCTGGCGGCGGTCATCCGTACGGGAGTCGTCCGAGTCTTCGGAGTCGCCCGAGTCGCGGGATGGAGCGGGGCAGGAGCGCAGCGCGGGCACGGTGGGCGGCCCGATGGCGCTCGCGTACTCCTCGGCAGGGTTCGGCCCGCCCGGCCCGCTGAAGATGAAGGAGATCTTCCCGTAAACGGTGTCGCCGGTCGGGACAGTGATGTCGTCCGACAGGCTGAGCGCGGTCGGCATGCTGCTGAGTATGTGGTGCACGTTCCGCTCGGTCTGGGGTGAGAAGGCCGGCTGGTGCGGCAGTCCCGCCGCCGTCAGCAGGCACGAGAACCCCGGCCGCGACTTCTTGATCGCCGTGTCGAGCTGGGCGAACACCCCTGGCCCGCGGTCGAGGAAGGTCTTCAGATCGGCACGGGAGTCGCGCAGCGTCCCCGTGACCGTGCGGAGGTCCGTGATGCCGGAGGCCAGCTCGCCCCGCTTCCCGGCGAGCGTGTGGGTCAGGTGGGTGAGCTGCACCGACAGGGAGTCGAGCACGTCGGCGTTGTCCGCCAGCGTGCCGGTCAGCGAGTGGGCGTCGTCGATGATGTTCCTGATCGCCGGGGCCCGCCCGTCCAGGGCCACGGCCAGCTCGTGCGTGATCGTCTTGGCGTCCTCCGGCGGCACCGCGTTCAGCAGCTTGCCCACGCCCTCGAACAACTTCTTGTAGTCGAGCGGCACCGACGTCCTGGCCAGCGGGATCGTGTCACCGGCCGCGAGCGACGGCCCGGTCACGCCGGAGGCGGGCGGCGAGAGCTCCACGTACGGCTCCCCGATGGCCGACTTGCGCCGCACCTCCGCGGTGGCGCCCTTCGGCAGCCGGATGCCTCTGTCGATGTCGAGCCCCACGACGATCTTGCCCGGCGCCAGCCGCACATCGCCGATCTTGCCGACCCGCACCCCCAGGTACGCCACGTCGAACCCCCGGATGAGGCCGGGCGACGAGACGAACTCGGCCGACACCCGGTACGGCCGCTCGATGGCGTCGAGCCGGATGATCGTGCTGAACGCCCAGACGGTCATCACAACACCCAGGGCGACAAAGAACCCTAAATTCAGATAAATCCGGTTTCTCATCGCGGCGGCTCCAGCAGCAGGCGGAAGTCCTCGACCCGGTTCGCCAGCAGGCCGTCGTTCCCGGACGATCTCTTGGGCAGCAGAACGCCCTTCAGCCAGAGATAGATCAGCACCTGCCCGTTGACCGTGATCGGCGGCGCGTCGATGAACTTCTGGAGCCTCACCACCAGCGTCTTCAGGTCCTCCTTGCCCCGCTGCATGGCCGACGAGATGGCCTCCAGCTCCAGGAGCAGCTTCCTGAGCCGGGCGGCGTGCCGCGGGTAGACGGTGAGGTTCGCCTCCTTGGCCAGCTTCGTCAGCGCGATGATCGTCTTCTTCACGTGCTTGCGCCCGTGCGCGATGCGCGCGGTGGCCGAGGCCAGGGTTCCGGGCAGCCGGTCCAGTTCGCCGCTGCCCTTGGCGAGGTCGTCGCCCAGCCTGGCCAGGGCGTCGATGCTGGTGGCGATGTCCTGGCGGGCCGCGGCGTAGGCGTCGGTCACCTCGGCCGTCTGCTTGATCAGCTTGTTGACGTCGTCGCCCTGCCCGCCGAACCCCTTGTAGGCGGCGTCCAGGATGGCGTTCACGTCCTGGGCGCCGAGCGCCTCGACGAGCGGCCCGGCCTTCGCGGTGACCTGCTCGATGTCCGGCTCGACCGAGGTCTCGGCGATGGTGGCGCCGTCCTTCAGGTACGGCCCCGTGGCCAGGTCCTTGCCCGCGGGCGGCGTGAGCAGGACGTAGTTCTCGCCCAGCACCGACGTCTTGGCCACGGTGGCCGTGCTGCCTTCGGGCACCCGGTGCGCGGACTGGACCGACATCGTCACCCTGGCCCGGTAGCCCTCCAGCCGGATGTCGGTGACCGTGCCCACCCGTACGTCGGAGATCTGCACGCTGTGCCCGGCCACCAGGCTCTGCACGTCGTCGAAGACCGCGTGCAGGGTCATGTCCCCGGTGGTCGCGCCGAGCGTCTGCAGGGAGCACGACGCCGTCCCGGACAGCGACGTCGCGAGCGCCAGCACGGCGGCCAGGAGGCGGGCCCTCATCGCTGCCTCCCCTGCCGTTGGAAGGGGCAGTTGCTCAGCTTGCCCGGCAGGCACGGCACGTCGCCCAGGTTCAGCGCGTCGAACAGCGGCGTCAGCCACGCCCGGGTCATCGCGTTGAGCACGACGCGGATCTTCAGCACGTGCTGCTTCCTGTCCCAGGAGTCGATGAGCACGTCGGCGAAGTCGGCCGCGCCCTTGACCGCCCGCGCCATGGAGGCGCTGTTGGCCCGTACCGTCAGCACCAGCTCGCCCAGCGTGCTCGCGGCCTGCGGGAGCCGTTCGGAGTACTGCTCGATCAGCACGTCGCCGCGCCGCACGAAGCCCGCCATGTCAGAGACGAACGTGCGCAGCCGCCGCCGCTCCTCCGCCAGGATCGAGCTGGCCTCGGCGAAGGCGTCGATCGCGCCGGTCACCTGGCTCTCCCGCCTGTTGAGGCTGGTGGCCAGCCGGTTCAGCCCCTTGGCCAGATCGACGAGCTGCTGGTCCTGCTTGGCCAGCGTGCCGGTCAGCTCGGCGGTGTCGGCGATGGCGTTGTTGATGGTCTTGCCCCGCCCTTTGACCCCGTCGGCCAGGGTGCTCGCCACGGAGCCCAGCTTCCTGTCGTCGAGCGCGTCGGTGAGCTTGGTGAACGCGTCGAGCGCGTCGTCGATCTCCACCGGCAGGTCCGTCCGCTCCAGCGGGATCGTGGTCCCCGGCGTGACCTTCTGGTCGCCGGGCTTCCACGGGGGATACAGGACGACGTTCCGCTCGCCGAGCGTGTTCTGGGGCGCGACCACGGCCTTCACGCCGGCCGGGAGCGGCACCTGCCGATCAACCAGCAGGTCAACGCGCACTTTATCCCCATCAATGCGGATTTTTTCGACATATCCGGCATCGAGGCCCATCACTTTTACCCGCGCCTGCTCGTACAGGGAGGGCGCCTTGTGGAAGATCGCCACCAGCCGGTACGGCTCCTCGCCCAGCACCGTGCACCCCGACGTCAATAACACCCCGAGCAGCAGAACCGCCACCAGTCGTCTCACGGGTCGTCTCATCTGGCGCTCTTCCTGTCCTTCTTGATGGCGCCGAGCACCTCCGGGTTGATGGGGCCGAGGCCCGAGGCTATGGCCTCGACCCACGGACCCTGGCCGCCCATCGTGGACAGGCCGGAGAAGGTCGGGCCCGCCCACGCGAGGAGCGAGTTGAACTGCTTGTTGCTGCCGCTCAGCCGCGTCGTGATGGCCGCGTTGTCGTCGAGCACCTGGATGAGGGTCTTCTCGTGCTCGTTGATCAGCCGGGTGGTGCTGCGTACCAGGTCGCTGCCGTCGCCCAGCAGCGTGCGCAGCTCGTTGCGGCGCGCCCGCAGCTCGGCCAGCATGACCTCGATGGCGTCGATGAGCCGCCCGAGCTGTTTGTCCTTCTTCTCCAGGACGTTCATGATCCTGGTGCCGTTGTCGACGAGCCGCTGCAGCTGCGGCTCGCTCTTGCTGATCGTGTCCGACAGGTCGCCGATGTTGCGCAGCAGGCGGGTGATGCGGCCGCGCTTGCCGAGGTCGACCTTGTCGAGCTCGGTGAGCAGGTCGTCCACGGCGTCGGTGTCGAGGCGCTCGACCAGCCGGGTCGCGTCCTTGATGGCGTCGTTGATGAGGGTGGGCACGCCGGTCCGCGTCACGGGGATGCGCCGCTGGCTCTCGGGCAGCTGATCCAGGTACGGGGCAGAGACCGCGCCGGTGAGCTTGACGTACCGGCCGCCGAGCAGGTTGGACAGGGCGATGTCGGCCCGGGTGCCGCGGCCGAGCCGCACGCCGTCGTCCACCTTCCAGGTGACGATCACGTACCCCTGGCCGTAGTCGGCGCGCACCTCGGTGACCTTGCCGACGCGCACCCCGGCGACCCTGACGTCGTTGCCGGTACGCAGCCCGCCGGAGTCCACGAACACGCCGGACATGTAGTAGCCGCCCTCCAGCAGCCCCAGGTTGCCCACCAGGAACGTGGCGACCAGGACCGTGGCCAGCGTGGCCAGCGACACCAGGCCGACGGCGATCCGGTTGCGGTCACGGAAGGATTTGACCGCCATCACTCGCCCACCATGAGCTTCTGCAGGTCCTTCGTGCTCTGGACCCTGGTGTTGCGCAGCGGCGGCGGCGACTGCATCCCGTACGGGCAGGGCGCGGCGCTCAGCGCCACGCACGGGACCGCGGTGATGAAGTAGTGGCCGCGCTCCACGCTCTTGTACGCCCGCGCGAACAACGGCTGGAACGTGCTGACCGTCCTGTCGATCTCGCCCACGTGCCGCCTGATGCCGCCGGTCAGCCCGGACAGGTTGTCGACCAGGCGGCCGAGCTCGTCGGCGTTCTTGCCGAGCACCTCGTTGGAGGTGTGGACGGTCGTGGACAGCTCCACCAGCGCCTGGTCGATCAGCTCCCGGTTGTCGGCGAACGCCTCGGAGAGGGTGACGAGGTTGTCGACGAGCTGCTCGATCTGCTTGTCGCGCCGGGCGACCACGTCGGTGACGGTGGCGTAGTCCTTCAGGAGCTGCTCGATCGTCTTCTTGCGCTGGTTGACCGTGGTCGTGATGGCGTTGACGTTGTCGAGCAGCCTCGGGATGTTCTGCTCGTTGCCCTTGAGCGACTTGGCGGCGGCGGTGAGGAGCTGGTTGATCTGGTCGGGGTCGAGGCTGCGGGTGAGCGGGCCGAGGTCGCTGACCAGCTGGCCGATGTCCACGACGGAGGACGTACGGGTGATCCGCGCCCCCGGCGGGAGCCTGCCGGGCGCCGTGCCGGGCAGCAGGTAGACCACGCGCTGGCCGACGGCGTTGCGCCAGCGGATGGCGGCCTCGGTGTCCACCGGCACGGTGACGCCCTGCTGCACGTCCATGGTCACCTCGGCCCGGCCGTCCACCACCTTGATGGTGTCCACTTGGCCGACGGGCGCTCCGGCGATCTTCACCTGGTCGCCCTTGACCAGCCCCGACACGTCGTCGAACACGGCGACCAGGCGGTAGCCGCCGCCGGTGTTCACCCTGGCGATCTGCACGGCGACCACCACGATCAGCGCCACGCACAGGCCGACGAAGAGCAGGAACCGGGCGAACGTCCAGGCGCGCCGCATGTCAGCGCCTCCCGTCGGTCGGGCCGCACGCGCCGACGACCAGCTCGCAGAGGTCGGTCGCGACGAACGCCTCCACCTGGAGCTGGCGGCTGTTGCCCGGTCCTGGCGCCTCGATCAGCTCGTTGAGCAGGTCCACCAGCCGGTTCAGGCCGCGCACGCCGTCGCCGGCCAGGCCGAGCTGGGCGTAGATGAGCGCGGCCACCCGCTCGCCGGAGTGCACGCCGGCCCGCAGGTCCTGCCGGTGCTTGGCCAGCCCGTGCGCGCCCAGGTTCGAGACGGAAGTCACCTTCTGGAGCAGGACGCGTACCTTGTCGGCCCGCGTGAGCAGGTCGGGGGTGATGACGTTGACGTCGGAGGAGATCGCGACGACATCGTCGCCCTTGTCCTGCAGGGTCGTGCCGAGCAAGGCGGCGTCGTGCAGGAACTGCCTGGCCCGCCCGCGCTGCCGGTGCGCGACGCCGACGAGCGTGCCGGCGTCGCCGATCAGCTCGCGCAGGTTCCCGCCCTCGCCGTCCAGGCCCTTGGCCAGGGTGTGCACGATGACCGTGACCTCGCCGGGATCGACGGCGTCCAGGCCGCGGTAGGCGACGCCGAGCGTGTCGGACAGGTCCAGCGGGCCCTCGGTGGCGGTGATGACGGCGCCACTGGCCAGGTACGGGCCGGTGGTCTCGCCGGAGCCGGGCTTGAGATTGAGGAACTTGGGACCGAACACCGACGCCGGCTCGACCGCGGCGACCGTCGACTGCGGCACCTTGACGCCGGGGTCGACGTGCATGGTGACGACGGCCCTGCCCTTGGCGTCGAGTGACACACCGGTCACCTCGCCGACCGTGATGCCCCGGATCTTGACGGGGGAGCCGGGGTCCATGCCCTGCCCGGCGCGGGCGAACACGGCGTCGATCCTGGTGCCGCTGATCTCGGTGGCGGTGCGGACCACGTACAGGGTGGCCGCCGCCAGGACCACGAGCACGGCGAGCGCGATGCCCATCCGGGCGGCCAGGGGGAGTTGGAATCGGGTCACCGGCTCACCCCGTCAGCGGTATGTTGCCGCCGCCGCCCCAGAACAGGTACGACAGCAGCAGGTTGAGCAGCACGATCGTGACGATCGACTGGCGGATGGCGCGGCCCGCCGCCACACCCACGCCCACCGGGCCGCCGGTGGCGTGGAAGCCGTAGTAGCAGTGGATGACGATGACCGCGAAGGCGAACACACCGACCTTGGCGACGCTGAACGCGATGTCGCTGACCGGCAGGTACAGGTAGAAGTAGTAGTCATAGACCCCGGGCGCCAGGCCGAACAGGACGGTGCACATCAGCCGGGTGGCGAAGAAACTGGCGAAGAGCGCGATCAGATAGATGGGGATCAGCGCCAGCAGCGCGGCCACGACCCTGGTGCAGATCAGGTAGGTGAAGGCGTTGATGCCCATCACCTCCAGCGCGTCGATCTCCTCCGAGATGCGCATCGCGCCCAGCTCCGCCGTGAACGACGAGCCCACCTGGGCGGCCAGCGCCGTGGCCGCGATGATCGGGGTGATCTCCCGGACGTTGGCGAAGCTGCCCACCAGGCCCATGAACGACTCCGCGCCGATCGCCTGCAGCCCCTGGTAACCCTGCAGGCCGACGGTCGCGCCCACGACGAACGCCATCGTGAACACCACGAAGACCATGCCGCCGCCGATGACGGTCGCCCCGACGCCCACCACGACGTCGCTGACCTGCCTGAGGACGACCTTGACGTACTTCAGGCGCAGGATGACGTCGCGTACGGAGTAGAACAGCACCTTCCACACGAACAGCGGCCAGTCGGCCAGCGTCGCGAACCGCTCCGCGACGTCCCGCCCCCGCAGGGCGAGCCTGAGACCAGCCGTCCGCGTCACCATCACAGCGTCACCATCACAGGGACCTCGGCGGGTAGGCCAGGAAGTAGACGGCCGAGATCACGTAGTTGAACGTGAACACCAGCATGAACGTGACCACGGTGGCCTGGTTGACCGCCCGCCCCACGCCGACCGGGCTGGTCGCGCAGGTCATGCCCTTGTAGCAGGCGACCGCCGCCGCGATGAACCCGAAGACCCACGCCTTGAACAGCGTCACGTACAGGTCGGAGGCGACGACCAGGGAGAACGCGCCGTCGAAGTACGCGCCGGGGGTGACGCCCTGCACGACCACGTTGAAGAAGTAGCCGCCGGCCGCGCCGGCCAGGATGACCAACGGGCACAGGCACACCGCGATCGTGCTGGCCGCCCACATGCGCGGGGTGACCAGACGGTGGATCGGGTTGATCGACATGACCTCCATCGCGCTCAGCTCGTCGCGGATGTGCCGCGCGCCGATGTCGGAGGTCATCGCGCTGCCGCCGGCCCCGGCGATCAGCAGCGCGCTGGCCAGCGGCGCCACCTCGCGGATGAGCCCGACGAAGACCGCGCTGCCCGTGGCGGAGCTCGCGCCCAGCTGCCTGGCCAGCTCGCCCACCTGCAGCGCCACGGTGGCGCCCAGCGGCAGGGCGACGAGCAGGACGGGCACGCTCGTGACGCGCGCGAGAAACCAGCACTGCTCGACGAACTCCCACCACCAGCGCCTGACGTCCCAGCTCCTGCGTAACCCCTCCAGGACGATGACGAACAGCTCGCCGACCTGGCCGAGTGCCGACCAGGCCCGGCGTCCGACGTATCCGGGCAGGGTCATCGGCCGCCCGTCCGGGCGTGAACAACCGCCATGACCACCTCCGCCGCCTACGGATGAGTGGCAACCCTACTGAGGGGTTATCTGGTAGTCGATGAGTTCGTGGGAATTTGCGCGAAAGGTATGAGACCAAGGTCACATCTTGTCAGTCAGGTACGAAACGTGATCGCGCCGTTACACCGCTGACCCCCTTGACGCCGTCCCCCAGGGATTGTTTGCCTGGAGCCAGTCTTGGAAGACTGAGGGGCAGAGGTGGTGCAGATGCTCATCGGGACGATCCTCCGCGCCAAGGGCAGCGACGTGGCGACCGTGACGCCAGGGGCCACGGTGCGCGCGTTGCTGGCCACGCTCGCGGAACGCAACATCGGAGCCGTGGTGGTCTCCACGGACGGCTCCACCATCGAGGGCATCGTGTCCGAGCGCGATGTCGTACGCCGGCTCCACGATCGCGGCCCCGCGATCCTGGACGGCCCGGTGTCGGAGATCATGACGACCGAGGTGCGCACGGTGGGGCCGGGCGAGAACGTCGACTCGCTGCGGCGGACCATGACCACGCAGCGGTTCAGGCACATGCCCGTGGTCGAGAACGGCCGGCTCGTGGGCATCGTGAGCATCGGCGACGTGGTCAAGAGCGCGATCGAGGAGCTGGAGACGGAGAAGGCGTCGCTCGTCGACTATCTCCACCGTTGACAGGGATGGCACGCTTGGTCCCGTGATGTACGGGCCGCCTCCCCCTGAATACCCGCGCGCGACGAGCAGTCCGCCGATCATCGTGCTCGTCGCCGGGCTCGCCGCGCTGCTCGGATTCCTGCTGGGGATCTTCGTGGGGTTCGGCGCGTCCTCGACGTCGGCGGACGAGCCGGCGCCCCGCGTCACGGTCACGGTCGAGGACAGCCCGCCCGCGGACCCGGAGGCCACGACCCCCACCGAGCCGTCACCGTCGCAGACGGGCCAGCCCGTGCCCGGCCAGACACAGCCCGGCCAGACACAGCCCGGCCAGACACAGCCCGGCCAGACGCAACCGGGACAGACACAGCCGGGACAGACACAGCCGGGACAGACACAGCCGGGACAGACACAGCCGGGACAGACACAGCCGGGACAGACACAGCCGGGACAGACACAGCCCGGTCAGACGCAGCCGCCTGGTCAGGCGCGGCCGGGACAGACCGGTGTGCCCGACGCCGGGACCAGCAGCGGCCCCGCCATCAACCCGGCCTCGATGCGCACGCTCGTCGTGGGCACGGACATCCAGCCGGGCACCTACCGCACGACCGGCCCGGTCGCGGGGTCCGGCATGTGCTACTGGGCCAGGCTGAGGGGCGCGACCGACATCGTCGCGACCGGCATGCCGAAGGGGCCGGCCAGCGTCACCATCGAGCCCGCGGACAAGGCGTTCGTGACCGGTGGATGCGCGGAGTGGACCAAGGCCTGACGTTTCTGTGCGTCAAACTCTGGACAAGAGAGCAGGAACGCGCAATCCTGTGCGGCAAACGAGAAGGGAGACACGCTCCAGCGTGCTGGTGTGAGCCCTACGGTTTTGGGTCATGCCACTCCGGCGTCCCTGGCGCGGACGCGGTGCGGAGAGTGCGGAACAGCGCGCATCGCCACTAATCCCGAACCCGACCGTTCGCGAGGAGTGACATGCGACCCTCTATGCTCGTCTCCCTGGCGGCGCTGGCCGCCACCACCGCGCTCGTCCCCACGCAGGCCGCCACCGCCCAGAGCACCGCCCTACCCGCTCCCGTGTCCTGCGCCGGCTGCTGGAAGCCCGCGCTGAACACGTCCTGGCAGTGGCAGCTCTCCTCCCTGCCGAAGAAGCCGTACCCGAACGTGCAGATGTACGACATCGACGGCTTCGCGGCCAAGGACGGCGCGATCGTCAAATCGCTCAAGGCCGACAAGCCGGGCCGCGGCGTCGTCTGCTACATCAGCGCCGGCACGTTGGAGGACTGGCGCCCGGACGCCGGCCAGTTCCCCGCCGAGGTGCTCGGCAAGCCGCTGGAGGAGTGGGAGGGCGAGCGCTGGCTGGACATCCGCAAGTACACCGGCAAGCTCGGCCAGATCATGAAGGCCCGGCTCGACATGTGCAAGGCGGCCGGCTTCGACGCCGTGGAGCCCGACAACGTCGACGGCTACAGCAACGACAGCGGCTTCCCGCTCAAGGCAGCCGACCAGCTCGCCTACAACACCTGGCTCGCCAACGAGGCACACAAGCGGGGCCTGTCGGTCGCGCTCAAGAACGACGTGGAGCAGATTCCGCAACTGCTGCCGTACTTCGACTTCGCGCTGAACGAAGAGTGCTGGGAGCACTCCGAGTGCACCACCGCGCAGAACGGCGGTTACGGCTACGACCAGTTCGTCAAGGCGGGCAAGGCCGTGTTCAACGTCGAGTACAACCTCGCCACCTCGGCCTTCTGCGCCAAGTCCAACGCTCAGAACTTCAACTCGCTGAAGAAGAAGTACGAGCTCGACGCCTCCCGTGTGCCCTGCCGTGGCGCGTGACTTCGACCTGCTGGTCGTCGGTGACGCCAACCCCGACGTGGTGCTCTCACTACACGCTGCAGCTCGGGCTCGCCACGTTCGCCGGGGCCCGGCACACCGAGTGGTCGGCGCTGATGGCTGGGAACGTGGTCGCGGTGCTGCCGCTGGTGGCCGCGTTCGTGCTGGCGCAGCGTCACTTCGTGGCCACGATGAGCTTCAGCGGCTTGAAGGGTTGACCGCCGGATAGGAGGATGCGCACAGCCCACCAAGGAGGACGCCATGTCGGTGTTGCAGAGTTTCGTGGACAGCGTGCGCAGCGGGGCGATCGAGGTGATCGACCTCACCGCGCCCCTCTCGTCCGAGACGCCGATCCTCCAGCTGCCCGGGCCGTTCGGCAACACGATCCCGTTCCGTCTGGAGGAGATCAGCCGTTACGACGACCGCGGCCCCGCCTGGTACTGGAACGACATCCACACCGGGGAAGCCCTGCGCTATGACACACTTTCCTAGCTGGGCTAATGCTCGTCAACCCCTGCCATGGCGGGGGTTTCGTCGTGTCAGGACGTGTACACGGGACGGCTACGACCAACTTGCAGCACGACCAACTTGCAAGCTAGGTTGACCCGCGTACCAACAGAGAGAGCCCCGGTTCCTTGGCCGGTCCCCGGGGCTCTCGCATCCGAGAGGGTCTAGCTCCGAATGCGCGTCTACCGTACCAAGCACGAGAGCAACTACACCGTGCTTCCGAACGCCATGCTTCAGCGCGACGACCTGTCGTTCGCCGCCCTCGGCATCCTCGCGTTCCTCCTGTCGCAGCCGGACGGCAAGGCTATGACCGTCGCGAAGCTGGAGCGCATCCGCAAGGAAGGCAAGGCCGTCGTGCGGGCCGCCGTCGCAGAGCTTCGCGCGGCGGGCTACTACATCAAGGAAGACCGACAGGGCGTAGACGGCCAGCTTCGCGGGGCTAACGCGGTGTACGACATCCCCCAGAACGGCGCTTTTTCGCAGGTCGAACCGACCGCCGAGATTCCGCCGGTCGAGATTCCGGCCGTGAACCCCGTAAAGGAACCTTCTAGGAAAGAAACCTCCCCCCTCCCCCCCATCGAGGCTGCGAGCGTCGCCGAGAGCGCCCCTGAGGCGCCGAAGGGCGGGGGGGAGGGTGATCTTCCGACTCAAGACGAGATCGCGGCGTGTGCGCCCCTCGTGGCTCGTATCGGGCGCCTAGAGCCTCGACTGACGATCGGTCTCTCCGAGATGGGCAAAGTTCTTCCGCTCGTCGCCGAATGGCGCCAGCGTGGCGCCAGCGATGACCAGATCATTCATGCCGTGACTGCTGGTCTGCCGGGCAACGTCGATACGGCTGTGGGGCTCATGCGAAGCCGTCTGACGCGCAAGATGCCTGCCCGGTTTACTGTGACTTCGGTCACTCCTGCTCACGCTATGTATGAGTGTCCCGAATGCGGTCGGCCTGGCCGCCAGGCCGGACGGTGCGCCGACTGTCGTACCGTCTCGACGCCCGAAACTGCCGATACCGTCGAGGTTTCCGGCAACCCCGTCGCCGCCGACCTTCGCCGCCGCATGGGATGGAGGATCGCCAGCTAGACCCACACGGCATCACAGACAGTGACCGTCGAAGCACGTAAGACTGACTACTGCGCGATACACTTTGCAAGTTGGTAGACACGGAACGCTGACCCACGGATCATGGGTGAGGGAAACTTCCCCCCGCCCACAAGGCGGTTTCCTCAACTTGGAAGGGCTGTAGATAGCGATGGCGACCTACGCGAGGGTAGATCGTTCGCAAGTAGTGGCGATGCTACGAGATGGCGAGAAGTACGGCGTGATAGCCGCCGCCCTCGGTTGCTCGTATCGGACCGTCGCCGGGATCGCGAAGGAAGCCGGGCTCAGTCGCACCCAAGCTGACCACAAGGAAGCCCTTCCTTGGACGCTCGAAGAGCGCCACAAGCTTTCGATGCCAGCGCAGCGATTGAGGGACCTTTCCCGGCTTGCTCAGGGTTTGCCCGTTGACGTTCACCGCAAGATCGGTGCCCTTCGCTGGGCACAGTACCTTGTCGATGAGGGTTGGGATGTTGCCTACGATCCGGACCACGGACCATCGCCAATCTGTCCAGATGGCGGTTTCTACACGATCGAGGCAACAACGACGGCCGGAAAGACGCACATCGGGGCGCTTCTAGCCAAGGCAACCGGCAAACCGGTTCGGAGATCAGCGCGCCGGTAGGCGCATCGCGTACAAGGCCACGGTTCGCCGACCGTGGCCTTTCGCGTTTCGTGAGCTGTGCTCGGATCGTGAAGGTAACTTTCACGGTTTCATCTCAAGGTTGAAAATCTAACCATCCCGCCGATCAAACAGGGCCTAAGTCCCGTTAGAGTGCTTACCGACAGTGATGGGACACGAGAGCTGGGGCTTGCCGATGGGTCCTGAGAACCCCCTTGAGATCATGGATGTTCGTGTGACGCAGATCCCACACGGGATACGACGAACAGACGTGATCTACCCCGATGGCATCGAGACAGAGTTCCGCATGATCATGCCCGCCGATGGGCGGGTTTCGGCCATAGTCGGCCAGCATGTAGCGCCGGAATCCTTCCTGCTGTCGGTCCACATGGACGAAGAATCGGACGGTCTGACGTACCTCTATGCGTCGTTCTGGGTCGTAGCTGCGACGAGGTGTTCCAACTGTCCCGTGAACGCGTCCGGGGTAACATGCCATATTTGCAAGTTGGTTGTGGTCTAGGGTGGACTTGTCCGGCCGGGGAAACTGCCCCTCACCTGGTAGCGGTACCCGGCTGGACAGTCGCTTGACAACTCAACAGTGGACAACGCGGGGAAGCCTCAAAGGACAACCTAGGAGGCACAACGACAGATCATCGATCCGTCTCCCAGCTCACGAGCTTCGCCGGATGCGGCGAGGCTTACCGCCTCGAAAGGGTCGCGAAAGCGCCCTCAACGCCCGCAGCCTGGTTTGCACAGGGGACGGCGGTACATGAGGCGGTAGAGCGCTGGGAACGCACCTACAGGGAGCACAGCCCCGAACAGGCCCAAGTCTGGTATTACGAGGTTTGGGAACGTGAGATCGAGGCGGCGCTAGCCGTCGAGCCGGACGTGTCCAAGTGGCAAGCCCCCGGCAGAACGAAGCCGGACACGGACCTACGGAACCGCATGGCTCGCGGCGCCGATCAGGTGGCCGGATACATCGCCTACGCGCTACAGGATCGGCTACTGCCGTTCGAGTACGAGCCGGGCGAGCCCAGCACAGAGGTTCCGTTCGCCCTCGATCTCAACGGCGTCCGCGTGATCGGGTCCATCGACCTGATCCTTGCCGACAGGCACGGGCGCCTACTCGTTCGGGACATCAAGACAGGTAGTCGCTTACCGACGAGCCCGATTCAGCTAGCCGTCTACGCGGTAGCCGTCGAGGACTCGCTAGGCGAACGCCCCCTATGGGGTGACTACTACATGGCAAAGAACAACGCGCCGACGAAACCGATCCCGCTACGCAACTTCACCCGTGAAGACGTGGCGAGATGGTTTGTACAGATGGACCGATCGGAGAAAGCGGGCAACTATCTGCCCAATCCGGGGGACCACTGCAAGACGTGCGGCGTACGCCGGTACTGCTCTGTGATGGGCAGTGACCGGACTTTTTTTGGCCCTTAATTTGCAAGTTGGTTGCAACGAAAGGATCTCATGGCTGAGGACTACCCCTATGCCCTCGATCTTGAGTTGGGCGACACAGACGGTCGAAAGGTCGGCCTGTTTCACGTACGCGCGGCCAGCGCCCCGGACTTCCTTGCCGAACTGAGGGAGATCGACGAGGATTTCGGCTTGGCTCTCGGCGGCGCCGTCAAGAACGTCAGGACGTTCGCTCTACTGCGGAGCGAGCTAGGCGCCGAAAGGATCGCCCAGGGCGCCCCCCAGCGTCCGGCTGCCCGCCCGGCAGCTCGACCCGCACCGCGCCAGACGGCCCCCACGTACGAGGCTCAAGATGCCCCGTGGCCGGACGACGCACCCCCCGGGGACGACGGCCCGCCCATGTGTGACCACGGCGCCATGCGCTACGTACCGGCCGGAACGAGCAAGGCAACCGGCAAGGCGTACGGCGCCTTCTACGGCTGCACCGCCCAGCGCAACGACCCGACTCGTTGCAAGAGCGTGCCCGCCTAACCCGTGTACACGATCCAACGCGCCCGAGCGAAAGCCGGAGACGCGGGGGTCGCACTCCCGAACCCGTTCCGCCGACTGTCCAGGGAACAGGTTGAGTTCCGTCGCGGTCAGCTTCACCTGATCGCGGCGGGGCCGGGGGTCGGCAAAAGCGCCCTGTCGCTGACGCTCGCGGTAGCCAGCAAAGTACCGACCCTGTATTTCTCGGCGGACAGCGATGCAGCCACGCAATACGAGCGTGCCGCAGCGATGCTGTCTGGTCGAGAGATTCACGAGATCGCCGCCATGGTCGAGGCGGGCGATACCCGCTATCTCGATAGCAAGCTAGCGGGGCTTAGGAAGCTCCGTTGGTGTTTCGATAGCTCCCCGAGTCTCGACACGATCGAGGCTCAGGTGAAGGCATGGGCCTACGTTTACGGCACCTATCCGGAGATGATCGTTGTCGATAACGTCGGCGACGTCTCGCCGGATGTCGAGGAACGGAATCACATCGGGCTTGAAAGCGTCATGGATTACCTTGCCGACCTAGCTAGGCAAACCGGCGCATGCGTCAACGCCCTTCACCACCTAACCGGCGACTACGACGACGGCTCACAGCCGCCGCCTTTGTCGGCCCTGAAAGGCAAGATCTCAAAGAAGCCCTCACTTGTGCTGAACCTGTTTCGGCCGGAAGAGGGAAAGCTTGGAGTCGTCATCGCGAAGAACCGCCACGGTCGGCCCGATGTGGCCGGGCGGTATCGAGTGGTTCTCAACTCCGATCTAGCGCGAATGCAAGTCACGGACTAAGGCGGCATCTTGCTTTGCACCTTCGGTAACTGCATGAACCTCCGGAAGTGGCACGGGCTATGCACCGCCCACGATGACCAGATGAAGAAGTACGGGCGATGCTTCCCGACCCGATCGGATGGCAAACCGAAGGACTGGCGGGGCTGCGATACCCCCGAATGCAACGGGGTTCACAAGGCACATGGGCTGTGCGCCCGGTGCTACATGGCGAAGCGACGGAAGGAAGCGGCTCTATGCGCGTAAACGAGAAGTTCGACTTCACGGACATCACGGCCGTGATCGTCGAGGAGATGGGCCGGGTTGCCATCAAGCCGGGAACCCTCACTCTGATCGATGAGACGACAGTCGCTTTCATCGACGAGTGGGGCGACCAGATCAACGTGAATGGCGATCGCCTGATCGCCTCGGAGTGCAAGCCCCTCGATGACGAATCCGAGTAAGCAGAAGGGGACGGCTTTCGAGCGGCTAGCCGCTGACTACCTCGCGGAAACCATCCCTGGTTTCGACCGCATCGGAAGCGTGGATTTCGGGGCGGGCGATCTCGCATCGCCCTACCCGATCCCCCACGAATGCAAGGCAGAGAAGCGCATCACGCTTAGCGAGTACGCCAAGCAGATCAAGGCGATTAAGGCCCGCCTCGGGCGGTTCCTCGGCGCCGTCATCATCAAGGCGCCACGCAAGAACGTCAGCGAAGCGTACGTACTGCTGACCCTCGCGGAGTGGCGGGCGATCCTCCCGACGATCGCGGAACACCTCGACGACATCGAGGCCCGTCTACACGCTGAGTAGCCGCCGGCCGTTCGGTCGCGGTTTGAAGATCCCCAGGTCAAAGCGTTGCGGCACTCTGCCGGCCAGCGCGGAGAGTAACCATTTCTGAGATCGGAGATCCCATCATGACGACCCTTCCCACCGTGACCGATGCCCAGGTGATCGACGCCATCAAGGCGGTTGCAGCCGAGAACCTCGACCGCGTGTACACGGCCCCGGAACATATGAGCACGTCGGGCACCTGTTACTACGGGCACACGGACGCCGACGACGAGGGCAAGCTTTCCCCCGGCTGCTTGGTCGGCGCGGCTATGAACCGCCTCGGCGTCCCCCTGGAGACTCTTCGGCGCCACGAGGAGACCAACGCATTCAACCTGCTGACCAACCTCTTTCCCCTGCTCTCCACGCAGACATGTTCATTCGCGAACTCGGCGCAGATGGAGCAAGACGGCGGCAAGACGTGGGGTGAGGCTGTCGCTTACGCGAAGGAGACCCGGCTTCGGTAACCGGCTCTCGTTGGGCCAAGCAAGCCCCGAACTGAAAGGTACGTCATGGATCTTGTGTTTGAGCCGTGGCCAAAGACGCCGCGACTGTTCGACCTTAAGGGCGTCGTCGTTACCGAGAAGATCGACGGCACTAACGCCTGTGTCATCATCGGCGAGGATGGTGATATCGGGGCGCAGTCGCGAAACCGGCTGATCTTCCCGACAGTGGACAATTACGGTTTCGCCGCCTGGGTGTGGGACAACCGCGACGGCCTTGCGGAAACGCTCGGCCCTGGTCGCCACTACGGCGAATGGTGGGGGCGCGGAATCCAGCGAGGTTACGACCTGCCCGAGCGCCGTTTCAGCCTCTTCAACACGGAGAAGTGGGGGCACTTCGCTGAAGAGGCGCCGCCCGTTCCGGGGCTAGGTGTCGTGCCCGTTCTCTACGACGGGCCGTTCTCTACGGACGCCATCAATGGCGTCTCTCTCGACCTTGTGCTGAACGGCTCCAAGGTGGCGCCCGGATACAAGCGCCCGGAAGGCGTCTGCGTTTACCATCGTGCCGCCGCCCGGGTATTCAAAGTCATCATCGACAAGTAGGCGCGATGGCTGAGCAAGCCATAGCGGAAGTGCTACGCCACTACGGCGCGGAATACGTACCCGAAGGGTACAAGTGGGCGCCCATGAAATGCCCATTCCACGACGACCGTAGCGCTTCCGCTTCCGTCTCCACCGAACGCGGCTCATTCAAGTGCCATGCCTGCGAAGCGCGCGGCGACACGTACTCACTAGTGCAATGGAAGGAGGGTTGCGATTTTGCTGGTGCCGTCGAAATCCTCACTGGAGTTCTTGGCGCAGAGCACCCGGCACTATCAAAGGGCAATGCGCGGAAGCCCCGCCGAAGAGTATTTGATGCAGAGGGGGCTAACGCCGGACAGCATTCGATCTTTTCGGCTGGGCTACGTCGAAAGTTCGATGCCGGGACATGAGAAGTACGTCGGACGCATCGCGATTCCGTACCTGTCGCCCGACGCGATGACGCTACAGCTCCGATTCCGGAGACTAGGCGATGGCGACGGGGCGAAGTTCCTGAGCGTTCCAGGCGACATTCCCAGGCCGTATAACACGCGGGTCCTTGAAGAGGACCACAGTGTCATGTTCACGGTCGAGGGCGAGCCGGATACGTGGATCGTCACACAGTGCGGATTGCCTGTGATCGGCCTGCCGGGCGTCAGCTCATGGCGTTCGGAATGGGCGTTGCCGCTACGCCAGTACGACACCGTGTTTCATCTCGCGGACAACGACGACAAGGGGCAGGGTGCGGAATTGGGGGAGCGCATGGCGCGCGACCTTCCGAACCTTCGGACAATCCTTTGGCCGGACGGCCACGACGCGAACAGTCTGTTTCTGGCCGAAGGGCCGGAAGCGCTACTTCGGAAGGTCGGAATGCAATGAGCAATCGTGACGAGCTAGACGAGCATTTCAGCGAATGGATTGAGAACCACGGACACCGCATTAGCCACATGCCGGAAGACATGTGGAGAGAAGGTTTCAAGGCAGGTTGGAATGCCGCCCTCAACCACGTGAGGGCCACGAATGGGGAGGGCAGTAGGGATTACCTCTGACCAGCTAGCCGAAGCCGTTGAGGACGCCATTCGATCTGCCAAGCGGCGCGTTATTGGCGTCGGCAAAGAGCAGTACGACCAGGGCGACACCCAGCATTTTGAGGGAATGACGCTCGCCCAACTCCTCGACTGGGCGGGCGAAGAGGCGCAAGACCTGATCGTGTACGCCGTCATGTTGGACATCCGAATCAAGCGCGTGAAGCGCCAGCTAAAGAAGGGATTCAACCTGTGAGCTTTGAGGCCCTAGGCAAGAGCACTGGCGCACTGGCCACGCTGATTAAGACCGCCATCATCGCCGACACCATCGGCGTGGTGGAGCTGGAGAACCTTCCGGCTGATGTTGATTCCCTGGTGAGCCTCGCGGCTGACAAGTGGGACGAGGCCGACGACACCGGCCTAGACGGAATCGTCGTGATGATCCTCATGCTTCTTTCCCTCGGCGCCGCCGCAGAGAACGCCCAGAAGACGCCGCAGATTCCGCGCGACCCCTTCAATCCCTTCAGTCGCTAGATGTCGCGAGGGGCGCCTACGGGTGCCCCCGGCGAGCCCTATCGAAAGACGGAATGAACGAGACCACGGCCACAATCATTGCCCTCTGTGTGGTCCTAGCCATCATCGCCATGAGGAACAACCGGAGCTAACCATTCAGCGCATCCTGATCTACCCCGACGCCCAGATTCCGCTACACAATCCCCGACAGGTCAACAGCCTCCACCGGTACATCCACGCAACCAAGCCTGACCGTCTCGTCATCATCGGCGACTTCATGAACTACGCAGGCCCGTCACGGTGGAGCAAGGACACGCGGGCCGAATACGAGAACGACGTATTCCGCGAGAGCGAGCTAGGCAAGCGATTCCTCGGAGACCTACGGCGCGGCTATGACGGCCCTGTCGATTTCGTCGAGGGGAATCACGATGCGAACCCGCGTCGATACCTCCTCCGGCACGCGCCCGCGCTAGCGGAATCGAACGCCTTCAACGTCGAGACGCTACTTGATTTCGATTCCCACGGAATCGCGATCGTACGGGGAAGCCTCAACATCGCCCCGGGCTGGGTGGCGATGCATGGCCACCTTGACAAGATTCGTACGGTGACGGTCCCCGGAGGGACCGCGAAGAAGTTCGTTGACCGGCTGCACAAGAGCGTGGTCATGGGTCACACGCACCGGCTAGGGCTCATGCCCCACACGGTCGGTACCACGTCGAGTAATTCCGTTCGCTGGGGGATGGAAGTGGGCAACGTGATGGACATGCGCAAGGCGGAATACCTCGGCCTGGTAACCGCCAATTGGCAAAGCGGCTTCGGAATGCTCTACGTCGAGGGCAAGCGCGTCCGGCCGGAAGTGATTCCGATGGACGGCAACGGAATGTTCATCGCAGATGGGAAGGTCTGGGGTTGATCACTGATCTAGTCATGGACACGGCGGAATCGGTCGGGCGGAATGTAGCTCGTGACTGGCCGTTCATGGATGCGGAAGACGTGACGCAGCAGGTCCTACTGGAAGCGTGTACACGGCCCGACGACTACAACGTGATGGAGACTGACGAGCTACGGTCATTCCTCACGCGCAAGGCCGTTGCCTACTGTGCCCGTGAACGGAATGACTACGTGTACCGGACGGCCCGATACCTCTACACACCGGAAGAGGTTCGGGTGCTGCTGACGCTCGCGGTGGAATCGGTGGGCGTCGAGTTCGACGCACCGACGAAGGACGGCTACGTGTCGGCCCCCGACCGGGGGAATGTGTGCGTGTCCCTGTGGGACCTAAGCAAAGCCCTTGACGGCATTCCGGATCGGTGGCGACGCATCCTCATGCGGCGCGCGGAATGCGACGGGTTCGACGCCGAGCAGCGCCGCCAGCTCGTCGAGGCTGGATGGAAGTCGCTAAGCGAGAGCGAGCAGCGCACGGCCCGCCGTGCTACCGAACGTTTGGCGGAAGTCCTGAACCGGGTTGTGAACCGGACGCCCGGCGACCACGAAGGGCCGGGGGCTCGTCGAGCGATTCCGAACGCCCGCGCTATCGCCATCACGCATGACGACAGGGACGGCAAGTGAGCGAGCCGCTAGAGGCAGAAACCACACTCTGTAGCGAGTTGCCGAATTCCGCGGTTCAAGGAACCGCAGGTAGAGACGCTAGGCCCAACCGCCGGCCAGCGCGCAGCGTGACGGGGGGATTGGCCTGATGGATCACAAGCTGCCCGCCGAGACCTACCGTGTGTACCCGAACGCGGTCAATCACCGCAACGTGTATGACGACGCTGCGAGCGTGCGTAAGGCAGTCGGCTACCGGCAGTCGAACCCATGGCGGCATGTCGAGGTCAAGGTGTATCGGGCCGTGACCGTATGGGAAGACGTGACAGCGGAGTTTGTGAAGGGTGCGAAATGACCGACTACCACATGCCCGATCAGCTCGACCGCGAGCCGGAGGCGAACCCGCTCGTCGGATGCTTAGCCCTCATTGGCGTGATGACCGTCGCCGCCCTGGCGCTCGTCGGCCTTTGGCATGTGATGTTCGGCTGACATGCCCCTAAAGCCCTATTTGGTCGCCCGTATCTGATACTCTGGATTTGCAAGTTGGTTGTTGGGTCGGCTGCAAATGTCGGCCCAACTTCCCGTGTCTCAAAGGGGCGTGTACACGGTTTGGATTATTACGACACTTACGGCCAGCCTGCCGAACGAGTCGAGGCGGTAACCGGCGTCAAGCGCTGCGGAACGCACGTAGCCGTCATCCGATTCACATACGAGTACGGCCCGTCGAACACTTCGCACCAGCGGGAAATGGTTCGCGTCGGCGAAGACCTTAACGGCCTGATCGATGACCTGACCGCGATAGCCGTAGAGGCGGGCATCCGGTGAGCGCATTCAAGGCGTACGAGCAGTTCACCGAATACGGGCTTCGGAGCCCCGCTAACGGCCTTATCGGGATGACCGGTAGAGATCCCGAGAGGATGCGGGAAATGGCCGCGCACTACGGCCTGAAGCTCGTGCATCGCGACGTGACCGCGAGCGAATGGGCGGACGTCGAGTGAAAGCGGGCTACTCTGGCGCCATCGCTAGCCGGGTCACCGTAGACGCTGACGATCACTGCGACGGTGGGCGAGTAATCGCCTTCCATTTCGGCAAGATGGAGGGTCCGCGCTTTCGTGAGATCAGTTCCAATCTGATTCCCCTGAGTGAACTGCCCAAGCTGATCGAACGGCTTCAAGAGATCGCCGATGCGGAGGGTGTGGCATGAGAGTCATCGTTACCGGCTCGCGTGACTGGCCAGACATGAAGACCGTGGCGCGTGCCCTCGACATCGCAGCCGTCGCCGCCGCGCGGGCCGGGGAACCGCTCACGGTCGTTCACGGCGGATGCCCCACGGGCGCCGATGCCATCGCGTCGGCCTGGTGTGGCATAGCGGGAGATCTAAACCTAAATGTGATAGAACGAGTGTTCGAACCCGACTGGACGCGGGGACGAAAGGCGGGGCCGGAACGCAACCGGCGCATGGTCGAGGCTGGCGCGGATCTGGTGATCGCGTTCAACCGGAACAAGAGCAGGGGCACTAGCGGAACGATCGCTCTCGCCGTCGAGGCGGGGATTCCGGTCGTGCCGTTCACCATCGAGGACAGGGAAGCTGCGTAAGTGGATCACGTGGAAGTCGTTAGCGAGGAAACCCTTTACAGCCACGCAAGCGGGCGTGCCCGCGTCGATCTGGTGATGTACTCAGACGGCACCATCGAATACGGGGCATGGGTTCAGACGGGCGCCCACACCGTCGAGACGAGCGCCGCTCTGATGTGGGTTCCCCACTACGTGAACGGCGCCCCTCTGACGCTCGTCGAGCTGATCCACGATGACGGCCTGGTCGGCATGATCTACCGGAGGGCCGCATGAAGGCCGGAACGTGCCCTACATGCGGGCATGACACGCTCACGCCCTCAGAGCCCCCGGAGGGGGCCGTGATCCTCGACGACGACGGGGACGCATGGCAGCACCGCTACGGCGGGTGGGCGTGCGCCGAGATAGGGGAGCGGTATCGCAATGTCTCCTGGGATGTCCTCGTGAGGGAATACGGGCTAGCGAGGATCATCCATGACCCCTCGACGGCGGCCGATGCCGCCTAGCTGACCTGGCGCCACGGCCAGCCGTGAGCCGCCGAACCCTGGTAGCCTGAACCCCGTTGCGGAAGGCCCTTCCCTTCGGTCGGTCCTGCTGACAACCGCAACGCGAGAGCCCCCGGTTAAGCCATTCGCCCCGGGGGCTCTCTGCTTTCCCGCGTCAATAAGCGTTCCCCCTGGTCGAGGATGGGGTGAAAGTCCAGCCGGCGGCTACCGCGGGTGATATATTCCCAGGTCACGAGCACGCTCCGCTATTGACAAGTTGGTTGCGCCGATGCGGCGAACTTTGCGAACAACCAACTTGCAACCCGTGTACACGGGTTGCTATGTTCCTCTCGTCGGCAGGAACGAGGAAAGGGAACGGGCAATGGAAGGCAGTTACCGAAAGAACGTCGCCGGGCGTCGGCAGGCCGTGAAGGACCTCACCGACTTGTACATGGCAGGAAAGCTGCGAGAGGTTCGCGATTGGGTCGAGGCGAACGCAATCGACATGGGCCGCAATCAGCGCTGGAAGGACTCTTGCCACTTCCTCGTCGATAACTACGACGCGGGGGCGACTACGGAAGAACCCGAGCGCTACCGGGATTGGGCGATCCTTCAGGGCATCACATACATGAACTTGCACGCACAGTAGGCCACCTACGAGCCCCCGCTACGGCGGGGGCTTTTCCGTGCCCTCGATCACAACCAACTTGCAAACCGTGTACACGGGTTGCTATGGTTTTCCCGTCAGCAGGAACCGGGGCCAAACGGCCCCGGCAAGACCGAAGGGAAACCATGATGGCTGCCGAGATTCGCGTCTACGTCACTACGAAGCACAGCAAGGGAAACAACCACATCGCGAAGCCGGAAGACACGGCTAAGACCCTGTGCGGCAAGTCCGTTACCGGTGAAGGCGTCGAGGACGCGGGCGTCTGCGGCAACTGCAACCGTCTGGCCGACCGTCGCGGAATGGTCAAGGCTCCGAAGCCGGAAGCCTCCCAGGAAGGCATGGATCTCACGAGGACCCGCGAAGCGTGGCTCATTCGAGCGATCGAGATGTTCCGCCCCCGTTTCGTCGAAGTCGGCCTTCCGATCCCGGAAAAGGTCCACGTGTCTGTCGGCTACGGCGCCGATGGGCGTGCCACTGAGGGCGCCGAAATCCTCGGCATCTGCTACGCCTCGTGGGTCAGCGTGGACAAGGTTAACCACATCTACATTTCGCCCGAGATTGGCGACTCTGCGGAAGCTCTGGTTGTTCTGATTCACGAGCTGATTCACGCGGCGGACGACTGCAAGAGCGGCCATAAGGGCGCCTTTGCCGAAGCCGCTACCCGGCTTGGTCTGGTCACGCCTCTTACCAGTTCGGTTCCGAACGTCGAGCTGGCCGCCGAACTGATGACCATGGCGGCGGCTCTGGGCGAGTACCCGCACGGCGCCCTTGACCGGAAGGTCCTCCGTAACAAGATCGACCCCAAGGCGCCGATGCCGGAAGGGATCGACCTGGAGCAGCTTCCGGAGCTTACCCCGGTGTCGTCGGCCCCCAAGGCTCAGACGAACCGCCACGTGCTCCTGAAGTGCATCGCCCCCGGGTGCGACTGCGAGGGTTACCAGGTTCGGACAACCCGCAAGTGGTTGGAGATCGGGCTCCCCTCGTGCCCGCTCGGTAACGAGATGCAAGCCCTCTAAACTGGAACAAGTAAAGCCCCCGTTATGACGGGGGCTTTACTGCTTTTAGGCTACGATGCCGCAAACGCCGCGAGAGCAAAGAGGGCACGGGCCATGCCTATACGAGTCGTTGAACTACGTTTCTGTGACTACTGCGCTACGGAAAAGGAAGATCTAGAGGTAGAGGCAACCGACGAAATCACGATCAACGGGCGAAAGGCGCTCGTGTGCGACAAGCACGGCAAGCCGGTACGGAAGATGCTCCAGACGTTCGAGGAAGTCTCGGAGCCCGTACTAGCCGCCCAGCACGGCGGGCCTACGGCGTCGCGCCGTCGTCGAGGCAAGGCGGTCCAGGGGGACGGCCCAGCGGAACCGACCGCCGCCGAGATCCGCGCATGGGCGCTGGCAGAGAACGAGCGAGAGGGGCGACAGGTCCACGTAGTAGCCGGTAACTCAAAGCTCCGTAGGACCGTCATCGAGGCGTACAAGGCTGCACACGGCCTTTCCTGAGTCGAAGCCCCGCCTACTTCCCGGGCGGGGCTTTGCTTTGCCCAGACCGAACCAACTTGCAATCCCTCGCGCAACCGCGATACCTTCCCCGCGTCAGCAGGGTCAAGAAAACGCCAAGGGGAAGCAATGAAGAGGATTCGTATCAAGGTCGATACGGTCATCAGGGGCGCTGCGTACGCGGGCGTGTCGATGGTGGCCGGGATCGCCTTTGTGATCTCCTACAGCCACGCCTACGGGGTGGCTATCAAGTACGGGGAAAGCGGCATGGTCGCCCGGCTTGTGCCGCTCGTCATTGACGGGCTTCTGATCGTCGCGTCCGTCGTCCAGCTCGACGCCGCAAGGCGTGGCCGGAAAGCCGGTTTCCTGAGTTGGGTTGCTCTCGTCGTCGGCATTGCGCTGACCCTGGGCGCGAACGTCCTTCACGGGATCGCGCATGGTCCGGTCGGCGCCGTCATCGCCTCACTTCCGGCTATCACGCTCACGATCAGCTTTGAGCTTCTGATGCACATGATTCGCCGGGGGGCCGCCGTCGTCCACGCCGTCGAGGGCGCCCAGCCCGACGACGCCGACGAGCCCCAGGCCGTCGAGGAGGAGACGCCGGAACCGGCGCCGGTCGAGGTCGAGGAACCCAAGCAGGAGGCGCCCAAGCGCCAGCGCAAGCCGCGCGCGGGAACCGTGGGCGTGGCCGCCCATCACGTCGAGGGGGTCAAGGCGTACCTCGCGAACCTGAGCGCCGACGAACTTTCGAACGTCACGGGGGAAAGCCTCGCTTCGGTTCTCCCGAACCTCGTGGTTCGGACTCGCCGGGAAGCGCTGAAGCGCGCTAAGGCCGAAATGGGCCTGGACGGCTCTACAAAGCCCGCTGAGACAACGGCAGAGATGCTGCCTGGTATCGCCCCGGCAACGGCCTAGAATGCCGTAGAGGCCCCTATAGGGCCAGGAAGGACTAACCCATGGAATGTATTGAGGTATGCCGAACCTGCGGATGCACGGAGAACGAGTTCGCGGAGGTCTGTACCTGCGGAAACCCCCTCTGCCCGGCTAGGTGCTTCGGCAACGAGTAGCAGGCAAACCCCCGTCTATCGCGACGGGGGTTTCTTCTTTTCTGTGGCAACCAACTTGCAAACTCGTGTACACGGGTTGTACCTTGATCTGTGTCAGCAAGACCAAGGAAAGGGCAACACGATGGCTATCGAATGGGGCAACTACCCGAACGCCAACTACGCGAAGGTTCTGGAGACCGCGTCGCTTCTGAACGACGCTTGGCAGCGATGGCTCGACCGGTACGGCTTCGGTGTGCGCGTCGCAATCGGACGCCTCACAAATGAGATGTATCGGGCTCTCAACGCAGACCTTCCGAACGACTTCCGAGAGGCGGAAAGGGTCGCATGCGAGATCGCGGGAACCGTCGTCAACGACCCGGTATTCGCGAGGATCGCGAGCGAGCCGGAAGCGATGCTTTGGCTTGAGGTTCACGTGTGCGACCTTCGCCGGTCCTACCTCGTCGGGTTCGCCACTGAAGATCAGGCAATCGCGTTCATGGATCGGAAGGGCTCGTACTGCGCATTCCACGAGATCGAGCAGGCCCCGATTCGCCGGGAGTTCGGCCGAATCCTGGAAAGCCTCTACCCGACGTGTGTACACGGGTTGAGCGAATGGCTTTGTGAGGGGCCTAGCCACTACGGTCCCGGCTTGTGACCCCCTAGAACGCAAACAAGCCCCCCGCTACGGCGGGGGGCTTTGTCGTGTTCAGCGGTAGCGCGTGACCGTCGTCTTACTACGCCGGTACAGCCACACGAGAGGCCAGGCTAACCCGCACGTGAAGACGACGGCGCATATCTGCATGAGCGTCCATGCGGGCTTTGTGACGGCCTGGCGGGGATGCTGGGGTATCGGCGGGCCGTAGGGCACCGGGTAGTGCTGTGAGGGCTGCTGGGGGCCGTACGGCCCATGTGGGGGTTGCTGCGGGTAGCTCATGGGCCGGACTGTAGCGGTCCAAAAGGACATCTCCCGCCACACGTCGAGGCGCGTACACGGGTTTGATCACGGCCGGTAGCGGCCGGCCAGATTCCGCGGTGGACGTTTCCGCAGGTCGCTAGGTTGTCGACAACCGCCGGCGGGCGCGGAAAGTAATCGACATGGCGTCGCGGCGGCCAGTTCGACGCCGCCCTAGCGCGCCATAGCGTGTACACGCCTCTATTGACTCGATCCCGTCGAGGCGTTCAAGCTCTCGGGGGCAACCACACCAACGAGCGAGGGGAACCACCATGGAGCGGAAACCGCGCCTGGAGTTCGTGGGCGTAGATCCGAACAACGCCACCGACGACTGTCCGTCAGTGTTCGTCGATCCGGAGACAGGCGACTTCTACTTTCAGGGCGACCTCGTGACGGACCCTGACATTCTCGCCTGGATCAACTCGGACAGCAGGATCAAGGACACAGAGGCGGTCGTGAAGCTTCCGGCCGCCATGGCGCAGATCATCATGGAGGCGGCACGTGGCAGCTACGAACGCGGCAAGCGGCGATTCGCCGAAGGTCAGCACCCCCGCCCCGATGAAGATATTCGGACCCGACTCGAAAAAGCCGACATTCGCTGAACTACTCGGCGACTGCACGAGATCAGCCGTACATCTGGAGATTCACGACGAACACATGACCTCGGACCCGGGTTACATCGCGTTCAAGGCCGGGCGAAACTTCATCAACCATGACCAGGCTCAGGCGTGGGTCGATGTCGTTGCGCCTGCCGTCGCGAGAGGCGTAGCCGTCAGACGCGCTCGCATCGTCTCGGAACCCGTGAGCGACTACACGAGGTACATGCACGCAGTAGCGCCAGCATTCCAACTGGCCGCTGGGGAGCAACTTCGCTGGCTACCTCGGCATCTGGCGTCGTCGCTGGCCATTCCAGGCAATCCATTCTGGGTGTTCGATGATCGCCTGGTCAGGTTCTCTGTGTATGACGGTCGTGGCGAAGTGATCGGCCACCAGTTCAGCGAAGATCCCGCCGTCGTCGAGCTGTGCACGACGGCATTCGAGGCGATATGGAACCTCGCCACCCCGCATGACGAGTACCAGGCGTGAGGGGCAAAGTGTCGAGCAACCGCGCTGACTCTGCACACTGGTGCTGTGCCGTCGTCATCCTCGTCTAGCGCCCTAGCAGCCAGACAGGCGCTTGCCGGTCAGCTTCGCGAGATCCGCGAGGAAGCGAAGCTGACCGGTGACGAGCTGGCCAAAGCTGCCGGATGGCACGGGCGATCCAAAGTCTCAAAGATCGAGAGTGGAGCGCGCCCAATCTCGGCAGAGGACCTGATCGCATGGTGTCGCGCGTGCGGAGTGTCGCCCGAGCGTACGAACGAGCTGCTTGCCAGCCGCCGCGAGGCTGCCGGGATGTGGACCGATTCCCGCAGGATCAACCGCGCTGGTCTGCGCGCCGCTCAGAAGGACGTGCGCCCGATCTACGACCGGAGCGCGGCCACACGGACGTACCAGCCGAGAATGATTCCCGGGCTGCTCCAGACAAAGGCATACGCGACAGCGGTTCTCACCGCAGTGCGGCAGCGTCACAGCGTTCAGGCTGACGACGTGTCGGCGGCCGTGGCCGAACGCATGGCGAGGCAAACGATCCTCCGTCAACCTGGGCGTACGTTCGCGTTCCTCATCGAGGAGGCGGCGCTTCGCTATCAGCTGTACGACTGGGAAATACTCGAGTCTCAGCTTGCGCACCTTGACCGGGTTACTCGGCTGCCGTCTATCTCGCTGGGGATCATCCCGATAGGGGTAGTGCGAGCCCATTCGCCGCATGCCGCACCTGTCGAGGGCTTCACGATGTTCGATGACGAGCTGGTCAGCGTTGAGCTGGTTAGCGGACATCTGAAGCTCACCCAGAAGTGGGAAATTGCCCTCTATGCCGAACGCTTCGCGGCGCTGGCCAACATCGCGGTCTACGGCCATTCCGCGCGGCGGCTGATCGCAGCCGCCAGGGCAGCGCGGTAGAAGGGGGCAACAAGTGGCAACATCGTTGCCCCTGGAAAACTGCCACTTCTACCTTCGAAATCATGGAGGTCCCACACACGGCACCCACCGCTGACCTATTGGGCGAGCCGATACCGGAGGTACAGGCGGCAGCACAGAACGCCGCCCTAGATCGGGTCCTTGAGCATCTGGCCGCTACTGGTGTGCATGCGCAGCTGATCAAGCGGCTATCGGTCCAATGTGAGACTAAACCCGTCCCATTCGCCGAAAAGCTCTGGCATCCGCCACAGCTCGTCATCTACGCGGACGCGGGCTGGAGGGTGGCCACCGTGAGCATTGGCCGTCTTTCCGGTAGCTACATGGTCGAGCTGGCGCGCGTCGGCGCCGAGAACGAGTCACGGGCCGACAGGGTGGAAGTCGTACCAGTGAACATGCCGAGCCGCGTCGGCCTGCTGGTGGCGGAGAACGCCGGAGTATCTGTATGACGACGGCAAGCGGCGTGAAACCCGCCATCCAGTTCGTGCGAGCATCAGAACTGG
This sequence comes from Nonomuraea sp. B19D2, assembly GCF_040137845.1. NCBI lineage: Bacteria > Bacillati > Actinomycetota > Actinomycetes > Streptosporangiales > Streptosporangiaceae > Nonomuraea > Nonomuraea sp. B19D2. The sequence goes on along the minus strand of NZ_JBEFAK010000003.1, from coordinate 82,423 downwards.
AAGAAGACAATATCATCGGGTTTGTCTGCGAAAGCGGCAGGCTTAAGTGCTACCTGGCATCCGATGCATGTCAGCGGCCAATCTGGGGAAAAATCCTGTACATTGTTCCGCACGACCCTGTTTCGTGGCGTCCAACCTCGATCAAGGCGGGGGAAGTGTGGTTTCTGTGTGGCTTTCCTCATGGCGACACTGTGACGACTTGCGTTAAATCCGATGAACGTGTCGCAACTGACAAATCAGAACGAAGCAGCTTCTTTCACGCTGCCTGCGCAAATCTCATTCAAGCTGCCCGCGACGCCTTTGCTGGTCCTCCGGGCGAATTCAAGCCGCCATGGGAACTCTAAGCGCCCCCGGTTGAGTAAGCGTTGCCGCACTTAGCCGGGGTGCCAGCGGCCCCCGACCAGACCAGCCAGACGAACCCCCCGCAGGCGCGGTTTCCTGGCTGGGGATCGCGCCACGTGCCCGCGATCGGCGCCCCGATCTGGTCGGGGGCTCTCAAATGCCCCAGAAACACAAAAGGCCCCCTAAGGTCCAATGACCCTAGGGGGCTTCTGTTATGCGCTCACAGGCTCACTCGGCCGCGTCAGTGCGAAGCCAAGACGGCAGAAGCTTCTGAACCGCGTCGAGCGCCATCACGCGGGAAACACCACCGGCAACCGCCAGGGCGCCAGCAACCCACGGAAGCGTCTCGGGCACGCCGGAAGCGTCCACAACCATCGGGAGAACCGCAGCCACACCGATAAGGGTCTGTAGCGCGGTGCGAAGGGCTCGCTTGTTAGCATCGGTCATGATCAATCATTCCTTTCGTTAGAAGACTGGGATTCCCCAGCCAGAGAAATTGCCCGGAAGGGCAGCCAAGCTGGGCCCCGACTCTGACGTGGTGCCTACACCACCAGAGAGAGTCCAGCCATTCCCTGAATTGTCTGTAGTACTAGCGAAGTCGAAAGCGTAGAACGCTCGCAGGTTCGCAGTCCGAAGCGGGTCCTTATATGGATACTCGGCTTGCAGCTCAGTAGCAGTGAGCGTTGCGCCCGTCCAAATCTTGACGCTCGCCAGGCAGCCATTAAGCCACTCGTTGCCCCATGAACTCTCGCCGAGACGGAGATTCGCCAGGGTGGTGGACGCCTTCCCAGTCGTCCATGTTGCGGTCGTGAATGAGCCATCATTAACTGACCGAGTGACCATGGTGCCATTAGCGCCATTGACGCTGACCCCTACAAACGTCCATGTGCCAACCGTGAGAACGCGACTAGCCATAACGCCACCGCTACGAAGATCCAGCTGCAGGCCATCGCTGCCGGTTTGCAGCGTGCAGTTGTCGCTTGATGAGGCATCCAGGCTTAATGGGGTGGAAAAGGCGTCACGGTCTACCGATATTTTCAGCCACAGCGAGAATGAGAACTGAGTTTGCGCGCCCAGAGATATGGTTCTCGTGTAGTCCTGTCCATCGGCCGAGAAACGTACAGCCATCACGCCACCATGATCTGAACCGTCAGGTTCGAACCGGCCACGGTCGAGCCGACCGAATCAACGTCAACGGTCAGGTATTCGCCAACGGCGACGGTCGTAACCGACATACCGGTGACCTTCCCCGACGTATTCGAGCCTGCGGCGATAGTCGGCCTGTTGGCCTGCGTGCCGAACACAGTTGTGCCGTTCTTGTTCACGTCCACGATGAGCGCGGCGCCCGTGGGCGCGGTTCCGACCGTGGCGCGAACGCCGGTAATCGTCCACGCCGCCGCCGTGTCGTTGTACAGCCTGAACGAGCCAACGCCGGTCGCGACAGTGCCAGCGATCGAGTAGGGGAGTACACCAGGCCCCATCGGGCCAGTAGCACCGGCCGGACCCTGAATGCCCTGGATTCCCTGAGGCCCAACGTCGCCCTGGGGACCTTGCAGACCTTGAGGTCCTTGTGCGCCCGTGTCACCCTTCGGGCCTTGAATACCCTGCGGGCCAGGCTCGCCCTGTGGGCCGGTATCGCCGGGGGCACCATCGGCGCCGTCAGCGCCGGGCAAGCCTTGCGGCCCCTGAGGGCCGGGATCGCCCTGCAAGCCCTGTAGACCTTGAGGTCCTTGTGGACCCGTGTCACCCTTCGGGCCTTGCGGCCCTGTGGCGCCCGTGGCGCCCTGCGGCCCTGAGAGGCCGACGAGCGACGCGAGCCATGCCGCCTCGGTGCCCGTGAAGCCATTGCTTACGGCAACCTCGTACGCGCTCGCACCAGCAGGGCCGGGCGTGCCCCCGCCAGAGCCGGTAACCCAGGCCGTATCAAAGTTGGCGCTCGACACCTTGGCGAGGTATTGCCCTGCGGCGCCCCCGGCAGGAACGCCTACGCCGGGCGCTCCATCGGCGCCATTAATGCCGGACGGCCCTTGCGGGCCAGGATCGCCCTTCGGCCCTGGGGGGCCGGGAATCGGGGCGCCGGATGGCAGATAGCCAGCCTCGATCACGTCAGTCAGGTTCTCTGTCGCGATGACCGCGCCCATGTAGACCTCGATCAGATCAGACACCGGTGGTCACCTCGGGATTGATCTGCACGCCGCCCTGAATGAGTCGGGTCACGTCGCCGTTCGGCTCGATCAGCTCCAAGTCATAGACGCCCGTGCGCCAGGACCACGCCGCCGACGTTGCGGCAGGAAGGTGCAGAATCACGGTCCCCTCGGCGCCGCCGAGCGAGATACCGCCGTTCGTGGTGTCGAGGCGATAAAGGAGACTCCCGCCCGCCTTGTCTCGGATCTCCATACGAGCGCTGAACCCCGTGAGATCAACGGGCGACTCTCCCTTAAGCCACCGAAGGACCCTGCGAAAGGTCGCCCCCTGGTCGAGGGTGAGCCGGTAGACGACTGCCAAAGACAACTCCTCATCTGGTTACGCTCCGCGCTGGCCGGCGGGAGGTCACATCGCGCCGACCAGGGGTTTTGTGAACCGCGGCCAAACGGCCGGCTGCTGCATAGAGTGATCAAAAGCGTGTACACGTGTCGGGCTAGAGCCCTGTCAGCCACATCAGGCCGAGCGCCAGGGCGCCCAGGGCGCCGCCGACAACGACGCCCAGGACGACCGCGACGGCAACGAGCTGGCGTACGCGCCCCTCGGGCGCTCGATGCGTCACAGGGTTACCCTCGCGAGCCATGCGGCCCGCCACGTCTCGGCGTCGACCACGCCGTCACGACGGCCTAGCGCCTTTTCGTCCTGGAACCGCTTCACGACGTTCTCTGTCTCGGTGCCATAGATGCCGTCTACCGACAGGCGCCAACCGCGTACCTTCATACGGGCCTGAAAGGTCCGTACAGCAGAGCCGACAGACCCGCGCTTAAGCAGGGCGCCGGGATACTGCGGAACGGTCACAGGCGGCTTTGAGGGCTCGACCGTCGAGGGCTCCGAATCGTACGCCGGACGCCCGTAGCCGTAGATGCGGTCAGACGATCGCTCAACGGTCTTCTGATACACCCCATTGCCGTTGAAGTAGTCGCCGTCTAGCTCGTTGCCAGACGTGTTACCGCCAATGGTCGTGATATGCGTCGAGGACACGCCCACAACAAGCTCAACGTGCGTTCCGCCCCCGGGACCGTAATAAACGATGTCGCCAACCTTCGGCGAAAGGTGCCAGCGGTTGCGCGATTTGAACCACGCAACGCCCGCGAGACACGACGCCGTACACGGCGCAATGCCGGGATCCTTAGCCTTCAGGAATAGCCACGAGATGAAGACGTGACACCAATACATGTTCTGTGCCCAGCGAAGGGACGGAACCTGATCGGCATACTTGGTGTGATTCACGCCCGACTCTCGATAGCCAATCTCGCCACGGGCAATCTTGCGTACATCGGTAGCCGTAGCCACAACAACCTTCCTTACTTCAAAAGGGCCGTGATGACGGCCCCTATCGCAGTGAGAATTGAGACAGGCAAACCCCACATCCAACGCTCTAGAACGCGCAAGCGTCGTTCGTGGTCGTCGTCGGTCTTGCGGGATTCCTTCAGCTCTGACGTGAGGGTGCGAACCTCGGTAGTCAGGTCTCGCATCTCCTCATAGATCTCTCGCAGGGTTACCGTGAACCCCGGTTCCTCATTCGGTGCCATGCCTGCCTACGCTGAAATGAACGTCACGTCGAAGTAGTACCAAGTTTGCTTCCGCACCTGGAAAAAGTTCGTGATCGCACGAGCAGTAGAACCCGAACGCTCAACGTAGACGCCACTGCTTACCGGTGAGAACGAATAGCCCTGCCCGATGATGGGCATCCGGAACAAGCGTGTAGGCCCAGCCGAGTAAGGGAAGGTGAACATCACGCTATTGTCGGGTGCTAGCTCGTCGATCGTTCCTTGCGAATATGAGATCGCCCCCCAGATGTGGGTAAGGCTACCGATTCGCTCGTATCCGCTGCTCTCGAAGTACCACGGCGACGCCGCCGTAAGCGTGCCGCTCGTTATCGAGTTAGACATGTAGCTGTGAGTATGCCCCAGCGGTGAATACGTAGACTGAGCGTCCGAGCGTGTGAGATACGGCGATAGGTCCGGCTGCTTACCAATCTCGACCTTGGTGGCCGCTTCCTGTGCGTAGAACTTCTGCGCCACGGGGTCATAGCCAATCTGCCCTTCGGCCAACTGGCGGGCGCCTGTCGAGGCGGACGCCGGGGAAAGCATCTGCACGCCCGATGCAACGAACTCCCGAGCGTCCACCAAATCGGCGGGCGCTACCGTGTCACTATTCGCGCGAAGCGTGAAGTACGCGAGAGGGATTTCCGGAGACGCCCACGATCGATCGATGCCCGGGGGAGTCGAGCTGCCAACGGCACCCTTCTTTACCGCAAGAGCGACCGTGTTGGTTTCCCTGTTGAGCCGAAGAACAAGCCTATCCACGCGGATATCAGCAGCCGTGTTCGCCTCGAAAAGGACCGACTGATCTAGGTCCAGCTCATAGTGGAACCCCGCAAGGTTTGCGTGACCCGCCTTCACGAGTAGCGTGAACGGCTGCCCGGTAGTGGAAACCTTCAGTGAATCGCCGGAAGGGCCGGGGGAGTCAACGCCGTCTGTCTGCCAGCTCGACGCCATGTACGACCATTGATCCTCGGTGATGCCCGCGCCTGCTCCCGCGTCGAACGGGTAAGAACGTTCAGTCATTCGCGACCCTCCTTAAGCCTTGGTAACGGACAGATAGCTGCCCGGAAGAACGGTCAACGTGCCGTTCGGGTTCACGTACGAAATGGAGACGTTGCCCGCGCTGCCCAGACTGTTCACGAACGAGCCGAAGACGCGCACAACATAGTTCGTCCCCGACGTCTGGGCTCCAATCGATTGGGAGGGCACGGTAGCGGTTGAAACGGAAAGCGTTCGCGCCCCCGCCGTCGTCAGATAATCGAAACCCGTCCCAATCGTTCCCCCCGTACCAAGAGACGGATGATCGAGCCGAACAGAAGCCGTGCCAGACGCCGCAGCATGCCGGTAGAAAATGACGGCTTCAAACTGGTACGGCCCTCGATCCACCGGAACGGTTAGCGCGGTGTCAGTCGTAGTCGCGCCAGAAGCTACCGTCAGGTTCCCTTGCCGCCGTACGACCGTGGAACCGCCCACACTTACCGGCGTCCAGGTCGGAGTGCCAGAAGTGGAAGACGTTTGGATTAGCAGCTGCTTCTCAGCCTCATCCCACGCAAGTCCGCCAGCCGTAATGGTCGGATAGTCGTTGCTATCCGCAGACATGTAGACAAGCGTTTCGCGGAACTTCGGTATCGGCGCTTGCTCGGAAGTCGATGCGCCAGAGGGCTTAATTTTCTGGTAGAAGCGGCCCGCGTTCGCGTCGAAAAAGATAGTGCCGTCAGGGAAGTTGCTAGAAGCGCTGTCCTTCACGACGCGGATTCGCATCGACGTAAACGGGCGATAGTCCAACACCTGGGCGGCTGGCACCGCGCCGGACGCCGGGGGAACGTTGTAGGTGGCGATGCGCATTTCCGGGTTAACGCCGTTGGTGTCAACGGTCGGAGCGCTACCCCCGGGAATGCCTTCCTTCACCGCTAGGGAAATCTTGTTGGTGCCCCGGTCCAGCCGGAGAACAACCACATCGGCCCGCCACTGGGAAGCGTCCGCATTGAGCGTGTACGCGAGGGTGAGTTCCGCGTCTAGCTGGTAATGGAAGCCCCGAAAGGCCGCCCTACCGGGCGCCACCTTCAGTTCCCCAGGAACCTCTAGCGAAGTGACCTTAAGGTCCGTGCCGGACGGGATTCCGGCCACGCCGTCATCCTGCCAAAGCGAAGCCATTCCTTCCCAATCCGTCTCGGAAAGGATGGCGCCCTGCCCGCCGTCGAATGGGTAAGAACGTTCCGCCATGCCTACCTTCTAGCCTCTAGCTTTCGAATGCTGTTCCAAATCCGGCGAACCTCCTGATACAGCGTCGGCGTAGAAGACGCGCCGTCCGTCCCGATAAGAGGCGTGACGCGCGGCCCCTCGGAGCCATCCGAAAGGCGTACCTCCCGCAACACGTCAGTGATGGTTCTTCCGCCGTGAATCTCAACCGTCACGATGTCGCCCACCTCGTAATGGACGCCATAGCGGAAGTTGTCCGAATCGATCGGCGTAACGCTCAACTCACCGAGAGCCGCCGATTCCGCAAATACCTCGTCGGCAGCCTGGTCGAGCTGAGATAGCGCATCCGGGGCGGCGCCCAAGCCATCCTCAGGGTTGACCGGCTCACCATTGATGCCACGGGCGACAGGGATATCCCTGCGGTCCGCGAAGCGCTCCAGGGGCGTGTTCGACCACTCTTCGGCCACCGAAGGAACGCCGGTAATCCTGAACGCATCGACTACCAGCATCTTGCCAGCGGTGCGGTTCACGACCTTGATTTCGTGGACGCCCAACGGCAAGCCCTGAGCAGACCACCCGACATACTGGCGTTGCACGGTAACGGAAAAGAGATTCGGCGTACCGGCCTTCACGCCGTCGATGTACACGTCTACGTCGCCGCCATCCTGCGAGCGCTCCGTAAGCCACTCGACGCCCGTTCCCGTGAACGAGTACGTAGCGGATTCGCCGAGAACGCTAGTCGCGTGAATGTCTGACCAGAAGTCGCCGCCGAACTGGCGGTTCTGGTGCGCCCAGCCGCCGCCCGTGTACTGGATTGCCGGATGCGTGTTATTCACCGTGCGGGCTTCGGCGTCGTCATACTCGCGTAGCCAACGGTCCTTACCTTCGCCCTGCGCGGCCAGAATGAACCGCGTAGCGGATGGCGCCGTCAACTTGTACGTGTACGCGGCTAGGTTGCCCGCAGACGGGCTGAACGTGGCTTGCCCGGACGAATGGGCCACCGGCCGGTAAGCGTCGAATGAGAGCCTGTCTGAGGCGCCCTGACGTAGCCGCCAGCCAATACCGGCAGCCGCCGCGATTTCCTGAAGCTTGACGCCCAGCGTGTCGAACCGCGTCGTGATGCTCACACGGTCGCCCAGAGCGGAATACGGCACATCGAGCTGAGGGATAACCCTGTCGGCCCGCGCCAGCGGACCGGCGTTGACGTTCACGAGCTGGCCCAGGACCGTGGCGGCGGCACCGGCAGCCGTGTACCGGTCCGCCGTCTGGCCGTCGATCTCGGCGGTAGGGACTGGGAGCGTGACGCGCGACCACAGAAGCGTCTCGTCACTCAAACCCGTGTACACGACCTGACCGGCGCCCGGCTGGTCTGCCGACCATGTGTGATTGATGCTCCGGATAGGGCCGGACATGACCGGCGTCGGAACGCCGTCAATCCACACGATGATGCCGCCACCCTCTTGCAGGATGGCAGCCTCATTCGAATCAGCCGGAACGCTCAACGCCCATGAGCCGACCGCGTTGAAGCGAGAGATGACGTCGAGGCTCGTGTATTGCTCGACGACGCCGACCCGCTTGTATGACCTGTCGCGAGCCTCCACAAAGAATCTAGGCACTGATGAACCTCGGCAGGTAGGACAGGGTTACGGACGTTTCGCCGCCCACGCCGTCAATGTTGATAACAACCTTGTTCGTGCCGGGGGCGACTGGCCATAGGTGCGGGGAAGGGCCTAGGTACTGCCAGAGGTTTTCCCCGGTTTCCGCGTCCCGGACGGACTTGGACCGTGGGCGCGTATCGACGATGACGGCCCGCGTTTCCGAAAGGCTCGTGTTGAGACTGAACGATTGATCCGGCTGCCCGGCAATCTGCCGAGTGAACGTCATGCCGGTTGTAGGGCCGTGAATCGTCCACGTCGGGTAGGTGTCCACGTCGCCGGTAATCGTGATCGTCGATTCACCGTTGAGGCTGTGAGCCTTGTTCAGCAGTGGACGGTTCAGGAACGGGTCACCAAAGAACGGGTTCAGTTGCAGGTTCCCGGTAGTGAACCGGATGCTTTGAGACACGCCCGCGTAGAAATACGGGTCGAGCGCTCGGAACACAAGGCCGTACTTGACCCACAGGAATCCGGCGTCATCCGTACCTTCCGAACCCGTCGCGCCGTCGTAGTAGTAGGCATCAATAAACCGCCTACTTCCGTCGCCCTCGGTGAAAGTGATCCGGCAAGGCCCGTTCATCGGGTTGAGGGAAGCGAGGAAGCCCCGCTTCAACGCGAGCAGCCCCGGACGGTCCGGGGCTGTCAGCACAACGGGAATGAATAGCTGCCTCGCGGGTGCCCTCACGTGTCGCAGATAGCCGCCGTCGAGGGCGGGCATCTCGTCGTGAAAGAGCGTGAACGCGGGGGCGTCAAAGCCCTTCATCCCCGGAAGGACCATGACCCCCTCGGCCGTGTTGCTCAGGTTGTACGAACTCGTGTACACGCCCCCGACACCGGCAGCCACATCCTGAGGGGTGGCCAGCTCGACGACGGTTCGCGGCCAATCGGCCAAGAGGTCACCCCTTTCTAGGTGGTTGCGTAGAGGGCATCGGCGTAGTCGAGGACATCGACGATCTGGCGTTCCGTGGGCACGGACGGCACGGCGTTGAGCGTGATGTCGTACACGCGGCTGCCGACACCCCCTGTGACCAGGGCATTACCGGCCGGCTGATTCGTCGCAGGTAGACGGCCCGCATTCGGGTTCTGCCACGCCGGGATCGCTAGCTCGGGCGAACCCCACGCATCCGTGACGCCCTCGGCCAGGCCGGTAACGGCCTTATCGACGAGCCCCGCAGAGGCGTTGATACCGCGTGCCAGACCCATGGATAGGAACTCGCCCATCTCGTGCATCACCTTGGACGGGGAAGCGATTCCTAGGATCGACTTCACGATGTTGATCAGGTTCGTAACCATGTTGTTCCAGTTGGAGACAACCCAGTTCCAGAGCGAAACGATTCCGTTCCATAGGCCCTGAACGATCGCGCGACCGGCGTTATATAGCCAGCTTCCGGCGTAGGTGAAAGCGCCCTGAATTCGAGACGGGATGGACTGAACAAACGACACGACATCGTTGAAACGCGATACGACCGCGTTCTTAACCTCGCCGAACCACTGGGAGAACTTGCCGGGAAGCGATCCGAACCAATCGAGGATTCGGCCCACATCGGCGACCCTGGCCTTTAGCCAATCGACGATCCCGCGCCAAATGTCCTCGGCAAAATCGGATACCTGGTTCCAGTGTTCTTCCCAGTCGTCATCGACCAGCGCCAGCGCAGCCTTGAACTGTTCGATGAAGTTGTTCCAGATCGTTTCGGCGATGGCGACGATGGCATCCCAGATGCCGGAAAAGAGTTCTTTTACGCCGTTCCAGGCTCGTTCCCAGTCGCCGGTTAGTACGCCTAGAACGATATCGAAAAGGCCCTTGATCGCCGTAAGCACGCCATCGATAACGCCTAGAATGCCGTCGAAAACGTTCGCGATGATGTTGAGCAGCGGACCGCCGAAAGTATCCCAGGCAAGGGCTATGCCCTCGAATAGCTGTGAGATGACCTGTGCGGCAACCGTGATGATTTCCTGGAGCTTAGTGCCCCATTCGGAAACCCGATCCTGGTTGTCAGTGAACCACTGAACGATATCGCCGAACACGCGCGAAATGATTTCGCCCGCCTGCTGGAATAGCGGGGCGACAGTCGTATAGATGAAATTGATGGTTCGTGATAGCCAAGTGTCCTCGGAAAGCCCTTCGCCGGTAAGCCAATCGACGGCCTGGGAGATCCACGAAACGAGCTTCGAAAGGGCCGGAGCAACCCACGTCGTGATGACGTAGGCGAGCCCCTGAACGAGTAGCGAAATGAGCTGCGCCAGCGGGGGCAGGATCGGCGCGATAGCGACCAGAATCGACCCTAGGGCCGTCGCTACGGCCTGGAGTGCGCCAGACTGAGCGAGGATCGTCACCGCGCTTCCAAGCTGCCGGAAAACGGCAACCAGGGCAGGCCCGAGCGTAGCCAGGGCAGGCGCAAGCGCCTGAACCGCAGTCGTCAAGATCGGGCCGATTAGCTGGGCAATCTGGCCGATGATCGGCGCTAGAGAACCGATCCCGATTGCTAGCGCGGTCACTACCGGAATCAGCGCAGAACCGATGTCGGCAAGCCCCCTGAAGATGGCAACCAAGGTTTCCTGACCCTTGGCTGAATCCAGGAAGGTATGCACCCCATCGACGAGCTTCCCAATGACGCCCAGGGCGTCGGTTCCGGCCGTATTCATCGCACGGAACAGAGCGGCTACGATCCCGCCGACATCGCCGACGATTGCGCCTAGCTGACGGAACACGTCGAGGGCGTTTTCCATCCACCGAAGCGCATCCCCGGACGCGGCGGCATGGTAGGCAAACCAACCAAGCTTGTCCACGAGGCCCGCGATGCCGGGCGACAGATCCGAAATGAAACCGGCGCCGACGACGCCCAAATCCCGGAACCCTGATAGCAGAATGTCTATCTCGGGAACGATCTGCGCGACCGAATCGCGTAGCGAATGGAAGATGGACGAAACCGCCGATGCGGTTTGAACGTCGCCCGCGAAGTCGAGGACTTCTCGCCCAGCTTCGCCGAACACGTCGGCAACGCCGGACATCCCTTCCTTGACGTTGGGGAGCAGATTCCGGAGCTGGTCGAACTCGCCGACCAGGTGGCTAAAGAAAGCCTCCTGAACCGTCTCGCGAAGGTCGGTTACCTCGGAGCGGAAACCGTGGATCTCATACGCCACCGCGCGAACGATCGGCGGCAGCAAATCTGCGGCCTGCTGAAAGTCGATAACGCGGTTCGTCAGGGCGGCGCCGAATGCATCCTCTAGCCCCGAAAAGATCGTCGTCAGGGTCGCCTTAGCGGCGCCGAGAGTGAGCAGCAGGCCAGGGAGCGCCGCCAGGGACCCGGCAGCCGGAGCCAGAGCGGCCCCCAGGGCTAGAGCACCCTGAGCGGCGGCACCCATCGCCCCGGCTGCCGTGGCGAGACTGCCAGTCGTCAGGACAGCGCTAGAAGCCAGCTGGCCGAAGCCGGTAGCGAGGTTCCGGGCGCTGCCCAGCGCCCCGGATAGGTGCTGGGTTAGGTTCCCCTCGATGTCACGCCCAGCCTTAGACGCGCTCTCAGAGACACGCGTAAAGGACGTGCGTAGGTCAACCTCGACGTCACGACCGAAGTCCGAGATGCGCTCTCGGGCCTGGGTGCTGAAACCGTCGCCGAACTCCTCGCCTAGCTGCTGGCCAATGGTCGAACCCTTGCCCGCGAACTCGATGTCGTTGAACGCTGCTAGGGCGTGGTCCCCGAACCGGGAAGCGAAGTTCTCGCCGAGACTGTCGCCCAGCGAATCGCCGATGTTCCGGCCTAGATCGCCGGTAAGCGGCTTAAGCTGCCTCTCTAGCTGGTCGCGAAGCTGCTTGCCGAAGTCCTTCGCGATTCGTGGGCGGATCTCAACAAAAGCCTCACCGACCTTGGTCTGTGCCAACCCCCTTACCTCCCGGTTGCGCGCGCAATAAAGGCGCTCACATCCTTTGCGGAAGCGAAGCGCCTAGGTTCTTGATCAGATGTTTTTTCGGATGTCTTCCGTCCGGGGCGTTGCACCGGATCGGGGAAGGGGTTCCGCGTCCCCTTGGGGGAATTCGCCTGCGTGAATTGCCAGTTGGAAACCTGGAGTAGGTCAACGGCGGAAGCAAGCAAGTAGTCTGCCGGGTTCCATCGCGCCTCATCGCCGTGCAGGGCGATATGAAGGGCGGAACCGTAAGGGAGACCCGCCAGCAGGGAAACCAGCTTGCGAATGCTCAGCTTCCCCCGGTACAGGTCCAAGATGTCGATTCGGTAATACCGGTGTAGGTCCGCCTCGACGGCGGGGAAGTGCTCGCCCAGGACGCGGGCGAGCCATACTAGTTTCCCGTGCTACCCACACCGCAAGCGGCCGAAATCCCTTCCCAGAGCGCTACGGCATCCGAGAGCTTCCGGGGCTTAGCGGCCTTGAAAGCGTCGTACTGGTCGGCGCCTAGAACGAGCTTCAGGGCCTTTGTGAAGCGGCCCGCCTCTAGCTCGTCGAGGACATCGATATCCCAGTTAATCGGAGTCGGGACCGTGTACACGGTGCCGTCATAGTCAACCGCGACGTTCTCGCCGTTCGCGTCAGCAGCGGCGGCAGAAGCCTTAGCCATACGTGGAACTCCTTGCAACTGTGTTGGAATCTCAGAGATCACTCTCCGCAGTCGCCGGCGGTTTAGCCGCGGTTCAAAGAACCGCAGCTCAACGTGATGTGGTGCCTGGCCGGCCAGCGCGGAGAGTGACGGGAAGGGGATTGCTTAGGCGGCGCCGTCCATGTCGGCGGTCGTGACGATGTCCGCGAGGTTGCCCGCGTGGTCAAGGCTCTGGAACGTCATGTTGAGAATCGACGGATCGGTCTTGCCAAGGGATAGGCCGTCACGGTCGGAGATCATCGCCCGGGGAACGTAGAGGCCGTTAACGGTGTCGAGATCGCCCCACAGAATGAGGAACGCCTTTTCCCGTAGGGCGGGGTTAGACGGCAGACTCATCTTGGTAATCCCAGCAGTCGCCGCACCCCACGTGCCGCCAAAGAACAGTTCGGTGCTGTCCTTATCCCACTGGGCTAGAGCGAACTGGAAGTCGAGGCCAGCGCCGGTAACAGTAATCTTCGCGGGGGCGTTCGACTGCCAGACCGGGAATGCCGACGTGGTAAGCGTCGGGGTAAGGGTCACGCCATCCTCGGTCACGTAACCAAGATCGGTCCATCCGGAAATCGGCGTAGCGTCGTCAAACGCAGTCGCAACCGTGGTGGGGATAGTGGGCAGCGCGGTCTTGCTCGCAGCCATAAGTACGCGGCCGTTCGGCGCAAACTTAATGAAATCGGCATCAATCTTGGACAAGGGGCAAACTCCTCATATACATGTACAGGTCGAGGGACGTCACGAACCGGTGTTCGCGGCTGGTCTTATCGCTGATGTCCTGCGGCCCGAAATCGTTGTTGGCGTCGGCAACCGCTATGCCGTCATGGCTGAAGTTCGGGCCGTACGTCATAAGCACATGGCGCGCTCGCATCGCGTTATGAAGCGCCGTGTTCTTGGTCGCCCCGTAGGCGTGAACGTCGAGGCGTACGCGGTCGAGGCGGTTTCGTGTGACGTTGCTGATGTTGAGCAGGGACACGACGACACGAGCCGAACCGGCCTGGTGGCCGATGAGATCGCCCGACACGGGAACGCCCGTGATTTGGCTCCGCAGTAGCGCAACCGCTACCGCTATCGGGTCATAGATCATTCGATCCGCTTCCGCTCCAATGCCCTGCCCAAGGGGCGAAAATCTGGCGTGTCTTCCGTGCCAAACTCGACCTTGATTGCGTCCACGTCAGCGGACACATAGGCCACGGGTTCGCCAAAGGCGCCGATCTCGATCTCTTCGTGAATGCTGGCCGCGTACTCGTGAAGCGGATAGCGCTTAGGCGCGAGGTTGTACGCCTCTAGACCGATCTGCTTTGCCACGACGAGCAGTTCTTTCGCGACGCGTCTATCCCGCGTAAGTAGGGGAAGCTTGAATTCCCAGACATCGACATCTACGTCAGCCATCGACCCGCCGAATCGTTGCGAGCGTGTAGGAGTTGCGCCCCGTGATGACAGGCCAGATGAGCGAAACGCCGGACACCTCGTAGAGCTGGCCGCCGTAGCGCGCCCGATCGGACACGCGGATGTCGGCCTGTGAAGGCGTGTACACGCGGTAGGTCGTGATGCCGGTTTCCCGGTCCTGATCGAGGTCGGTAGCCAGCCCTTCACGGCTGCTGATGACCGGCTGCACACTCGCTCTCAAAGCCGTGTACACGGTTCGGGCATTCACCCAGTCCCGAACGTCCCCATAGGGGCCGGGAATTAGTGGCGCCCGTAGCACGGCGACGGAATCTCGATAGAGGCCCATAGCGGCCCCTAGGATCGCCGTAGAGACACGGAACCGGCCCTCTGGCGGAAACGGTTTAGGGAGCCCTTCGCGGACCGCGAGAGGGCGATAGAGCCGCTTCCAGGCTCATACGCGATTGCGTGATCCCCGAGCGTTTCGGAAGTCGCGCCGACTTCCTTCCCGAGAACACGCAACACCTCGTTGCAGACGACAGCCTTGACGTCAGCCGGAACCTTGTTGGTTCCGTGCGTGTACGTCACGACCACCTTTGAAGGGATCGGATCACCCGCGTACTTCTGCCAGCCATACCGGCGCCAAAGCGAGTTCCCTAGCACCTTGAATTCCATGACCGGCACGTCATCGATAGTCACACTGTAGACCTGGACTACCGGCCTTCCCGGTAGCTCTAGCTCGCGCTCGGCAAGCCCTTCAAGCTCGACCACATCATTCGTGTGAATGGTCCAGTCACGACCGCAGTAGGCCGTCACCAAACCCGACACGTCGGCAATCAACTCTGTGACTGCGTTCGACTCGTCGGGCGTCAGCGTGCGCCCAATCCTTGCCTCGATATCGGCAAGCTCGGCTAGCACTATGAAACCTCCGATAGGAGACAAGGGGCCGCCCCCATCGGGACGGCCCAAGCGTCACAACCAACTTGCAAATTTGAGCCAAAAAAAGAGGCTCGTTACGGAATGACCTTGCCCACTGCAATGTGCTCGGGCCGCATCACCTTTGCGCCATAAACGTGCAAGCCCCTCACCACGTCGGCGAAGAACTTCTCAGGGCGATACGTCTCAGTCTTGACGAGCTGATCCGCAAAAGTGGTAGCGATACGGTGACCGGCGATCAGATGCACATCAGTCGGAAGCGCGTTGGTCAGGTGAATACGGAAGCCAAGGAACTTGCCGACAACACCATTGGAAATCGGCTCGCTAGAACCGAACTTGCTGACATCGATGAACCGGTCATCGCGCAGAAGCTTGCCGTGCAGGGCGGGAGAGATGATCGCCCAACGGCCATCCTGCGGCGTGTTGGTCTGGTCGAGAGCGACCTTGACGTCAACGAACTGGCCGTAATACACGTCGGGCGCCACGGCAGGCGCCATGTCGAGGTCAATCAGGCGATTGCCGGTAGCGGCGGCAACGAGCTTGCCCGCCACGTACGAGTCGGCAGCCTCGGCAAGCTTCCGGCCCGCGCGCTGCGTACCCTCGTGCATGTGCTGGCCACCGATAAGCGACTGCACCTTAGCGATGTCGTCAACCTTGATACGGAAAGCCTTAGCCCGCTCAATCTCAAAGGTCCGCTTGTCGCCTAGAACGTCCTGCGGGTCACCCGTGAAACCGACCGTGGGATCGTAGTCCTCGACGGTCGGGTCAGTGACGGTCGGGATGCGAACACTGTCACCAGCATTCCGAATCTCGCCCTCATAGTCGCGGTTAACCACAAGGTCGGAGCCGACGACTAGGCCCGCGCGCATCTCAACCCAGATTCGCGAGGTCCAAACCTCGGGAATGAACCGAGCGTCGCGCTCGCCAACACCATCAAAAATAGGCAAAAGAACACCCTCCTAAGGGGTTACTTGATTCCAAGTAGGTCGTTGAGCTTGCCCGCTAGACGGGCTTCCTCGATCTCCTCGGGCGTCATGCGCTGGAGATCCGCGCGGGTAAGCTGCTGAGGCTTGTTCGCCTCACGGTTACCGGCGTTGTTGAGAACCGACTGATCGAACTCGGGCGCCGTCGAGGGCTTCGGCAGAGTGCCAATAAAGGCGTCAATGGCTTCGCCGTTGGGGTTGCCATCGGCGCCCATAAAGGCAGCCAGATTGATGTAAGAGGGATCGGGCAGAGTCACGCCCGCCTTAGCGGCACGCTTCTCTAGCTCGGCCGTGGCGAGCGTTCCGCCAACCTCGGCCAGGGTCGCGCTACGCGCCTCGGCCTTAGCCGCCTCGATCGCCTTTTCAGCCTCGGACATCTGAGACTGCTTAAGCTGCGCTAGCTCCCCCGAAAGGGTCTGCCACTTGTTTTCATGCTCCCGCGCGAAGTGCTTCCACTTGTCGCGGTCCGCGATGAGCGCCGCAACGTCTACGTTGTCGCCGGTTCCCGTGTCGGTTGCCGGGGGCGTAGTGACGTTCTGGTCGCCGTTGTTCTGGTCGTTCTCAGGCATGCGAAAAGGGCTCCATGTCGGAAAAAAGAAACCCCCATGTCGGGGGAGGGAAGTTAGGCCGCCTGTAGATAGGGGCCGTACTCGCCGTGATCAAGCACGGCAATCTGTGTACGCTCGGCGGCTTGCCGGTACGCCTCTTCGATCCGCCGATCTAGCGAGGCTTCCTCTTGACTGCCGTCGAGGTAGATAGGCTCAACCGTGCACCCGCACGCCGGATGGATCGGCAATAGATCGCCCCGCCGATAGGTGTTCGTCGAAGCGATCACGCAAAGGTCGCAATGGTTGGGCTTATCCGACAGAACCCGCTTATAGCCGATGACACGCCTGTCGGCTTCCATCA
The DNA here is from genome assembly GCF_040137845.1 of Nonomuraea sp. B19D2. Lineage (NCBI taxonomy): Bacteria > Bacillati > Actinomycetota > Actinomycetes > Streptosporangiales > Streptosporangiaceae > Nonomuraea > Nonomuraea sp. B19D2. The sequence continues at coordinate 65,670 of NZ_JBEFAK010000003.1, read as the reverse complement.
CGGCGTTAGCAGTATTCCTGCCGGTAAGTTCTAGGTCCGTCTCGACGGCCCTCTGTAGCCGGTACGCCGTCAGATCGACGGCATCGGCTAGAGGCTTGTCGTTGGACATCTCGGTCCACGTCCAGACGAATGGACGCGTGTACACGTCTTGGAGGTCGGGGTTGCCGATCCTTCCGGGGATGCGATCGGTTCGCACCGTGGGGGAGGGTCGCCCCGTACGGATGCGCGACACCTGATCGAGGTAGCCGAGTGTTAGCCGTGCTTCCTGGAGCTGGCCGCCGCGAACGAGTCGCGATGCTTGGGGAGCGAATCGGGGGATGTCTTCCCGGTCCCACCGGCCCAGGCCCCGCCAGAGGGCGAGCACCGTACGGACGAGATTCGAGCGGAGCTGTAGCCGCGCCCGAGACTGCGCGCGGCGTGCCTGGGCGAGATCAGCGGATACCGACACCGGGCGCCTCAGCAATCGCCTTACGTGACTGTCCACTCTCCTCAGGCGTGTTCGCGTCGTCACCCTGGGCGTCCGCCGGCCGTTCCGCGGAACCGTTAAGCCCCAGGTCAGAGCGCATCTGGTCATCTAGCATGTCTTGCGCTAGAAGCGCCTCGAACCGCTCGATTTGCTGCGGCGTGTAACCAGCGTCTTCCCATAGCTGGCGCTTCGGTACGCCCAGCGTGTGAAGCTTCACCAGGGCGTCGATGTGCTCAGCCTCAGACCGGTATTCGGCGTCACGCCAAATCGTCTCGGCCTGGTAGGCGTGCTGGCGCTCGTCCTTCCGGACGGCGAACGCGAGCCGCATCACGTCTTCCCACGCTTCGCCGTACGTGCGTTGGCGCTGGCGTACCTTCGCGACTAGCCCCGCCTCGGCGCTCTTGATGTTGGCGCCGGACGGCGGCTGACCGGCCTGCATCAAGATCATGTGCATGGGTAGCCGGGACACAGAGGCCATGTGCTGAATCAGCGCCTCAATCAACCTGACGTAGTTCGCCAGGTCCACCACACCGAACTGACCAAACTTGGTATCCGGATCTTCCGAATGCAGCATCTTGTCGAGGGCGACCCTGAAAGGCGGCGGCTTAGGCTTGCCGTCTTCCCCCTCTTCTAGGGGCAAGCCGGTTGCCCACCTCATCGGAAAGGCGCCCATTTCTGAGGCAACGAGGGCGTCAATCATTACCTTGTTGATCGCGTCTTGGATCGGGATTGTCCGCGCAAGCTCGGAATGCGTCTTGCCGTTCAACCGGGGACGGTTCATGAGGGGAACCACCGGAACCCGATTCAGCGGGTTGTTAACCTCTGTTGGCGCATCCCAGTTATCGCGCCCCTGAGCGAAGGTCGTCATGTATGCCCGGTTGGGCGTCCACAACGTCGCGTGAACGTCGCCCCACTCGTCGAGCGTCCGCTTGAGTGCGGCCCGAATGAGGCGCCGCGAACCCGGAACGTACTCCACAACCATTTCATGAGAGTTCTCGGGGGTGATTACCGGCTGACCGTCCCTGTCGCCCCACACGGTAATGAACGCCTTGGACTGGACTAGAGCGTCCGTCGTGGCTGCATCGCTGTCAGCGTCAAGGCCGTTCCTCTGCCAGATCTCTTGCGCGTCCGCGTCCGCCTCGGGATCTTCCGTGAACCGGAATCCCTCGATCTGCATACGCTCGGCCACCGAATCGACGACTAGCGAACTGAAGTTGTCCGCCCAGTGCGACTCAAACATGCCGCCGAACGCTTCGCGGAACTTCTCTTGCGCAAACGCGAGCTTGTGGCGCCCCTCGTAATAGTCGTCATATCGCCGCGCCTCGGCCGACTGCACAGACAGCTTGCGCTCTAGATGCTGAACCCATTCGATCGGGGTTCTAGGCTGCGGGTCGATAAACGTCAAAGGGGAACCTCTCAGTAGCTCGTGGCGCGATACCGCCTCTTCTTCAGCCGTCCGTCTGCGATCGCATCCGCGCGCGCCTCGACGGCCAGAACGGCAGCCATGCACGCGTCAATGTGCTTCTTGGACTTCTTTGTGTCCTTGCGCAAGACGACGCCCGCGCGGACTTCGCGCGTTCGGGCGTTCATCACGTGACGGGTCAATGTCTTGTCGCCGACATGCGCGATTTGCTGAGTCTGGATGCCGGTACGGAACCGCTCGACTGCCGTTGCCATCGGTGTATCGCGGTGCGTCCAGAACTCGAATACATGCTTATCGCCGAACTCGATAGCCCAACGGCCCACGATGTCTTGCCAATAGGCAGGGTCGGCATAGACCCACTCGACGCGGTATTCGTCGAACGCCTTAGCCATTGCCGCATCTACGGCTAGTACATCGACTTCCCAGTCATCGCCCGTGTGGGGGTTCTCCCATACCGCGATGGGGAACACCAGGCCGTCAGACAGACGGCAACCCACGATCGCTGTAGCGTCGTACCGGATCGAGCCGTCAAACCCGATGGCGATTTGGTCGCCCGGCTTCGGCCTTTCGTCCGACTCGATCGCATCCCATGCCTCTTTCTCGATGGCCTGGTCTACGGTCGCCGTAGGCTGGTTGAGGAAGTACCTTCGCACCTCGTGTTCCTGCATGGTCTGTAGCTCGATGACCATGCGGTCGAGGTCCATCCATTCGGCAGCAGGGCCGTAGACGTACCTCAAGGCTTTCTTAAGCTCGGCCTTGTTCCGGATGGAAACGGGCGGCGCTTCGCGGTGGTCGATCAACAGGCCGGGATGCTCTAGAAGCCCCTCGGCAACCTTCAGATAGTCACTGTGCATTGCCTCGGCAATGCTGTCCTCACCAGGGGCGTACATCGTCGAGGTTTCCAACGCCCACGGTTGAGCCGCCTTGCGCTTCAGGAGGTTTCGCGAAACCGTCTTATGCATGCCGTGAAGCTCACGGGTCACATACAGGTGGGTCTCGTCGAACACGGCGAATGTCTCTTTCCCGCCGTCCTTACTCGCGCTCGACGCGGACGACGGAACAATCTCGCCGCCCCCGGGAAGATTGACCTTCGCTAGGTTGACATCAAGCCCCGGATGGGCATCGAAAACCGGCCCTTCCGAGAGCATGAAATGCACGTTGTCGTAGGTGTTACCGGCCTGCGTTTCTTCGGTGGCCAGGCACCGGATGTAGGGATACGTGGGCGGCATCCCTACGGGGTTGCCGTTCTCATCCCAGCCCGCGAAGCGCACTGGCCCTAGCGCCTCGGCGCACACGAGCATGCCCGCAAGCTCGGACTTGGCTCGTCCCTTAGGGCGACTCAGGAACGCCCGCGTGACGCGCCTACGGCCCTTCCTGTCGATCTCGTACGCGTCCACGATGAAGCGGCTGTATTCCCGATCCATGACGATCGGTTGGCCCTGCACGTCGCCAGGGCCGTGGACTAGGTAAGCCTCGATCCAATCAATGACTTGATAGCCGAGACTGAACTCAGGGGCCGTCCAACGCCCGTCAGGGGCGTACGGCACCCTGTCTCCTTAGTCGTCGTAAACCTGGTTAATGACCTCGATACGGTCAGCGGGAATCGTCACCGTGATGTAGGGGAAATCCTCGCCAGGCTTGAGTGAGGTAGCGATGTCCTGAACGGTGAACGGGAACGGATGCCCGTCGATCGTGAAACTAAAAAACCCGTCCGGAAGACGGGTCACATTGATCACGCTCGCTAGCTTCACTTCGGGCACTAGTCCTCCAGGCTCTTACGCCGGTCGGTAATGTCCTTCACGGGCGCAAGCCGGGGCTTGCTTTCCTTCGGCCCCGAGAGCTTCATACGGAGCCTTTGACGGTCCGCCACAGTCGCCCCTAGGCGTTCCTCGTTTAGCCGGATCTCGGCCAGCAGAGCCGTCTTAGGCTCCGCGTGGTACTGCTCGACGAGCGGCGCCAGCATCGCTAGGCGCATCCAATCGGTAGACGTGAATGCCGCCGCTTGCGGCGAGTCCTTCCAGGTGTCCCACCATTCGCGCGTAGCTGCGCTGTACTTCGCGTAGCCGCGAAGCTTCGGCGGTTCCACAAGAGGCGGGTTGTCGAGCGTGATGGAATCGACGGAATCGGCGTTCCTACGTACTCGACCTTCCTTCGGTGCTGGACCATTGCCAGCCACGCCCGCACCTCCTTTCACCGGACCTGATCTGTGACGTGTAGGCGGGCGCGTGTACACGCCTTAGCGGCCACGTCGGCTAGCAAGGCCGACGCGGGCGAACCCGCTTCGTTGCGGGAACGGGATTCGAACCCGTGAATAGAGGCTTATGAGGCCCCCGTGATCGGCCACTACACCATCCCGCTTTGCTCACGCTCCGCGCTGGCCGGCGGTTGCCTACATGGCATCGACCTGCGGTTTCTTGAACCGCGGCCGAACGGCCGGCGGCTACGGAGCGTGTAAGTTCCTGCCTCTGGCGGAGCCCTGTGCCTCGGACTGTCCGGGCGCCAGATAAGCCATGGGGAGCGTGCTACCGCTTACACCACACCGGGGATGAAAGCCCGGCGCCGGGATTCGAACCCGGACTACCCCCCTCGTTGGCGATCGAGGATTTGAACCAAGGACCCCCGGGGGAAACTCCCGGTGCTCTGCCAGACTGAGCTAATCGCCATTGCTCGGGATCGCCGGAATCTAACCGGCACCGCCCGCCCTGGTTGCGGCTGATAAGGCCGCCCCTTGGGGCCGGAATGCTGACTACACCCGATCCCTGAAGTCCCGCCAACCGGCTTATCAGGCCAGCGCCGAAACTTCTGTGCCGCCCTAGGGATTCGAACCCTAACCGTCCGGTTCCTAAGACCGGTGCCTCTGCCGTTGGGCTAGAGCGGCATGTGTCGGTGGCGGGATTTGAACCCGCATCTCCTCCCCTTGGAAGCGTGTTGCGCACTTACACCACACCGAAAACCCCTCGGGCCGTCGCCCTCGTGGCCGGGGCCGTCGCCCCCACGAGTTCAAAGCTATCGGGCAACCAACCGGCAAAAGCCGTTGTTACCCCGGAATCGTCGAGGCAAGCGCCGTCATCGCGGCGGCCCCAATGAATCGCGTATATGCCGGGGGGATCGCTTCCGCCAGCTCCCGACGTACGTCGGTCCAATCGATCCCCATGGCTTCCTGCCACTCGGCAACGCTTCCCTTGCCCCCGCCCTCGCCGTACACGGCGAAGTACGGGCCGACGTGCCATACGCCGTGCCGGAAGCCGGACACGCGCCCACGGTGCCTAGGGTGCGTCGGCTGGTCGAGGCGGAAGCCCTCGATCTCAAAGAAGCGATGCCGGATGACCGCCAGGCCGAACATCTCGCCACACAACCGCAGATCCATACGGATCGGAGCACCGGCCACGTTCTCCATCACCCACGGTCGCCCCGTGGCTAGAAGCGCTTCCCTGGTCGCCGGGATTAGCTGGGGATAGGAACGCCCTTGGTTCGTGCCCCATGTGAGGGGGCTCGACGCTTGGCACGGCGGGCTTGCATGGATTAGGTCGAACTCGTGCCCATGCTCGCGGATGAACTCGATTGCGTCGGCCTGGTGGAAGGCGAACGGATAGTTGGGCTGTGGGGCGATGTCTACGCCCGTCACGTGTAACCCTGCTAGCCCGTATCCCCAACCGGCGCCCCCGGCGCCGCAGTAGGTATCAAGTACGCGAAGGATGCGGATTTACCTCGTTTTTCGACACGCGAATCTAGCGGCAATCCCGCAGCTCACAATGCGTAACCGGCCCTCGAAGGGCCGTCAGATACCCCCGCCCCAGACCCGTACATCCTGCGAGGCCCAGCCCTCCACAGTTCTCAAATGAACTGAGTCATGGGGGTACCCCCGCCTCCTATGTGGGATCTGGCTACTCCGTGTACACGGCTTCGCTGTGAGCTAGCCATGCGTGGCTACAACCAACTTGCAAACTGTGTACACGCTTTGCTAGCTTCCTTCCTGTCAGCAGGAACGGCGCGAATGCGCCGCAAGGAGGGAAAGACTCATGGTTAACGGCACCGCGACCGAGCCTCAGAAGAACCTGATCCGGCTTCTCGCTACCGAGCGGGGGCTTGACCTTCAGACGATCGAGGCGGGCTTTGAGGACATGACTAAGGCGATCGCTAGCGACTTCATCAAGTTCCTTAAGGGGATCACGGCCACTAGCCCGGCGCAGCGGGTTCAGATCGTCGAGGCCGGGTTCTACAAGCTCGACAAGAAGTACTTCGAGGTTCGGGAGTCCAAGGCTGGACGGCTGTACGCCGTCGAGATCTTCAAGAACAAGTACGGCAAGGTGGTGGCCGAATTCGCCCCCGGCGTCGTCCGGCTGCTGAAGCCGGAGAACCTTCTTACCCTCGACGAGGCTAAGGCGTTCGGCAAGGAAACGGGATCGTGCTGCATCTGCCGCAGGGAACTCACGAAGCAAGACAGCATTGACGCGGGCATCGGCCCCGTGTGCGCTGCGCGCTTCTAGGATCGCTTCTAAGCCCCCGCTACGGCGGGGGCTTTCCTGTGTCTAGGGTCGAACGTGTAGGGCCGTCTACGGCCCGCGTAGGCGTTCTCTGTGGGTCTTAGCGAGATGGCATCGGGCGCACATGGCGCCCAGATTCGACGGGTCGTGATTGTCGCCCGGTTCGATGTGATCAACCTCGCTAGCGTCTTCACCACATTCGTAACAGCGGTAGCGATCTCGCCGAAGGATTCGGCGACGGATCGTAGACCAGTTGCTAGGGAGTCGGGAGATGTCTTGCCTCGTGTGTCCGGCCCATGGGCCGGGATCGTGTTCGGCACACTTACCCCTAGCTGTGACTGTCTGACGGCATCCTGCCGTCGAACAGATTTGCTTTGCTCTGGGCATGGAACCTCGCGCGCCCGGTGGGCGCGTTCCTAGCGAACATGGTTGTTATGTGAGCTAGCTAGGTAGTTATAGACAGTTGCGATCGGGTCCGTTTGGACTACCCCGATCGCCTATTGGTTAGCTAGCTGCCTGGGGGCAGCATGCCTATTAGGCTGCCCCCCTTAGTCCCCCCCAAGGGGGTTTCCTATCCCTATATAGGTGTCCGGGGAGCCGATTCACCGACACTCCCTCGATGTGATCTGTATCACACGGACAGTTTGCAAGTTGGCTGCAAGTTGGTTGTTCCGCTACGTTGCTTCGCATGGCAACACTCGCGGTCCCCGCCGGGGACCTTTCTAAGGCGTTGAGCAACGCCGAAGCTTGGCTTCCCGCCAAGTCTCCGGTTCCCGTTGCCCTGGTGTGCGTACGTGGCCTGATGCTTGAGATCACCGTGACGGACACCTACACGGCAGCCGTTGCCACGTGCGTGGCCGAGGTTCGTTCGGGTGGAAACCTCGCCGCCGTCGAGATCACACGGGAAGACCTGATTACGCTCGCGAAGCGCGCCCGCCAGGATGGCACGCGCAAGACGCTTAGCCGGATCACGGTCGAGTCGGGTAAGGGCGTCATCCTTCACGGGGCCGTTGACGAGAACAACCCCGAGACGGCAACCGCTCTGGCCGTAGGCGGGGACTTCCGCCCCGAATGGGCCATGCTGAACGACCTTTTCGCCATCGCCGAGAAGCACGAGCCGTGGCTGATGATTCAGCCCCAGTACATGACCCTCTTTAACAAGGTCCGGCCCGACGTGGCCGGGCGTGGGGCTCACCTGGTGGCCGTTCCGGAGATCGGCCCCGTTCCTGAAGTCGGCGCCGTGTTCGGCAAGGTCGGCAAGTACTTCCGGGCGCTCGTGATGACGATCGATGAGGAGCGCAACGAGGCTGCACTAGGTGAAGGCGGTTTGTGGTGAACGTCGGCAACTTCTACATGACTAAGCACGCTGCCGGTCGCGCTCTCGACATGCTGGTGACCGTCGAGGAAATCCGGACGGCCCTCGTTCGCCCTGAGGTCGTTTATGGGCAGTCGAACTACGGTGACCGGTGCTCGATCCGGCAGGCTGGCCGGATCGCCCTGGCGCTGAAGGGCGACATGGTGATGAGCGTTCTCTACCGGAAGACGGAGCAGTGGTCGCGTGACGACATCGCTATGGCCATTCGCGACGCAATGGAGGCTGCGTGAGCCTTCCCCCCGATGTGGTCGAGGCGATCCGGGCACAAGCCCGCAGGGATCACAAGCCGGACGCCGACAGATGGATGTCGATACTCGCCACGGCTCGCACCGTGACACGGGACCAACGGCAGCAAGCTAAGGCCGCATAGAAAAGGCCCCCCGGGAGAACCGGGGGGCTTTCTGTTTAGGCGGGGATGATCGTGATTGAGTCGAGGGGGATCGTGTGCTTCCGCCAGTACCCGCCCTTAGGTAGCGGATGGATGATGATCGACTTCACGTAGCGGCCTAGGATGTGACGCCGATGCCCCAGGTATTCGGGATCATCACTGCGCCAGACGTCTAGAACGTCATCCTTCCCGAGAAGCGTGGTTTGCTGATCGGCTACGGCCTGCGCTTGTTGCGCCCGTAGCTCGTCGATGCCTTCCCTGATGTCGGTCATGAGTATTCCGGCGTCCACCATCGGGATATGCCCTTGCATGGCAGCCTCACGGAGTTCCTTAAGTCGGGCTTCCATCTCGCCGATACGCTGCTTTAGCGCCTCGACGTCGGGGGATTCACCCTGCTCGGACATCTCACCGTCTTCCGCGAGGATGCGTTCCGCTACGTACTCGCCTATGACCGATTCGAGCCATTCCATGTTGCGGGTAAGACTTCCGCATCCACCGCGTTGTTTCGAGACGCACGCGAACCTGTGTACACGCTTCGGCCCGCGCCGTACCAGCATCACGGCGCCGCATTGGAAGCACCGCACGAACCCGCTTAGAAGGTGTCGCCGCACCTGGTCTATGGGTGTGCGAGGTTCCTTGTACCCCTTGCGCCGTCCGGCCCCTAGGCGGGGCTGGATTGCCCACCACGTATCAGGATCGAGCACGGCGGGCCACGTGCCTTCGCCGACTACTTCGCCGTTGTACCCGACTAGGCCCGCGAGACGTGGCGACGAGAGCAGGGTTGCGACGCTGCTGTCTACCCACCGGCCCCCGGTCGCGGTGCTAAACCCTTCCTTGTTCCATCGGCGCGTGATCCCGCCTTTGGTTCCCCCAGACAGGAGCCAGTCAGCAGCCCACCCGATCCACCTCACTGCCTCGGGGTCGAGCACTTCCATGTAGCCGATGCCCTTACGGGGGTCGGGCTTTAGCCATCCCTTCATGTGCTGGCCGCCCGGACGCTTGCCTTGCTCGCGGTTCTGCTGAAGGGTGCGGAGAACTCTCTCCTGTGTCTCCTCCGCTTCGGCGGCGTCCTTCGCAGCGAAGAAGCGGCCCATCATGCGGCCTTGAGCTGTCGTGAGGTCTACCGTGCCCGCCGTCACAGTGAACAGCCGGACGCCGGTCTGTTCGACTAGCTGAATGATGATCTCGAATTCGAGCGGTCGGCGAGTCAGACGGGATGAGCTGTAGTAGATGATCGCGTTGATGCGCCCGGCTCGCACGTCGGCTAGAAGCCGGTCGAACTCTGGACGACGCTTCCGGCTACGGGTAGATGCCGAGATGTCGTTATCGACGTACGTGTCTGCGATCGTCGCGCCGATGCGGGCGGCTAGCGCCCGTCCGTCTTCCTGCTGGCGGGTCACGCCCAGCTCTCTACCTTCGCGGTCGTTCGAGATACGGGCGTAGAGTCCTGCGATGAGGGCTCCGTCTGGTGGAGATGCCGGTGTGGCGTTAGTCACTTTCCTACCTTTAAGTGTGTCATGTGGCAGTTTATACAGGTGAGCACACCGGCACCCACTTCGACGCCCCCGTCCACTGGATCACCGGCCGCGACGGCCAGGACGTCTCCCAGGTGCCCGCGCGCAGCCTCATCGCGCCCGCCGTCGTGCTCGACTTCTCCGCCGAGTCGGCCAAGGACCCCGACTTCCTGCTCCAGATCGACCACGTCAAGGAGTGGGAGCGCGCCAACGGGCCGCTGCCCGACGGCGGCTGGCTGCTCTACCGCACCGGCTGGGACACCAGGGCCGGCGACCAGGCCACCTTCCTGAACGCCGACGAGACCGGCCCTCACACGCCCGGCATCTCGGTGGAGTGCGCCTCGTGGCTGGCCTCCGCCACGCCCATCGCCGGCGTCGGCGTCGAGACCGTCGGCACCGACGCGGGCGCCGCGCACTCCTTCGACCCGGCCTTCCCGTGCCACTCCTACCTGCTGGGGGCGGGCAAGTACGGCCTCACCCAGCTGCGCAACCTCGATCGGCTGCCCGTGACCGGTGCCGTCGTGGTCGCGCCGCCGCTGCCCATCGTGGGCGGCTCCGGCAGCCCCGTACGCGTGCTGGCCCTGGTGGAGCGTTGATCGTCGCGGAGGCCGTGGGCCGCGCCCTGGCCGCCTGCGGCGTCGGGACCGCCTTCGGGGTGGTCGGCAGCGGCAACTTCCACGTCACCAACGCCCTCGTGGCCGGGGGCGTGCGCTTCGTCGCCGCCCGCCACGAGGGCGGGGCCGCCACCATGGCCGACGCGTACGCGCGCATGAGCGGCCGGGCGGGGGTCGTGTCGGTGCACCAGGGGCCCGGGCTCACGAACGCCCTGACCGGCCTCACCGAGGCCGCCAAGAGCCGCACGCCGCTGATCGTGCTCGCCGGAGAGGCCACCGAGGTCCAGTCCAACTTCCACATCGACCAGTCCGCGCTGGCCACGGCGGTGGGAGCGGTGCCGATGCGGGTCGCCTCGCCGGGGGAGGCGGTGTCGCGGGCGGCGGAGGCGTACCAGGTGGCCGTGGCGGAGCGGCGCACGGTCCTGCTGAACCTTCCCCTCGACGTCCAGGCCGCCCCCTTCGACGGTCCCATCGACGTGCCGGCGGCCGCCCTGACCTCGGCCGTGACCTCGGCTGTGATCTCGGCTGTGACCTCGGCCGCGCCTTCGGCGGGCGAGGTGGCGGAGCTGGCGCGGCTGCTCGGTGCGGCCCGGCGGCCGGTGTTCGTCGCCGGGCGCGGTGCCCGGCACGCGCGGCGTGAGCTGGAGGAGCTCGCCGAGGTGGCGGGCGCCCTGCTCGCCACCTCGGCGGTCGCGAAGGGCCTGTTCCGCGGCAGCCCGTGGGACCTCGACGTGAGCGGCGGCTTCGCGACGCCCCTGGCCGCCGAGCTCATCCGCGACGCCGACCTGGTCGTCGCGTGGGGCTGCGCCCTGAACATGTGGACCACGCGCCACGGCACGCTGATCCAGCCGGGCGCCAAGGTGGTCAAGGTGGATCTCGACCCGGCGGCCTTCAAGGCTCATGTGCCCGCCGACCTGGGCGTGGCGGGCGAGGTGGCCGCCGTCGCCAGGGCGCTGGCCGCCCGGCTCGGCCCGCGGCAGGGGTACCGGTCGGACGAGATCGCGCGGCGCGTCCGGGCCGAGGGGCGGTGGCGGGACGTGCCGTACGAGGACGAGAGCGGCGGCGGGCGGATCGACCCCAGGACGCTCACCATCGGGCTGGACGACCTCCTGCCGCGGGAGCGCATCATCGCCGTCGATTCCGGAAATTTCATGGGATATCCGTCGATGTTCATTGATGTCCCGGATGAGGGTGGGTTCTGCTTCACGCAGGCGTTCCAGTCGATCGGGCTGGGACTGGCGACGGCGATCGGCGCCGCGCTGGCCCGGCCGGACCGGCTGCCGGTGGCCGCGCTCGGCGACGGCGGCGCCCTCATGGGCAGCGCGGAGCTGGAGACCGTCGTCCGGCTCGGCCTGCCGATGGTGGTCGTGGTGTACGACGACGCGGCGTACGGGGCGGAAGTCCACCATTTCCGGCCACACGGGCACCCGCTCGGCACGGTCACGTTCCCGCCCGCCGACTTCGCCGCCATCGCCCGGGGCCACGGCTTCGCCGCCGTGACGGTCACCGGGCCGTCCGGCCTGGCGGGCGTGGCCGAATGGCTGGACGGGCCGCGCGACCGGCCGCTCATGGTGCACGCCAAGGTCGCGGGGGAGCACGGCTCCTGGTGGCTCGAGGAGGCCTTCAAGGGCCACTGACTTTCCGGGCGGCAGAGCGTACGCCGGGCGCGACGACCGGACTCAGGCGGATCCTGGGGCGGGCGGGTCAGAGCTTGCGGTAGGTGCGGGCCTCCTCGGCCGCCTCCAGCACGTCGGAGAGCGGCACGCCCGCGGCCGCCGCCACCGCCGCCGCGATGGCCCCCTCCACGAACGGCACGTCCGCCACCACCACCCTCCCGTCCTCCTCCAGCAGGCGGGCGGTCAGCACCGAGCTGCCCAGGTCGGGGATGAGCACCACCCCGTCCCCCTGGTCGACGCTGCGCAGCGCCGCCTCGATCAGGTCCACGCTCGTGCCCAGCCCGCCGTCCGCGGTGCCGCCGGCGGCCGCCACCGGCGTGCCGGCGCCGGCGATCCCGCGGGCCAGCGCCGCCGCCTCGGCCGCCAGCCCCGCACTGTGCGCCACGAGCACCAAGCCCACCATCACAAGCCTCCAGCCGCGACGGCGGCCGCCATCAGGAAGTCCATCACGCCACCACGGCGGCAAGGGCCGCCATGAACAGCGCGGCCGACGCCGCACCCGGATCCTCGTGCCCGATGCTGCGCTCGCCCAGGTAGCTGGCCCGTCCCTTGCGCGCCTGCATCGGGATCGTGGCCTTCGCCCCTTCCTCGGCCGCCCTGGCCGCCTGCTCGAACCCCTCCCGCACGCCCACCCCGTCACGTACGGCCAGGGCAAGTGCCCGCGAGGCCGGGGCCAGCGCGTCCACCATGGTCTTGTCGCCCAGCGCGGCCTTGCCCAGCCGTTCGAGCGCCACGACGCCGTCCTCGAACGCCGCCGCGAACCCGGCCAGCGTCACCGGCGACTCCAGCGACCTGGCCATCTGCCGGAACACCGATCCGTACAGCGGCCCTGAGGCGCCCCCGACGCGGCGGATCAGCGTCGCGCCCGCCGTGGCCAGCACCTGCCCCGGCGTCTCCGGCGGCGAGCCGGCCAGCGCCGCGCGGACCTCGGTGAGGCCGCGGTCGAGGTTGGTGCCGTGGTCGGCGTCGCCGATCGCCGCGTCCAGCCGGGTGAGCCGGTCGCGGTCCCTGTGCACCAGCCTGGCCGCCTCCTCGAACCAGGCCACGAACACCTCCGCGTCCATCAGCGCCCCCAGCGCAGCCCCGGCGTCTCGACCGGCGCGTCCCATAGGCGGGTCAGCGTGTCGTCGAGCAGGCAGATCGACACGGAGAAGCCCTGCATGTCCAGGCTCGTCACGTAGTTGCCCACCAGGGAGCGCGACACCCGGGCCCCCTTGCCCTTGATGAACGCCGCCACCTCGGCGAAGACGACGTACAGCTCCATGAGGGGGGTCGAGCCCATGCCGTTCACCATGACCAGCAGGTCGCCGCGGAGCGGCAGATCGCCGTGGACCGCCTCCATGGCGGTCGCGGCCAGCTCGCGCGCCGAGGCCATCGGCACGCGGGCCCGGCCAGGCTCGCCGTGGATGCCGATGCCCAGCTCCACGTCCGTCTCCGGCAGGTCGAACGTCGGCTTGCCCGCGTGCGGCGTCGTGCACGACGTCAGCGCGATGCCGAACGACCTGCTGCGCTCGTCGACCTCGCCCGCCACCAGCGCGACCTGGGCCAGCGGCGCGCCCTGCTCGGCCAGCGCGCCCGCCATCTTCTCCACGAACACCGTCGCCCCGGTGCCGCGGCGGCCCGCCGTGTAGAGGGAGTCCTGGACGGCCACGTCGTCGTCGACCAGCACGCTCACCACCTCGACGTCCTCGACCAGTTCGGCGGCCATCTCGAAGTTCAGCACGTCGCCGGTGTAGTTCTTGACGATGTGCAGGACGCCCGCGCCGCCGTCGACCGCCCTGGTCGCGTCGATGATCTGGTCGGGGACCGGCGAGGTGAAGATCTCACCGGGGCAGGCGGCGTCGAGCATGCCGTACCCGACGAAACCGGCGTGCAGCGGCTCGTGCCCCGAGCCCCCGCCCGAGACCAGGCCGACCTTCCCGGCCCGCGGGCCCTCGGCCCGGTAGACCACCCGGTCGCGGATCCGCAGCGAGGGGTGGGCCGCGGCCATGCCGTTCAGTGCGTCCTCAACGACGGAGTCGGCCGTGTTGATGAGCTTCTTCATCAGGTATTTTGGGGCTTTCAGCCCGGCGAGAAAGCCCTTCCCTCCTTTCGCGTGGTATAGGCGTACCCATCCGCTCGTTGTAGGAGACGGAAGTATCGATGGGGAATGCCTTGGACGGTCCCGTCGACGGTGGTGATGTTGAGGTAGCCGGTGGCGCGGACAGCAACGCGGCCAGTGTAGGTGCCTGATTTCTTGCCGGTGGGCACGACGGCTCGGGCAAGGTCTCCGGTTTGGAAGCCGAAGTGCTGTTTCCGGCGGGGAAGGCGCAGGCGGGGGAAACCGTGTTTGTCGGTGCGTGTGCGAGCGTGGGTGCCGCGTCCGGTGCATTCGGCGACCAGCACCCGGGACACGGTTTCGGTGATGGTGTCGAGCTTGCCCACCGCCAGGGCGTCGAGGGTATGGCTCTTAGGCAAGTGGTTGCGGGTGCGGTTCCACTTCGTCCGCCCGCCGGAGGCCACGTGGGTGGGCAAGCGGGCGTCGACTTCCCGCCACAGTGTCCAGCGGGTGGACTGGACGGCTGCTGCGTCTCGGAGCGGGGCCTTGGCCTGTGCGAGGATCGTGGCCAGCAGTTTCGGCTTGCTGGCGAGGAAGTCTTCAACCGGCCGGTTGCTCTTGGCCTGGTTGCAGGGCACGCAAGCAATGGTCAGGTTGGAGACGCGATCGGATCCTCCCCTGCCGCGGGGGTGAATGTGGTCGATGTTCAATGGCATCCCCGCTGCGCCGCAGTAGGCACACCGCCGCCCCCATTTGGCCAGCAGGTACTCGCGCACCTCTGTTCCGTGCAACGTGCCGTGCTGGTACTCAACCCCCTCCAACGGCTTGCCTGCGGTAAGGGCGTGGGTGTCGAAGGCGACCCGCTCCAGGTGCACCGCCCGCACCGGGGCCCAGCGGGTGAGCCGGTCGATCCACGTGACGGTGGTGGCTACCCGGTGTCGCAGCGACGGCGGTAGCCAGCCTGAGGGTCGGGTGCGGTTGAAGAAGCGGGGCTTGCGGTAGCGCAGGTTCCGGGTGCGGCGGCCATGCCGGTAGGCGGCCCGCTGCTGCATCTTCTTGCGGATCGTGGCGCCGCGGTAGTCGAGCCGGATGCTGTACCGGGCACGGCGCTCTCCCGCCTGGGCGGTGAACATGGCGATGCCAGTGTGCTGGGAGCCGGGGTCAATGCCCAGCTCTACGCCGTCGACCTCTGAGGTATCGATGGTGCGGTCCTTGAGACGGATGACGAACGGCGTGTGCCGGTGAACAACTGCACGTCCCTTCGTGAGCAGCGTGCGCGCCCTGGCTGGGGTGCAGGGCTGCAGCGGACGACCGTTCTTGTCGAGCACGAACACGTAGGGTTGGGACTCACGTCCCTTCTCCCGAACCAGGTGGTCCGGGGTGACGCCCCTGGCAGCAGGTGAACTGCCGGGAGTCTCACCTCGCACATGTCCCGCGCCCGGTGCCATTAGGCCTTCGAGCCCCGTTTCGTCCCTGATCCTGGGGTTGTCTGCTGACTCGAATTCGAGAGCGCGCTGCTGGTGAGGCACAGCGCGGTCGGTCTTCTGTCGTACGCGGAACGTAGCCAACGTTGGTCACCTCCTCAATGATCGTTGGCTGGTGCTGGTAACACATGGGGGCCAGCCCCGGCTATTTGGTCTGAAGCCCCCACCGCCGGACGGGGATCCGGTTACGGTCAGAAGATCTGCCCAACTCCCGAAACGACAAGCGTCGTCACGCGAATCGAGTGGATGCCTCCTCCTTTTACGGAGGGTGACGATCAGGCTACCCCTCCTTGAGGCTGTCGGATGGAACATTTGAGCGATACGTAGCAAGGTCTGGGGCGTGGTAAGCCTTCCTATCGCCGTCAGACCAGCTCGGAAGGGCTGCTACCTTCTGCACATGGCTGAGATCGTGTACCCGCCGGTGGTCGCCGCCGCGCGGACCCTGTTTCGCGTGCTCGACGTCCGATTCCACCTGGAAGGGACGGAGCACGTGCCGCGGACTGGGGGAGCGGTGCTGGTGAGCAACCACATCAGCTACCTCGACTTCATCTTCGCCGGGTTCGCCGCATTGCCCTCTCGCCGGCTGGTGCGCTTCATGGCCAAGCAGGACGTGTTCGACCACCGGATCTCGGGGCCGCTGATGCGCGGCATGCACCACATCCCCGTCGACCGCGGGGCGGGTGCGGGCTCGTACGCCACGGCTCTGCGCATGCTCAAGGCGGGGGAGGTCGTGGGCGTCTTCGCGGAGGCGACCATCAGCCGCTCCTTCACCGTCAAGGAGATCAAGAACGGCGCCATCCGCATGGCCCAGGCCACGAACACGCCCGTCATCCCGGTCGCGCTGTGGGGCAGCCAGCGCCTGTGGACCAAGGGCCGGCCGCGCAAGCTCACGCAACGGCACATCCCGCTCACCATCCTGGTGGGGGAGCCCATGCACCCCAAGCGCGGCGAGAACGTCAACGACCACACGGCCGACCTGCACACCCGGCTGTCGGAGCTGGTGGACCGGGCGCAGCGCACGTACCCGGAGGTGCCGCCGGGCGTCTGGTGGCAGCCCGCCCACCTGGGCGGCACCGCGCCCACGCCGGAGGAGGCGGCGGCCATGGACGCGGCAGAGGCCGAGGCCCGGGCCAAGCAGGAGTGATCCGCCTCGGCCCGCACCGCGGAGTCACTGTGACGGGTGCGGGGTTCGGAGCACCCCGCACCCACCGAGATCGTCCGTGAGACAGGCGTAGTTGACCTGGGTGACGTGGCCCATCGCAGGCGCCTGGAGTGGAGTGGGGACTTGGCTCGGATTTGAACTCCTCTCCACCGGTTAACAGTGGAGATTCTTCCCGTCACCCTCAAGTGCGGGGGTTCGCGCTTCACCGACCCGGGTAACCCCGAGTCTCCACGCGCTGTCACCGCCGTTCCGGCGGCCTAGCTGTACCGACAAGGACACGATCTCCCGAGGGGCTTGGCTATCGCCTTCCCGTTCGATCACCCGAACCATACCCAAAGTGACCGAAGGAATGCAAGAAGTTACGGCCAAAGGCACGCTCGCGCCCCAGGGGGCACTCACGCGCGGGCCTTCACCTCCCGCCCTCAAGGCGGGAGCATGTACGGGGCGGCCATGTCCATCCTGTCCATCAAGTGGACCAAGAGCTGCTGATCCGCCTGATCAGCTGCATCCCAGCAGCTGCACCGCACCCAAACAAAAGGGGCGCTTCCGTCACGGAAGTGCCCTTTTTGTCGACGAGCCTTGAATGCTGACCCCTCTCGCTTCTACGGGGCTGTCTACGGCAGAGCCAACCCCGTCGGCCCTGACTGGTGTGCTGGTTGCACGCCGCGCACCACGAGATCAACTATCCGCACTCATACCGCTGTCGTCTGCAGCGTCTGGCACGAACAGACTCAACCTGTAGGTCGTGGGCTGCACCAAACGCCCGCAGAGCATGTCCACTCGAAGCATCGACTGGTCGGTTACCTGATGCTCGGCCCGCAGGCGGTGCATGTAGCCCCGCAATGCTGCTTCGTCCTGGGTCGCGAAGATCACTACCCAGTGCCCCGACGCGCCGCCAAAGGGTGCTGCAGCGCGCTGACGGCTCGCCTCTTGCTGCCGTTTCCTCTTCCTCTGCCCTGGCACGCAGCCCAGCATGGCGACCTGAGCCGACAGCCTGCAAGGGGAAGATCGGCCCGCCCGGTCAGATGGCCGCCTGGTAGGCGCTGGCGCGCATGCCCGCCAATAACCCCGCCGTCTGCTCAGGCGTGTAGCGGCGCACCGGGTCGTGGTGGAGCAGCCCCTCGATCAGCGGCCGCATCACCCCGGCCCGCCGGGGCGGTGGGTAGGGGCCGCTGCGCGCCATGCCGAGCACCGTCGCCGCGTCCTGCCCGGGGTAGGGCGGCTGGCCCTCGACGGCGCTGTAGAGGGTGGCGCCGAAGGACCACATGTCGGCCTCCTTGCTGGCCGGCCCCCCGTGCAGGCGCTCGGGCGCCATGAAGGCGGGGGTGCCCCGCAGCCGCCGGGACGTCGTCATCCGGATGTCGCCCTCGGCGGTCGCTATGCCGAAGTCGGTGAGCACCACCCGGTCGCCGGTCAGCATGACGTTGGCGGGCTTCACGTCGCGATGGAGCACCCCGGCCTTGTGCGCGGTGCGCAGCGCGGCGAGCAGGTGCTGGCCGATCGCGGCCACCGACTGCGCGGGCAATGTGCCGACCTGGGAGAGCAACTGGTGCAACGAGAGCCCGTCGAGATACTCCATCACGATCCAGAGCTTGCCGCCCTCCTCGATCAGGTCGTGCACCGTGACGATGTTCGGGTGCGTCAGGCCGGCAGCCATCCTTGCCTCACGCAGCACCCGGCGGCGCACCATCTCGGCCTCACCGGCCAAGGTCAGCTCCTTAAGCGCCACCGTACGGTGGAGGAGCTGATCGAACGCACGCCAGACGACGCCCATACCCCCACGACCGGCCTCCTCGTTCAGGAGGTACCGTCCGCCGATCTTCCGCATACCATCCCCTCATGCTCGGGGATAATCATGTCACTTCAGCACAGGCCGTAGGGTGCCTAACGTGATCCGGATATGTCGGAAAGTGCGGGAGTGCTGGTCAACGGCCTAGAAATTCGATCAGACAAAGCGCGCCACACCAGTCCGACACCCACCAAACATACTCCAGTAGCGCCCGCGAGGACGGCGCCAAGCCCCGCGAACTCGGCCACGACGCCCCCCAGAGCCGCCCCGAGCGGCATCCCGGCCATGCCGACGAGGCGGTATGCCGAATTGACCCGCCCCAGCAGCTCGGCCGGGATCAGCCGCTGCCGCGTCGAGATCACCAGGACGTTGCCCGCCGCGCCCACCACGCCCCACAGGACGGCGGTCGGGTAGAGCGTCCACGGTGACGGCACGATCACCGGGACCAGGAGCAGCAGGCTGCTGGTCAGCCACGAGCCCACCAGGGTGCGGGCCTCGCCGAAGATCGCCGAGGCCCGCCCCGACAGCAGGGACCCGAACACCGCCCCTACGGCGAAGGCCGTCATCATCAGGCCGTACTCGCGGGGTTCCAGCCCGATGCGCGATTCCTCGCCGACGGCCCAGAGGACGAAGACGGCGAAGTAGGCGGCGTTGGCGAGGTTGAGCATTCCGGCGGTGACGGCCAGGCTCCGCAGCACCCGGTGCGACCAGAGGTAACGCAGTGCCTCGCCGATGTCCCGGCGCAGCGGTCCCTTCTCCGCCGCGGCATGCGGCAGGCGGTACGTGCCGCGCATGCCCAGCAGCAGCAGGCCCGCGGCGCCGTACAGGAGGGCCGGGGCGCCGAAGAGCGCGGCGGGGAGCGCCACCACGAGCACGCCCGCCAGTGGGGCGCCGACGAAGTCGTTGCCGATCATCTGGGCGGTGGAGACGCGGCCGTTCGCCCTGGTGAGGTGGTCCTGGGGCACGGTCATGGGCAGGATCGACTGGGCGGAGGTGTCGGCGAAGACCTCGGCCACGCCGGCCATGAGCACGGCCGCCAGCAGCACCCAAAGGTCGAGCAGGCCGAGCAGCGCCAGCAGGCCGACCAGGGACAGGATCGCCGCGCGGGCGGCGTTGGCCAGGACCATGACGCGGCGGCGGTCGGCCCGGTCGGCGATCGCCCCCGCGTGCAGCGCGAACAGCAGCCACGGCGCCGTCGCGGCGGCACCCACCAGCGACACCAGGGTGGGGGAGCGGGTCATGGACACGGCCAGCAGCGGCGCGCCGACCTTCAGCACGCCGTCGGCCAGGTTCGACAGTGCGGTGGATGACCAGAGAAAACCGAACGAACGCCCCACGGCTGCACTCCGATAGTGTGTAAGGGAAAGTGTGCATAGATTCCTTTGCAAAGATAGGCTTGCACAGCATGCAGAGCAAGAGCTTTTCCGCCCGGACGCTCGACGCCAACGCCCTGAAGTCGTTCGCCCACCCGCTGCGGCTGCGGATCTACGAGCTGCTGGACGAGCGCGGGCCGTCCACGGCCACCAGGCTCGCCGCGCTGCTGGGCCAGAACACCGGCGCGACCAGCTACCACCTCAGAGAGCTGGCCAGGCACGACATGATCGAGGTGGTGCAGGGGATGGGGCGCGGCAAGGAGAAGTACTGGCGCATCGTGGCCGGCGGCTTCTCCTACGGGGAGCCGGATGCCGCGGATCCTGAGGCGGCGAGCGCGCTGGAGGCCCTGATCGACGACCTGATACGTCAGCGCGGCGCGGAGCTGGCCCGGTGGCGCGATGAGGAGGCGACGGCCCCCGAGGAGTGGGTACGGGCCAGCGGCTTCGGGCGGCGGTCGCTGCGGCTCACGCCGGAGGAGACCGGCGAGCTGCGGGACGAGGTGTTCGAGGTGCTGGAGAGGTACCGGGCGCTGTCGGACCGCAGGGAACGGGAGTCGACCGCCCCCCGCGATCCGTCGATCGGGCACGTGGTCATCCACTTCGACGTGCTCCCGGTGGGGGCCGGCCGGGAGGCGCCGGAGGGGACGACTCCCTAGGAGATGAGCTTGAGTGCCAGCTCGGTCAGGCCCTCCGGAGCCGTCCTGGGCGACCCGGCGTCGAACGGCGGGCGCGGGTCGTACTCGATGGCCAGCTGCACGGCCTGCGCCGTCGTCGCGTCGGTGGCCTGGCCCAGCAGCGTCAGCGCCATGTCGATGCCCGCCGACACCCCGGCCGCGGTGACGACCTTGCCCTGGGTGACGACGCGCTCGCTCACCGGCTCGGCCCCGTGCTCTCTCAGCATGTCGAGGATGGCCCAGTGGCTGGTCGCCTTCAGCCCCTTCAGCAGCCCGGCGGCCGCCAGCACGAAGGAGCCGCTGCACACCGAGGTGGTCCACCGGGTGTGCTCGTGAGCCTGCCGCAGCCACTGCAGCAGCGCCTCGTCGGACACGGCCTCCATCGTCCCCGGGCCGCCCGGGACCACGATCACGTCAGGGCGCGGCAGGTCCGCGTACGAGGCGGTGGCGGTGAGGGTGAGCGTGCCCTGGTCGTCCGTCACCGGCCCCGGCTCGGCCGCGACGAACGTGACCGTCCAGCCGGGCGCGAACGCCAGCACCGTGTACGGCCCGACCGCGTCGAGCGCGGTGAAACGGGGATAGAGGGGGATGGCCACACGCATGGCTACTTCTCCTTCGATTGGAACCGGCGACGGTGGTCGCCGGGTGAGATCCGCCAGTGGCGGCGGAAGACTCGGTAGAGGGTCTCCGGCGTGCCGAGCCCCGACTCCCTGGCCACCCTGTCCAGCGGATGGCCGGTGACCTCCAGGAGCCGCCTGGCGGCCTCGGCCCGGCTGCGCTCGACGTACCGGCCGGGTGACAGGCCGGTCTGCTCGGTGAAGACGCGGGAGAAGTGGCGCTCGCTCATCCCGGCCCGCGCGGCCAGCGCGGGCACGCTCAGGTCGGCCGTGGGGTTCGCCTCGATGTACGCCTGGAGCTCCCTCAGCGGCTCGCTGCGCGGTGTCATGGCCCGCATCGGCGTGCTGAACTGGCTCTGCCCGCCCGGCCTGTGCAGGTACACCACGAGGCCGCGGGCGACGTCCCTGGCCAGTGCGTGGCCGTGGTCCCTGGCCACCAGGGCGAGCGCGAGATCCACGCCGGACAGCACGCCCGCCGAGGTCCAGACGTTGCCGTCCTCGATGTAGAGCGGATCGGCGTCCACCTCGACGCACTCGTAGCGGGCGTCCAGTTCGTGGGCGGCGAGCCAGTGCGTGGTGACCCGCCGGTGGTCCAGCAGCCCGGCCTCGGCCAGCAGGAAGGCGCCGTTGCACACGGACGCGACCCGCCGGGCGCCCGCCGCCAGCCGGGCGATGTGCCCGACGAGCTCCCGGTCCGCCAGCCGCTCGGGCACGGTCATCCCGCCCGCCACCAGCAGCGTGTCGATCGGCCCCGCGACCTCGCCGAGCGCGGCGGCCGTGACGGTGACGCGGTTGCCCGCGGGCACGGCGCCGCCGCCCACGGCCGCCACCTCGACCTGGTACCCGCCCCCGGGCACCAGCAGGTCCGCCGTCGCGAACACGTCCGCGGGACCGGCCATGTCGAGCAGCTGGAAGCCGGGGAAGACGACGATCAGGACTCGTCGCTGCATGTTTTCATGCTGGTCGCGGGCCCGTACCGGCGTCAACGACACGAATATTGCACATTACGCCATACCTCCCATCACGATCGGACGGCATGATGGCCGTCAAGAAGATCGTCGAAAGGTGTTACGTGAAGAGAATCGTGTCCATCGCCGTCGCGAACCTGCTCGTGATCGGCCTCACCCCCGCCGCTCACGCCGTGTCCGCGGCGCCCGCGAGCGCGCGCGATGTCTACGCCGACTACGCCGAGCTTTCCGCCCATGAGGTCGAAGGCAGAGACTATCGCCGCGTCCGGCGCGTCCCCCGTGGGGCGAAGGTGGCGCACATCGCCATCCACGGCGGCGCCATCGAGGCGCCGACGTCGCAGCTCGCCGACCAGGCCGCGGGCCGCAGGCATGCCTACTACTCGTTCGAAGGCATCAAGGCCACCGGCAACAGCGCTCTGCACATCACCTCCACGCACTTCGACGAGCCAAAAGCGCTCAAGGTGGTGGCGGCGGTCGACTACACCGTCTCCTGGCACGCCGCGGCGGGCGCCGATGCCACCACCTACGTCGGCGGACGGGACAAGGCGCTGGTCAGAAGAGTGACGGCCGGGTTGCGCGCCGCCGGGTTCCCCGTCTCGGCGTCCGTGCCCGAGGAGATCGGCGGTGACAGCCCCCGCAACATCGCGAACAGGAACCGCAGAGGCATGGGGGTGCAGCTGGAGATCAGCCGGGGTCAGCGGGAGCGGTTCTTCGACGGAGGGAAGCTGAACCGGGCCTGGATCGAGGACCCCGCCAACCGCACGAAAGCCTTCTACCGGTACGTCGCCGCCGTCAACCGTGCCCTCGGCTGAGAAGCACGCATGAACGCCGTGAGCCCCCGGGGCAGGACCGGGGGCTCACGGCGCGCGACATGGGCGGAAATATCAGCCCATGTGCGGGTAACGGTGGTCGGTCGGCGGCACGAACGTCTCCTTGATCGTCCGGGCGTTCACCCAGCGGATCAGGTTGAAGATCGAGCCCGCCTTGTCGTTGGTGCCCGAGGCACGGGCGCCGCCGAAGGGCTGCTGGCCCACGACCGCGCCGGTCGGCTTGTCGTTGACGTAGAAGTTGCCCGCCGCGAAGCGCAGCCGCTCGGAGGCGGACGCGATGGCGTACCGGTCCTGGGCGATGATCGACCCGGTCAGCGCGTACGGCGCGATGCCCTCCATCTGGTCGAGCACCGCGTCGAAGTCGCGGTCCTCGTAGACGTGCACGCCCAGGATGGGACCGAAGTACTCCTTGACGAAGATCTCGTCGGTCGGGTCGGCCGACTCCAGGATGGTCGGCTTCACGAAGTAGCCGACGCTGTCGTCGTACGAGCCGGTGAGGACGTCGATGTCCGCGGCCGCCCGCGCCCGGTCGATGGCCTCCTTGTGCTTGGCGAACGCCCGGGCGTCGATGACCCCGCCCATGAACGTCGACAGGTCACCCGACACGTCGCCCACGGTCAGCGACTCGGCCGTGGAGACGAAGTCGTCGCGCATCCGGTTCCAGACCGAGCGCGGCACGTACGCCCGCGAGGCCGCCGAGCACTTCTGGCCCTGGTACTCGAACGCGCCCCTGACCAGCGCCGTCGAGAGCACGGCCGGGTCGGCGGACGGGTGCGCGAGCACGAAGTCCTTGCCGCCGGTCTCGCCGACGAGGCGCGGGTAGCCGTGGTAGGAGGCGATGTTCTGGCCGACCGTGCGCCACAGGTGCTGGAACGTCGCCGTGGAGCCGGTGAAGTGGATCCCGGCCAGGGCCGGGTGCGCGAGCGCCACCTCGGAGACGGCCTGCCCGTTGCCGGTGACCATGTTGATCACGCCAGGGGGCAGCCCTGCCTCCTCCAGCAGCCGCATGGTGAAGTGCGCGGCGAACTGCTGGGTGGGCGACGGCTTCCAGACGACGACATTCCCCATCAAAGCGGCAGAAGTCGGCAAATTTCCGGCGATGGCGGTGAAGTTGAACGGCGTGATCGCCAGCACGAAGCCCTCGAGCGGCCGGTACTCCATCCGGTTCCACACGCCGGGCGACGAGATCGGCTGGTCGGCGTAGAGCTGGCGCGCGTACGCCACGTTGAACCGCAGGAAGTCGATCAGCTCGCAGGCCGAGTCGATCTCCGCCTGCTGCACCGACTTCGACTGGCCCAGCATGGTCGCCGCGTTGAGCGTGGCCCGCCACGGCCCGGCAAGCAGGTCGGCGGCCTTGAGGAAGATCGCCGCCCGCTCGTCGAAGGACAGCGCCCGCCACGCCGGAGCCGCCGCAAGCGCGGCGTCGACGGCGTCCTGCACGTCCCGGGCCGTAGCGTCGTTGGTACGGCCCAGAACGGCGGCGTGGTTGTGCGGTTGCACCACGTCGATGGGGGCGCCGCCGCCCAGGCGCTGCGTGCCGCCGATGGTCATGGTCAGGTCGATCGACGACCCGGCCAGCTCCTTGATGCGGTCTTCCAGCGCCGACCGCTCGGCGCTGCCCGGCGCGTACCCGTAGATGCGCTCGTTGGCGGGAACGGGGACGTTGCTGATGGCATCCATTACTTACCCCCAAGGGCACGAAGGAAGAAGGCGACGTTGGCGGGGCGCTCGGCCAGGCGGCGCATGAAGTAGCCGTACCAGTCGTCGCCGTAGGGGACGTAGACGCGGACCGTGTGGCCGGCTCCTGCCAGGGACTCCTGCAGGCCGGTCCGGATTCCGTAGAGCATCTGGAACTCGTGGTCGCCGATCGTCCGCCCGAACCGGTCGGCGAGCAGCTCCGTGATCGTGATCATGCGATCGTCGTGCGTCGCCACCATGGGGTATCCCTTCCCCGCCATGAGGATCCGCAGGCATCGCACGTACGCCTTGTCCACGGCGCTCTTGCCCTGGTGGGCCACGGAGGCGGGCTCGCGGTAGGCGCCCTTGACCAGGCGCACCCTGGAGCCCTCTGCGGCCAGGTCGCGGCAGTCGTCCTCGCTGCGGAACAGGTACGCCTGGATCGCCACGCCCGTCGACGGGTAGTCCTCGCGCAGCTTGCGCAGGATGGTCAGCGTCGAGTCGACGGTGGTGTGGTCCTCCATGTCGAGCGTGACGGTCGAGCCGTTGAGCGCCGCGGCGGCGCAGATCTCGCGGGCGTGCTCCAGCGCCATCGCGTCGTCGAGCCGCTGCCCGACGGCCGACAACTTCACCGACACCTCACCCCCCGCCCCGAGCTCGAGCGGCCGGAGGGCGTCGAGCAGCGTGAGGTAGGCGTTGGTGGTGTCCTCGGCGGCGCGCGCGTCACGCGTCTCCTCGCCGAGATGGTCGACGGTGACGGCCAGATTGGCGTCGCGCAGCCGCTCGATGGCGTCGCGGGCCTCCTGGACGCTTTCCCCCGCGACGAACCGATCGACCACTCTCCTGGTGAACGGGAAGCCCGACACGGCACGGCGTACGACGCCGCTCCCTGACGCGGCGAGGAGCACTTGACCCAGCATGCCTCAAGTCTAAAAACGCAGCTCAGAGGGGGCCATCGACGTGCGTAACGCCCGGTGTGGCAGGCTGTCATACAAATGCACAACACGGCAGACCTGCAAGAGATCGTCGACGAGATCGCCGCCCGGCTGGGGGCGTCCGTGACGCTGGAGGACCGCTCGTTCCGGCTGCTGGCCTACGGGGCGCAGCACGGCGACATCGACACGGTCCGCCAGGAGTCGATCCTGCGCAGGCGCGCCACCGGCGAAGTGCGCGACTACTTCGAGCGCTACGGCATCGCCAGGGCCACGGGCCCGGTCCGCATCCCCGCCGACGCCGAGCTGCGGGTGCTCGCCAGAGTGTGCTGGCCGCTGCGCCACGGCGAGGTCACCTACGGCTACCTGTGGCTGCTCGACTCGGGTTCGCTCACGGCCCTCGACTCCGTCGCCCCGCTGGTGGCCAGGGCCGCCGCCGCGCTCGCCCAGGAGGCCAGGAGCAGACAGGACCTCGGCCGGGGGCTGCTCGCCCTGTTCTCGGCCGATCCGGCGGAGCGCGCGAGCGCGTCCATCGAGTTGCCCGGCCCGGTCACGGCGGTCGCCGTACGCGAGTCGGCCGAGCGCGTCGCCGCGTTGTGGACGCTCCCGCGCGGCGTCCTGGCCCGCACCGGCTCGCCCGTCGCCCTGCTCACCCCGTCCCACCTCGCGGGCGAGGTCGCGCAGACCCTGCAGAGCGCGTACGGCACCGCCGCCGGGATCGGCGCCCCACGGCCCGACCCGGACGACGCCTGGCTGAGCTGGCGCGAGGCCCGCCACGCGCTGCGCATCGCCGAGCACTTCCCCCGGTATGCCCCCATCGCCCGCTGGGAGGACCTCGGCGTGCACCGCCTGCTGGCCAGGCTCGGGCAGCAGGACCTGCGCGAGCTGGCGGCCGAGACCGCGTCCCTGGACACCGAGCTGGCCGAGACGGTGGAGGTCTATCTCGACCACGGCGGCCACGCCCAGAAGGCGGCCGCCGAGCTCGGCATCCACCGCCAGACGCTCTACTACCGGCTGGGCAAGGCCGAGCGCCGCACCCACAGGGACCTCTCGGACGGCGACGACCGCCTGGCCGTGCACCTGGGGCTCAAGGCCGCCCGGCTGCTGTAGGGGCGCGGTAGACCTTGACCCAGTCCACGTACATCGACACGGTGTCCGGCGTGGCGGAGTCGCGGCACTGAGGCTCGCACACCACGTCGTTCTGCAGCGCGAGCCCCATCTCGCGGCCCTGGGGCACGTGCGGGCCCCGGTAGTCCCAGAGCTTCCTGCCGTCCAGCCAGAACGTCAGCCGCCCCGGCAGCCAGTCCACCGCCACCGTGTGCCACCTGGTGAAGTCGGCCCGCAGCTGCCGCTGGGCCCGGTCGTGCCCGCCATGCACGAAGATCCCGCCGCCCTGCCGGGCCGGGTCGACGATCTCGGCGAAGTCCACCTCGGCGTAGTCGCCGTCCTCCCCCTGCTCGGTCGGCCACAGCAGGGCCACGGAGGTGTAGCCGGCCCCCGCCTCGCCTTTGAACCTGACCTCCCACCTGCCGTACTGCTGCGCGAGCCGGGTGGCGACCCCGCCCGACAGGTCCTTGCCGCCGTACATGCCGCCCTTGAGGCGCAGCACGCCGTCCGCGACCGTCGTCGCCCTCCCGGTACGAGGGTTCCGCCGGGCCTCGGGGGAGTGGTAGATCATCCATTTGCCGGTGTCGAGGGTGGAGCCGTCGAAGTGCTCCACGAGAACCGGAGCGCCCCAGCCCGGCGCCTGTGCCTGCGCGGTCTGGGGAAGCACGGCGACGCCGAGGAGCGTCACCGTGACCAGGATCTGACTGTGTGTAGTCATGGGGTCAATGGAAGCAAAGATGTCACTCCGGTAACGGCTCTTCGGGGAAACCGGGGGCCAGATCAGGCGCAGGCCGCCTCGTAGACCCGGATGAGCTCCTGGCTCACCCGCTCCCAGGAGTAGCGCGAGCGTGCCCGATCGGCACCGGCGTAGCCGAGCGCGGTGCGCAGGGTCGGGTCCGACAGCAGCTCGCGGGCCAGCCGGGCGGTGCGCGCGGGCCGGTCGGGCGGCACCAGCAGCCCGGTGACGCCGTCGATGACGGAGTCGAGGTGCGCGCCGACGGCCGAGGCGATCACCGGTACGCCGCAGGCCATCGCCTCCAGCGCGACGATCCCTGTGGCGGCCTCGCGCGGCACCGACACCACGGCGTCCGCGCTGCGCATCAGCTTCGGCACGGCGGAGCGCTTGACCTGGCCGAGCAGCGTCACCTGGCCGGCGACGCCGAGCTGCTCGGCCAGCGCGCGCAGGCGGCGGGCGTCCCGGTCGTTCTCGAGGTCCTCGGGCTCCGGCCCGCCCGCGATGACCAGTTCGACGTCGCCGAGGCCCTGCAGCGCCCGGACGACGGTGTGCGCGCCGCGCTCGGTCGACAGGGGGCCGACGTGCAGCAGCCGCTTGCGCGTGCCCCGCGTGGCCACCGCGCCGCGGCGCTGGAAACGCTCGGTGTCGACGCCGTACGGGACGACGGCGATGTTGCAGCGTGGCACGCCGAGCCTGATCAGGGCCGACTCCTCATCGCCCGAGCCGGCGATGACCGCGTCAGCCCGGCGGCCGAGCGCCAGCTCCAGCTCCTTGTGCAAGGCGTCGACGGTGTGGAACGTCTGCGTGACCGGCACCCCCAGGTCCTGGGCGCCCGCCACGGCGGCCAGCCCGCCTGTCCACGAATGCGCGTGGATCACGTCGGGCCGGTCCTGGCTCCATCGCTTCATCAGGTGTTCGCCGACGTCGTTCAGGAACGGCACGACCTCGTCGTCCGCCAGCTCCTCGGCGGGGCCAACGTCTATCTGCTCCAGCGTGACTCCCGGGGCCACCCGCGTCTTGGGCTTGCCTTCGGCGCTGTCACGGCGGGAGTAGATGGTGACATGGTGCCCGCGACCCAGCTCGCGCGCGACGGAAAGGATGTGGTGACGCCGAGCACCCTCGGCGGCGGCGACGATCGCGATATTCATGGCACACCTCAGCGTGGAAAGCCTGAAAGGTGTGCCTGCGTCTTAGGCACGTCTATCTACGCTTTCGACCATACCCAGGTTCGGGCCGATCGCAAACCCCTATAGATCAGACATCCTGACCATGCACGTCAGACGCCCCGGAGCGCGAAGATCACGATCTCGTCCCACACCTGGCCGCCCGAGAACGCGTGCCGGTCCGCCTCCACCGCCTTGACCACGGTGGAGGGCGCCTGGCCGGCGCACCGGCCGAGCACGTCGGCCAGGCGCTCCTCGCCGTACGGCTCGCCGCGCTCGTTCCTGGAGGAGATCAGCCCCTCCGAATACAGCACCAGCGTCTCGCCGGAGGCGAGAGTCAGCCGCTCCGCCCCGGTCTCCGCCTCGAGCGCGATGCCCAGCGGCACGCCGCCGCCCGCGGCGAAGCGCACGCCGCCGTCGGACTGCAGCAGCGCGGCGGGGTGGTGCCCGGCCGACGACAGCCTGATCTCGCGCCCCTTCACGAAGCCCGCGACGGCCATCACGAACATGCCGGTGCCCTGCGCGACCAGGGCCTCGTTGACCTTGCGCATCACCAGGTCGGGGTCGGTCTCCCAGACGCTGAGCACCCGCAGGCCGCCGCGTACCATCGCGCTGACCGACGCGGCCTCCTCGCCCTTGCCCGCGGCCCCGCCCAGCGCGAACCCCCACCCGCCCGACATGGGGAAGACGTCGTAGAACTCGGCGCCCACCGACGATCCCGGGTGGTAGACGGCCGCCGCCTCGTAGCCCGGCACGTCGGGCAGGTTGCGCGGCGCCACGCTCGCCGAGAGCGCGTCCGCCGCCCTCGAGCGGCTCTGGAAGCTGGTCTGGGCGCGTACCGCCAGGCCAAGCTGCAGCCCGACCTCCTGCATGACGGCCAGGTCGGCCAGCGTGAACGGCTGCCTGTCGTGCATGCGCACCAGCGTCAGCACGCCGTCGGCGGTGCCGATGGGCACGCACAGCATCGAGCCCGCGCCCATCGCCGTCAGCAGCGGCCCGTCCGCGCAGAACCCGAGCAGCGTCTCGTCGTCCACCATCTCCTGCACCACGCCGGAGCCGCGCTCCAGCACCTGCGTCACGACCTGACTGCTCGCCGGGTCGGCGGACTCCACCTGGCGTACGAGCTCGCCCAGCGGCTGGCTCTTCGGCGCCACCACGACGGAGCGGTGCGGCACCCCGTCACGGACCATGTCGGCGATCACCCAGTCCGCCCACTGGGCCGCCAGCAGCCGCGTCGCCCTCGGCAGCGCCACCGGGCGCAGCAGCGCCTCCTCGTCCAGCAGCAGATTGGCCATCTTGACCAGCAGGTCCTGCCGCTTGGCCGCCGCCAGCAGCAGCGCGCCGTCGGACTGCTCGGGCCGCCGAGCGCCCGGCTCGGGCAGCTGCACCTCGATCGGCAGCGCCACCGCCGCGACCATCTGCTGCGGCTCTCCCGGCATGGTGAGCCTGGTCAGCGCCAGCTGTACGACGTGCGTACGCCCCTGGTGCGCCAGCCGGGTCTCGAACGCCGACGGCTGCCCGGTCTGCAGCACCGCCGTCAGGTGCGACCTGAACGCCGCCCGCCGCGACACATCCACCAGCAGCGGGAACGACCGGCCCACCAGGTAGCCGTCGGGGCTGCCGAGCATCCGCGAGGTCTCGGGGTTGATCCGCCTGACCACGCCGCCGCTGTCGAGCACGATGACCGGCACGGGAAAGGCCCGGAAAACCTGGCGCAGCAGCTTGAGCTCCCGCTGCGTGCCGTCCTTCTTGCCGCCCGGCCGCTTGGGCGCCTTCTGCAGCGCCTCCCGGGCCTCGGCCAGCAGCTCGGCCGCGGTGTCGAGCTCGGCGAGGGCGGCGTCGAGCGTGGGCGCGAGGTCGGCGGGATAGGCCGTCCTCGCCTCACGCAACGACGACACGCGCCCGGCCAGCGCGTCCAGCGCTTGTTCGAGGTCCGGCATGGTCACTCTCTGACGCTACGACACTGGGGATATCGGTAGCCATATCGGGTAGGGGCTTGTTGCTATGGAATCGACCGCGATGATCACCCCCGGTCTCGCCCGTGACCTCGCCACTCTGGGCCGGCTGGGTGAGGACACCTCGACGGAAAGTGTGCTGCGTGGCCTCACCACGGCGCTGGCCGCCGGCGTCCCGGGCTGCTCGGGAGCCTCGGCCGAGCACTGGCGCGACCACCGGGTGCTGGTCTCCGGCTCGCACAGCGAGCTCATCATGCTCGTCGAAGGCGAACGCGAACTCGGCGAGGGCCCGTCCATCGAGGCCAGGCAGAGCGGCGGCCGCGCGAGCGTGAGCGACGTGCTCAGCGAGACCCGCTGGCCCCGCTACGACGCGCTGGCCACCCGGTGGGGCGTGCGCTCCGTGCTCGTCGTCCCCATCGACGTGGCGCCCGCCCTGCTGCTGGTCGGCCTCTATTCGGTACGCCCGGGAGCGTTCTCCCCGCAGGGCGCCCACTCCCTGGCCGACATGCTGACCGAGCAGGTCGGGGTGGCGATGGCGAACATGTGGGAGTTCGACGAGGTGCGCACCGACGCCGCCCAGCTCCAGGAGGCTCTCGCCGGACGGTCGGTGATCGACCAGGCCAAGGGCATCATCATGCAGACCAGCGGGTGCACCGCCGAGGCCGCGTTCGAGGAGCTGCGCAGGATCTCCCAGCACCACCAGGTCAAGGTGGCCGACCTGGCCAGGCTGCTGGTCGACGAGCACCAGCGCAAGTCGAAGCGCTGAGCCTCAGCCGATGGCGGCCAGCGCGTCGTCGAGCGTGTCGTAGAGCGGCAGCCGCTGCGCCAGCCCGGTGATCCACATCACCCTGGACTTGGAGTATTCGACCCCGATGAGCGCGAACCTGGCGCCCGAGGCCAGACTCGTCTGCCAGTGGTGAACGATGAGCCCGAGCGCCCGCGAATCCATGAACGTCACGCCGGCCAGGTCAAGAATCAGGTTAGGGCCGGCCATGGACAGGTAGTCGGCGAACTGCTCGCGGGTCGTGGCGTCGAGCACGCCGTCGACCCGGATCACCGTGATCTCGTCCACGGTCGACGACGTGAGGCTCAGGGCCGCCACAGGCCCCTCGCCGTTCTCCGGCATGGTCACGGAGCAACCCTACTGTCACCGAACATGGGAGGAATACTTCCGGCGATACGGGGGACACTTGTTGCGGAGTCCAGCAGCGGGCTTTCGTCTCGAGAGTAGAGCGAGGCGTGCCTCTGCCTGGGCTTTTCCTGCTGGGGGAGGCCGCCTGCGATCCATATGAGGAGCAGCGATGGCTGTGCAGGAATACGTCCTCGAGGAAATGACGGCTGAAGAGCTCCTGGCCGAGATGGTCAGGGCGGAAACCCCCGACAGTCAACGGGAGCGCCTGCGCGAACGCATCGTCGAGATGCACAGGCCGCTCGCCATGGAGATCGCCAGGCGATACCGCTACCGCGGCGAGCCGTTGGAGGATCTCCTCCAAGCCGCGTATGTTGGCCTGATGAAAGCCGTCAACGGCTTCGATCCCACCCTCGGCCACGCGTTCAGGGGCTATGCCGTCGTGACGATGACCGGCGAGGTCAAGCGCCACTTCCGGGACCGCACGTGGGCCATCCGGGTGCCGCGCCTCTACCAGGAGCGCCGCTCGGAGCTCAACCGGCTGGTCGCCGACCTCAGCCAGGACCTCGGCAGATCGCCGACCGTCGCGGAGCTGGCCGCCAAGATGAACATCACCGAGGAGGACGTCCTGCTGACGCTCGACGCCTCCGCCGCGTACAGCACCCTGTCGCTCGACGCGCCGCTCGGCACCGACGACGACGCCGCCTCGCTCGGCGACGTCATCCCGGAAGACGACGACACGCTGAGCACCATGGTCGACAGGGAGGCCGTCAAGCCGCTCATCGACGCGCTCCCGTCCCGGGAGAAGCACATCCTGCTGCTGCGGTTCTTCGGCAACATGACGCAGGCCGAGATCGCGGCCGAGTTCGGGATCTCCCAGATGCACGTCTCACGTATCCTCCGCAAGGTTCTCGACCAGCTACGCACTGAGCTGGTCGGTTGAGAAGAAGGTCGCCGGGTGAACGAGGACGCAGAGCCTCAGTCGGGCTACACGAGCCCGCCGCCCGGCGCGCCCGTGAAAGAGCTTCGCTTCCGACTGCCGGACCTGCCGCAGGTCCGGCAGTTCGCTGAGGACGAGGCCCGCGGCGCCGGAATGGCCGAGGAGGCCGTCGGCGACTTCATCATCGCGGTCAACGAGGTGGCGACCAACGCCGTCACCCACGGGTCGGACCACGCCTTCCTGCGTACCTGGCTGGTGAACGGCGACCTGGTCGTGGAGGTGCACGACGAGGGAGTGTGGAAGCCGGGGCCCCTGCCGGGGGCCGTGGGCGGGATGGGGCTGTGGGTGGCCCGCCTGCTGTCGTCCGACCTGACCCTGCGCGCAGGGGGCGACGGCAGCACCGTCATCATGCGCTTCCCCGGCAAGGAGTGACGCTTGCGCGGGAGACCGCCTTGCCGGCGGCCTCCCGCTCATGAAGTTTTTGGGGGTTTTTGGGGGTTTATCGGCGGGCTCGTCCGCGCCAGTTGCCGTATCCGCTGCGGACGCCGGCCGTACCGACGCCTGCCTGGTGCAGGGCCAGCAGCGTCAGGCCCAGCAACGCGAACGTCATGCCGGAGAACCCGCCGGGGATTCGCACGCCGACCAGGTCGAGCAGGAACCCCAGCCCGAAGATGATCGCTGCGACTACCGCGAGCATGTCATGTCACCTCCTCTCGGAAAGGGTGAGCAGGCTCTCCAGGACGCTCCTGTAGTCGCGCAGCGCCAGGCGCAGCTGCTCGGTGTCGGCGGACTCGGCGTCCTTCGCGTCCTTCCAGCGGTCGCGCAAGCCGTCCGTACGGCTGGTGAGGCTGCTGGTGAGGGCCTCCACGACCTCGCCGACCAGCCCGTCGGCACGCCGTACGGCCTCGCCGGGATCGTCGACGAACGACGCCTGCAGATCGCGCCAGCGGGCCTGCACCTGGTCCGGGTCCTGATCGAAGAGGACGACGTCCTCGGGGGCGGCGTGCGCGGGGACCTCATCGGAGGCCTCCGGCCCTGGCTCGGACGGCATGTCGCCGCCGCCGGTTCCGGCATACGGGTCGCGGTAGGGGGCGTCGCGCTCGCCCTGCGGAGCCGTCACGGCCCCGGGCACGGCGGCCGCGTACTCGTCGTCACTACGCGGGCTACGCGCCACCAGCTCATCGTCGGCGCCCGCGCCACGCGCCCTCAGCCCGTCGGCGCCTGGACCGTGAGCTGTCGGCTCGTCGTCGGCGCCTGGACCGTGGGCTGTCGGCTCGTCGTCGGCCACGGCTCGGGGAGAGCGGTCGCCGGCGAGATACTCGCCATTCTCGCTGCGACGAGGCTCGTCATCATCGTTCGAGTATTCGTGGCGCGAGTGCTCATCCGCCGTCTGGGGGATACGAGCATGCTCCTCGTCGCCACTTCTGGGAGTGGGGATTCCCATGGTCTCCTTCACCGTCCTCGTGAGGTCTCATGCAGCAGCTCCTCGAACAGCGCGCGGTAGTGCACCATGGCCTGCCGCAGATCCTCCGTCGAGGCCTCCTTCCTGGCCGCCCGCCCGCTGATCTCGTGAGCCGTCCTGTAGTGGTCGAGCGTGGCCGCGTGCCCCACCGACAGGGTGGACAGCCGCTCCTCGAAGTCCTGCGTCGGGTAACCCCGTTCCGCCATGACCGCCGTGACCAGCTGATCAGCCTCGGTCACCGCGAACCCGGGGGCGTCCACGAAGCGCTCCTGCACCTCGGTCCACCGGTTCGCGTACGTGTCGCGCGACTCCTCCGTCAGGGGGTGGACGTCGAGCTCGGCATGGCGCCGCTCCCTGTCGAGCAGCTCCTGCTCGGCCTCTCGGCGGTTATCGTGTTCCGCGACTGCGCGTTCGTACTCCGGGCCGAAACGTTCGCGGAGATGCCTGCGCCGCTGCTGTTGCCCCAGCACGAGATATGCGACTGCGGCGAGCGCCACCACCGCGACCACGACGACGGCCACCCAGATGAAGGTGGTCATGATCTTCGCCTCCGGTCTCTGTGTCGAGACCAGCGACTGCCCTCGAACGGGCATGTCGAAACTCGCCGTCTCAGCGAGCTTCGAGCGCCTCCTTCGCCGCGGCCAGCACCGCTGCGACGTGTGAGCCGCCTGGTGGCGCCGGGACCTCACTGAACCCTTCAACCGCGTCGTACCGCACGTCCAGCCCCGCGTCCACGAGCCGCTGAGCCCACCGCAGAGCCGTGTTCAACCGCTCGGCCGCGGGCGGCTTCCCCTGAGCGGCCGCCGACAGGTTACGAAGATTGGTGGCCGGCCCGGACTGGGCGTGGACGCGGGCCAGCTTCCACGGCACGGCGCGGCTGTGGTCGAGCATCGGCTTGGCCAGCCCGGCGGCCCGCTTGGCCTGCAGCACCCCGGACTCACTGACCCCGAAGTGCGCGGCCAGCTCCTGCACGCTCATCCCCTCGGCTACCAGCCTGGCCAGCTCCCGCCGATCGATGGTCGGCCTCCGCCCCACCCAGGCCACCTCCGCTCCAGCTCTCCGCGGACGCGTGTACCTCCGATATGCGCTAAGGTTATGACGTCCCGCTCCGAAGGGAGCGACGGACACGACCGGGACGTAGCGCAGCTTGGTAGCGCACTTGACTGGGGGTCAAGGGGTCGCAGGTTCAAATCCTGTCGTCCCGACCAGGTTTTCGCTGGTCGAGCAGGGTGCCATCCATCAGGATGGCACCCTTTCGCATTGATGAGTGACCAACCGAGTGACTACCGGGCGAAGAGAGTGTCCATCGCCGCAGCTCCTTGCAGGAGTACGGGGGCGGATCTGCTTGCGGTAGACGGCTTCGGTGACGGCGGTGCCACTAGGGCTTGGGGGAGTGGTGAGCCGGACGCGCCAAACGGCGGACGGGACGGCACGGACCAGAAGATGATGCCAGGCTCAGTCCGGTGGCGGTTCCTGAGAGCCCCGGTCCGTCGAGCCGGACGATGGCGTGAAAGTGGATCAAGCCCCGCCGCCGCTGGTACTCGTCGACCTTGGCGAACGACACCCGGACCAGCCGGCTGAACTGCCGTAGGCTCAGACCCGCTTCACTCGCCAGGCCGCGGCGCACTTCCAGGGCGAAGCGATTCCAGAGCCCGCCCGTGTGCGCCTGCCAGAGCACGGCCCCGACGTAGTCGTAACAGTCCAGACACAGCGGCTGACTGAGGCACGGATCGTGCGGCTCATGCCGGACACGGCAGCCGACCGGCCGCCCGTGCTCACACACCCCCCGGTGGAAGAACCTGAACTGTGACGAGTATCCATTCACAACCACATTGGAGGGAGCCGCGAGCACCGAGTGGGACTTCTCGATTAGTGCGCTCGACGCAAAAACAAAACCGACGCGTACTTCGGTCCACGCCGGTCGTGGTCGGGGGGAGCGCCGCCAGGGCCCTCCTTTGTCGGGTCCCGCCATCGGGTGACCATAGCTGAGGTGTCAGCCGTGTCGGCGGAAGCATTCCGCCGACACGGCTGATCTTGGTAACTCAGTTGTTAACAACGACCTTGGACGATCACAGAGGTAGGTGGACTGGGATCGCGCGATAGAGGCCTGTGACCAGCATGTCGAGGCACTTGTGGACAGCTGTGGACGATCACGTTCTCGCTACGGATCAGAAGGTTACAGCTGAGACGGTTCTGCATAGATCGGGATATTGCGACCCAAGGCAAGACCTGGCATTAAATGTCCAAGATCTCCAAATTTTCTGTGAAGTACCCGACAGAGGGAGAAAGTAAAGGTGACAAACCTGCGCAGCCGATTCTTATCCCTGCTTGAGCATGTTTGAGAAGATCAGCCTGAGGGGTGGAGTTGTGACACTTCAAGGAGTCGCATCAGCCCACGGAGCCGGTTAGCAGGCTGCGGACGTGTTCGGGGAGCGCGGCATGGCACGTATGCGGCCACCCGTGGTCGCAGCGGTGACCATCAGGAGGCTGAGGCCTCCCTGACCGCGGCGGACAGCCAGACGGTCAGCCCGGTGAGGGTCGCGATGGCGATGACGATCAGTGCAGGAAAGTACCAACCCGGGAAAAGCGGCCCGAGATCGGTATCGCCAGAAGGATAAAGCACGATCGCGTAAGTGCTCAGTACGGCCAGGGCGAGACTCATCAGGTAGACCATGCCGGCGGCCGTGCACAGCACGAGGCCGCCGGCGGTGGATCGGCGATTCAGCCGGCCCCCCAGTGCGGCGATCGCGGCCGCCTCGGCGGCGAGGATGAGGGCGATGGCGCCCACCCATCCCCTCGCCGACTCGATCGCCCGGTCCAGCCGGCCCGGCAACAGGTCGTTCCAGCCTTCGTGCCCGGGGTTGAGCCCCGCCTGGGCGGCCAACTGGAGCGCGATCAGGGTCACTCCGGCGTACAGCAACGGCGCTGCCAGAGCGCACAGCAGAGCAGGCGAGCGTTTCAGGTGCCGCAGATCCATGATCGATTAGACGGCCGATTCACACTGAGCGTTCCGCGACGGATCGCCTCCAGGCGCCTGAGATGGTGATCACCTCTGTCAGTCGCAGATGTAGCAGGCCTGGCGTTGGGCGGGTCCGCCGCGAGTAAGGCGTCGGGCAATCCCCCGCGATGGCGGCCCAGCGGATGATCGCCACGGACACCGCGGGATCGCGTTCGTAGTCGCGAGCCAGACGGCGGCAGGCGGTCAGCCAGGCCAACGTCCGCTCGACCACCCACCTGCGTGAGATGACGTTGAACCCACGCTGGACAGCGGGCTTGCGCACGATCTCCAGGGTGGTGCGCAGCGTGTCGTGAGTCCAGTCCACCAGCCGTCCGGCAAAACCCTGGTCGGCGAAGACATACCGGATCGGCGTGGTCAGGTACGTCGACAGCAAGGTGGTCTTGGCGCCGTCCCGGTGAGGGCGGCGCTTGGCCTTGATCAGGCCGACTTCTGGCGCCCCGGCTTGTCGTAGACCAGTGAGTACCGCCAGAAGAGGCGCCGCCGTATTCTCGCCCCCGGCAGGGCGGCCGCGGCCTGCATGCGGATTTCGTTGAGTGTTTCATGCGCCGGGGCGGTGGGGGCGGTCATCTGGAGCGGCAGGGACCGCGCGCGGGACGGGTGCTTGATGAGGCCCATGATCGGGTTGGTGGCAAGTGCGGCCGTCGAGACGAGAAAGTCGGCAGGGCTCGCTTCCCGGTGGCACCCGATGACAACGAGTCGGCCACCGGGAGAGAGGCATTCGCGCAGGTCGTGCAGCGTCTCGGGCAGTGGGAGATGGTGCAGGACTGCCACGAGGGTAATCGCGTCCCACTGGCGGCTGCGGTCGCGTTGCCCGAAGCCCGCCCCCTCGATCACGACCCCATCCCTGCCCGAGCTCAGCCCAGATGTCGTTGAACCCGCGCCGCGCGGGCCACTCGCCGGCGATCCCGAGAGCCAGACCCGGGAGCGACGCGGAGTCACCCTGTGAGCGAAGTCTCCCCAGCCTCCCTGCGATCATTTCGAAGTCCATTGCCCCAGGGCCGAAGGGGTTTCCCTGGAGCGCGTATCCCTCCGCCAAGTGCGTCGAATGTCGGTCGCTGAGGAGGCAACGCCCGGATGGACTTGACGACGCTGAGAGAAGTCGTGCAGGTCAGCAATCCTGTGGAACGAGCCCGCATGCTCAGCCGACTCATGACCGAGCAGCAGGGGTTGGTCGCCGAGGCGGCCAAGATGCGGCGGCAGGCCATCGCGGAGGCGCGGGAGTCCGGGATGAGCCTGGAGGAGATTGCCGGGCGGCTGGGGGCATTGTTGCTTCGAGCACGCCGGTCAGAATGTTCGGCTCCCGACCGAGGCCCCCCGAGCAGAATGCGTGACCCATCAAGGTCGGGCCCCAGCGCCAGACTGAGTGACGGGATTCAGGTCCCACGTTATGACCGGCGTCGGCGAGCAACCCGCCCCAATTTTCACGCCTGTGTGGCGTCCGTGGAAGGGGCAGGATGACTGAGTGACAATCGCGCCGGACGACCTTGGACGCTGAAGGACCGGCAAGGACTATAACCTCAGGTGAGGGCGGGTATCGGCCGTGATCCCGCCCTTCCGTGGTGTGCCTGGCGTCAAGGGGTCGCAGGTTCAAATCCTGTTGCCCCGACGGTAAAGCAAGGCCCGTCGTTCTTGGAGAAACTCCAGGAAGACGGGCCTTCTGCATGATCTCGCTCGGCCGGGTCCGGCGAGCCCACGACGCGCGGCCGGGGACCATGCGGACCGGCCGTTCAAATGAGCGCTGAGCGCGCTGTCCGCCGCCGCGATCGCCGTACGGTCGAGGTGAAGTTAGCGCTGGGTCGCGGCCGCGGGCGTAGGGGGCGGTGCACCGGTCGATGACCTCCTGGTCCTGGAACTGGCGAGCGCGTCCCAGCCATAGGCGTCGGCTTTCTTCACCATGTCGGCATAGACGTCGATCATGGCGTGGGACACGCGGGTGCTCCATCGGGCCACGAGCATCCGTATCCGCCAGTCGTCCACGTGCAGCGGCCACCACTGGTTGTTGTCGTGGTCGACCTGGACCGCCCTTTGGCCTCTTCTTGCGCTGACGATCGAGGGAAGGTTGTACAGGCGAGGGGAGAGCTCCTCGGCGGTGTTCATGGGAGCTCCCGGAGGGCTTGCCGGACCGCCTGTTTGCCCAGCTGATCCACGAGCGCAACCTGTTCGTTGAGGATGACCTTCGCGTATCCATCAGCCAGGCCGGCGACCAGGAGGCTCGCGTAACGGAGCCATAGGCACGGCTCGTCTCATTCCGATTCCGCGCAGCGCGTAGGGCGCCAGGTTCAATGGTGTGCCCGAACGTTGGCAGCCGAGATCACCGCAGCCCCTGGGCGTTCCCAGGCGCGTATGTGTACCGCAAGCCCGAAGTAATGACCGTGGTAAGAACTGTGATTCGGCCGAGGTGCGGACGGCAGG
Source organism: Nonomuraea sp. B19D2 (assembly GCF_040137845.1). Lineage (NCBI taxonomy): Bacteria > Bacillati > Actinomycetota > Actinomycetes > Streptosporangiales > Streptosporangiaceae > Nonomuraea > Nonomuraea sp. B19D2. Next base: position 26,263 of record NZ_JBEFAK010000003.1, on the reverse strand, counting down.
TCGGTTCGTCTCCGCCGCATGGCAGATTTCGGGAAAGGCCGGCGAGTGGCGACATATAGCCGCCACCACATGGTCGCCAAGAATCTCTCAGACGCTGCCTCCGGCGGTTTTCGTTCTATGACAGCTGCGAAGAATGTGATTAAGCAGGCAGCCCGGACATTGGGCGACAATCAGTGAAGGAGATGGCAGTGTTCCACCGTCGTCCGGGCATCTCTGTGGCCAGTGCCGCCGGCCTGGCCGCAGCCGTGGTTGTGGCCGCACCCTCGCGGGCCGACACCTGCGCCGAGAGCACCACCTGCCCCACCACGGTGACCTTCACCGTGACCGCGGAGGGGGGACTGGCCGTAACCCTGCCGACCTCCGCCGTGAACCTCGGAACCGGCAACTCGGGCGGCCACATCAGTGCGCAGCTAGGCGCGATCACGGTGTCCGACCAGCGCGCGGCCCTCAACGCCACCTGGACCGCGACCGTGGTCGCCGGGTCGGGCGGCTTCACCACGGGCGCCGGCACTTCCCCGGAAACCATTCCGAATGACGAGGTCTACTACTGGTCGGGTCAGGCCACGGCCACCACAGGCACCGGAAACTTCGTGGCAGGCCAGCCCACCGCCGCCGATGACCAGACGCTGGACACCACGCGTATCTCCTATAGCAAGACGTCCGGCTCCGGCGACAATTCCTGCACCTGGAATCCGACCCTGGAGATCCACGTACCCGACGACGCGGTGGCGGGCACCTATACCGGGACGGTGCACCACTCCGTCACGTAGTCGCACATGTCTCGATCACTGTTCACCCGTCCCGCCGCCGCGGTCCTGCTTGCATTCCTGCTGCACGCCGGACAGCCTATGGTCGTGGCGGCCGTCGCCAACACCGGCGAGCGCGTCATCGACCTCGACGGACACTTGACGCTGGCGGAAGGGCCGAGCTCGACGAGCGCCGGGCCGTTCCGGGTCGGACCGCCCCGTGGGCCGTCCTCGGGCAGCAGCGGCTCAAGCCGTTTCCACAGCCGATGCCTGTCCACAGGAGGGCGTTCAGCGCCGAGCCAGGTGCGAACGGGCGGTATCGGCCCATCGCTGGACGCTTACGGGGCGACGCTAGGATTTGCCGAGGTTGATCGAGCCGAAGACGTCGCCTGCCTGGAGCACGGGGCCGGTGATCCGGGCGTTGCCGCTGATCGTGTTCGACACGTCATGCTTGCTCTGAATGAGGCGCGCCGTCTCGACGGTCCAGCGGTCGAGCGCCTCCTGAAATGAGGGATCCGCTGCCGCGTGGGCTGCGATGATTTCTGCGGTTTCCTCTGGGGGCCGGCTTTCCGCACGCTCTATGGCAGAGGTGACGGCGACGTCATCGCCGAATCGGCGGCGGATGAGCGCGGTCAGCGAGGTCCAGGCATTCTTGCCGGCTTCGCCCGCAGCACCGCCGACAATGGCTGATATGACCGCCGCCAGCGTGGGAATGACGCTCGGGTCCATCGTGCCCCTCTCGCGAAGGAGGTTTCCTCCAGCGTAGGACCGGCATGCGGTCGGGAGCGGCGGACCCGGGCCGATTTGCCGATCGGATATGACTCGACGGCGAGCTTCGCCACCGAAAATCCGGACAGCCAACTCTGAAAGTGGACAAAATGGCTATTGGCTTTCTTGCGACGATCCCGTTGGACCGGAACACTGCTGAATCGTGACGTGCGATGGCGGTCCACGGATGAGGCGGATGAGGCGGACGCGGTGACTGGTCGCGGCGACGACGGGGAATCGAGCGCGACCGGGACGCACAATGAGGTGTCCGGGCAGGTCACCGGCGGGCTGGTGCAGGCCAGGGACATCGGGACGGTCAACATGGGTGGCCCGCCCCCGTCGCCCGTGCGCGTTCCCCGGCAATTGCCCGCCATGCCGCGCGACTTCGTCAACAGGACCAGGGAGCTGGCCCTCCTCGACAGCGTTCTCGACGAGGGGCCCGCGGTTGCGGTGATCAGCGGCCTCAAGGGCGTCGGGAAGAGCGCGATCAGCCATCGATGGGCGCACCAGGCGCGGGAACGCTTCCGCGACGGCCAGCTGTACGTGGACTTCAAGGCCCTGCGGCACCGCGGCGGCGCGGAGGTGGGCGGAGTGCTGGCGGGCTTCCTGCGTGCGCTCGGCGTGCACGAGACCTGGATCCCGGCCGAGCTGTCGGAGCGGGCGGGCATGTACCGTTCCCTGACGGCCGACATGCGGCTGCTGGTGGTCGTGGACGACGCCGAGCACGCCGCCGAGGTCATTCCGCTCTGTCCCGCCTCCGCCGGCAGTGCGGTGGTCGTCACCAGTCACCGCCGGCTCGGCGAACTGCTCGTCGCCGGGGCCAAGCCGGTCACGATCGAGCCTTTGGCGGAGGAGCCGGGCGTGTCGCTGCTCGCGGGCATGCTGGGCGAGAATCGGGTCGCTGCGGAGCACGACCAGGCCGGCGAGCTGGTACGCCTGTGCGGCGGCCTGCCGATCGCCCTGCGCGTGGCCGGAGCGCGTCTGGCCCAGCGGCCCGCCTGGACGATCGCCCGGATCGCCGGCGAGCTGATGGACGCCAACCAGCGTCTCGACCGCTTGGCGACGGAGGGCAGAGCGGTCGTCGAAGCGGTGTTCCAGTCCGCGTACGAGGGGTTGCCCGAGCCGGCTGCCCGGCTCTACCGCCTGCTGGGCGTCGTCCCGGGCGCCGGCTTCACCCTCGGCGTGGCCCGGGCCGTCCTGGCGGACGGGCCGGAGCAGGCGCTGGAGCTCCTCGTCGACGTCAACCTGGTAGATGAGGACGAACCGGGCAGATATCGATTCCACGACCTCGTACGGCTGCACGCCGCCCGCTGCGGGCAACGAGAGGAACCCGAGCAGGAGCGAGAGGCGGCACTGCGGCGGGTGACGGACTGGTACGTGGGACACGTGGCCGCCGCCGATGCCGCGCTGGGCAGCCGCCTGCGCCTGGCCGACCACCAGGAGCGGCTGTCGGCTGTGGGGCAGCCGTTCCGCACTCGCGAAGAAGCCCTCGATTGGCTCGAGGCGGAACGCATGAACGTGCTCGCGATCGTCCGAGCGGCGGCCGCCCGCGAATGGGACGACGTCGTCTGGCAGATCGCCGAGGCGTTGTGGCCGCTCCACCACGACCGCGGCCACTACGCGGACTGGCTGGAGGCCAACCGGCTGGGCGTGGCCGCGGCCCTCCGCATCGGGGACCCGGCCGTGGAAGCCAGGATGCGCAACCAACTGGCCCGCGCTCATGTGGAGCTCGGGGCGTACGACCAAGCGCACGAGGAGCTCCGCCACGCCCGCCGGGCGGCCCTCGCGGGGGGCGACCGGCGCATGGAGGCGGTGGTCCTGGAGTCGCTGGGCCGGGCCGCCCTGGCACAGGGAGAGCCGGACCAGGCCACCGGGCACTTCGTCGCGGCGCTGGCCATTCACGAGGAGGCCGGCAACGCGCGTGGCGTCGGCCTGCAGAGCTACCACCTCGGCCTGGCCCACAACCAGGCGGGCCGGCCCGGCGAGGCGATCGCCGCCTTCGAACGCGCCCTGTCCGGCATGGCGGCCCCCGGCGACAAGGCCGGCCGTGGCCGGATCCAGCTGGGGCTGGGCGAGGCCCACCGGGCCCTCGGCCACCACGCCGAGGCGGTGCGGTCAACGGAGACGGCGGCGGCGCTCCTGCGCGAGTGCCGGGTGCCGGCGCGGGAGACGCAGGCGTGGGAACTGCTGGCCGAGCTCGCCCGCGACGCCGGAGACCACGAGAGCGCCAGGGCGTATCTGGGGCAGGCACTCGCGGTCTGCATGGCCTCGGGCAACCTGCCCAAGGCCGAGGAGCTGCGGGTTCGCCTGGCTGCCGTCAGTTGAACGAAGCCTCAAAAGAGCCGGGGGGGGGGTTACGTTGATGCGGATCTCCTGGTCGCCTACCTGGATGAAGGTGATGTGCTCCGGCTCACGGCCGTTCATCAACCAGCCGTACACGGCGGACGGCAGGCACCAGGGATCAGGTGGACGGCCTGGCACGGAGACGCGCAGCCGCCGCCCGCCCCGCAGCGTCAGATGAACCAGTCCCGCATGGACGATCTCGGCCGCGACGTGACAGCCCGGATAGCGGCGCAGCGTCTCCTCCGCCCAGCCGGGCGCCGCGTCGTCGCCGATGATGATCGCCGCACTCTCCAGAAGCCGCCGATCCAGTACGTGACCGGCCACGACGAGATGCAACTCGCGTACCCCGTCGCCGGGCTCGTGCTCCGGCACGACGGGGAATCGACGCAGCGCCACCGAATCGTCCTTGACGTCCGTCTCCACCAGGAAAGCGAGCACCTCATCGCGTTCCGCGGACGGCTCGGCCAGCGGCATGGGCGCGGGGGCGGGATCGTGTTCCGGGAGGTTCATCAACCGGTAGGCCAGGCCGCGCAGCCGACTCTCCGCCTCGCCGGGCCTGCCCAGCGTCAGCCCAGTCACTTCGTCGTACGCCCGGCGGGCGGCCATGACGTTCTCGAGCTGCCGCTGAAGGCTTCGGCGCCGATCGAGCCGGGGCAACGCCCGGCACAGAGCAGCCGTGGGGGAGGCCGGGTCGAGCTCTTCCTCTTCACGCCCGGAGGACGCCAGGAGGACCGGGCGGCCCAGAGCCGTTCCGTAGAACGTCACCGATCCGTGGTCGCCCACGATCACATCCGCCGCAAGCAGGGCCGCCTGCCAGCCCCTATGGGGAGGCAGCAGCATCAGTCCGGCGTCGCGGGCGTCGGCCAGCCATAGCCGCACCTGCAGGCCGCCGTGGCCGTACCAGACGTTGGGGTGCGCGGCCAGGGCCACCTGGTATTCGTCGAAAGGCAGTTCGGCGACCAGGCGGGCCACCAGGTCGCCGTTCGCGCCGAGCAGCGAATGCTCACCCCACGTCGAACTCAGCAGCACCAGCTTGCGGTCGCCGCCGACGCCGAGGGCCCGCCGGTACCGTGCACGCCGCTCCGCGTTCGCCACCATCCGGTCGAAGACCGGATCGCCGGTCACCACGGCACGCGGGACCGCCTCGGGACAGTCCCGCGCCAGCCGGGTCAGCTGCTCGTCGTGGGACAGTGCGATGGCCGCGGGAACCACCCGCCCCTCGTGCACCAACTGCCGCCGGGCCAGGCCCGAGATCCCCTCGGCCGATCTGAGCAGCCGGTTGTGCCCCGCGCCGTGCGGGACGAGCAGCAACGGAGCCTGCAGCCGGTGCAGGTCGCCGTTGGCGCTGGCGGAAATGGCCAGGTCGAACGGCGTGTCCACGGCCTGCGCCCAGGTGACCGTACGGGCCTGGACCTCGCGCAGGTATTCGGTCACGCCGTCGTCGAACGCCGACCCGCCGCTGACGGTGAACACCACCTGCAGGCGGCGGTCGGATCGGAACAGCGGCACCATGTCGAGCAACCGGCCGGCGGTGGTGACGGTACGCGCAACCGCCAGGACGGTGCGCATGGGCGAGATCGTGTGCCAGCGATGGGACTCGGGCCCGATCGGCACCCGAAGCCAAGCTTCGCCGCTCACTACCACCTCGACCGGACCCGATCCGAGAACCGCGAGACCGCGGTTCTCTCCAGGAGCTCACCTTATCGCCAGGCAAGCCAACCATCCGTTTGCCGATGCCTGGTGATTGCGCGGACGGCAAGTGGAGCCGGCGGGGCAACGAGTTCGGCGCCGGGCAGGGGGCCGCCCACGGTGCACCGGAGACTACCGGCACCCTGCAGGCGGCCCGCTGCACGTGCCCCGACGCCATTACAGGCGGGCGATCAGCAGGGCCACGTCGTCGCAGGCGCCGCTGCTGATGTTCAGGCGGGCCAGCAGGTCGTCGGCGAGGCAGTCGGGGCCCAGCCGGCCGGATCGGGCGACCGCGCCGGTCAAGCGCGCCAGGCCGGCGTCGATGTCCTCCCCGCGGCGCTCGACGAGACCGTCGGTGTACAGGACAAGGGTGTCACCCGCCGTATAGGGCAGATCGGCCTGGGAATGGGTGACGTGGTCGAGGCGGGCGCCCAGCGGAGGGTCGGTGGCCTGGTCCAGCAGCTCGCAGGAGCCGTCCGGATGGAGCAGGACAGGCGGCAGGTGCCCGGCGCTGCTGTAGGTGATGCGGCACCTTGCGGTATCGATCACGGCCTGGACCGCCGTGGTGGCCAGCGCTCCGTCAAGCGAACCGGCGTACAGGCCGAGCACCTCCAGCGCCGGACCCGGCTCATTCACCGCGCGGATCGCGCCGCTCAGCGCACTGCGCAACATTCCCATGACCGTTGCGGCCGCCAAACCCTGGCCCACAACGTCGCCGACCGCGACGGCGAAACAGCCGTCAGGCAGATCGACGACGTCGTACCAGTCGCCGCAGACGTTCAGCGTCCCCACGGCGGGCAGATAGCGCACCGCGATTTCGGGGTGGAGGTCAAGGTCCGGGCAGCAGAGCATGGCCTCCTGCAGGGCGAGCGCGACCTGACGCTCACGGGCGTGGGCCCGGCGCAGTTCCTCGTTCAGTCGCTGCAGCTCCTGCGCCCGCGCGTACAGCTCGGCCTCCATCATTTCCTCCCGCACCACCGAACGGCGGAGGGCAGGCGGCTGCGGGGAGCAGGAGCGGACGAACTCCGTCACGTCCTCGACCCGGTGGATGATCCACGACACCGTCCCGTCCGGCGCCAGGACGGGAGCGTTGATAGGGGACCACCAGCGTTCCTCGAACACGCCGGGGTGGTCGGCGAGGGGGATGTCGTACTTCTGCAGCACCATGGTGTCCGGCTCCCGGTAGGCCAGCACCCGGTGCAGCGAGGCGCGCAGGTTCTTCACCCCGGATGCGCGGGGATCATCGGGGTTGTCAGGGAAAGCGGCGAAGATGTGGCGCCCGATCAGGTCCTCGGCGGTACGGCCGGTCGCGTGCAGGTATGCCCTGTTGACATCGACGATCATCATGTCTGGGTCCAGTACCAGACAAGGGCTCGGCGTCGCGGCGAACAGCGCCGCATAGTCGATCTGCGGCGTGCCCGGCTTGCGTGCGCCCGGCCCATGCGGGCTGACGAACCCGCCCACACCATCTACTCTACGAGGCGTTTTGCCTGATCACGGCAGGGTGCGGCGCTGCGCCCCCCTTCGGCCTCATGACCGTCGACCTGGCACGCCGGCGGGGAAGGCGGCCTTGGCGGGATTGCGGGTCATGGCCCGGACAGGGACGTTCCGGTCGGCGAGCAGGGCGAGGAGTTCGGTGCCGACAGTGCCGGTGGCGCCGGTGATGAGGAACATGAGAGGTCCTTTCTCGGGTGTTCAGGAGCGGGAGAGGTTGACGTCAGGGAGGAACAGGGATAGCGCCAGCCCGATCAGCGCGATCGGAATGACGGCAAGGAACACCAGGTGCAGCGCGTCGGCATAGGCGGCCGGGTCAGGCTGGGCTGGAAGCCTGCTGGTCACCAGGGCGGCGAAGAAGGAGGTGCCGAGCGCGGTGCCCATCTGCCTGGCCATGGCGGCGGTGCCCTGGACGGCGCCGATGTCGTCACGGCCGGCGGCGTTGCGGGCGGCCAGGCTCAGGGCTTGGGAGTTGAGCCCGCCGGCGACGCCGTACAGCAGCAGGAAGACGGTCGCCGGCACCGGGCCGGCGTCGATGACCGCGCACAGCAGTCCGGTCAGCGCGAACAGGACCATGCTGGCGATGGGATGGCGGCGGTAGGAGCCGGTGCGAGCGATCAGCTTGGTGGAGGCGTAGGAGGTGAGTACGACGCCGAGCATCATCGCGGTGAGCAGGTAGCCGGAGGTTCGGATGCTGAGGGACAGGACCGCCTGCAGCCACAGCACCAGGTAGTTGACGATGCCGAGGCCCAGGAACCCGGCGATGAAGCCGACCGCCACGACGATGGAGAACGTTCGGTCGCCGAACAGGCGCAAGGGGATGACCGGGTCGGCCGCGCGGCGCTGGGCGAGGACGAACAGCACCGGCAAGAGCAGGCAGGCGGCGGCCAGGCCGAGGGTGACCGGTGAGGTCCAGGGGTAGGCGGTGCCGGCCCAGGTGGTGAGCAGGTTCACGGCGACGATTGCGACGACCAGGAGGATGACGCCGAGGTAGTCGATGCGGGCGTGTTTGCGTTGGGCGGGCAGGTGCAGCCGAAGGGAGATGACGGTCACAACGAGTGCGCCTAGGGGCAGGTTGACCAGGAAGATCGAGCGCCAGCCGGCCAGGTCGGTGAGCAGGCCGCCGAGGGTGGGCCCGGTCAGGGACGCGGCGCCGAAGGTCAGGGAGAACCAGCCGTAGTAGCGGGCGCCCTGCTGGGGAGTGAACATCTCGCCGATGATGGCCAGGACCGAGATGAACAGGCCGCCGCTGCCTATGCCCTGGACGACACGGAAGGCGATCAGTTGAGTCATGGTCTGGGCCATGCCGCAAGCAGCCGAGCCGGCCACGAAGGCCAGGATCGAAATGAGGAAGACGCGCTTGCGGCCGTACAGGTCGCCGAGCTTGCCGTAGACGGGAACGGCGGCGCTGGCGGCGATGAGGTAGCCGGTAGTGACCCAGGCGAACTGGTTCAGGCCGCCGAGGTCGCCGACGATGCGGGGCAGCGCGGTGGCGACGATCTGCGAGTCGAGCAGAGACAGGAAAACCGCGGCCATCAGGAGGGCCACGACAGTGGTGGCACCGGCCGAAACGGTTCCGGCGCGAACGGAAGAACGGGAAGTCACGAAAGATCCTTGCGATCAGGGCAGCAAGCTCCAGCAGAGCCTGCAAACGAACGGATGAAGAACATCAGCCCCAAATGGGCGATGGAGATGGGGGATTGGTCAGGTATGAACCCGACCCGAACCGGCCTGCTCGGCCCTCTCAACCCTGATCCACCCGGTCACGGGCTTATCGATCAAGGTTCTTCATGGTGTTCGTTTGTTCTCGAGGCTCCCGATGGATCGCAAGGACGCAGACAGCCCGGGAGATGATCAACCGGGCGCCGACGACATTAACGCCTCATATCAGGGCAGTGCAACTCGGGGATCGCCCCGGACGCTCTTGGAGCGTCCAGGTACACATGTGGTTCGGCGGCTGGTCGTCCCACGAAGCGGACACGCTTCCCGATCACGAAGAGGTCAGCCTGCGGGGCCCGTGCTCTGCCGCTCGATGAGGACGCCGGGCAGCAGCCGCTGAGCCGGCTGGGCATCGCGGTCGGTCAGATGGTCGATGAGTGCCTCGGCGGCGGCACGTGCGATCTCCGTTGCGGGTGGGGCCGCTGTCGTCAGTTCCGGGTCGGTCGACTCAGGTTCGCCGTTGGAGCAGATGATGAGTGACAGGCGTTCGGGGATCGGCCGGTCGAGGGCGCGGGCCTCGTGCATTGCGCCGAGAGTGGCCTCCCAGTTGTAGCCGATGACGGCCGTCATGTCCGGCGCGGCCTCCAGGAGTTTGCGGAGCGCCGCCCGGCCTGCGCCGACTGTGTGCTCGCTGGCGATGACGGTGCAGGCGATCCCGAGTTCGGCGCAGGATCGTTGGACGGCGTCGGCGAAGCGCACCGCTGCTCCGATCCCGCGCGTGCCCTCCTCGTACGGGGCGTTGAGCAGGCCGATGGTCTGGTGTCCCAGGCCTGCGAGATGCTCGACCGCCACGCGCGCTATCTGATCGAAGTCGGCGTCCGCGTAGGGGATGTGGCCGGGCTCGCTGGTTCGGCCGATGAGCCCGACGGGGATGCCGGCCTGTTTGAGGAAATCCACGCGTTTGTCGGTGAGGGTGACCTGCATCAGCAGGAACCCCTGGATGAGTCCTGCTCGAGCCAGCTGGCGCAGCTCGTCCATGTCGTCTTGCCCGGTCGTCCAGAGGACGACGTGGAAGCCTCGCGCGCGGGCGGCGTCGGTGGCGGCGAGGACGTACTCCAGGTCCGATCCGACGATCGTGCGCGGCTGGGAGGGGAAGACGATCGCGATGATGCGGCTGCGCCCGCCGGCCAGGGCGCTGGCCATGGCATTGGGGGTGTAGCCGAGCTGCTCCATGGCGTCGAGCACCTTGCGGCGGGTCTCGGGGCGGATCGACCGCGCGCCGGTGAGCACATGCGAGACGGTGCCGGTGGAGACGCCGGCGAGGCGTGCGACGTCAGCTCTGGTGACCATGCGTGAAGTGTCCTGAGGGTCGGGGGACAGGAACCATCGGTTACCACATGTTGCAGAAATGTTACCGGCTGACCGGTTCAGCCTTCCCGGTAATCATACCTATCGTTGACTCGCGTCAATTCCTCGTTGGGTGGGCCGGTCTCCCTGCTGCCAGGTGCCCCCGACCGGGGAACGCCGGGGCGCCTGCCGGCCCCCCGCGCGTCTTTTCAAGGGAGTCACAGATGCGACGGACCAAACTGCTCCAAACGCTCGCGCCGATGACCGCGCTCGCGCTGCTGTCCAGCGGCTGCCTGAGCGACGGAGGTTCGACGGCGACCAGTGGAACCGGCACGGGGAACGCCGGCAAAACCGTGGAAATCATGACCGGCATGACCGGCGACAACCTGAACGCGCTGAAGGTGTCGCTCGATCCGTACGCCAAGGAGCAGGGCATCACGATCAAGTGGTCCCCGTCGGACAACTTCAACCAGCTCATCGTCACCCGGGTGCAGGGCAACAACCTGCCCGACATCGCGCTGTTCCCGCAGCCCGGCATCATGAAGGACCTCGCCGCCAAGGGCCGGCTCGCCCCGCTCGACGACATCCTCGACATGCCCACACTGAAGAACAGCATGACGGCCGGGACGCTGGAGGCCGGCAGCAAGGACGGCAAGCTCTACGGCCTCATGGCCAGCATGAACGTCAAGAGCCTGGTCTTCTACCCCAAGCAGGCCTTCGAGTCCGCCGGGTACGAGATCCCGAAATCCATCCCCGAACTCCTCGCGCTCACCGACAAGATCCGCTCGGCGGGCAAGACCCCCTGGTGCCTGGGCATCGAGTCCGGTCCCGCCACGGGCTGGCCGGCCACCGACTGGATGGAGGAGTTGGTGCTGAAGTACGGCGGCGCGGCCAAGTACGACGACTGGATCAACCACAAGACCAAGTTCGATTCGCCGCTGGTCCGCCGGGCCGCCGGCACCTTCGAGAAGATCGCCTTCACCGACGGCAACGTCCTGGGCGGCCGCAAGTCCATCTCCAGCAACAACTTCGGCACCGCCGGCAACCCGATGTTCCGCAACCCGCCGGGCTGCTTCATGTACAAGCAGGGCAACTTCGTCGCCGCCAAGGGCTTCTTCCCCGACGACGTGGTGGCCGACATCGACAACCGCGTCGGCGTCTTCGGCTTCCCGCCCGCCACCGCCGGGGGCGACAACCCCGTCGAGGGCGGCGGCGACCTGGCCGGCCTGTTCAGCAAGGACAACGAGGCGGCCAAGAAGCTGCTGCAGTACATGGCCACCAAGGACTTCGGCGCCGCCGGCGCCAAGACCGGCGCGTGGCTGTCGCCCCACAAGGACTTCGACGTCGCCAACTATCCCACCCAGACGATCCAGAACATCGCGAAGATCGCCTACCAGTCGACCGGCATCGCCTTCGACGGCTCCGACGCGATGCCCGGCGCGGTCGGCTCCGGCAGCTTCTGGAAGGGCATGACGGGGTGGATCAGCAACCAGCAGAGTCTCGACCAGGCACTCAAGGCGATCGACGACAGCTGGCCGGCGAGCTGACGGCATGACGGACCCCCGCGGTGCGCGCGGCGGGCTCAGCCGCGCACACGGCCCTTCAGGCACAACGGGTACGCCCGGGAAAGGAGCAGCGCCATGCTGATCAAGACGATCAACGCCGTCCTCGCCGTCATCGCCGGAGTAGGCGGCGCCCTGGTCCTGTTCTGGGTGCTCAACCGGCTGGTCGGGCTGCTGCCCGGCAGGTGGGAGGACCGTCTCAAGCCGTACGTCTACATCGGCCCGGCCTTCCTGGCGATCAGCCTCTACCTGATCTACCCGGCGATCCAGACGATCCACTTCAGCTTCGCCAACGCCGACAGCACCGCCTACGTCGGCCTCGACAACTACACCTCCCTCCTGGGCTCGGCCGGCTTCCGCTCCACCCTGGTCAACACGCTGCTGTGGATCGTGATCGTGCCCGCCGTCACGATCGCTCTGGGGCTCGGGATCGCGGTGCTGGCCGACCGCCTGCGGCCGCGCGCGGAGAAGCTGGCCAAGACGGCCATCTTCCTGCCCATGGCCATCTCGGCGGTCGGGGCGGGCACCATCTGGCGGTTCGTCTACGCCACCAACCCGCCGGGAGAGCCGCAGATCGGCGTGCAGAACGCGATCGTGACCGGTCTGGGCTTCGACCCGGTCAACTGGCTGCAGATCACCGACTTCAAGTTCAACAGCCTCGAGCTCATGGTGATGTTGCTGTGGGCGCAGGTGGGCTTCTCCATGGTCCTGCTGTCGGCCGCCATCAAGGGCGTGCCGGCCGACACGCTCGAGGCGGCCAGGATCGACGGGGCGAGCGAGCGGCAGATCTTCCGCAAAGTGATCGTCCCGCAGATCCGGGGCACGATCATCACGGTCTTCGTCACGGTGACGATCGGCGTCATGAAGCTGTTCGACATCGTCTACGTGATGACGAACGGCGACTTCGACACCAACGTCATCGGCGTGCAGTTCTTCAACGAGCTGTTCACGAACTTCAACAACGGTCACGCGGCCGCGATCGTGGTCATGCTGATGATCGCCATCATTCCGATCATGGTGTACCAGGTGCGCCAGTTCCGTACCGAGGAGGCCGGGCGATGAGCATCGCCGAGCGATCCGTGACCCGTCCCGCCGGCTCCCCTCCGGCCCATCGGCGGACCGTCTCGCGCCGGATGCGCCACCAGGGAGAGGCCACCCCGGTGGCCAAGGCCACGGTGATCTTCATCTGCACCCTGTGGGTGGTCCCGACGCTGGGCCTGCTGATCACCTCGTTCCGCACCAAGGACGACGCCAACTCCCTCGGCTGGTGGACGATCTTCACCGACCCGGCAGCGCTGGGCCGGCTCACCACCCGGGCCTACAGCGAGGTCATCGCGCAGGCGAACCTCGACCAGGCGTTCGTCAACAGCTTCGCCATCGCCCTGCCGGCGACGTTCATCCCGCTGCTCATCGCGGCGTTCGCGGCCTACGCGTTCGCCTTCATGAGTTTCCCCGGCCGCAACACGCTATTCATCATGATCGTCAGCCTGCTCGTCGTGCCGAACTACGTGGCGCTGGTGCCGATCCTGCAGCTGTACGGCGACTTCGGCATCAACGGCACCTTCCCGGCCGCGTGGCTGGCGCACATCGGGTTCGGCATGTCCCTGGCGATCTACATCCTGCGCAACTACATGGCCACGCTGCCCAAGGCGGTGCTCGAGTCGGCCAGGATCGACGGCGCCAGCCACTTCACCATGTTCTGGCGGCTCATCATGCCCATGTGCGTGCCGGCGCTCGCCTCGTTCGCGATCTTCCAGTTCCTGTGGGTCTGGAACGACCTGCTCATCGCCCTCGTCTTCATCGGACCGGGCGAGAACGAGCCGATCACCGTCGCCGTCAAGGGACTCATGGGCCAGCAGGGCCAGGGCTGGCAACTGGTCACCGCCGGCGGCTTCATCTCGATGGTGATACCGATCCTGTTCTTCCTCGCCCTGCAGCGCTTCTTCGTCCGCGGCCTCACCGCCGGGTCCGTCAAAGGTTGACCGGTCCTCTGCACGCTCTCGGACATTCGGAAAGGCACATGTGTGTCCGCCGCGCCCTTTGACCCGCACCGGCCCGTCGCGCACCTGCGCCCGCCCCGCAACTGGATCAACGATCCCAACGGGCTGGTCCACCACGACGGCCAGTACCACGTCTGCTACCAGTACAACCCCGACGGGACCGACCACGCGAACATGCATTGGGGCCACTTCCGCAGCCCCGACCTGCTGAGCTGGGAGCCGCTGCCGATCGCCCTCGCACCCGCCCCCGGCGGCGAGGACGCCGACGGCTGCTTCTCCGGCAACGCCGTGTCCGACGGCGACCGGATCGTCGCCTTCTACTCCGCCTACCGCAGCGACCGCTGGAGCCAGCCGGTCACCACCGCCGAGTCCCACGACGGCGGCCAGACCTTCCGCCCTCGCGGCGACCTGCTCATCCCGCAGCCGCCCGACGGCTGCACCATGTACCGCGACCCGTACGTCTGGCGGGACGGCGCGCGCTGGCGGATGCTGGTCGGCGCCGCGCTCACCGACGGCCGCGGCGCGGCCCTGCTGTACGAGTCGCCCGACCTGGAGACCTGGACCTACCGAGGGCCCTTCTGCGCCGGCGAGCCGGAGCCCGTGGGCGGCACCGGCCTGCTCACCGGCGAGGGCTGGGAGTGCCCCCAGTACCTCCCGGCGGCCTCCGGGCGCGGTGCCCTCATCATCAGCGCATGGGACGACCGCGACGGCCCGCAATGTGTCGCAGCCCTGGTCGGTGCCGAACGCGGCGCCGTCTTCGAAGCCGGCCCGCCCGTACTCCTCGACCACGGCCCGGACTGCTACGCGCCCGCGCTGCTACGCGCGCCGGGCGGCCGATGGCTGCTGTGGGGATGGTCCTGGGAAGCCCGCGACGCGGCGTGGGCCGCCGCCGGGGGATGGGCCGGCGTGCTCACCCTCCCACGCGAGATCTCGCTCAGCGACGACGGCTCGCTCCGGCAGCAGCCCGCCGCCGAACTACCCGCTCTGCGCGGCGAGCGCACCGTCCACGCCGCGGGCTGGATCCACGGCCCGGAGCCGGTGGAACTCGGCGGCGTCGGCCGCGCCTTCGACCTGACCGCCCGGCTGGAGCCAGCCGGGCAAGCCGGTCTGCGGCTGCTCACCACCGCAGACGGCTCCGAGTACCTCGACATCCGCGTCGACCCGGCCGCGGGCGAACTGGTCGTCGACCGCGCCCGCGCCTCACTGGACCCCCGGGCCCGCGGCGGTGCCTACCGGATGCCCTGCCCCGGCGGTGAGCCGGTCGACCTGCGCGTGGTCGTCGACCACTCCATCGCCGAGATCTTCCTGTCCACCACCGGCCAGGTACTCACCCTGCGCTGCTACCCGACTGGCGACGGCCCGTGGCGGCTGCAGGCCCGCAGCGCGCCGGGCGCGCGCCTCGGGTACACCATCGACGCGTGGGAGCTACTTCCCATCGTGATCAAGGAGCCGAGCGCCGACGCGGCAGATCCGGAAGGGCAGTTCGCATGACATTCACAAGGGTGACGCCGCATTCGGAAGGGACAGGAGCTCCCGCGCCTCCGCCCGAGACCGAGCTCATCCCAGACCGGTCACCTTGCGGGCGCTGACCGGACATTGCCTACGCGGTCCTTGAGCTGGCTTTCATACGACTGACGCCGGTTCGTCGCGGCAGACCGGTTCGCTCGGGCGATGGCTGCTCAAGCAGCAGTACGCGGGCGTGAGGTGCGGTAGCCCCGCGGCCGATCACTGTCATTCCACCCGCAGCGGGAGTGGGTCCTGGGAGCCGCGCCACAGGTACGCGCTCACCACCCGGCCCGTCTCCCGCTCGGTCGCGGCATCCTCGGGCAGCGGCCAGCGCAGGTGCGTGTAGAGCGCGCCCCGGTACAGGTCGAAGGCCGACTCCTGAAGGTCGCCCAGCGCCCCGGCGTACCGGAGGGCGCCCGCGTAGGCAACTCCCGCGGCGGCCACGCCCACCGGCGCCGCCCACCACGCCCAGGGTGTCCACACGAGGAAGGCCACGCCCCACATCCAGGCGGTGATCTGCCCGTCGAGCCGCTCGCGCGCACCGATCAGCTCTTTTCTGGCTTCCTCCGGCATGACCAGCCACAGCCGGCTCCAGCACTGCGACGCCTCCAGCCCGTACTTGTCGGCCGGCCACCGTTCGGCGGCCGCCAGGAGGTTGCCCAGCCGGGTCGGCAGGCAGCGTGCGGGGTCGGACGGCATGCCGCGCAGCCATAGGTCGAGGGCAGCCAGCTCGCGTTCCTCCGCCCAGCCGCGTGCGTGCGCGGCCAGGTCCTGCCAGCGAGCCTCCCGCTCGGTGATCCTGCGTGACCACCGGCCGGCCGCGAGCCGGGCGAGCGGGTCGAGCGAGCGGTGCCACCGGCCGGTGAGCATGGCGAGCGCCGGGTCGACCAGGCGTCTGGCCAGGAGCCCGGACAGCAGCACGACAACCAGGAACCCGGCGACCATCCACGTGGTGACCTGCTTGGTCACCGTCTGGACCGCCGCCTCGACGGTCTGGCCGCTGCCGAGGAACCACACGAGCCCGCCGCCCAGCCAGAACAGCGCGGCGGGCAGGATCACGACGCGGGTCCAGCGCTCGGCGACCCGGTCCGCCAGCCCCTTCGACAGGCTTTCAAGCACTACAGCTCCGATTCCTTGACGCGGACGAGGAGTGTGCCGTGCTGAGGGCAGCCGGGCACGGGCTGGCCGACCGCACGGCGGAGCCACCGGTGGTCGCACTGCTCGCATTCGTAGACGTCGGCTCCGACGAAGCTCCCCGCGGCGGCCAGCGGGAAGTACGCGGTACGGGGATCGCGCAGATCGCCGCCGTCCGCGCGCCGCAAGAACGCGTAGGCCCATTCCCGGGTCGCCGGAGATCGCTGCAGCAGTGCCAGAATCTCCGGCTCGGCTGCCGGGCCGCGGGCAAGCAGCTCGCCGAGCGCCGCGTCCACCTCCTGGGCCTCCTCGCCGAGGAGCGCCGGCAGCCGCGGCCTGATCGTGTTGGCCAGATCGGTGATCGAGCGTGGCGGGCTGGTCATGCTGCTCCCGTGTACGTGAAGGCCGCCCAGTAGGCGGGATGGGCGAAATCGCGGCCCGTCCCCCACGACGGCCGCATCGACTCGGGGATCGGTGCGAAATGATCCATGAGCGCGGGATAGGCCGCGCGCAGCTCGGCGTTGGTGGCGTCGCGCACCCACCGCTGCGCATCACGCAGCGCAGCCGCCGGATGGCCACCGCCTTTCCATATCGCATAGAACCGGCTGAGCAGCAGCGCAGTGCTCGCGTCCGGCACCCGCCACATCGAGCCGATGACGCCGGCCGCTCCGCCCTGCAGGAAACCCGTGGCCAGACCGATCACCTCGTCGGACAGCCCGACCTGCGGCAACGCCGTCTCGCACGCTGACAGCACCACGAGCCCGGCGCGTACCGGCCGGACGAGCAGGTCGCGCAGCGTCAGGCGCCGATTGCCCGACAGGAGCAGATAGCTGTCCAGGACCTGCTCCCAGTCGGCGTAGCCATGGCAGGCGAAATGTAACACTCCATGCCCATCGTGGGCATCGAGGCCGGCGAGCACCGCCTCGTGCGTCGCCTCGTCACCGGTCAGGCGACGGGCGCCAGGGAATGCCCGGACGGCGGCGTCGACCTCGTACGCCGCGAACGGCAGCGGCCTTGCGGAGACCGGTTGCGGATCGCCGACGGCTAACATCCGCCCGGCCACGGCGCCGTCGGGCGCGGACCTGGCGGCGATGCCGGCGCTCGGCGCGAACGTGAGCGGACGGCAATCGATCGCGAAGCGCCGCCCGGTGGGAGCGTCCTGGTCGGGTGTCCAGGCGGCGTGGAAGGGCAGCAGGACCAGCAGCCACGTGGGGACGACGGTCAGCGGGCCGTCACCGGGGACGAGGTCGAGCAGCGGCCCCATCGCCGCCTCCCAGAGCCAGCGGGTGACGTCGTCGAGCACCCGGTGCCAGAGCCGCACGTCGGTTCCAGCCCGCTCGTAGGCGTCGATGTAGTCGGGCAGCTGCCGTAGGACATCGTCCAGCCGCAGGTCGGGCAGGGGGTGGGCGACAACGGAGCCGCCGTCGACCAGCAGTCCGTAACCGCCACGGGTGCCGGCCAGCAGGTACAGCAGCGGGCCGGAGCGCGTGGCCCGAGCGATGTCGTCGACCGGGTCGGGCAGGCGGAAGCGTTCGAAGCCGGGCTGCTCCCTGATACGCGCCAGCGCCTCGTCCCTGTCGCGGCGGGCCTGGTCGAACGCGGGGGCCACCGGCAGCCAGTCGCCCATGACGGGTTCGAGCGCCTGGTGCTGCAGCTCGAGCAGCCGCGCCTCGGCCCGTTGGTACGGCTCGGCAAGCCCGGGATGATGGACGGCGAGCCGGTCGTTCTCCGCGGCGGCTCCGGCGAGCGCGTCGGCGAGCAGTCGTGTCCGGCCACGCTCCAGCGTCACGACGGCGGCCCAGGCGTCGCCCGCCTCCACATGCGCCGCCGCGGCGGCCGTCGTCAGCCCCTCCACCTTCGACAACCACCGTTGCTTGTGCGCTCTGAGCGGACTGCCGCCGACGACTCGGTCGATGCTGTCCAGGGCGTACCCGTAGGCCTCGGCCGCCTGCTCCCACAGGCCGTTCCTGGCCGCGTGGTCTCCCCAGGCCCGGCTCGCCTGCAACAAGGACTCAGGCGACCGCTCGATCCCCAGCGCATACCCCTCGTGCAGCAGCTCCATCCCGCGGACCAGCGCGTCGGGGGCGGCAGTGAGCCTGTGCAGGTCCAAGTAGGCGCCGGCGAGATTCAGCCGCGTGCCGGCGGCGAAGGGCGCTTCCGGCGGGCAGAGGTCGAGCGCCTCCTCGATGTAGGCGATGAAACGCCGCACGCTCGGCCCGGACTCCGCGTGGCCAGGGCGCAGGCTGACGCATGAACCCAGATTGACCAGGTGCCTGGCCCGCTCCAGTCCTACGCCGGCCGCCGCCGCCTCCATCAGCAGCTCCTCGGCCTGGTCGAGTCGCGCCTGGTCCGGCTGATCCGCCAGTCTGGCTTGTACGAGGAGGGCGGCGGCCAGGTTGCCCGCCCACACCGCGTGGTCCCGGGAGGATCTCGGGGTGCGGTCGAGGACCCCCGCCAGGATCCGGATCGCCTCCGCGCCGGCGGCCGCGTCCCTGAACGCCTGATACTTGTTGAACAGGCAGCCGGCGAGTGCCGCCGACGCGCGGTCACGGTCCTCGGCTGCTGCAGGGATGGTGAGGGCCGCACGCAGGGCCTCGATGGCCTCCTCCAGCGCCCCTACGTCTCCGGTGGACGCGTACACGTGCCGCAGATCGATGGCCAGGGAGTTGACGGCGATGACCCGACCCCGGCCACTGGTCGCTGCGACCTCCTCGCGGTGCACGAGTACCGCTCTGTCGAGGTCGGCGGCATCGCCCCACGCCAGATACCGTTCGTGCAGCGTGTTGCCGTAGGCGTCGAGCACGGCGTCGTACCGGTGACTGCCGGGCTCGGCGAGTTCGTACATCTCCTCGTGCGCTCGTACGGCGGCGGTGAGATCCTCCCGATCGCCGCGTGACCGGTAACGGTGGCGGCGCGCCTGGCCCAGGCCCTGCAGGTGGAAGACGCGGTCCTGCCCGGGAGGGAGCCCTTCCAGGCTCTCCTCGTGGAGCTGGATGGCCCGATCGAGGGCGTCGACGTCGCCAGTGGCGCTGAACACCGAGCGCAGGACGACGGCCAGACGATTGCGCCGGCTCACCCGCTCCATCGATCCTTCCGGCGCGCAGTCGACCGCCCGCTCGGCCGCGACGACGCTCTGCCGCAGATCGTCCTCGTCGCGTGAGATCGCGTACCGGCACGTCAGATACTCGACCATGATCGCGGCCGATGCGCCCGGCCCGCCGCCGGCGGGATACTCGCCGTCCAGCAGCCTGCGCTCGACCGCGAGCGCCGCGTCGATCAGCTCCAGCGACGGGTCCCGCTCGCAGATCCTGAACAGCCGGACGCCGATGTCTCTCAGGGTCCTTCCCGCCCGCCCGCGCAGGCCGGGATCGTCCCGTACCGCCTTCTGCACAAGCTCGATCGCCTCATCGAGGCGCGAGGGCTCGCGCGCCGCAGTCGCAAGGGCCAGGCTGAGCAGGATGTTCGGTCTCAGGGGAGCGCGTGGGGGCAGCGCGTCGAGCGCCGCGTGCAGGAGCGCTACCGCCTCGGCCGGGTCACCGTCGCCACGAAGCATGGTGGACGCCGCGTTGTGGCAGGCCGCCGCGCGCAGCGCGGGATGGCGTTCGCGGACCTCGTCCGCCTCGGCGACGTTCAGCCAGCCCTCGGCCAGTTCCGTCAGCGCGTCGGCGTCCTCCTCCTCATAGGCGATCGGCGTCAGCTCCTCAACGCGCCGCAAGAAGGGGGCGAGCCACTCAGGCCCCTCGACCATGCCGCCGTGCGCCTCCAAGGCGGCCACGAAGCCCTCCTCCCTGCACTGCCGCAGGAGGCCCCGCCAGCCGGTCAACCAGCGGGCAATGTCGTCGCTGCCCTCCGCCGCGCAGCGGTCGGCGAGCTCGCCCAGCCGCGTGTCGATCCCGGGGGCGAGCAGGTCGAGATGGTCCTGGAGGTAGGCGATGACCTGGTTCAGGTCGGGCGCGCTCATCAGCTGGTAGAGCTCACGCAGCAACGGATCCGACCCGCCGCCTTCCTCCTGTAACCGCTCTGCAGGCATCGCGACCTCCGGTGCCACCGCTCCTTGATCAACCCGGGCGCCTCACCCGCATTATCGCCGTCCCGCGAAGTACTCGCAGCCGCCGAGCTCCTCGCCCCGTCCGAATTGGGCCGCCCACTCGCTCACCTGACCCGGCGTCGGGTCGCCGCCGAGCCCGGCGGCGGCCAGCGGTGGCAGCTGGTCGAGCCGCCGCCACCGAGCGGGCGCACGACGCGACCGTATCGTCGTGTGTCGGCCCGGCCGGCGACGCGACCGTATCGTCGTGTGTCGCCCGGCAGGCGCGTCGGGCAGGTCGGCCGCGGCCGCCACGCCTCGCTGGACTCCACCCGGATATCTGGCCGAAAGCTTCGGATGGGCCTTCTCGGTGTGGTCAGTCACGGCAGGATCTCGACGTAGCCATCCG
Source organism: Nonomuraea sp. B19D2 (assembly GCF_040137845.1). Classification (NCBI taxonomy): domain Bacteria; kingdom Bacillati; phylum Actinomycetota; class Actinomycetes; order Streptosporangiales; family Streptosporangiaceae; genus Nonomuraea; species Nonomuraea sp. B19D2. The sequence goes on along the minus strand of NZ_JBEFAK010000003.1, from coordinate 5,582 downwards.
TTCCGTGCACGCGGATCCGCTGCCCGTCCCGGATCAGCCGGGTGGCCTGCTCCACGCCCACGACGGCCGGCAAGCCGTACTCCCGGGCGATCACTGCGCCGTGGGTCATCAGGCCGCCCACCTCCGTCACCAGGCCCTTGATCGCGACGAACAGCGGCGACCAGCTGGGGTCTGTGTAGGCCGTGACCAGGATGTCGCCCGCTTCGAGATCCGCCTCCGCCATGTCCAGGATGACGCGGGCCCTGCCCTCGATGGTCCCGGCGGAAACCGGTAAGCCGATGAGGGCACCAGCCGGCACGTCGTCGCGCCGGTACGCCCCGGCGACGGCCTCGCCATCCGATGTGAGCACCCGCGGTGGCGTGAGCGCCTGGTACGACCGGAACGCGTCCTTGCGCTGCTGGATGAGCTGGTCATCCACCTGGTTGGTGCGCACGACGTCGTGGAGCTCCTGGAACGTAAGGTAGAAGACGTCCTCCTCCTCAGGGAGCACGTCGGCCTGCACGAGGCGCTCGGCCTCCTCCAGCAAGGCCTGCTTGTAGACGAAGTAGCGGCTGATGATGCCGTATTTCGGATACTCCCGGTACCCGATGAAGGTCCGGACCCGGTCGATCATCCGCTTGGTCTCGCCGGCTTTCTGCTCCCCGTCCGGCAGGGCCCGCAAGCGTGACAGCACGTCCTGTTCCTTCCTCTGCGCCTCCTGCCGCCCTTGCTCGAAGCGCCGCTCGGCGGTGCCCGGCTCGAAGAGCTTGATGTTGTCGAGGATCAGGGGCACGAGCGTGGTGGGGCGTTCGCGCCAGCGCGGCCTCGTGATGTCGATCTCGCCGACGCAGCGCATGCCGTACCGGTCGAGATAGGCCTCGATGGCGTCGCGCGCCTCGGAACCGCCCGCGAGCTTCGGCAGCTCGTCCAGGAAGCCCTCGTCCTCGACGTCCTGCAGGAACGCCACCACCTGCGGATGCGGACGGATCACGTCCGCGACGTCGAGCAGCGCCAGCCCCATCTCCGACGTGACGTTGTCGGGGGCGGACAGCGTGAGCGTGTCGGCCGCGTTCTTCTCGCCCAGCCACTCCCGCAGCTTGTCGTTGAGCCACCACGTGGCCTCCATCCCCGCCATGATCGCCTGCACGCTCAGCGGATCGCTGAGGACCCGCTTGTGCTCCTGGAAGGCCTCCAGCAGGAAGTCGAACAGCGCCGGCCCCGTCTTCGTCCGGATGTCGCGCCGCAGGTCGGCGATGGACGCCTGGCTGCGCTCGATCAGCCCGGTGACGATGGCCGGATCGGTCTCGATCGGGGCGGACGCGCCGCCGACCGGCGGCCCGCCGGGACCCCCGTCCGGGAGCAACGGGACGAAGTGGCCGCGGTCGAGGACCGTCTCCAGCGCGTCCCTGATCAGCGGATCGGACCTCCCCGCCATCTCCAGGAGGCCGGCGCGGCTCGCGGGCGAGGCCAGGAGCCGGGTGACGTCGACGAACAGCCGCCCGCCGGCCTCGTGCATCGGCGCCATGGCCGTCAGCTGCCACACAGAGATGCCCAGCGGCTTCATGGGGTCGGTCATCATCTGTTGGTGACCGACCGAGAGGTAGACGTGATTCTCCTGGTCGCCGGTCTCGGGGATGGGGAACAGCGTGGTGATCGGCCGGCTCTGAACGATCTGGAAGCCATCATCGACCAGGCACCATTCGATGTCCTGCGGGCGGCCGAAGTGCGCCTCGATCTGCCGCCCGAGCTGCACGAGCCGCACGACCTGCGCATCCGTCAGCGCCGGCTGCTCCTGCCGCTGCGGGTCGATCGGCACCACCTGCGTCCCGCCAGCGTGCGAAGCGTGGATGGCACGCTCCTTGGCGGCAACCGCCCTGGTGACGACCTCGCCGTCGCGCACCTTGTAGACGTCCGGGTTCACCAGGCCGGAGACCAGGGCCTCGCCGAGGCCGAAGCCGGCGTCCACGGTGGCGACCTTCCGGTTGCCCGTGACGGGGTCGGCCGTGAACAGGATGCCGGCCGCCTGCGGGAAGGCCATCTGCTGCACGACCACGGCCATGTGGACCTTCCGGTGGTCGAAGCCGTTGCGCAGGCGGTAGGTCACGGCCCGCTCGGTGAACAGCGACGCCCAGCACCGGCCGACGTGCTCGAGGATCGTCGCCGGCCCCACGACGTTCAGGTAGGTGTCCTGCTGGCCGGCGAAGGATGCCGTCGGCAGGTCCTCTGCCGTCGCGCTGGATCGCACGGCGTAGGCGGCGTGCTCGCCGAGCTGCGCGAGCGCACGGGTGATCGCCGCCGCGAGATCGTCAGGGATGGCGATCCCTTCGATGGTCCGGCGGATCTCCGCGCCGAGCGTGCGGATCGCCTCCCGGTCGTCCGGGTTCAGGCGCGACAGCTGATCGAGCCGATCGTCGATCGACGGCGCTTCCGCCATGATCCGCCGGAAGGCGTACGTCGTCACGCAAAAGCCAGCCGGCACCCGGATGCCTTCGATCCGCGACAGCTCCCCCAGGTGCGCGCCCTTGCCGCCAACGACCGCGACCTGCATCTCGTCAACCTCTTGAAGATCCAACACGTGCTGCTCGATCATCGCGACACCTCCCAGGCAGCCAGGCTCCGTCGCACTGCACCGGCCGATCGAATCACCGGCGCCGCACGCTCTGCCGAACCTCTTGTCGGGCACGTCCCCATCTGTCGTTGCCTTCCCTCCGACGAGCCGGCCGGCCGCTCCGCTCCGGGCGGCCCCGCACACCGCATTTGCGCCTCGAGCGCCCCCGACCACACCGCCAGTCCCACCAGCGGTTCGACGCCACCGCGTCCCCCGTACATCGACAACGACACACGCACGCCGAACCCCCGTTCCGCGGATATTGGCCTCGGCCGACGATTCTGCGGCAAGATCCGGGTCTTGCCGCAAGCCCCCCGGTGCGCTATACGGTAGAAGTGGCAAGGGGAAGGATCTCCTTGCCTTTGCCTTTTGTGGCCCGCAGGACCTGACAAGGCTTCTCGCGAAGCGGCGACGGCAACGCTGTGGCCGGACGGGAAACGCCGGCCGGCACGCGTATCCGCGCCGCGATCGCCTCGTTGTGCCTGACCGATGCCGCACCGCCCCGCTGGTCTGGAATCGGTGTTCGGCCGCCCCCGAGGCGGTCCACGCGCGCTGCGCCGCATGTCCCGGCTCAAGCATTTCAGCCGGGCCGGCGAGTTGGATGCCTGGCTGACCGGCCTATCGAGCACGGCGACTGCCCGGCAGCTCAACCGCAGAGATCGGACTCGTCTGGATGACGATCTTCGGCTCCTTCACAGTTCAGGGATGCTCGAAGGCGCGCCTGGCGATGATCGGCTGAGGCCTCGCCTCACCTTCCCTGACACGCGAGGCCGCACGGCCGACGGCGCGCCTTCCGAGCACCTGGAGTTCCGCGAGCTGGAGCGTCAGCGCGAAATGCGCCGACACATGGCGGAGCCCCAAGAGGAGGAGAACGTCCCTCGGTCACCTGTCCCAGTGAACCCCGAACCCGGTATCCGATCGGAGCAGGATAAGCAGGTGACAGCAGCGTTGCCGCATCATCAGGATTGGATCATGTCCCGCCATCGGCTGCGAGCCACCTTCGACAGCGTGGCTGCCTGCTATCAAGAGGCACGCCCCGACTACCCTGCCGAGCTATATTCCGATCTGCTTGCGATCACGGGGGTCACGCCACCCGCGCGTCTACTTGAGGTCGGATGCGGTCCGGGGAAAGCCACGCTGCCATTGGCACGGATGGGCTTCCCGATCACCGCGATCGAACTCGGCGCTGCCCTGGCGGCGGAGGCACGACACCGCCTCGCCGAATTCGCCGACGTTTCCGTGATCATGTCGTCGTTCGAAGACTGGGAGCCGCCGACCGGGGTCCGCTACGACCTCGCATACGCAGCCACGGCGTGGAAGTGGCTGGACCCAGAGGTCAAGTACGCGAAAGCGGCCAAGCTGCTCACCCCGGGCGGCCACTTGGCCGTGTGGAACGCCGACCACGCGATGCCGGCCGGCTTCGACCCGTTCTTCACCGAGATCCAGAATGTCTACGAGGAGATCGGCGAAGCCCACGACGGCCCATGGCCACCGCCACCGCCCGAGGACCGGCTCGACCCCATCCCCGCCGAGTTCGATGCCTCCGGGGACTTCATGGTGATCGGGACGAGACTCTACGTATGGGCGTTGCGCTACACGGCAGACGAATACATCGCTCTGCTCGACACGTTCTCCGGCCACATCGCCATGGAGCCGGCCAAGAGCCAGCATCTCTACCAGGAGATACGCCGCCGTCTCGCCGCCCGCCCCGACGGACGACTCACGCGCCACTGGTCGGTCGCCCTCACAATCGGCCGACGCCTGTGACGTGGAGGTGAGACCCGAAGGAGGTCAGCCATTAGCAGTCAGTCGATTTCGGCCCACCCGGTCAGCGGGTGTTCAGGTGTGAGGTGAGGAGTATCAGGCGTTCGGGCGAGGAAAGCGATGAGATGTCTTGTGCCCCGGGTCACGTCGGCGGGGCTGGTTGAGCGATTCGACAGAGCACCAGGCACGATCAGGCAAGCGGTCACGTACATGGGTGAGCTCGGCCGAGCAGCCGGAGTTCAGGCAGACGTCGTGCTCGTGTTAGGGATCGAGGTGCCCGACGACCTGATCAGCCGGTGGCTCGGGTGGTTCGCGCCGCAGGTGCAGCCATTTGTGATCCCGCTGGATCTCGCTGACTCGCTCGATCTCGACGATGATCGGAACCGGCTCACGCCCGAAGTCAGGGACACCTTCTGCCTCTACGGCTTGGATTCGTCAGCACTCGTGTGGCTGTCGGAGGCCGACGCGCGTCGGCTGCCGGTCCCGGTCAGGCGAAGTCAACCCGTGCCGCATCATTGGCCCACCTCGATCGCCGGGCGTGAGGTCGAGACGGTCATCAAGTATGTCGAGAAGGGACGCCGCCCCAGCAGACATGGCGACGTCGCCCCTGCTACGTGGGGCGCCATCGCCTCCATGCTCCCGGGGGCGCGTCGCCTTGCCGGGACCTTTCCCAGGCGGAGCGGCCCGAACTGCTTTGGCACGGTGATGGCGGCGTGCGGTGTCGAGGGCGCGGAGGACGTGTGGATGCTCCGCGAGCCGTTCGAAGACTGGCTCGCCGAGCACACCGCCGAGGGAGGACACGACGACGAGCCAGGGACCGTCCTGGTTTGGCGGGGTGTCGATGGAGCCGCGCAGCACGCCGCAGTCACCCTCGGCGACGGTTGGGGGCTGCACAAGCCCTCGCAGGGCTGGATGAGCCCGACGAAGGTCCTCGCACTGGGAGATCTGAAGTACAGCGCCCGAGCGAGAGGGCAGCGCCTTCATCGGCACCACCTCCGGTGACTTCGCGCCCGCACATCGGCACTGGCGTTGGGCTGTCCTGAAACGACGGCTCGGCTCGTGCGGCCGCTCCGCTCTTGTCCAGGACGCGACCAGTTCTCCCCGCGTAAGCATTCACGTCGTGCACAGGATGTAGCAGTTCGAGCGGTTGCGTGACCGTCCGTCACTTTGATCAAATCGGGCTCGGATGATGTGATCTTCAGGTGTCCGGCCTGGAGGAGCTGTCCCGCGA